>NC_011146.1:1859375-2541250 GCF_000020725.1 Citrifermentans bemidjiense Bem | reverse complement strand
CATGGTCTCCTTGCTCAAGGCCTGGTACGGACCCGCGGCCACGGCTGAAAACCAGTGGTGCTACGACTATCTGCCGCACATAACCGGCGACCATTCCCACATGGTCACCGTCGCCGCCATGGCCGACGGCATGGTGCAGGGGTATTTCGTGATGGGAGAGAACCCGGCGGTCGGTTCCATGAACACGGCGCTGCAGCGCAAGGGTCTGCGGAATTTGAAATGGCTGGTGGTGAACGATTTCGCCCCGACCGAGACGGCCGAGTTCTGGCGTGAGGCACCGGAAATTGCCTCTGGAGAGATCAAGACAACCGACATCGCCACCGAGGTCTTCTTCTTCCCCTGCGCGGCCCATACCGAGAAGGAAGGGACCTTCACCAACACGCAACGGCTGCTGCAGTGGCGGCACAAGGCGGTGGAGCCGCCGGGGGATTGCCGCTCCGATCTGCACTTCATCTGGCACCTGGGGCGGCGGCTCAAGGAGCTCTACCGCGACTCTCCCGACTCCAAGGACCGCGCCATTCGCGACCTCACCTGGGATTACGGGAGCAAGGGGGCGATAGAAGAGCCGGAGGCCGAAAGGGTGCTGGCGGAGATCAACGGCTACGATTCCAGCGAACAGAAATACATCTCCGGCTACAAGGAGCTGAAAAGCGACGGCACCACTATCTGCGGCTGCTGGATCTACTGCGGCTGTTACAAAGACGGCGTGAATCAGCCGGCCCGGCGCAAGCCGGCGAGCGAACAGAACTGGGTCGCGCAGGAGTGGGGATGGGCCTGGCCCGACAACCGGCGCCTCCTCTACAACAGGGCTTCCGCCGACCTGGAAGGGAAACCGTGGTCGGAGCGCAAGAAGTACGTCTGGTGGGACGAGGAGCAAAAGAAGTGGACCGGCTACGACACCCCTGACTTCATCGTCAACCGCCCGCCCGACTACCGCCCAGGTCCCGACGCCAAGGGGATAGACACCCTCTCCGGGATAGATCCCTTCATCATGCAGGCGGAAGGGAAGGGATGGCTCTACGACCCGAGCGGCCTTCTGGACGGCCCGCTCCCGACCCATTACGAGCCCGAAGAATCCGTGCTCAAAAACCCGCTTTACAGCCAGCAATGCAACCCCGCGCGCATGGAATGGGTGCGGCGCGACAACCCCTATCACAAGGCATGGGGAGACTCGCGCTATCCCTTCATCGCCACGACCTACCGGCTCACCGAGCACCACACCGCAGGAGGGATGAGCCGCTGGCTCCCCTGGCTTTGCGAGCTGCAGCCCGAGATGTTCATCGAAGTCTCTCCGGAACTGGCCGAACTGAGGGGGCTCAAAAACGGTGGCTGGGCCACGATCAGCACCATGCGGGGGGAAATCGAGGCACGGGTGCTGGTGACCGAACGGATGCAACCCTACGTGCAGAACGGCACCACGCTGCATACGGTGGGAATCCCCTATCACTGGAGCTACGTCGGGCGCTCCAGGGGAGACGCCGCCAACGAACTCACCGCCTTCATCGCCGACCCCAACGTCAGCATAGAGGAGTCGAAGGCTTTCTCGGTACAGGTCATCGCCGGCCGCAAACGAAGCGATAGACGTGCCGCGGCCGGTGGCCCCCTTAACGAGCCGGACTCGGACGGCCCCAAACGCGACCAACCCCCGGTTCAGGATAAACCCGAAGGAAGGCACGGCCTTAAGGCAGGAAAAACCGAATTGACGGAGGAGGCCTGACATGACAGCTACCGGTTTCTTCACCGATACGAGTGTCTGCATCGGCTGCAAGGCCTGCGAGGTCGCCTGCAAGCAGTGGAACCAGCTCCCAGCGGACGGCAACTTCTTCAGCGGGCGATCCTACGACAACACCATCCACCTTGAAGCCACCACCTGGCGGCATGTGGCCTTCGTGGAGCGCTCCCTGCAGTTAAGCGGCCAGATAACGGCGCGCCCCTTCTCCTGGCTGCTCATGTCCGACGTCTGCAAGCACTGCGAACGCGCCGGATGCCTGGAGGCCTGCCCGACTGGCGCCATCGTCCGCACCGAGTTCGAGAGCGTGTACGTGCAACCCGACGTCTGCAACGGCTGCGGCTACTGCGTGGTCTGCTGCCCCTTCGGGGTGATCAACCGCCGCGAGGACGACGGCCGCGCCTGGAAATGCACCTTGTGCTACGACCGCCAGAAAGCCGGAGGGGAGCCCGCCTGCGCCAAGGCCTGTCCCACCGATTCCATCACCTTCGGAAAACTCGACGAACTGCGAGAGATAGCCCGCAAACGCCTGGAGCTGCTGCATAGCCGCGGGGTCCACGAGGCGTACCTTTACGGGATGACGGACGACGACCAGCCCGGCACCGAGGGGCTGCACGCCTTTTTCCTGCTGCTGGATCGTCCCGAGGCGTACAACCTCCCTCCCAAACCGACCGTGCCGACCAAGGGAGTAGGGGCTTCGTGGGGGACGATGGGTGTGGCGGCGGCAGGCATGGTCGCTGCCGCGGTGGCTGCGGTTCGATTCGTGGAAGGAGGGAAAAAATGAGCCAAGCTCTGACCAGTGGCTTGAAGATCGGAAGGGAGATGGACCCGGATTTGGCGATGCTCACGGGGGAGGGGGCGCAGCAGCGGGTAAAGCAGGCGGAACCGGACGCGGGGTCCATTGTCCCATTGTGGCGGCAGGTTTCCTCGCGACCGGCCGAGAGCCCTCCCGACTACTACCGTCTCCCGCTTCTGAAGGAGCCGGTCTGGATCTGGTCGGTTCCGGCGTACTTCTATCTGGGAGGCGTCGCCGGAGGCTGCGCGGTCCTGGCAGCGGCGCTCCCGGGGAAGCGCAGGTTCGACGCTTTGGCCTCCTGGTGTCGCCTGCTCGCCTGCGCCGGTGTGACCGTCGGCCCGGCGCTTTTGACCTGGGACCTGGGAAAGATGACCCGCTTTCTGAACATGCTGCGCGTCTTTCGTCCCTCCTCCCCCATGAGCGTCGGTTCCTGGTCCCTGGCGGGAACCGGGATGTTGGCGACTCTGTCGCTGCTCTTAGGCAAGAAGGCGCCGAGCTCGGTGCGTTACGGAACCGCCTTTGGCGGTGTCATGGTCGCAGGCTACACCGGGGTGCTCTTGGGCAACACGGCGAACCCTCTTTGGCTGGAAAAGCGCCGCCTGCTCCCCCCGCTTTTCATCGCCTCCGCAATAGCTAGCACCGCCGGCGCCTTGGAGTTGCGCCCCTTGAACCAGCACGAGGAAAAGGTGGTGCAGCGTTTCGGCATGGTAGGCAAGGTTGGGGAAGCAGCCGCCATGGTGGCCATGGAACGGCGTACTCCGACGAACAAGGAGGCGGTCTACGGCGTCGAAAAGGGGAGGGGAGGGCTACTTTGGAACGCGGCGAAAGTGGCGCTGGTGGCAGGTGTGGTGCTGGACCTCATCCCTGCCAAGTCCACTGCCCGAAGGAAAGCTAGCGGCGTCCTCACCACGCTCGGTGCTATCTGTCTCAGGTATGCGCTGCTGGAAACCGGGAAGGATGCGGCGCGGGAGCCTCAGGCGGTAATCGGGCCGCAAAGAAGAAGAATGCAGGGGGGAGGGTGAATCGCCAGGGGCCCTGTCTCCCCCTCCCTTGACGGGAGGGGGCCGGGGGGGAGGGTGAAGCTTCCATCTGCGCTACCGTGGCATCTACCCCCACCCCCTAGCCCCCTCCCGCAAGGGGAGGGGGAACTTAGCCGCCAGTCGCTACAGCGTCTGTGTCACATTGGATACGGTAATCTCCAGCACACCTCTGGCCCAGGGGAAGGTGCTCTTGGTGGTCTCGAAAACCGGGCCGGAAGTTATGAACCGTGCGTTCCCTTCGACCAGGAACCCGGTTCCGGGGCCGTGCGCCCCCTGCACCTCGCGGCTCCCCAGGGTCAGCAGCACCTTCGGGTTGCGGACCACGTTCTTTTCGGTCACATGCATGTATCCCGCGGGAATCAGCAGTCTCCCGTCGGCGTCTATCGCCAGGTAGCTGTTCCAGGTATTTACCAGATGCGGCCCGTCTTCGCCTTGCGTCGCAATGGCGACCACACCTTCATGCTTCATCACTTCTTTCATCTTGTCAGGGATCATCTGCATAACCTCCAGTTTTTATAGTTGTTGCTGCAGTTACCACTGCCTCAGTTCGATCGGCAGCCCGTCCGGATCGTGGATTTCCGCTTTCTTCGATGGCCCCAGCGTAACCGGCCCCCAGGTCGGCTCGATCCCTTTTCCAGCCAGGTATAACAGCGCCAGGTCCATGTCTCCAACCTCCAGCGCCATCATCCGGTACCCAGTGCTCCAAGGCTCCGGGGCCGAAAGGGTGGGGTCCTTCACTCTCATCAATTCCAGCACTGTGTCACCCAGCGCGAGATAAGCTATCTCTTCCAGGGGCGGAGCAGACACAGTCATGCGCTGCTTCATGGTGAAACCCAAAGTTTCTGTGTAAAATGAGATGGACTGCTCAAAGTCGCGTGGAATGATCTCTACGTGGTCTATTCGCTTAAACATCAGCACACCTCCTTACTGTCATATCTGCGTATCTACTTACCGCCATACCTTTCGTTATTTTCCTTTTTAACTAGCTGACGTCTCCGCCTTCGGTGCCTTCTCAGGTACCCGCATCCACTGTGCCGCGATCAGGGAAATCACACCCAGTACGGTGCCTCCGATGAATGGGATGCGGTAGTCCAACATCCAGAAGTAACCGCCCAGGGCGGGGAGGAAAACGGCGGCTATGTGATTGATGGTGAAACCTACAGACATGGATGAGGATATGTCGGCAGGGTCTGCCACCTTCTGAAAGTAGGTCCGGATCGAAACCTCGAAATTGTAGAGGATGTTGTCCAGTATGTACATGAACATGACCAGATATTTCGAGGTGCTGAAGGCATAGACCAGGAAGATGACGATGACACCGGCGTATTCGCAGGAGGAGATGAATCGTTCGCCGAAACGGTTGATCGCCTTTCCTATCAAAGAGTTGAGGATATAGGCGACGATGTTGTTCACGATGAAAAGGATGGTCATCTCCCGCACCGTGAAATGGAACACCTGCACCAATAGCAGTATCGAGAAGACTACGAAGATCTGCCGCCTGGCCCCGGAGAGAAGGGTCAGGATGTAAAAGAGCGAATACCTGCGCCGCAGTATCATCTTCTTGCGCTGGGGCACGATCCCTGAGTGGGTGGGGTTCTGGCAAAGTCCCCAAAGGCCTGCGATGACCACCACCGCGCCGATAGCCAGATACATTCCCCGGTACTGCACCACTGAACTCAGGCAGTAGACCATGATACCCGCTACCACGCTGGAAACCGCTGCCAGCGCTCGGAGGCGTCCAAAGACAATGGGGGACACGGCGGTGGAAAAGTACTGCAGCGTGAGCGACTGGTTCGTCGACTCGTAGTAGTGAAAACCGAAGCTCATCACTACCGTGGTGAAGATCACCCAGCCGTAGGACGGAATGAGCGCGGTGATACCGGTACCGAGCCCCAAGAGCAGCACCGAGAGCGCGGCCAGTTTGTGCTCGCGCATGAACATTAGCACGAAGACCACCAGCAGCGTCAGTAGCCCCGGAATTTCCCGCACCGACTGCGTCATGCCGACCTGGCTACCGTCCAGGTGCACCATCTCGGCTGCAAAGTTGTTGAAAAGAATGGTGTAACCCTGCAGCCCGATCGTCGAAGCCGCGGTGAGGATGATCAGGAAGCGCAGCATCGGACGCTGCTCGGAAGTGAGCAGCCCCTCGTCGATCTTCCCCAGTAGACGCTTCATGTAACTCTCCATCGTTTGCTGTGTGACAATCCGGCGTTGCCCACGATTCGGGGGCTCCTGGTTCCCAAGCTCCAGCTTGGGAACCCAATGCGGCGCAAAGCTCCTGCTTTGCATCCTGAAGTTAGAGCTTCAGCAGTCTGCGTTCCCAAGGTGGACCTTGGGAACGAGATCAAACCAAATCTTGCTTGACGGTAATACCATTTAACCGTTCCATCTGTACATAGCTTTCCAAGTAGAGCTTTATCATTTGCATCTGCTTGACAACAATGTCTCTCCAGCTACTTTATATGGATGTTTTTACTCCCTGAACAACTACAGGGGGATGACTTTTATCAATTAACAGGAGAAGGAGGGAGAATTATGAAGAAATATCGTTGCACTGTATGCGGTTACATCTACGACCCCGAGACTGGTGACTTGGACAGCGGCGTGCAGCCGGGTACTGCCTTTGAAGACATCCCCGAGGACTGGGTCTGCCCTCTGTGCGGGGCCGAGAAGAGCTTGTTCGAAGAGATGTGATACAGCAAGGAACGGGCTGCCTTCAGCTTCGACGCTGATACAAAGGCAGCCCGTTTCATTTTATGCCATGCGGAGGCTGTATGAAGACTGTGATCATCGGCGGGGTCGCTGCAGGGCTGTCGGCGGCAAGCCAGGCAAAGCGACTGTCCCCCGAGTCGGAAGTGATAGTGCTGGAGAAAAGCGGCGACGTCTCCTATGCCGCCTGCGGCATGCCGTACAACCTCTTTTTCAAGGAGAAGCCGGTCGAAAAGCTCTACGCGCTGTCGCTTGAGACCATCCGCAAGGAGCGGGGGATAGACTACCGGTTGCGGCAGGAGGTCACCGGCATCGACCCGGTCGGCAAGATAGTGAGCGTAACCGATCTCGCCACCGGCAGGAGTTACGAAGAGCGCTACGACTTCCTGGTTTACGCCACCGGCAACAGCGCCATCAGGCTCACCGCACCCGGCTTCGACGACAGCGACGTCTTTTGCTTCAAGACGCTCGACGATACCCGCCACGTGAAGCAGTTCATCTACGACAAGGCGCCGAAGCACGCGGTCTTGGTCGGCGCCGGCTACACCAACCTCGAAGTCGCCGACGTCCTCACCAACATGAAGATCAAGCCGGTCATCCTGGAGAAAGCCCCCACCATTCTTCCCTCGTTCTGCGAGGAGGCGAGGGCGAAGGTGATGGACAAGGTGAAGGAGAGGGGAATCGAGCTTTTAACCGGCGTCGATATCGCCGAGAAGGCGGGGGGCGAGGTGCGATCCTCGGCTGGCGTTTTCCCCGCCGACCTGGTGGTGGTCGCCGTCGGAACCCGCCCCAACACCGCGCTTTTCGCCGCGGCTGGAGGCGAATTGGGGACGGCGGGGGCGGCCAAGGTCGACCGCTTCCTGCGCACCAACCTCGACTCCGTCTTCGCCGGGGGGGACTGCGCCGAGCATTACGTCCGGCAACTGGGGGCGAACTCCTATTTCCCGCTGGGCCCTGCTGCCAACAAGCACGGGCGCGTCATAGGGAGCAACGTCGCCAACCCCGACCGCATGATGGAATTCTGGGGGATCGACCAGACCGCGGTCTTCAAGTTCTTTGAGCTGAGCGTCGCCACCACCGGTCTAAACGAGAGGCAGTTGCAAGCGCTCGGCAAGGATTACGTCAAGGTCGCCGTAGACAGCCCCACCCGAGGGGAATTCCCCGGCGGGAGCACCATGCGCGTCATCCTTTTCTGCCAAAAAGGGGACGGGTTGCTCCTCGGCGCCCAGATCGTCGGCGAGGACGTGGTGGCCAAGAGGCTCGACGTGCTGGCGACGGCTATCTACAAGCAGATGACCGTCTTCGAGATCGCCGAACTGGATCTGGCCTACGCGCCTCCCTACTCGCCGGTCTGGGACCCGATCCTCATCGCCGCAAACGTCGCGGTAAAGAAAGTGTGAAAGTCAGGTTTTGGTGCATTGGGTCCATTAGGTCCACCGGCCGGTATAAAACAAACTAGGGAGAAGAACATGAGCGTCACGACATCCAACAGCTACAACACCCTGAGCACGCTCACCGCGGGCGGGAAGAGCTACCGCTTCCACTCGTTGCAGGCGTTCGAGCAGAATTCCGGCTTGGACATCTCGCGGCTTCCGTATTCCCTTAAGATCCTCCTGGAGAACCTGCTGAGACGGGAGGACGGGGTGGTGGTCAAGAGGGAGGACATCGAGGCGGTGGCCCGCTGGGACGCCTCCGCCGAACCGGACAAAGAGCTCCAGTTCATGCCCGCTCGCATACTGCTCCAGGACTTCACCGGGGTTCCCGCCGTAGCGGACCTGGCAGCGATGCGATCGGCCCTGGCGCGTCTGGGGGGGAGCCCCTCACATATCAACCCGATGCAGCCCGCCGACCTGATCATCGACCACTCGGTGCAGGTGGACCTCTACGGAACCACCGGCGCCCTCTGGGGGAACTCCTCCATCGAGTTCGAGCGCAACCACGAGCGCTACCAGTTCCTGCGCTGGGGGCAGTCGGCCTTCAGGAACTTCAGCGTGGTCCCCCCCGCAACCGGCATCTGCCACCAGGTAAACCTCGAGTACCTGTCGCAGGTGGCTATGGTGGCGAAAACCGGGGAGGAGGATTGGGTCTTCCCCGACACGCTGGTCGGGACCGATTCCCACACCACCATGATCAACGGCCTGGGCGTAGTCGGCTGGGGAGTAGGGGGGATCGAGGCGGAAGCAGCCATGCTGGGGCAGCCCTGCTCCATGCTCATTCCCCAAGTGGTCGGCTTTCGTCTGACCGGCGCGCTCGCTCCAGGCGCCACGGCAACGGATCTCGTCCTTACCGTGACCCAGATGCTGCGCAAGAAGGGGGTGGTCGGCAAATTCGTGGAATTCTTCGGCCCCGGCGCCGCCTCCCTCAACATCGCCGACCGGGCCACCATCGGCAACATGGCGCCTGAGTATGGCGCCACCATCGGGGTCTTCCCCGTCGACGGGCAGACCACCGAATACCTGCGCCTGACCGGCAGGGGGGACATCGTCCCGCTGGTGGAGGCGTATTACCAGCAGCAAAAGCTCTGGCACGATGTGAACCAGCCGGATCCCTCCTACAGCGACATCCTCGAACTGGACCTGGCCCAGGTTGAACCGTCCCTCGCCGGACCGATGCGCCCCATGGACCGGGTCAACCTGAAGGAGGTACGGGGATCGTTCCGAAAGCAGCTGATCACCCTGAGGTCCCACGACGCCGCCCGCGTCGACAAGGAAACCATGAGCCGGTGGCTAGGGGAGGGGGGAGCGCCGGTGACCGTCGCGCCCGAGTTGATGGAGCACCCCGACAAGTCGCTGGGAGCGCTGGGGCACTGCGTCCCGGTGCGCCAGCCCGACGGCACCGCCTACAACCTTTGCCACGGCTCCGTGGTAATCGCCGCCATCACCAGCTGCACCAACACCTCCAATCCCTCGGTTATGATAGGGGCCGGTCTCTTGGCGCGTAATGCGGTGAGGCGTGGTTTGCAGGTGCGCCCCTGGGTGAAGACGAGCCTCGCTCCCGGCTCCAAGGTGGTCACCGACTACCTGGCCGCCGCAGGGCTCACGCCTTACCTGGAGGCGCTGCGCTTCCACCTGGTCGGGTACGGTTGCACCACCTGCATCGGCAACAGCGGCCCCTTGGCGGAGCATATATCCGGCGCCGTCGTCAAGGGGGACCTCGCCGTAGCAGCCGTTCTCTCCGGCAACCGCAACTTCGAGGGGCGCATCAACAGCCATGTCCGGGCCAACTACCTCGCCTCGCCGCCGCTCGTCGTCGCTTATGCGCTGGCCGGCAACGTCAACATCGACCTCACCCTGGACGCCATCGGCACCGACCCCAACGGCGACCCGGTTTACCTGAAGGACATCTGGCCCAACGAACAGGAAGTCGCGCAGCTGGTGCAAAGCTGCGTCCATGCCGAATCCTTCTCTCGCAACTACGCAGACGTCTTCCAGGGGGACGAGCAGTGGATGGCGCTGCAGGTGCCCACTGGCGAGCTGTACCAGTGGCAGGAAGGTTCCTCCTACATCAAGGAGCCCCCTTTCTTCGCCGATCTCACAAGGGGGCCGCAGCCTGTTCAGGACGTGAAGGAGGCGCGGGTCTTGGCCCTTTTGGGGGATTCCATCACCACCGACCACATCTCTCCGGCAGGATCCATAGCGAAGGATTCGCCTGCCGGGCGCTACCTCATCTCCCTGGGCATCCAACCCAAGGAGTTCAACTCCTACGGCGCGCGCCGCGGCAACCACGAGGTAATGGTGCGTGGGACCTTCGCCAACACCCGCATCAGGAATCAGCTGGTTCCTGGAGTGGAAGGGGGCGTAACCAAGTGCTTTGTCGGCAACGGCAAGGGTAACGGGCAGATGTCCATCTTTGATGCCGCCGAGAAATACCGTGCGGCCGGCGTGCCGCTGATAGTGATCGCCGGCAAAGAGTACGGCACCGGCTCCTCCCGCGACTGGGCGGCCAAGGGAACCAAGCTCCTCGGCGTGAGAGCCGTCATCGCCGAGAGCTTCGAGAGGATTCACCGTTCCAACCTGGTCGGCATGGGCGTTCTTCCCCTGCAGTTTCTGCCCGGCGAGAACCCGGCAACCCTGAGATTGGACGGCACCGAAAGCTTCGACCTGGAAGGGCTGTCGGAAGTCGCGCCTGGGCAGCAGCTGCAGGTCAACTATCGGAATGTCGATGGCGCGCAAGGATCGTTCACGGTACAGGTGCGGATCGACACCACCAACGAGCTCGATTATTACCGCCACGGCGGCATCCTCCCCTTTGTGCTCAGGCAGTTTTTGAAGTAGTCGCGGCTTACGAGGGGACAATGGCAGGGGAGAGGGAAGCGAAAGGGGACAGGCACCTGCGGAGCCAGTCCCCTTTCTATTGCCAGGGGGACTGGCTCCGCAAGGTGCCTGTCCCCCTTTTCTTTGTCCCCCTTTCCTTTCTATCCCCCTCATACTCTCGTTCCTAAGGCCCCGGGGGACAGGCACCTGCGGAGCCAGTCCCCCTCCCAGCCCCTGCCTCTCGCCCCCCAAATTTTCCTCTTGACCACACATACCCCATGGGGGTATCTTCGGCTTATCGAAAGAATACCCCCATGGGGTATCACAAAGCATAAGGAGGCGCCATGAGCCAGTCGCCCAAAAACAAAATGACCACGCGCGTAAAGCGGATCGCCGGACAGGTGGCGGGGATCGAGCGGATGCTGGAGGAAAAGCGTTATTGCGTCGACATCCTCAACCAAATCTCGGCAGTCCGCTCCGCCTTGGATGCGCTCGGCGTCGAACTCCTGACCCGCCACCTGGAGAACTGCGTACTCGGCCAAGGGACCGACAGCCAACACGAATCTGCCAAACCGATGTCGCAGCAGGCGCTGCTTGACGAGGTAAAGACCGCGCTGTCGCGCTTTTTGAGGTAACAAGGGAGGACCAAGAGATGTCGGAAAATAACGTATTACAAGACCCCGTCTGCGGCATGGACGTGCGCGAGGACGCGCCCCACAGCGCGACCAATGCCGGTGTCACATACAAGTTCTGCTCCGCAGGGTGCAAAGAAAAATTCGAGGCGAACCCGGAGAGCTACTTAACGACTAAAACGCCGCCTGCTGTCGAGGCACCGTCAGCGGTTGCCACGGCAGCGCCAGAGCATGCCGAGCAGTGCGAATTCCCGCTTTTGGGAATGAACTGCGCCGGATGCGCGGGCCGCATCGAGAAGACGCTTTCCGGCTCCCCCGGCGTCGCCAGGGCCGCGGTCAATTTCGCCACCACCCGGGCCACTATCAAATATGACCCGCAGGTGACAAGCCCGCAGGCGCTCAAACAGGTGGTGCGGGACATGGGGTACGACATCCTAGAGACGGGAAGCGGCGGGGCAGAGACCGACGAAGCGGAGCTTCTGGAAGCGCAGTCCAGGGTGCACGAGGAGCAGTATCTGAAGAACCGCGGCAAGTTCGTGGTCGCCCTCGCGCTCACCATCCCCGTGGCGGTTCTTGCCATGGCCGGACATCTTGTTCCTTCCTTGGCCGACGCCTTCAATTTCCCGGGCCGGGCCTGGGTGGAACTCGCGCTGACCACGCCGGTACTTTTCTGGGCGGGCCGGGAATTCTTCACCGGCGCCTGGAGCGCCGCCAAGCACCGCGTCGCCGACATGAACACCCTGGTGTCGCTGGGGACGCTTTCCGCCTATCTCTTCAGCGTAGTGGCCACCGTTGCGCCGCAATGGCTGAGCGCACGAACCGCAGCGGCTGGACACGGGCACGAGGGGGCGGTCGGCGTCTACTACGAGGTCGCCG
Source organism: Citrifermentans bemidjiense Bem (assembly GCF_000020725.1). Lineage (NCBI taxonomy): Bacteria > Pseudomonadati > Thermodesulfobacteriota > Desulfuromonadia > Geobacterales > Geobacteraceae > Citrifermentans > Citrifermentans bemidjiense. The sequence continues at coordinate 2,529,215 of NC_011146.1, read as the reverse complement.
CCATCATCGTCACCCTCATCCTCATGGGACGCCTTCTGGAGGCGCGCGCCAAAAGCAAGACCAGCGGCGCTATCCACGCCCTCATCGGCCTGCAGCCGAAGCTGGCGCGTGTGCTGCGGGACGGCACCGAGCAGGACATCCCCATAGCCGAGGTGCAGTTGGGCGACACCATCCTGGTCCGGCCCGGCGAAAAGGTGCCGGTGGACGGCGAGCTGGTCGAGGGTTCTTCCACGGTCGACGAGAGCATGCTGACCGGCGAACCGCTTCCAGTGCGCAAAAGCGAGGGGGACACGGTCATCGGCGCGACCCTCAACAAGACCGGCTCTTTCCGCATGCGCGCCACCAGGATCGGCAAGGACACCGTGCTGCAGCAGATTGTGAGGCTAGTGCAGCAGGCCCAGGGGACCAAGGCCCCGATCCAGCGACTCGCCGACCTGATCGCCAGCTACTTCGTCCCGGTGGTCATCTCGCTCGCCATCGCCACCTTCGTGGTCTGGTTCGACGTCTCGCCGCCGGATACCCGGCTCAACATGGCGGTCTTGACCTTCGTCTCGGTGCTGATCATCGCCTGCCCCTGCGCGCTCGGGCTCGCCACCCCAACGGCCATCATGGTCGGCACCGGGCGCGGCGCCCAGGGAGGCATCCTGATAAAGGGGGGGGAGGCGCTGGAAACCGCGCACAAACTCACCACCATCGTTCTCGACAAGACCGGCACCATCACCAGCGGCGTCCCCTCGGTTACGGACATAGAGACGGCAAACTTCGAGCGCCAGGCGCTGATGCAGTTGGCGGCGGCCGCCGAGGCGGGAAGCGAACACCCGCTGGGGGAGGCGATCGTTCGCTACGCCGACGAGAACGGCCTCGAACGCCTTTCCGCCCGCGATTTCAACGCCATACCTGGCCACGGCATCGAGGCCACCGTGGACGGTAAGAGGGTAGTGATCGGAACCGCGCTGCTGTTGCAAAAAGAGGGGATCGTGGCCGACACGAATGCCGCCCACCTGCTAGCGGACCAGGCCAAAACCCCCATTTTCGTTGCAGTCGACGGTGCCTATGCCGGCATCATCGCCATAGCCGACCCCATCAAGGAAAGCTCGGCCGAGGCGGTAAAGAAGCTGCACGACCTGGGGCTCGAAGTGATCATGCTGACCGGAGACAACCGGCGCACCGCCGACTCCATCGCGCGGCAGGTGGGGGTGGACCGGGTGGTCGCCGAGGTGCTCCCCGACGCCAAGGGTGAAGAGATCAAGAAGCTGCAGGCGCAGGGGAAGGTGGTCGCCATGGTCGGCGACGGCATCAATGACGCCCCCGCGTTGGCCCAGGCCGATGTGGGCATCGCCATGGGGAGCGGCACCGACGTCGCCATCGAGGCGGCCGACATTACGCTCGTCCGCGGCGACCTGAACGGCGTCATCTCCAGCATCGCGCTGTCCAGGGCCACCATCGCCAACATAAAGCAGAACCTCTTCTTCGCCTTCGTCTACAACATCATGGGGATACCCATCGCGGCAGGGGTCCTCTATCCGCTGACCGGCTGGCTCTTGAGCCCTATCATCGCCTCGCTTGCCATGGCGCTCTCCTCGGTCAGCGTAGTCACCAATGCCCTGCGCCTGCGCGGGTTCACCATAGAAAGGGGGTAGAGAGAATGGACCTGACCCAGATAACAGTCACTATCGCCGGGGCGGCGCTCATCGCGCTCAACCTCTGGTTCTTTTTCGGCAAGAAAGAAGCCGGGCATGCTAGTGCGAAAGAGAAGGGTGGGCTTTACGCCTGCCCGATGCACCCCTGGATCACCAGCAACGACCCGACCGCCGATTGCTCCATCTGCGGCATGAAGCTGGTCAGAAGCGACGAGGTCGGGAAGTAGCAGGGATATCCGGAGCTGTGGAATATTCTGCTGCGGCCCGTAGAATATTCCCCCCGCCCAGTCCGGCTACCCGTCGGTTGCGGGCTGTAGACCTACGTGGTATCACGGCGTTACCTCTGCGGTGATCCTTGGCACGACAATTGATAAAGATCATGCCGTAGTCGTTGATAGAGGGGTGCTGCGGGGTTAATGGGTTGGCTCCGCGGCATCTCCCTCACCCACCTTCGCGCTGAAGCGCTACGGTGGGCAGGCCCGCCCTGCGGGCACCCTCTCCCAGTGGGAGAGGGGATGGACTCCTCCAACTCTCCCTCGCCCTATGGGAGAGGGTCGGGGTGAGGGAGCTTGAAGCCTGAGAAGGCAGGGACGGGGAACCATTTAACATCCGTTACACGGAGACACGATGAAACTGCACACGATATCAATCAACAATCTGAAGCGCCGCAAGGCAAAGATGGCCTTTCTCACCATCGGCCTCATGGTCGGGATCGCCACCATCGTCACCCTGGTGACCCTCACCAGGTCGATGTCCACGGACATCGAGCGCAAAATGGACGAGTTCGGCGCCAACATCCTGGTCACTCCCCAGAGTAACGGCCTCTCCATGAACTACGGCGGCATCAGCCTGGGCGGGGTTACCTTCGACCAGCGCGAGATCAAGGAAGAGGACCTGGCGCAGATCCGCACCATCAAGAACCATAAGAACATCTCGGCCATCTCTCCCAAGGTCCTGGGCGGAGTCAAGATCGGCAGTCACGACGTGCTGCTGGTCGGCGTGGACTTCGCCAGCGAACTGAAGATGAAACAGTGGTGGCAGATCTTCGGCAACGCCCCCAAGGGGGACCACGAGCTTCTCCTGGGTAGCGACGCCTCCAACGTCCTCAACGCCAGCTCGGGCGACAGCATCCAGATCAAGGGCGAAACCTTCAAGGTCGCCGGCGTACTGAACCAGACCGGCTCGCAGGACGACTCGCTGGTCTTCGCCTCGCTCCCCAAGGCACAGAAACTCCTGGGCAAAGAAGGAAAGATCACCATGGCCGAGGTGGCTGCGCTTTGCTCGGGCTGCCCCATCGGCGACATGGTGACCCAGATCGCCGAGAAGCTCCCCGATACCAAAGTCTCCGCCATCCAGCAGGTGGTCGAAGGGCGGCTGAAGGCGCTGGACCACTTCAAGCGCTTCTCCTACGCCATGGCCGCGGTCGTCGTCTTCATCGGCTCGCTCATCGTCTTCGTCACCATGATGGGCAGCGTCAACGAGCGCACCACCGAGATCGGCGTCTTCCGTGCCATCGGTTTCCGCAAGAGCCACATCATGCGCATCATCCTCCTGGAGGCAGCACTGGTAAGCCTCCTGGCAGGGCTCTTAGGCTACGCCGCAGGGATGGGCGGGGCGAAGCTGGCGCTCCCCTTCATGGCGGAAACCAAGAACGCGCAGTTGGTCTGGGACAGCACTGTCGCCTTCGGCTCGGTCGGCCTGGCCATCCTGCTCGGCCTCGTGGCGAGCCTTTACCCTGCGCTGCACGCCAGCAAGATGGATCCGACCGAGGCCCTCAGGGCTCTTTAAAAAGAGGAAAATATGGCACTCATTGAGATCAAGGATGTGAAGAAGCAGTATCAGACCGGGTCGGACATGGTCGAGGCCCTGCGCGGCGTGGACATCAGCATCGAGGCGGGTGAGTTCATCACCATCATGGGGCAGTCCGGCTCCGGCAAGAGCACGCTCCTGTCGGTCCTGGGGGGGATGAACCATCCCACCAGCGGCGAGGTGGAGATGGCGGGGGTGAAGCTCTACCAGCTTCCCAGCGAGAAACTGGCCGATTTCCGTGCGCAGAACCTGGGTTTCGTCTTCCAGTCCTTCCACCTGATCCAGTATCTGACCGCGCTGGAGAACGTGATGCTGCCGCTCGCCATCGTCAAGATGAGCACTGCAGCAAAGAAGGACGCCGCCCGCACTGCTCTGGAGCGTGTAGGGCTTGGCGGCAAAGCGGACCGGCTCCCTAACCAGCTCTCCGGCGGCGAGCAGGAAAGGGTCGCCATCGCCCGCGCCATAGTGAACAACCCGCACATCCTGCTGGCGGACGAGCCGACTGGAAATCTTGACTCCAAAACCAGCGAGGAAGTCATGGCGCTATTCCGGCAACTGAATGAGGCGGGCCAGACCGTGGTGATGGTCACTCATAACCCGGAAAACGGCGCTTACTCCGATAGGACCATAAGCTTGAGAGACGGCCTGATCAGCGCATAAGGCTCACATTCGTCTGGAGCAGTCAGGACGGATACACCAAAGTTGCGTCACAAGGAAGATCTGGAGAATGCTGGCTGTGACAAGAGCCAAAGTTCTTTCAGATTTTTCTTTTTTATCCGACAAGAAATATTGACCATGTACTGCGACATCGGCCTCAACATGTATAATATTCAACTGTTACTGCGGAATATCCTTCTGGTACAGCTTTCAGACTAAAGCAAAACTATTCAAAAACAACAACTTGCCCATCCGGCACAGTTCCTGCTCTTAATAGTCGCACCTACTGTTATAGATCCTGGAGTCATCATGAAACACCGGCTTTTATCGTTCTACCTATTGCTGGCTCTCTTTCTTCCGGTCGCAACGACCCACGCCGAGCCGGCCCCGCCCGTAGAAAACCTCTCGTCTCTCATCGAAAACGCGCTTGCCAACAACCCGGAATTGAAGTCCTCCGCCGCGCGCTGGCAGATGTACCGAAGCCGGGCTGCCCAGGCGGGGGCGCTGGAAGACCCGATGCTCATGTTGAAGATCCAGAACGGCATCGTTACCAACCCGCTTAGTTTCACTGCGGACAGCATGACCCAAAAGGTGATCGGCATCAGCCAGCAACTCCCCTTCGCCGGCAAGAGGAAGCTCAAGGAGGAGATCGCCTCCAAGGAGGCTGAAACCTACCGCTGGAGCATCGAGGAGCGCAAACTCGAGCTGACCCGGATGGTGAAGGAGGCCTACTACCAGATCTACTTCACCGACAAATCGCTTGGCATCCTCGATAAAAACATCAAGATCATCGACGACTTCATTACGCTGGCGCAGACCAAGTACTCGGTGGGGCAGGGGGCGCAGCAGGATATCTACAAGGCGCTCCTGGAGCGCTCGCGCATGCTAGACATGAAGATCACCTTGGAACAGCAGAGAAGGAGCCTGGAGGCGAACCTCAACTCGCTTTTGAACCGTCCGCAGTCCACGCCGGTCGGGCGGGTCGCCGACTTCAAGCTCACCCCGCTCAGTCAGACCCCAGAGCAGCTTTGGGGCACGGCCGAAGCAAACCGCCCGCAGCTGAAAGCGCTCAGGGCCCAGATCGAAAAGGGGAGGGCGGGGCACGAACTTGCCCGGAAGGAATCCTATCCCGACTTCAACGTCTCCTTCGAATACATGCAGCGGCAAAGAGCGATGGGGAGCGACGGCTCCGACATGTACTCGCTCGGGGTGACCTTCAACCTCCCGATCCAGAAGGAGCGGCGCCAGGCGATGGTGGCCGAGTCCTCCTCCGAGATAACCATGGCCGGTGAGGAACTAGCCGGGGTTAAGAACACTATCACCGCCGGCATCGCCGACCTGCTGGCGCAGATGGACCGCCGCAAGAAGCTCGTCGACCTCTACAGCTCCGGGATCATCCCGCAGGCGTCCGAGTCGCTGGAAAGCGCGGTGATCGGCTACCGGGTCAACAAGGTGGACTTCCTGACCCTGCTCGACAACCGGGTCACCCTGTTCAACTACGAGCGGGAGTACTACGACTCGATGGCCGACTACCAGATGAAGCTGGCGCAGCTAGAGGCGCTGATCGGCAAAGAACTCTAAAAAAATCCCGACCACGAGGTATTGATATGAAACAAAGTGTCAAGGTTGCAATCCCGATTGTCGTTATCCTGGTGGCCGCCGTTGCCGGCGGCGGCTATTACCTGGCACAGAAGAAAAATCCCCCCGCAGCTAAAGACAAGGCGGCGCAGGGGCCGGTGCTCTACACCTGCGCGATGCACCCCTTCATCATCAAGGACAAGCCGGGAACCTGCCCCATCTGCGGCATGCAGTTGATCAAGAAGGTCGAGGGAGCCCAGGCGAGCGCCCAGGAGCAGAAGATGCTGGGGCACGTCTCACTCTCTCCCACCCAGGCGGTCATGGCCAACGTGGCGACCGTTCCGGCCGATTTTGCACCTCTCTCCAAAGAGATTAACGCGGTCGGCATCGTGCAGTACGACCAGTCCAGACAGGCGAAGGTCACGGCCTGGGTGGCGGGGCGCATCGACAAGCTCCTCGTCAACACAGTCGGCGCCTACGTTTCCAAGGGGCGACCGGTAGCAGAGATCTACTCTCCCGATCTGGTAGCCGCGCAGCAGGAGTATCTCCTAGCCCTGAAGAGCCGCGAGCAGTTCCAGAAATCCTCCATACAGGCGATCTCCCAAGGGGGAGACGGGCTCGTTTCTTCCGCCCGCCAGAGGCTGAAGCTCATGGGGGTGAGGGACGAGCAGATTGCAGGGCTGGAGAAGGCCGGACATCCCAACATAAAGCTCCCCATTTACACCCCCCTCTCCGGTGTGGTGATCGAAAAGATGGTCCAGGAAGGGCAGTACGTGAACATGGGGGAGCCCCTTTTCAGCATCGCCGACCTCTCCAGCGTCTGGGTCGAGGTCGAGGTGTACGAGAATGAGTTCGCCTTCGTGAAGGTGGGACAGAGGGTCGAGATACTTTCCCAGTCGTATCCTGGCAAGACCTTCTCCGGGCGGGTCAGCTTCATCTATCCCTTCCTCGATCCCAAGACCCGTACCGTCAAGGTCAGGGTGGACCTGGCGAACCCCGGCTTGAAGCTCAAGACCGACATGTTCGTCAACGCCCAGATCAAGGCGCCGCTTGGCAACACGCTGGTGGTGCCGGCGACGGCGCTGATGGACACCGGCAAGCGCCAGGTCGTCTGGGTGGAGTCGCAGCCCGGCATGTTCGAGCCGCGCGACGTGCAGGTTGGCGCGCGGGTGGGGGACAAGGTACAGATCCTCTCCGGCTTGAAGCGGGGGGACAAGGTCGCGGCTTCCGGCGGTTATCTGATCGATTCCGAGTCGCAGCTCTCGGCAGGGAGCGGTGGCGGCGGCCACGAAGGGCACGCAGGAGGAGCGAAAGCTCCCGGCGGCACAGCCCCCGGAGCCGTTGCTCCGGCCGCCCCCAAGAAGGGCGGCGGCATGAACATGGATGACATGAAAATGTAGCAAGAGGTATTTTTCGCACTGAACATCAAGCAGCCTCCAGCTCTCCCCATCCCTTGATGGGAGCGGGCTGGGGGGGTGGGTGAACCTGCCAGCACCGCAATGGTGGCACCTGCCCCCACCCCCTAACCCCTCCCGCAAGGGGAGGGGGGACATGCCTGGCAATTAAATGCATTGACCACTGAGGTTTCAAATGATTGAGAAAATCATCGAATATTCCGCCCGAAACCGCGTCATCATCCTGATGCTGTTCGCCCTGATCATCGCCTGGGGCGTCTGGTCCGTCTACAAGACGCCGGTCGACGCGATTCCCGACCTTTCGGACAACCAGGTCATCGTCTTCACCGACTACCCCGGCCGGTCGCCGCAGGTGGTCGAGGACCAGGTAACCTACCCGCTGGCTGTTAACCTGCAAGGGCTGCCGCAAGTCCGCGCCGTGCGCGCCTCCTCGGCCTTCGGCTTCTCCATGATCTACGTGATCTTCGAGGACAAGGCGGACATCTACTGGGCCAGAACCCGCGTCCTCGAACGCCTCAATTACGCGGCGTCGCTGCTTCCTTCGGGGGTGGTGCCGACCCTTGGCCCCGACGGCACCGGGGTGGGTCACGTATTCTGGTACACGCTGGAAGGGAAGGGGTACGACCTGGAGCAGTTGCGCACCTTGCAGGACTGGTTCGTCCGCTACCAGCTGAACACGGTCCCGGGCGTTGCCGAAGTCGCTTCCATCGGCGGCTTCGTGCGCGAGTACCAGGTAGACCTCGACCCGAACCGCCTGTTCGCCTACAACATCAAGGTCTCCCAGGTGGCCGACGCCATCAAGAAGTCCAACAACGACGTCGGCGGCAGGCTCCTGGAACAGGCCGACGCCGAGTTCCTCATCCGCGGCCGCGGCTACGTGAAATCGACCGCGGACCTGGAAAACATCGTGGTCGGCGCCGACATGCGCGGCACCCCGATCTACGTGAAGAACTTGGGCACCGTGCAACTCGGCGGCGCCATCCGCCGCGGCATGCTGGACATGAACGGCGAAGGCGAGGCCGTGGGCGGCATCGTGGTCATGCGCTACGGCGAGAACGCCAAGGACGTCATCGACCGGGTCAAGGAGAAGATAGTCTCCTTGGAGAAAGGGCTTCCCCCCGGCGTCAAGATCATGGTCTCATACGACCGCAGCGACCTCATCGAGCGGGCCATCGACACGCTGAAGCATTCGCTGGTCGAGGAATCCATCGTAGTGTCGCTGGTGATCCTCGTCTTCCTGCTCCATTTCCAGAGCGCATTGGTCATCGTGCTGACGCTTCCTATCGCGGTGCTCATCTCCTTCATCACCATGAAGCTCATGGGGGTCAGCTCGAACATCATGTCCCTTGGCGGCATCGCCATCGCCATCGGCGTCTTGGTCGACGCCGGCGTCATCATGGTGGAGAACTGCTACCGCCACCTCTCCGAGATGCCCCCCGAGGAGCGCAAGGAAAAGCGTCTTGATGTGATCATCGCCTCGGCCAAGCAGGTAGGGCGTGCCATCTTCTTCTCTTTGGCCATCATCATCCTCTCCTTCGTGCCGGTGTTCCTGCTCGAAGGGCAGGAAGGAAAGATGTTCCACCCGCTGGCCTTCACCAAGACCTTCTCCATGATGGGGTCGGCCTTCATCGCCATAACGCTCGTGCCGGTGCTCATGTACTTCCTGATGCGCGGGAAGATGCCGCCGGAAAGCTCCAACCCGGTCTCCACCTTCTTCATCAAGATGTACTCCCCGATCATCAGGTGGGTGCTCAAGTGGAAGAAGACCACCATCGCGCTGAACGTCGTGGCGCTCGCCATCGCCATCCCCATGTTCATGAGCATCGGCAGCGAGTTCATGCCCCCCCTCGACGAGGGGTCGCTCCTCTACATGCCGGTGACGCTCCCCAACGTCTCCATCAACGAGGCGAAGCGCCTGATTCAGGTGCAGGACACAGTGATCAAGAGCGTACCCGAGGTGGAGCACGTGCTGGGCAAGGTGGGGCGCGCCGAGACCTCGACCGACCCCGCGCCGGTCTCCATGTTCGAGAGCATCATCATCCTGAAACCCAAGGACAAGTGGCGCGCGGGGGTGACCAAGGCGGACATCGTTTCCGAACTTGACTCGAAACTGCAGCAGATAGGGGTCAGGAACGGCTGGACCCAGCCCATCATCAACCGGATCAACATGCTCTCCACGGGGGTCCGTACCGACTTGGGCGTCAAGATCTTCGGCGCCGACCTCAACGTGCTGAAAGACCTGGCGGTGCAGGCCGAGGGGATACTGAAGACGGTCCCGGGCGCTGCGGATGTCGTGGCGGAGCGCGTCACCGGCGGCAATTACATCGACATCGACATCGACCGCGAGGCGGCCGCCCGTTACGGGGTGAACGTCGGCGACATCCAGGAGGTGATCTCGACAGCTCTTGGAGGAGAGATGCTCTCCACCGCGGTGCAGGGGCGCAACCGCTTCCCCATCCGGCTTCGCTACATGCGGGAGATGCGCAGCGACATCCCCTCCATACAGCGCATCCTCGTCTCAGGGATGGGGGGGGCCCAAGTGCCGCTCTCCCTGGTGACGAAGCTCAAGGTCTCCACCGGCGCGCCTGAGATCAACAGCGAGGGAGGGTTGCTCCGCTCCATCGTCTTCCTGAACGTCAGGGGGCGCGACATGGGCGGCTTCGTCAACGAGGCCAAGACCGTGCTGGAAAAGCAGCTGAAGCTCCCCCCGGGATACTACGTCGCCTGGTCCGGCCAGTGGGAGAACCAGGTGCGGGCCAAGGCGCGCCTCCAGATGCTGGTGCCTGCCGGTATCCTGATCATCTTCATCCTGCTCTTTTTCACCTTCCACTCGGCCTTGGAGGCGAGCATGGTCATGCTCTCGGTACCGTTCGCGCTGGTCGGCGGCGTCTACCTGGTCAAGCTGCTCGGCTACAACATGTCCGTTGCGGTCTGGGTCGGGTTTATCGCCCTCTATGGGATAGCCGTCGAGACAGGGGTGGTAATGGTCATCTACCTGCACGAGGCGCTAGACAAGAAGCTCCTCAAAGGGCCGGTCACGGAACAGGATATCTATGACGCCACCTTCGAGGGGGCGGTACTGAGGCTGCGCCCGAAACTCATGACCGTCGCCGTCGCCCTCTTGGGCCTGGTCCCGATCATGTGGTCGACAGGCACCGGCGCCGACGTGATGAAACCGATCGCCGCGCCCATGATAGGGGGGATGATCTCTTCGGCCGTCCACGTTCTCATCATGACCCCGGTTATCTTCGTTCTGATGAAGAAGCACGACCTGAAGAAAGGTAAACTCAAGTACTCGGGGATGAAGCACTGAAAGAAGAATATCCCACGGCCGTCGTAGCATATTCGACAGCGGCAGCGGTACCTTGCCGCCTCAAAGTCGGTAAAATGAATAGTTAAGAGCCTGGCACAGCACATGCTATTAGAGCATGAGATTTCCCACTCAAAGGAGAATGAAAACATGAAAAAGCTTGTCGTCCTTATCGCAGCAGCATTCGCTCTCTCTGCACCGGTGGCCTCCATTGCAGCCATGGATCATGGCGCCATGAATATGGACCACGGTTCCATGAACATGGAGCACGGCAGCGGAGACGTCGCGCACGAAGAGGTAGTCAACGGCGTCAAGGCCACCTACAAGGTCATGAGCATGAAAGAGCATATGAAAGCGATGAAGATGGAGATGCCCAAGGGGATGAAAGAGACCCATCACATCGCCGCCGAGTTCAAAGACGCGAAGACAGGCAAGGCGCTCACCGAAGGGGAAGTGAAGCTGAAGCTTCAGGGCCCGGACAAGTCCGAGCAGACCAAGGAGCTGATGGGGATGCAGGGGCATTTCGGCGCCGACTTCGACCTTTCCAAAAAAGGGAAGTACGGCATCATGTGCAAGTTCAAGCTGAAAGATGGCCAGGTGCGCAGCTCCAAGTTCTGGTACACCGTTAAGTAGCCATCGCCGCTTTTTGTCAACGCCGCACCCGGAAAGGGGATAGGCTGCTGTATCTTTTTGGACTACGGATAAAGCAGCAGATCCCCTTTCTGCTTTACCGAGCCGTTTCATTGAAAGGCTAGGGAGCCCAAACGTCACCCCCCTTTGCGAAGGGGGACAGGGCAGCACTGTCCAGATACGTATTTGCACTACTTAATCAAGCCGTTTCGAGCTCTCCCCCTCCCTTGACGGGAGGGGGCAAGGGAGGTGGGTGAACTTGCCAGCAGCTCAAAAGGTGGCACCTACCCCCACCCCCTAACCCCCTCCCGCAAGGGGAGGGGGACCAAGAGCGGCTTTCCCCGGTATTTTCCGATGCCCCTTCGCGAAGTGGGGCCTCCCCCCCGAAGCGGTAGCTCTGCGAAGGGGGGACAGCGGAGATTTGCTTTTTAATCCACTTGCATATTCATTCCGATATATGTAAATTCTACCGGCATAAGGAGCAAGGTTTCCTCCTCAATGCCGAGCGAGGAAACCACGATGCGCTACCTGCGGAGCTTCATCCTCATTCTTGTCATAACGGCCCTTGCCGCCTGCAACTCTTCCGAACGGCAGCCGGCTAAAGCTGAAAAGCCGGGCTCAGTAAAGGCGACCAAGGCCTTCGTGAAGGAGTTCGGACCGGCTCCGTCAGTCGAGAAGGGGACCGCCTACGCTTTCGTCATCTACTTCCCCTCGGCGAAACAGCCGGGCAAGGTGCTTCCCTTCCCGTTCTTCAGCTTCGACGAGGCGAGCCTGAAGAAGGTGGCGCTGGCGAAGCTCATCGGCGGCCTTGGGGATCTCAAGAGCTACCAGGGCGAGATCGCGCAGCCGTTTCCCGCTGGAGCCCGGTTGCTCGACCTGCAGCAGTCCGGCGGGTCGGTCACTGCCGTCTTCAGCAAGGAGCTCGCCGCCGCCCGCACCGATCTGGGGCTTGTGAACGCGGTGGTTTTGACGCTGAAGCAGTTCGAAGGGGTAGGGCAGGTAGCCCTTCAGGTCGAAGGTGCGCCGGCGACCACGGACAAGCAGGCGCAAAAGGCGGACGAATCCGTAGTGCTGCCGCTTGCTCCGCCTCGTTTGCTGAGCGTAACCGGGATGAAGGAAAAAGGGGCGGCCACGGTGGAAGAGGTCGACGCCTTCTTCGACCGGCCGGTGCAGATAAAGGAACTCAGGCTTCTGGATGCCGACGGCAAGCCTTTCGAGGGTGAGATCTTCCACTCCGTCTTCGACATGGCGGGGGTGCTCAAACCGAAGAACCCGGCCAAGTTCAGCGCGGGATTGCCGGTTCAAGTGCGCTGGAATGTGACCGATAAGATAGGACGTAACTCTTCCGGGCAAACGGAGATGATGCTCGAAGTGCGGGAGCATTGATGGAAACAGTGAAAGACGCGGTTTTTGAGCGGCAGCCTGAAAAATGGGCTACGGGAAGCGAATGTTCAGAAAAGCGACGCTGATAATCGGAATATTCGCAACCTGTTCCCTGCTTTGGTTCACCCTCTACAACTACCGCCAGGCCGGCCCCATCGCCCAGGAGAACCTGCGCGGACTCGCCCTCACGCTTACCTCCGCCATCGAGAACCTCGCGGTTAACGACCCGAACCTTGCCAGCCTTGCCAAATTCCGCACTAACGATATCGCCTACTTCGCCCTGGTGGACAGCCAGGGCCGTTTCCGCTTCCATTCGAACCCGGACCTGATCGGTGCCTCCCTGCCGGAAGCCGAACGCAAAGCTGCACCAAAACTTGAGCGATCCGAGTCGCGAGTCGCCCTGGGGACGGGTGAGCAGGCATTCCTGGTAACAACTCCCATCAACTTAAACGGCGAAATTCTCTCCCTTCATCTCACCCTGCACACCTATCGCGCCGATGCTGTCGTGCGCAGCGCCAAGCTGAACCTGACCGTAATGCTTGCGCTGATTGCGACAGGTTGGCTCCTTAGTCTCGGCCTTTTCCGCTATGCCCGCAGGGAAGAACTGCACCAGGCCGAAATGACGCGCAAGGTGAACCTAGCCAAGCTGGGCGAAATGGGGGCGCTCCTGGCCCACGAAATCAGGAACCCTCTTGCCGGCATCAAGGGGTTCGCCCAGGTGATCGCCAAAAAGCCGCAGGAGGCACGCAACGCCGCCTTCGCACAAAACATCGTCACCGAGGTGGTGCGGCTGGAGGCGCTGGTTAACGACCTTTTGGCCTATGCCGCCGGCGACGGAGCACAGCGGGCGCCCTTCGACCTGGGCGAACTGATCGACAACACCCTCTCGCTCCTGGCCCCGGAGGCAGTCGAGCGCGAGGTATCCGTTTGCTGCAGCAGCACCTGCTCCTTCTTCGTGATGGGAAACAGGGACCGGATCGAGCAGACGCTCCTCAACCTGGGTAAAAACGCGCTGCAGGCGATGGACGCAGGGGGCGTACTGGAAATAGCGTGCGCCTCGGCCGGGGGACAAGCGCAAATCAGCATCAAGGATACCGGGCAGGGGATAGCGGAGGCGGACCTTCCCAAGGTCTTCGAGCCATTCTTCACCACAAGGGCCAGGGGAACCGGGCTGGGACTCGCCCTTTGCAAAAAGGTGATCGAAGAGCACGGCGGAACCATCGGGTTGGAGAGCAGGATAGGGGAGGGGACCACGGTGACCCTCGCCTTGCCTTTGCTCCCCGCGGACAAGGAGCAGACATGAAAGGAAACATTCTGGTGGTCGAGGATGACGGCACCTTCCGCGCTTTTCTGGAGACAGTGCTGCAGGACGACGGGCACCAGGTAAAGACCGCCGCCGATGGCGAAAATGCGCTTCGTCTGCTGAAGCAGGGAAGCTACGACGTGGTGGTCTCCGACCTGAAGCTCCCCGGCAAAAGCGGCCTCGACCTCTTTCGTGAGACGCGCAACGATCCAGCCGCGCCGCAGTTCATCTTCCTGACCGCCTACGGGAAGGTCGGAGAAGCCGTCGCCGCCATCAAGGAAGGGGCGGTCGACTTCCTCACCAAGCCGCTGCAGGATCCGGATGTGCTGCTCCGCCTGGTGCGGCACGTCATCGAGGAACAGCTCCGGGAGCGCGACTATCTCTCCCTCAAGCAGTGCGAGGTAGCCGGGCTGCCGCCGGAGGATCTCATCTTCGCCGGCCAAGCCATGGCCCCCGTGCGCAAGCTGGTACACGACGTGGCAGGCACCATGGCGAACGTCCTCGTCTTCGGCGAGAGCGGAACGGGAAAGGAATTGGTCGCAAGGACCATTCATCAGCTGAGTTCCCGCCGGGAGGCCGGCTTCGTCGCGCTAAACTGCGCCGCCATCCCGGAAACCCTTCTGGAAAGCGAGCTTTTCGGGCACGAGAAGGGGGCTTTCACCGGTGCGGTGCAGGCGAGGCAGGGGAAATTCGAACTGGCCCGGGGCGGAACCATCCTGCTGGACGAGATCGGGGAGATGCCGCTTGCCCTGCAGGCCAAGCTCCTGCGGGTGATCCAGGAGCGCGTCTTCGAGAGGGTGGGAGGGACCAAAGAGATCAAGGCCGACGTCCGGCTGATCGCGGCGACCAACCGTAACCTGCGCGAGGAGGTCAGGGAGCGCCGCTTCCGCGAGGACCTTTACTACCGCCTCAACGTATTCCCGGTGCAGCTCCCTCCATTGCGGGAAAGGGGCGATGCGGTGCCGGTTTTGAGCAGATACTTCATGCAACGCTTCAGTAGTCAGACTGGCAAAACCTTGAAAGGGATCGACGCCGACGCCCTCGCCGCCCTGGAAAGGTACCGCTGGCCCGGCAACATCAGGGAGCTGCAAAACGTAATGGAGCGGGCCGTCATCCTCTCCAGGGAAAAGGTGGGGCTATCCGCCCTCCCGGAGGAAATGCTGCGCACGCCCGAGCCGGATGCCCTCGATAGCCGCGAGAGGCTGAAGTCGGCGGAGAGGGAGATCATCGCAGAGGCGATCAAGAAGCATCACGGCAACCGGCGCCTGGCTGCCGAGGAACTCGGGGTATCGCGGCGGACCCTGCAGTACAAGCTCAAGGATTACGGCTTTCTTGACGAAAGCTGACCGGTGCAAATCCGCGTCGCCCGAGTGCAAAGGATTGCACCATTTCCCCCTTGGCGCGAGCGCCCTTTGCTGTTGGTCTCCTGCTAAATCAGCCACTTGCCTATTACAGGCGAATTGGCACGAAGTGTGATAACTACTGGTAAGTCACGCGGCGACGCAGGGAATCATCAATAGAGAGGTATCGGGATGCAGGCGGAAGGAACTCCCTCCGACCGGTCTGCCTCACTGGTACAAAAGGGGGAGTTAGCATGAAGGGTTTAATGGCAGCGGCGCTTTTGGCGGCAACGTTTCTGGCTTTGTCGGGTTGCTGCGGGTTGCATCACATCTGGTAATGGTTGCGGTCAGGCGAGGGGCAGGACGGCGCGGGTCCTGCTAGCGGTATCGCGTCTGACCCATGCGGAGTCAATGGTAATGAAACGTTTTTCCCTCATCCTCATATGCGCAGTGCTGTTGAACTGCCAGCTTCTGGGCCAGGCAAACGCCGGTTTTTTCGGCTTCGGCTCAGAAGTCAAGGGGAAGAGCGGCCTCGATTTCAGCCGTGGGTACGATCTGAACACGGTCGGGACGTTCTCCGGGCGGGTGACTGAGTCGCCGCGGCTTGCTGAAAACGGGCAGTATCTCATCGAGATCGAGAGCGGATCGGAGACGGTGAACCTAAGCGTCGGGCCGGAGAACTTCTGGGAGAAAAAGGGCATCCCGGTGAAAGTCGACGACGAGATCACCGCCAAGGGTTCGCGTGCCCAGGGGCAAGACGGGAAAACCTATCTCCTCACGCAGAAGCTGGTAAACCGCAGTAACGGAAAACAGGTGGAAATACGAAACGATCGCGGCGAGCCGGCATGGTCCGGACGCAGCGCCGGTGCAGCCCAGATGAGGGGCGGGATAGGATTCCAAGGCGGCGGGTTCATGCGCGGCGGAGGAATGATGGGTGGCGGCGGCATGATGAGGCGCTGATCGCGGCCCAGGAGTGCGAATGACCAGATTGAAAACCTTCCGGATCATGTTTGTTGTTCTGATGCAGGCACTTTGCCTGCTGACTCCGGGAGGGGTGCGTGCCGAAGGCCCATTGGTCTCGACCGGCGTCGGTTTCGAGTTCGCCTCAGGTTCGTACGGTCTCGGCACCAAGACCGATTCCATCTACGTCCCCTTCACGCTGGCGGTCTATCCCTCTGAGCGGCTCGGGTTCCTGCTGGAGATCCCGTACGTCTACCAGAGCAGTTCAGCCGTCAACACCGGCATCCTCCTGGGGCCAGGGGGAGGGCAGATGACCGGGATGCGCAAGGAGGCGGCCGCAATGCCCGGAGCGGGTGGCACCATGTCCGGAACCGGCAGTGGCAGCGGGGGAGGGACCTCCTCCGGCAGCACCGTGTCGAAGAAGTCCCGCCAAGGGGTAGGGGACCTGACCCTCAAGGGGGGGTACGTCCTCGTGCCGGAAGGGGAGTTTGTTCCAAGGGTGCGCCCCTACCTCTTCGTCAAGTTCCCGACCGCCGACCGTGAGCAGATGCTGGGGACCGGGGAATTCGACGAGGGGTTCGCAGTGGAATTCTCCAAGCAGTACGGCAACTGGTACTCCTTCGCGGAAGGAGGCTACACCTTTCAAGGCACCTCTGCCGTCTTGCCGCTCAAGGATTACTTCAGCTTTAACGCCGGAACAGGTTATCAACTGGGAGAAAGGTTTCTCCCCATGATGCTCATCAAAGCGGCCGGTGCTCCCATAGAGGGAGCCAGCGACCTGCTGGAGCTGAGACTTAAATTGAAAATGCTGGTCGGGGCCAAAAGCGGGATCGACGGGTATATCGCCAAGGGCATTACCCGGAGTTCCCCTGACTATGGCGTCGGGCTGGCCATCTACCATGATTTCTAAGACAAACAAGAGAAGGGGGCACCATATGAAAAAACAGATCGCGGCAGCAACGATTATCGCAGCAGCCTTGCTGGCCGGGTGCGGCGGAGGCGGAGGGTCCACCGCACCGACTACTGCCACAGTAGCCGGCAAAGTCGCCGACGGATACCTGGTCAACGCCGTCGTCTTCATGGACAAAAACGGCAACTACCAATTAGATGCGGGGGAACCTAGTGCCATCACCAACGACAAAGGTGAGTACACGCTGACGGTTGATCCCGCCGATGTAGGTAAGTATCCCATCATCGCGCGTGCCGATGCCAACGTCACCATCGATAAAGACACCAACACCGCTGTAGCCCACAGCTACATCATGAGCCTCCCCAAAGAGAGCGTGACCGGCACGGTCAGCAGCAACTTCGTGAGCCCGATGTCGACCCAGCTGCGGGAGATGATGGAGTCCGGCAGCTACGCCAACATGCAGGACGCCATGGCTGGCCTTAGAACCAGGCTCGGTGTTACACCCGGGACCAACATCATGGGCGACTACATTGCCGGCCAGAACAACACCCTCCATATTGCAGCCCAGAACATGGCGCAGCTTATGGGAGCACAGTCCGGCTTGATGTTCCGCAACTACTCCGGCGCTAACCGCCTCGACGTCACCCGCTACCGCGGCATGATGGGCGCCATCTTCAGCAACATGTCGGCGGTCAGGACCGGGGCGCAGATGCCCCAGATGACCAGCGGTATGACCAGCAATATCAGCAACATCACCGCCGGCATGCCTTCCCAGAACATGTCTTCCTTCACAAGCGGCATGAGCTGGGGCGGCTCCATGATGGGTAGATAGCCAGGGGCTACGCCCTTTCCTATGCTGCAAATGTGGAAGCGGCACCTATCGGCGGTTCGATCCCGTCGGCAGGTGCCGTTTTTCGTTTTCAACGTCGCCCTCACCCAGACCCTCTCCCGCCAACGGCATCGCACACGTATTTAGCGGATGACGCGGATAAAATCGGATTGATCTTGAAAACACAAGTTTTGTCTTATCCGCGGTAATCGTTTTTGGATCCGCGTCATCCGCGTGCGATGTCTCTTCGGTATTTTCACAATGCACAAAGCTCAAGGTGACACTTCCGTATCATTGACTGTGAAACAACCTTTGCAGACTAAAATCGTGCTATGATTGAAAAGCCCACAACGTACTGCAAGGGTCATTTCTGAATAACGGGGGGGCTGAGCATGTCCATACTGGTAGGGCAGGAAATGCTGGATGCAATCAAACGGGGCGAGATAGTCATAGATCCGCTGGATGAGTCTCAAATCGGTCCAGGATCGGTCGATTTGACATTGGGAAACGACTTCAGGGTTTTCAAAAAAGAGATCGGGATCTGCCACGTACACAACGAGTCCGACTTTGCCGACGTTACTGACCTTATCTCGCTGGAAGAAGGGGAATACATCACCATAGCCCCCTGCGAAATGATTCTCGGCATCACCAGGGAGAGGATCACGCTTGCAGAAACAATGGCCGGATGGTTGGAAGGGCGTAGCCGCTTCGCCCGCTTCGGCCTGGCTGTACACGTTACAGCGGGGTTCATGCAGCCTGGCATCTCGAATCACCAGGTGTTGGAAATCGTGAATTTGGGCCACAGGCCGTTGGCGCTTTATCCGGGTACCAAAATCTGCCAGTTTGTTTTCGAGCGTTGTATCGGATCGGCGCGATATCAGGGGCGCTTTATCGACCAGGGAAAACCTTGAACATGAGGTGCCTTAGCTAAGCCTGCAGCGCCTCTCTGACCTTCGCCGCCAGCGCCTGCGTGGTAAAGGGCTTTTGCACGAAGCAGACCTCTCGTCCGATGTTGCCGCGCTCCGAGATGATGTCCGCTGTATATCCCGACATGAACAGGCACTTCATGTCGGGATACGACCGTTGCAGCAGCTCCGACAAATCGCGCCCGTTCATGCCCGGCATTATGATGTCCGTCAGCAACAGGTCTATCTTCATCTGGCCGCCGTCCGCCATCTTCACAGCCTCGCCAGGGGTCCCCGCCGACAGAACCCGGTACCCAAGCTCGGACAGCATGGTGGTGGCAAGCGCATTGATGGACGGCTCGTCCTCCACTATGAGTATGGTCTCGTTCCCCCTTATAGCCACGACGCTCCTGTTTTGATGCTCCTGAACTTCCTCCTCGACAGCAGGGAAATAGATCCTGAAGCTGGTACCGGCCCCGGGCTCGCTCTGCACCTCGATGTGCCCGTCGTTTTGCTTCACGATACCGAAAACGGTCGCGAGCCCAAGCCCAGTTCCGCGCCCGACCTCCTTTGTGGTGTAGAAGGGTTCGAAGATCCTTTCCATCACCTCGCGCCTCATGCCGCAGCCACTGTCGCTCACCTCCAGCATCACGCACCTTCCCTGGGGCATTTCTACCGCGGGGTTTTTTTGCTCAGGTGACAATTCGACGTTCTCCGTCCGGATGTCCATTCTCCCGATTCCCGCTATGGCGTCCCTGGCGTTGACGCAGAGGTTGGCCATGATCTGGTCCAACTGGGTCGGATCCAGTTTCACTTTCCAGATGTCCCGTCCCGGCGACCAGACGACCTCGATATCCTCGCCTATCAGCCTGTGCAGCATCTTCAGCATCTTTGCGATCACTTCGTTCAGATCGAGTACCTTGGGCTTTGCGTGCTGCTGGCGGGAGAAAGCGAGCAGTTGGCGGGTGATATCGGCGGAGCGGTTCGCGGCATCGAGGATCCCCTGCAGCCGTTCATGGAGTTTCCCTGAAGGCTCGACTTCCATCATGGCCAGCTCGGCATTGCCTATGATGACCCCCAGCATGTTGTTGAAATCATGCGCCACCCCTCCGGCCAGCTTGCCTACAGCCTCCATCTTCTGCGACTGAAGCAGTTGCTCGGCAAGCCCCGTCTTCTCGGCCTCCATCTTCGCCTTCTCCGTCAGGTCGCGGATCACTAGCACCATACCTGCCAGCCGGGCCGCGCTGTCTATGATGGGAGCGCCGATCACGGTTACCGTGCGGGAAACGCCGTCCCGGGACCACACCCGGTGCAGGCCGGAGAGCTCTATGGTCTGTCTTCGCTCCATTACCGCCTGAAGCTCTTCCCCGACGTCCGGGAGGGAGTCGCTTGGCTCGATGCAAAGGACCTGGTCCAGGCCTACGCCTGTGGCCTGTTTCTCGGTCCAGCCGGTCATAAGCTCGGCGACGTGGTTGACCAGCACGATTCTGCTCTCGGTGTCGGTGGCGATGACGCCGTCGCCGATGGATTGCAGCGTTACGGAGAGGCGTTCCTGTTCCGCTAACAGGCGCTGCTCGGCCAAAAGGAGTTCCCCAGACGAATGGTTCAGAGCATCGGTCAACATGTCGATTTCGTAAACCCCGCGCGACACCGAGACCTGCGCACCCTTCCGGTTTTGCAGCTCATGGGCGAAGCGGGCCAGCTCCCGGACCGCCCGCAGCGGCGGCTTGACCACCAGTGCCATCAGCACGGTTCCCACAATGATCCAGAGCGCACCGATGACAAGCGTGCTGCGCCAGGTTGCATGCAGGAGCCGCTGGGCCGTATCCAGGCTCAGGGCGATCTTTACCCAGCCAAGCTTTTCGCCGGCGACGATGGGAGACCAGCTCACCAGTTGGTTTCCCTCGCGCTTCAGAACGGGTTGGGACCCCTGCGGCACCCTGACCCACTTCACGTCGTAGCTCACCTTGGGCAGGTCGGCGCGGTTGGGGCGCACGACGTTGCACAGAAGGTTCCCGTCCGGTTCGGCGACCTGGATGCTGACCACCTCGGGGAGGTTGGCACTGTCCAGCATGTGCGCTTCCAAGCCGGCGTATTCCTTTATCACCATGAAATGGGCCGCGTTGTCGGCGTTGCTGCGGGAGAGGATGCGCAGGTTGTCCGAGAGGGTCTGAATGTAGACGGAGGTCTGCCGGCTACCGATCCACCAGCCGTAAACGGCGATGAGCAAGGTGAGGATGAGGGCGAGGGAGACGATGATCTTTACTTCGAGGCGGCTCGTCATCTGGCTGGGCTACTTCGCCTGTTGCCGAGGTCCCTCAAGATCGACCTTGGCAAAGAAGCTGTAATCCCGCTTGAAGTTCGCCTTTATCGGGTCCACAAGCTTCACGTCCTTCAGCATCCTGCGCCCTTCCTCCGACTGGTCCAGGGCTAGCACCGCCCTGGTCACGGCATCCTGGAGCTTTTTGGGGACGCGGGGGTGGGCCGCCAAAGGGTGCGGCGCTATCTTCTCCGTCCGCAGGATGACGCGGAACTCGCTGAGCATTTCGGGGGCGTCGTTGATGACGCTGGTGTCAAGGGTGACGCCGGCGTCGACCTTCCCCAATAGGACGCTCTTGGCCACGTTGATGGTCGATCCACTGAAGGTCGAGTTGTAGTCGATGGCGCCCTGGCCGGTGAGCAGCGCGTGGCGGGTGATGACGCTGCAGATGGATCTGGGCCCGACGGAAGCGATCGTCTTACCCTTGAGATCGCTCACCTTGAGGTAGGGGGAGTCCTTTCTCACGAAGACCTGCCCCTGCAACGGATGGGAGCTGCGCACCAGCGGAACGTATTTCTGCTTCTGGTAGGCGAGATAGAACATGTTCGGTGCGGAATAAATGAGATCCGCCGCGCCTTTCTGCGTCTCCGACAGAAAGACGTCGATCTTGTCGTAAAGCTTCAACTCGATTTCCACGCCCAGTTGCTTGGAGAGGTACTGCACGAAAGGGGTCCAGTTCTTGTGCAGTGTTATGGCAGGCTGATTGGGGACAACTGCCAATGTATAGCTTCTTTTCGCTGGCTCTGCTGACAGTGCAGGCAAGGCAAGCAATAGAAGGATTGCGAAAGCGATACAGCAGGTATGCAGCTTTGAGCACATGGACCCCTCCAGAACCATTGATACCATCGTCGGCAATTGCTGATACAGTAAATAAGCCTTCCGAATATTTTCCACCTTACTTAAATACCACAGAAATCACAAATGTCAGGCACCTGTGCCTTTGGCGATTACTACCGTAACAGTAAACGCTGCGTCTCTGACAGATGTTCATGGAAAGAGATATCATCCCTCCTGCGAGTGACGGACTCACCTTACCCTCAGCCAGTATTTCAATTGTCTCGACAGATCATCTCTGTGCGCATCGTCAATATTAAAGTGTTATAATTCGCACTTGTCTTTCAGGGGGATACCCCCTATAACACTTGCTGGCGCGGTACTGCAAGAAAACCGGCGCGCACGGGAGGCAAAGACATGAAGCGGGGTGACGGCGCGGCCATGCCCATGGACGCAGACAAATTGGCAGCAATGGTGGAATCGTCTGGCGACGCGATTGTCGGAATGAACTTGGACGGTACCATCAGCAGCTGGAACCCCGCTGCGACCAGGCTCTATGGGTATTCCGCAAAGGAAGCTGTAGGCTGCGATATTTCCGTACTGGAATCTTTGGAGCGCCCCGGCGAGATCGCGGCGGAGCTGCAAGAGGTGCAAAAGGAGAAGCGATCCCGGCACTATGACCGCTACCGCCGGCGCAAAGACGGCAGCCAGGTTTTCGTCTCACTGACGCTCTCCCCGATACTGGACAGGCAAAATACGCTGATCGGCCTGTCCTCCATCGGCCGCGATGCGGAGGAACTGGTACAGAAACGTACCAAGGAACTGATGCAGGCCATCCGGGCACTGCAAGTTGAGATCTCCGAGCGGAGCAGGGCAGAGGAGGCGCTTACCCAGAGCGAGGAGATGCTCCGCTTCGCGGCATTGGCGGCGGATATCGGCATATGGCACTACGATCTGCTGACAGGGGACCTGGTCTGGAGCGACAGGTGCAAGGAGTTGTTCGGCTATCCTCACGACTTTCAGATGACCTACGAAGCTTTCCTCGACGCCGTAGCGGAGGAGGACCGGCAGAGGGTAGACCAAGCGGTTCAGAGGGCTTTGCAGGACAAGTCCGAATATGCAGTAGAGCTGAGGGTGATATTGCAAGACGGACAGGTGCGGTGGGTGATGAGCAAAGGGCACGCCTTCTACGATAGCCAGGGGAAACCGCTGCGGATGGCAGGCATAGCCTTGGACATCACCCAGACGAAAAAAACGGAAGCGGCGTTATTGCGAGCGAAGGAGGAATGGGAAAGCACTTTCAACAGCGTCCCCGATCTCATCGCCATACTAGACGAAAAGTGCCGCATCGTCCGGGTCAACGAGGCCATGGCGCAGCGGGTCCATATCAGCGCCGACGGGTGTGTCGGGCTTTTTTGCTACCAGGTTCTTCACGGGGAGAATGCGCCGCCTCATTTCTGCCCCCACGGCCAGAGCTTGATGGACAATATGCAGCACATTGTCGAGGTCTACGATCCCCACCTGTCCGGGACCTTTCTGGTCAGCACCACGCCCCTTGTTGCGGCGGACGGCAAATCTATCGGAACGGTTCATGTTGCCAGGGACATAACGGAGCGCAAGAGGGCGGAAGAGGAGATCGCCCGGCTGAACGCCGACCTGGGGGCGCACCTAGCCGAACTGGAGGAGAGAAACCAGGAACTGGATGCCTTCAACCGGATGATATCCCACGACCTGCGGCAGCCCTTGAACATCATGTCCCTTGCCGGCCAGCACATCGAGATGCTATGCAGCAGCGACACCCCCGAGTGCCGGCAAAGCGTGCAGACCCTCGAACAGTCGGTATTGCGCATGAACACAATGATCGAGACGCTGCTTTCCTTCTCGCGTTCGACCCATGGGAATTTGATGCGAGAGGATTTCGACATCAGCGAGATGGTACAGGTGATACTCGCGGAATTTTATCTGGCCGAGCCGCCGCGCAGGATAACCACAGTGATAGCGGAAGAGACAAAGGTCAATGCCGACCCCCGGCTGTTGAGGACTGCGCTGGAAAACCTCCTGGGCAACGCCTGGAAATATACCGGTGGCCGTGAAGAGGGATACATCGAGTTCGGTGTGAGGGGAGGGGGGGCAAAACCGGTCTACTTCATCAAGGACAACGGGATGGGGTTCGACATGGCCGATGCGGATAAGCTCTTCGTCCCCTTCCAGCGGCTGGCCGGGGCCGATGCGTTCAAAGGTTCGGGCATCGGCCTTGCGACCGTGGAAAAGATCATCAAGCGGCACGGCGGAAGAATCTGGGCAGAGGGCGAGCCGGACAAGGGAGCCACCTTCTACTTCACGCTGGAAAGTTGAATCGCTTCGCCTACCCGCCACCGAGTTCGCCAGGATGAACAGCGCCGCTACCGCGGATACTTCCCTGACCTTCCCCCAATTGAGCAGCAGGAGCAACGGGCTGAGGAAAAGTCCTCCACCCACCCCGGTAAGACCGGAGGTAAGGCCCAGCAGCGCACCAGCTAAAAACGCGACCGGCATCCTGCACCCATCTTCACGCTGCTACGCCACACATAATCGCTGTCAGATTGCTGTGCTCCCAGCCAAGCGGCGGAAAATTAGTGGCACGGGTTCTCAAAAATAATTCTTGAAACTGTATTCTCCCCAACGTACTATCTCAGCGAGTTTCGATGAGAAATGACGTACGTTGCAATGCCATTCACTCGATTTTCGCCACTATCTTCGGGATCAGACAAATCTTGGAGTTTCGATATCAACTTTGTACCGTTGGGTTCCCGCATCAATCGCATACCTGATCCTGGTGCACTTGCCAAAGCCATTGCCCAACCTAAATCCTATTGGACACCGAGAAACAATGAACGAAATCGAAGCCTTAAACCGCACTTTATTCCTGCACATTAACGGCGGCAACTATACCCCAGCTTGGTTGGTGCAAGCCTCCATCGGCATGGCCGATTACCTGATCGACCTGATTCCGCTGCTGCTGCTTGGTCTTTGGCTGCAGGGTGATTATGCACGACGAAACCTGGCGATCAAGTCGTGTCTGATTGCCTTGCTGGGTGTCGCGGCAAACCAGATCGTCGGTGTGGTCTGGCCCCACCCGCGCCCCTTCATGATCGGACTCGGTCATGCCTGGATTCAGCACGCGGCCGACCCGTCGTTCCCGAGCGATCACATGACCGTGTTTGCCGGGGTCGGACTGACCCTGCTGTTGGATGGCGCGGGCGAATGGGGTATCGCTACGATGCTGACGGGGCTGTGCGTGGCCTGGGCGCGGGTGTTCCTGGGCGTGCATTTTCCGCTCGATATGGTAGGTGCAGTCGGTGTCGCGGCCTGTACCTATAGCATCGTGTCGCCGCTTTGGCGTGTCTTGGGTGCATCCATAACCAGTATGACCGAGCGCCTGTATCGATACCTGCTGGCCCGCCCGATTGCGATGGGCTGGATACGCAACTGAGCGCGAGCAATGATAGATGGTAACAGGGTTTCCGGGAAGGGCGAAGATAGGCCTACCCTTCGGTGCGCGAAGGCCAACGGGATGGGGTTCGACATGGCCGATGCGGATAAGATCTTCGCCCCGTTCCAGCGGCGGGCTGGGGCCATGCGTTCAAAGAATCGCTTCGCCTACCAAAGCCTACACCAGCAGCATTTTGAACCCCGCCACCATTAGCACCAAAGACAACGCCTTCACTATTCCCGCCACCGGGAGCCTTGCGCTCCCTAGATACGACCCTATTACTCCACCGGAAAGCGCTGCGAACGCGAGCGGCGGAACGAAAGAGGGGATCTGCTGCAGGCTGCTGAGATGCCCGAGGAGCCCTGCCGCGGAGTTCACCAGGATGAACAGCGCCGCGACCGCGGACACTTCCCTGACTTTCCCCCAATTGAGCAGCAGGAGCAACGGGCTGAGAAAAATTCCTCCCCCCACCCCGGTAAGACCGGAGAGAAGGCCCAGCAGCGCGCCGGCCAAAAACGCGACCGGCATGGAGGGGTGTCGGACCGGCTCGGTCTTCCTTTCGCTGTGGAAGCTGAGGCGGAGTGCGGAAGCAACCAGTACGAGCCCCACCAACGGCTTGTAGATGTGGTCCGGGAGGCTCAAGTAGCCGCCGATGAAGCTGCAAGGGATCGAGGTGACGGCGAAGGGCCAGAATAGCCGCCAGGAGAAGTGGCCGGCGCGGAAGAATATGCAGGTGGCCACGCCGGCTACCACAAGGTTCAGAACCAGCGCGGTCGGCTTGAAGGCAGCAGGCGCAACGCTGAAAAGGGCCAGGGTTGCGATGTAGCCCGAAGCGCCGCCGTGCCCTACGCTGGAATAAAGGGCGGCGACCACGAGCACCGCAGCCAATAACAATGTCAGAAGCGGCAAGGTCACAGGCGCACCCTCTCGGGATAGAGTTCCAGGTCGAGAACTTCAGGCAACGCCGTCATCTTCGAGCCCCCCCTGTTCAAACCACCGGTCCAGGAGCATGACCTCTACCTCGCTCCCCGCTTCCTGCGTCGACTGGGGTGCCAGCTTCATCAAGCCGTTGCCCAAGGTCAAGGAGGAGAGTCTTCCCGAGCTTTGATTGCCCGTAGTGGAGACCTCATAGCGCTCTCCGTGCCGGGAGACGATGCCCCGCACCAGGTGCGGCCGCTCCCCGTTGTTGCTGGCGCGCTCCTGCAAGAGCGCGTTCACCACGGGACGGAGGATGCGCCTATGTCCCATCGCTTTCAAGATAGAGGGGCGCACGAAGAGTTCGAAGGAGACCATGGCGGCAACAGGGTTTCCGGGAAGGGCGAAGATAGGCCTACCCTTCAGGTGCGCGAAGGCCAACGGCTTACCCGGCTTCATGTTGACCTTCCAGAACTGGATCTCGCCTCCCAACCGCTCTATGGCCGCCTTGACGTAATCCCTGTCCCCGACCGATACCCCTCCCGAGACGACCAGCATGTCCGCGTCCAACCCCGCCTTGATCTTGTCGCAGGTCTCCTCAAGCGTGTCTGCGGCGATACCGAGGACAATGGGTTCGCCTCCCGCTTCGACGACCTGCGCGGCGAGGCTGTAACTGTTGCTGTCGATGAGCTTGCCGGGGGAGGGGGGGGATCCTGGTTCGAGAAGTTCATCGCCGGTGGCGAGGATGGCGACTCTCGCTTTGCGGTAAAGCGACAAGGACGTTTTTCCCATGGCGCAGAGCATGCCGATCTCCGGGGGGCGGAGCACGGAGCCGGCAGGTATGACGACGTTGCCGCAGGCTATGTCCTCGCCACGCCTGCGGACGTGGTTGCCAGCCTTCACCGGCGACTTAAGCCGGACCAGATCCCCCTGCAACTCTACGTCCTCGATGGGAACCACGGTGTCGCATCCGGGAGGGATGGGGGCTCCGGTCATGATCCTGATGGCGCACCCGGCGGGAACCGAATCGTTTATGACCTCCCCGGCAGGGAGAAAACCGGTTATCTTCAGCTCGACCGGGTCAGCGCTTTGGTGGCGGAAAGCGAAGCCGTCCATGGCGGAGTTGTCAGCAGCGGGGATGTCCCAGGGGGCGAGATGGTTCTCCGGAGTAACCCGGTTCAGCCCCTGGGAGACCGGAACATTCTCCGTTTCCAGCGGGACTATCTGCTCGAAGACGGTGCGTTGCGCTTGCTCGATGCTGATCATTGATGCGCTCCCTCTTGTATTTCAAAACCCAAGCTGTGCGAACTTGGCATTTGCCGTCTCCTCGAAATCCTGCTGCAGCGGGTCCCCTCACCGCACCGAAACACCGGCTTGCCCTATGGCGCCAGCCAAACGAGCGCCGCGACGACCAGTGCCTCGACACCGGTTTCCAACGTGGGATGGATCACGGGGGCAAATTGTGGGCTATGGTTGACCGGCAGCTCATTGAGCGTTCCAGCCGCTTTGGCCTTTGCATAGGTTTCCCTTTCGGTGCCGCCAACGAACCAGAAGACCGACGGAACCTGCCAGGCCGTGCCGAAACAGCCGAAGTCCTCGCTGGCTGGCGCCGGTCCGGTATGGTGCACGCGTGCCGGGGAGAAATGGGCGCGGAACGCGTCGGCGATCCGTTGGCTCGCCGCCTCGTCATTCACGTTGAGGGGATAGCGGTCTAACGGCGTGATCTCCGGTTTCCGGGGGGTACCCGATGCTGCGGCCTCGGCGTTGACGATGCGTTCGATCGCCGCCAGCACGCGCTTACGAACGCCGGCATCGAAGGTCCGAACATTCAGCTTTATTATCGCCTCGTCCGGGATTATGTTCTCTTTCGTGCCGGCTTGCAAAACGCCGATCGTGACGACCGCAGCCTCGGTCGCGGCCACCTCGCGCGAAACGACAGTCTGAAGCCTAAGGACCGTCGCCGCCGCCATGACAACGGGATCGACGCTGGCTTGCGGCATCGATCCGTGTGCACCACGACCGAACAGCCTGATTTGAAGGCTGTCCGCCGCCGAGGTGATGGGGCCGGCGCTTCCGGCGATGTCGCCGGTCGCTCCGAGCATTACGTGCTGCGCAAGTACGACAACTGGTCGGGGAAAACGCGCAAGAAAATTATCGTCGATCATGGCCTGGGCGCCCTGTGCCGTCTCCTCGCCGGGCTGGAAGACCACCATCAGCGTCCCTTGCCAGGAATCCGACTCCTGAGCGAACAAGGCAGCGGCGCCGGCGAGCCAGGCCACATGCATGTCATGGCCGCACATATGTCCGACCGGCACGACCTTCCCTTCCGCATCCGTCGCGGTCACTTGACTCGCGTAGGAAAGACCTGTCGCCTCTTCAATGGGTAACGCATCCATGTCGGCGCGCAGCATGACCGTCGGCCCTTCTCCGTTGCGGAGCAGTCCTACCACCCCCGTCTTTCCTACGCCGGTCGTCACCTCATAACCTGCTCTGCGAAGCCAGTCCGCAGCTAGCGCAGCGGTTCGGGTCTCTTGCATCGACAACTCGGGGTGGGCATGCAGGTCTTTGTACAGGGTTTCAAGGTCGGGGTTCAGCCGGTCGAGATTTTTCAGGACTTGCTCCGAGGCAGTTGCTGTCTTCGTGTTCATAACTGTCGCCCTCACATAATGGTAGATCGAACGTCAAAGTGTCGGAGAAGCCCCGCGGAGAATGCACGTCTGTTCTCCTGCTACTCGGATCCTTCGCTGCTGCATGCGTACGCGCCGATGCCTGGGCTAAACGTTGGGTTCTACCAGCCGACATGAGAGGCAGCGCTTAGCAGAGCACGTAATGCTTGCTTGTCGTTTTGTGAACTAAGCGGAAGTCTGTGCATCGTTATCGATGGGCAGTACCTGGCCGGAGATTGATTTTCCGGCATCCGATGTCAGGAACAGGATCAGCGCGGCAATGTCCCTGGGATCTACGAATCGCTTCAGCGACTGGAGGCTCATCGCGGCGGATCGTTCCTCCTCCAGCGTCTTGTGTTCCGCGCTAGCGCGGCCCTGAAGGACGCGTTCGATCCGGTCGCCTGCGACGGCTCCGGGCGCGATGGCGTTGACGCGAATATTGTAAGGACCCAGTTCACGCGAAAGTGTTTTAGCGAAGCCGATGAGCCCCATCTTTGCCGTGCAATATGCGCTGCGGTTCGGATAGCCAAAGCGACCGCCAAGCGACGACATCACTACGATGCTTCCGGCTGCGGATTTTTTCAGATGAGGAATGCAAAGGCGCGTGACATGAAACGTCCCGATGACATCAACAGTCATGACCGCCTCCCATTGGTCGGGGTCAACGTCCTCAACGGGCGCTGTCGGTCCTGCGATGCCGGCGTTGTTCACCAGCACATCGAGCCCACCCAGCGCCTCGATGGCAGAGGTGACCATGCGTTTAATGTCGTCAGGCTTCGAGACGTCGCAGACAATAGTCTTCAGGCCAGAAATATCCTTTGCCGCGGTATCCAGCGCCTTCTCATCGATGTCGCAGACGCAGACTTCTGCGCCGGTCGCGGCATAGGCGCTAGCGATTTCTTTTCCGATGCCGGAGGCTCCGGCTGTAACCAATACACGCTGAGCCATTTTTGTCTCCCCTTGTATTTAGTTGTTTCTCCACGTAAAGGCTAATCTGGTTCAGTTACCGCTGCGTTACTGGGACCCTGCAAAAGAGTCGTCGCGTTCAGGTGGACCCTGTCGACATCCCGAACAATACCAGCTAATTACCTAATTACAACCACACGATATCTTTCTCGCCTAATCTGAATAACGTTCATGTGCGGACGCTTCAACGCCCCCAATTACGAACAGTGGGGGATGAAAGCAGGCAACCTTGATGTGCCTCAGGTTGACAGGTCTCTAGTTGGTGTGATAATACGGGTCTCCAATACCTGATACACGATAATACTCAACCACTCGCGAGGGTGGGGCGGAAAGCCTACAGGGTCTCCTTGAGACAGCCGGGTTGCCGAAATATCAACGCGATATTCAGCCCCGGCTTTTTTGCGTCTGCATTATAATCAATAACGTGGATCTGCATTCACAAGGAGGAGGATTTATGAGACAGAGAAAAATCATATTTGCAGTGTTGGCCTTGGTGATGGCCCTTTCTACCACAGCGGCCTTTGCAGAAAGTGGTGCCACCAAAATCGAGGACTGCATCGAGGTTGTCAAAGCCATCAAGGCCATCCCGGAACAGGGTGTTCCTCCGATGCTTCTGAAGGACGCCCAGGCTATAGCGGTTATTCCAAGTGTCATCAAGGTCGGCTTCGTCATTGGCGGCAGGTACGGCACCGGTGTTCTTACCGTGCGCGACGCAAAGGGGAACTGGTCCGCACCTGTCTTCATCAAAATTGCAGGCGGTAGCCTCGGTTGGCAGATCGGAGCGGAATCGACCGACCTTATCCTGGTGTTCAAAACCAAAAAGAGCGTGGACGGCATATTCCAGGGTAGGTTCACCCTGGGCGCCGACGCGTCTGTAGCTGCAGGGCCGGTGGGGAGAAGCGCCGAAGGGGCCACCGACCTTACGCTCAAGGCGGAGATCTACTCCTATTCGCGCAGTCGGGGCCTTTTTGCCGGAGTGGCGCTGAACGGTGCCGCCATCATGGTGGACGACGACGCCAATGCCTCGTACTACGGCAACAAGTATCTAGGTCCGAGAAGCGTGGTGGCAGGGGAGGGGGGTGAAAGGACTCCGGCTGTAACCAAACTGCTTGAGCTCATGTGAGAATCAGACTGCGATTTGATGCGGTAAACAAAGAAACCCGCCTCTGCATGCTGCCGAGGCGGGTTTCTTTTTCAGATCCGTTGCTAGCTTCTAGAAGAGGTAGTAAAGGGAAACGGCGCCCTTGAAACCATCGACGGAAGTCGCGCGAACGTCGAGCGCCTTCAATGTCGAATCGGTTTCGACAACGTAGGCAACGCTCGGCAGCAGATAGAAGTTGTGCGCCAACTGGATGTAACTGGCCACTTCGAAGGTGAAGTTCTCGTTGGCGGTCACTTCGCGGGTGGAGGTGTTGAAGTTGGCGTCAATTTTGGCATCGAGCGTAACCTCGTGGCTCAGTTCCTTCTCGAGACCGAGGGAAACGGTATGGGTGTCCTGCGCGTCGTGGTTCCTGATGGTAGCGCGGTAGACGGCGTAGGGGATGTTGTGGTGCCCCAGGTTGGCGCTCGCCGCGATGAAGGGGCTCACGTCGGTGGTGCCGGACCCTGCGTTGTTGCCGCCGGCGGTGTCGAACTTGACGCCGAGACCGGTCACCACGGTGCACGGCTTCTCTTCGCCACCCAAAAGGCGATATTTGGCTTCAACAGCGAAGTCGCCGAAACCGTCACGTTTTTCGTATTCCGGCTCGAACCCGTCGAACTGTGCCTTAGCCCGCTCGCTGAATACGTAGGGGATCGATGCGGAGACTTCCAGGCCGCTGCCGAGACCGACGCCGAGCGAGTAAACGGACTCGGTTGCGTTCGAGGTTGCCTTACCGGACTCGGCA
This sequence comes from Citrifermentans bemidjiense Bem, assembly GCF_000020725.1. Lineage (NCBI taxonomy): Bacteria > Pseudomonadati > Thermodesulfobacteriota > Desulfuromonadia > Geobacterales > Geobacteraceae > Citrifermentans > Citrifermentans bemidjiense. Next base: position 2,497,547 of record NC_011146.1, on the reverse strand, counting down.
GGAGTGCTGAGCTTGCCGCTGGTGTGGGAATATTCGAACAGGGCCTGCGCCTCGACCTGCTTCTTGTCGAGGACGTCCGTGATCAGCAACTTGTGTTCCGCGCGCGCTGCGGTCGAGGTCAAAAGTACTCCGCCAACTACTGCCAGAATCATCTTCTTCATGAAACAACTCCTCCTGAAATAAAATTTTCCTCGTCTCTAACACGCGAGGCGGCACTGTCAGTGAAATTCTTCAACAGAGAATAAACACAGAGTCCGCACTCGACGAATTAGGACCAGGAACGCTTCATTAATACAACAAATTGACTTCTGTGACAACCATAAACACGTTTATGCCAAGGAAACTTGCATGAATAGGTAATCGGAATCTGCCCACAGTATCAGGATTCCCGCCTGCCCGGAGCAACAGCAAAAGCCGGGAAGCCGGGAAGCCGGGAAGGCGGGCTTGATGCGAGGCATGTGACGGTAATATTTATGGTATAGTTCGGCTAAAGGTTGAAAAGCAAGCGGTGAGTCCAGTTCAAAATGAGAGAGCCTTTTCTTGTGGTGGAGGTGCCCAGTGGGAAGCCTGACTGCTTTAGAAGAAAGAATCACCGAGAAGCTGGCACAGCACAAAAAACAGCTCGCGGTGAAGCAACAGCAGCTTGACCAGACCATGAAGGAGTTGTTGGAACAGAGGGAGCGATTGTCTGCCGTGGCGGAGTCCCGGGTCGAGGCCATCATCATGCCGCGCCTGGAACGTCTGGCTCGCCAGTTCCAGAATGCCGAGATCGAGGTCGTGCACACCGATGAAGGTTTTATCTCCACCTGCAGGTTTGCGCACACCCCTCAGTTTCCTGCAACGGTGAGGCTCAGTATCGAGCTGTTGCCGGCCTCTTCCGATCAGTTGACCGCGCGATATGACCTCAGCATTCTTCCTGCCTTGATGGAATATTCCCAAAATGCCGAGAAGAACATTCAGTTGGGAGACGAGGAGTCCCTCGCCGCATGGGTGGAAGACAGGGTCCTTGCCTTTCTCGACGATTACCTCAGGCTGGAAACTCACCCGCTTTACCAGAAGGACAACCTGGTTGTCGACGTCGTTTGCGGCATGCATATTTCATTCGTTTCAGCAGCGACGACCCTGGAGCGTAACGGCTACACCTATTATTTTTGTTCCGAGCACTGCAGGGACCTTTTTCTGGAGAAATTTGAAGACCTAATCCCCCACCAAGAGGCAGAGAAGAAGGTGTGATTGTTAACGGCCGAAGACATCTCGAATGGTGTCCCGGTGCTCTTTCTCCCCGTTTTTCCTTCTCGTAAAGCTTCCATATCAATTCGCTTAAAAGATGACCACGGCATTTCGCAATTGCATCGGCGTCTTGACCAATTAACCTAAAAACGGTGTGTGCGCCATAAGTTGTACAGTGCACACACCGTTGCCTTCCCTTCACAACCCGATCATGACATCTTCATCATAACCATTCCTGTATTTCCGACCTGGATCATTACCATGGTGGACTTAGTCGGGTCCGCGATGCTTGTTGCCTTGACCATGAAAATCCCCGCCGAACTTGGGGCCGTGTAAAGCCCTGTGGAAGAGATGCTGCCGCCGTTGGCGGTGATGACCGACCAAGTAACTGGAACACTTGCTGTGAACTGTTGCGCACCACCCACCTGCAGTCTGATCGTTGACGGTGATACAGCTATCGCGCTTGATGTGGGCGCGGTACCAGGCATAACTATATTTCCAGACATCATGGTGCCGGCTGCCATATTACCCATGGGGCCAGTGAATACTGCGGTGCCATTGGCGTACATCATGCTGACGTTTCCATTATTATCTATGGTCATTTTCACGTCATCGAACATCTTGTCTAAACCTTGCCCGATGGTGAAAGATCCCGTCATGGGATCCATGTTCGTCGCACCGTACTGGTTCAGGAGCGGTACCATTTTCTGCTGGAATTGCTGATACGATGCAGGCTCACTAGCCATCATCGAAACCATGGTCGTTGAATTGGGCGATCTGTAGAAGCTGTTTAGGGACGACATATTAGTGAAGCTTCCCATATTGGCGACCATGAGCGTTGTCGCGGGGTTTATGTTGGCAGTCCCAGCCCCTGCACTCATAGAGTACAATGCACCAGCCCGCAGCATGAACGGAGGGGTTTTGCCGCTGACGTTGAACGAAAAGCTGCCGGTTTGCGGATTTATTGTCGTGTTCGTCTCACTGTTGGCGGAATCCTTTAGGAATACAGTCCCGCTCATAGGCATGCCTGTGGCCGCAACTCCCGATACTGTCGGTGTACTGGAGCCACCACCACCGCCACATCCAGCCAGTGTTAGAGTGAGAATAGCGGCAGAGACAAAGGTTGCTTTAATTCTTCTCATGATGTGATCTCCTTTGTGAAATTTTCGGAAGTTTTTAGCAAAGGTTAGTATATCCAGTTGAGTGGGTGGATCAAGGCCCTCCAGGATTAATATGCCGGAATATCGAAACTTTGTATTCAGCACATGATTTGCGGTCTTTAATAAACATTAGGAATCGAAACGGAGGGTGACAATCCAGACTTGGCATTCTTGAATTGGCTGTCTGGAGAAAAGGGGAACCAGTTTCGGAAATGTGGAACTGTTTTCCACAAAACTGTACCAGATTAGAAAAAAGCTGAACCGGTTCTGGAAAAAGTGGACCGGTTTTATTCAAAACTGTACCAGATTAGAAAAAAGCTGAACGGGTTTTGGGAAAAGTGGAACCGTTTTCCTCAAAACTGTTACCAGATTAGAAAAAAGCTGTACCAGATTAGAAAAAAGCTGGACCGGTTTCCGGGAAAGTGGAACTGCTTTTATGGAAACTGTTCCTGTTTGGCGAAAAGCGTAACTGGTCTACTGAAAAGTGGAACTCTTTTCAATTAAACTGATCACGTTTTTAAAAAGTTGTACCACTTGGGAACATCCATCTGTTTGTCAAAGTTGGGAGTGAAGAATTTCGTTACATTTCGTCTACATGACTGGCCTTCGGCGGTGTGGGATGGATGGGAGGGAGGCTTTTGGCCCTTCCCTGGAACTTACTTTTTACGTCCCATAAGATATACTCTAATAAGTTCAATTACTTACAAAGACATAGAGTCCCTGACCCGCAAAGTGTCCCCCTATAAGGTCGGACTTTTTACGCCTTTGTCGCACCATTTGTCAAGCATTCGATTAAAGCTAACTAAGCGTTTTCCTATAGGATAATTCGCACAGAGGCTATCCGTGCTAACCGGCCCCATCCTGGCCAACCCCCAAGGAGCTAGCCGGGCCTCGCTTGGTCTTGGGGAATACCGACTCGACCCGTCTAATCTCACCTCCTTGGGGATTGCTCGGGCAACTGCGCATTCCTTGGACTTCCTCGTCGCTCCGGGCGCAGCCTCCGCTCTTCGTCAGTCCCTTGAACGCCTCAGCTTCCTGAAGCGTCCTGAGCTTCTCAGGATACCCACGATAGTCTCGTAGGTGGCCCAAGGGCAATTTTCGGCCTTAAGGGCCTCGTTCGTTCGGCTGATCGCCTGTTTTGACTCCATCCCCTGACCCCTAAAAGCATCGAACACGGAACAGACCTTTTCCTTAAACGCCTCGTGCCGCTCCTCGGCCTCCATGATCGCGAAGGGATCGGCAGCTTTCCTGACTGCGACAGCGGCTCGGGCCTTGATGTCCATGCAACGGAAAAAGCCGTGCATCGACTCCAGCAGTTGGACAAAGAAGCGGGTCATTTCTTCGGGCAAAGCGATGGACAGGTAAACATAGCCGTTTTTGGCGCCCTGGACGTGAAAGTCTAAGGCAAAGTCTTGGTGCAACGGGTTGAACGCTGTGTTCAACTGCGAAAGCGCCCGATCAATGTCAACGGTCATTGATTGAGGCGCAAGGGGAGGGCGACCAAGTCCAGCTTTCTTGATCGTAGATAGATTAGAAGCCATCCTTCACCCCTTGCTGTATCGTCGGTGCAAATCGCTGTTGACTCTCAAGGAACCGGCAAACCAAATGCCGGAGCAAGGTTGATACAGTGACTCCTTCTTTCCTCGCATATTCCTGCAACGCTTCTAGGCGTTCGCCGTCGATCTTGGCGCTGATTTTCCTGTCGTAAATGACCATCTGAAACCCTCCATTCGATCCCTTCGAAAAGGGGCAAAAGTCTACCGTAGTGGACTAGAGTGCGGTATTACTTACCGCACGCTGCGCGGCTTCGGATGACCTTCGAGGCTTCGATGGTCCCATCGACAGGTCCTTCATGGCGCGGGGTTTCCTTGGTCCGGTCGGAACGTGACGAGAGGGGTAATCAAAGCCGGCATCACGCAGACGCCGCCTGTAATTGCGTATGGTCGGCAGAGAATAAACACGCTTGACGCCCTCAGAACCAAAGAGCGAATGCAGAAGATGGAAAAGCCGTAGCGGCGGTTCAGAGATTCCTTCCAGCTCTTTGTCGAAAGCCGTAGGGGTTCCTGCCGTAAGATTGACGAAGGCATGATGTGCAGCGAACTGCTCAGGTGTCCAGGTGGAAACGTCGAAGGACTCATCGCGGCCGTTGCCGTTGCATCCGGTCCAGTCGACAATTTGCAGCTCAACCCGCTTGTAGTCGCAGGAGGGCAGCTCGCAGGAGCCGCCTCTGGATAGGTGGAAACACTCTTTCTTGGCCATAATACTCTCCTCTTGGACGCATTATTTACGTCCCATAAGATATAGACTGTCTAGTGATATCGGGCAGTTACGTTGCACAGCTTCCCCTTACCCGCGATTGTCCGGACGATTTGTCTGGCATCTTGCGGCGTTTGTCGGACCGGTGTCAAGTTCCGCCTTATGAAACAAGCTTCTGCTTCCGGTATCGGCCTGCTTTTCTCAGTACTCCCTGGATGACCTCATACGTTGCCCAAGGGTGGTTCTTGGCCTTGAGAGCCTTATTCGTGAGCTTTGTGGCCACAACCCAATCATGACCCTGCCTCTTGAAGGAGTCATAGGTTGAGCAGACCTCTGACATGAACTCAGCTTGCAGTTGCTCGGTCCTGCTTTTCAGGTGCCCAGGTGCTTCTTGACGATGGGGGGAGAGGGCGGGTCTCTCTCCAACCTGGGAGCCATCAAGCAGCCTGACAACGAGGTGACGAAGCAGACAGGACACTGGCACTCGTTCCCGATCTGCGCGCATCTGTAAGCGATCAGCGAGGTCCGCATCGAGGCGCAGGCTGATCTTCCTGTGCATCTGCATTAGAGCTGACCCTCCCCAAGAAATTCTGTCGGAGATTGCGAACAGGTAATAAACCCAAAAGGCCTGACGCGCTTCGCTTGTCGCGAGCCCACAGCCACCCGGCAGAGCCGGGCCGCCGAGTGCTCGGTCAGTAGAGACCAGTTACGTCCCATAAGATATATTATGTCAAGTTGAACTTGACAATTTGCCCGAAGTTTACAAGATCGATTCAGTTCAATACAAAGACGGTGTTGCGATACTTACACTTTCTATTCCTGAAGCCCTGTTTCGTCCCTTTCAAGATTTCCTCCGTTCTACACTCCATATTTCTCAATATGCACAGACGCGTGCACGTGTAGCAAAGGCTACAGAAAAAAGCCAATCTGCTATCGAGCAACAAAGGAGACGTGCTGAGTTTGATCGTTTCAGTTCTCTTGTTGTCTCTGTCTTTGATATTTACCTTTGCCCTGATTTGACTGTTTATCACATCATACGTAAGACAAGGGACCATTTGAGAGAGTCAGGACACTGTATTGATTGTTACTCAGTGGAATTAATTGTTCGCAAAGCTGGCCGTTTATCTAGGCCGTATCTTAGATCAAAGGGGGTCAAGGTATGAGTTTACGAGGGGTGGGTGCTACTTCCCATGAAATGGAAATTTATGTCCTCTGGTGGTTGCAGAAGAATCCTTGTGATCGTAAGCGCAAAAAGGCTCTTCGTATTGTGTATGATCGCATGGTTGGGAAATCTCGCCTTTTACACCCGTCCTGTCGCCGTGTCCTTAAAATTCGCTCTTGGTATCTCTGACAGGTTATTCCCTATTGGGGGCGCGTGTGCCCGGCTCTGCCGGGTATTCGTGCCCCCAGGACAAGCGGTAGCGCGTCAGGCAAGCTGGCTATGCTGACGGCTCGTAGGCGTAAGCCGGAGAGAGGATGCTGAGACAGCTGACACCCCCGTTCTGTAACACGGGGGTAATTTTCGTTATTGAAACGCTAGGAAACATTTAGAAACGGTTTGACACAATCCACAGTTAATGCTATGGGTCATAATCACTACTGATTGAAACATTCTGAAACATGGAGGTTGTGTGGCTCAGCGAAAGAAAAAGAACACTGGCAAGAGGGTTAACCGCTCTCCTTATGATCTGCTGCAGTCTGAGTATGAGAAGTCGCAACGTCGAGCCATTGATGATGATGGGTATATGTCTGCGGTTGTCTCTCAAGGTCCCTCTGCTATGCCATGTAGCGTCGACCAGGGCGACAGCCCTAGTCTTAGCGTCTCCCCTTCCCCTGCTCCCTTATCGGCATCTACGCCGCTGGTTCCGTTGCTACTTACCATGGTTCAGGTGTGCGAGCTGCTTAACGTTTCTCGGACCACGTTTTACAGGATGCGTAAATCTGGGGAGATTCCCGGAGAGATTGAAATTGGTGGAAAAATTCTTTACCACCGTGAAACTCTGGAACAGTGGCTCTCTCGGTTGGCGCTTCCTAGTGATGCAAACATGCAACACGGGCTGGAACAAATTCTTTAATTTCGCTAATTCGTAATTTGTTTATTCTCAATTACATAGGAATTACCGCATGTCACATAATCCTTCGCAAGATATATTATGTCAAGTTGAGTGTATGGGTTCGCAGGGTTTGCACGGAGGTGAGCGACTTGCTCGTTTTCGAAGGGATTGGTGGCAGGATTATACCGCTGAAGGTTCTCTGCTCTCTTCGTGTTTCGCCTATCTAGGAGACAGGCTCAATTATATACCCCGCCGTGCACATCGCACGCTTGGCTTTAAAAAACTTTCGCCCCCCTGGCCTAGTCGTCGTGTTCGCGCCTTGCCGCTTAAGACCCGCCGCACGCCCCGACCCTCTGGAATGGCTTCACTTGAAATCCCTTCTCGTACTTTCGACGTTTCAGTTTCGACTCTTACGGTCAAACTCCTTGCGTCGACGCCTCCGACCAGGTAAAACCGCTTCTATCTCTGTTGTACGAAAAATGGGTGCAGGCCTACCCCTGCACCCATGCAAAAAGTCCCTTTAAACGGCAAATTTGGAAGCCTCTTTTTTGGGCACTTTTACCAGCGCCGGCTCTCCAACGCCTTTACCAGTTCGACCACCTTGTCCGCGACCAGGGATTCCAGCATGCGCCCTTTTTTCGCGGTCGCCTTGCCGGGATCGCCCCAGACACCGCCGGGCCAGAAACTCCGTTTGTCCCGAACCAGGATCCCGGTCGGAAACGACGGGTACTCGGCCTCGGCAAGCCCTTTGACCAGATGCGGATGCGAGTGCATGATCCTCGAGGTCTCGATCTCGCCGGCGTGCGCATCGCCACGAGTCTCGATGATACCGGCGCCGGCTTCCTTGGCCAAATCGTATTCGGTGACGACGGCCATGTTTATCTCCGGCAACTCGCGTATCAGTTCCTCGCCGGCGTCCTGCAACGCCATCTTGTGCGAACCGCCCGCATGACCGGTCAATGCTATGAAATTGGTGAGCCCATGCGCGTGCAGGGATCGCACAATATCTTTGAGCAGCGACTTCAGGGTCGCAGTGCTGATCGATACGGTCCCGGGATGGCACGACGTCGATCGGCAGGATCCATAATGGATCGGCGGCGCCACGAATAGCGGAATTCTTTCAGCCGCGCGTTTGCCGACCTCATATGCCTCGATGGTGTCGGTGGATAACGGCAAGTGGCTGCCATGCTCCTCGACCGACCCGAACGGAATGTACACGGTCTTACTGACCGTCAGTCCCCGGGAAAACTCCTCCATGGTCATACCTTCTATCAACATGGCGAATCTCCTTCATAAATAATTGAATTCAAAAGGATTTTACAAGGAATCCCCTCCCCTGCTTTTGCAATTGGAGGAGGGGAGGGTCGTGGCGCGCTAGGGGGATGCGAAGCTTCCCCTCCCCTATTTTGCCATCCTGCAGGAGGAATGGAAACCGCCGCTCTACTGCGCGTCCAGCATCTCGCGGACTTTTCTTGCCAATTCCATCGGCTTCGCGGGCTTGCGGATGAGGTCGATACCATCCATAGCGATACCCTTGTCCTGGATCAGGTCTGCGGTGTAGCCGCTCAAGAAGAGCACCTTTAGCTGCGGCGAGCGCTCCCTGAGCTTTTCGCAGAGCTCTTTTCCGTTCATCTTGGGCATGATAACGTCCAACAGCGCCAGGCTGATGTCGTGAGACCTCGACTGGTAGATCTCGAGCGCCTCTTCACCGCTTCCGGCCAGGATGACGTTGTACCCGTATCTCTTCAATACCGACTCAACGAGTCGACCTACCGAGGCATCGTCTTCGACGACGAATATCGTCTCGCTCCCTCCCTGCGGAACGAAGGTGGCGGCCTGCTCCACCGTCTGCGGCTTTTCGACGTTAAGGGGGAGATAAATGCTGAAGGTGGTCCCGAACCCGCGTTGGCTGAAGATGGTGACGTACCCCCCGTGCTGCTTGATGATGCCATACACGATGGAGAGACCAAGGCCTGTCCCGCGCCCCGGAAGCTTGGTGGTGAAAAACGGCTCGAAGATCTTTTGCTGCGTTTCGGGATCCATTCCGGTTCCGGTATCCGTCACCGTGATCAGGGCGTAGCGGCCAGGCATGCCGTACCCGTGCATCCGGTGGAATTCCTCGTCCAGTTGCACCGCCTCGGTCTTGATGGTCAGCTCGCCGCCGCCGGGCATGGCGTCCCGCGCATTGGTGGCAAGGTTCATCAATACCTGCTCGATCTGTCCGCTGTCGGCCATCACCATCAGCTTTTCTTCGCAGAAATAGGTCTTTAGCGTCACATCTTCGCCGATGATGCGGACCAGGAATTTCGCGTGCTTTCGCGCCAGGTCGCTCAATTCGACCTGGTGCAGCAGCATAACCTGTTTGCGGCTGAAGGCAAGAAGGCTTCTGGTCAGATGGGTGGCGCGGTCGGCGGCGTCGAGGATCTGTTCCATGCTCTCGAGCATCGGGTCACCCGCCGGCAGCGAGTGCTGCAGCAGTTGCCCGAACCCCATGATGACGGTCAGTATGTTGTTGAAGTCGTGGGCGACTCCCCCTGCAAGCTGGCCGATGGCTTCCATCTTCTGAGCTTGGCGCAGCTGCTCCTCGAGCTTCTTGCGCTCCGAGATGCTCTCCATGAACGCCATGAAATGGCTTATGGCGCCGGCGCTGTTTCTGATCGGGGAGATGGTGGCATGCTCCCAGTGGGTTGCTCCACTCTTGTACCGGTTGTTGAGCTCCCCGGTCCAGACCCGCCCCGAGGTAATAGTATTCCAGAGCCCCTGGTACAGTTCGGGCGATGTCTTGCCGCTTTGCAAAAGCCTCGGGTTGCGGCCGATGACTTCATCCGCCTCGTAGCCGGTGACGTGGGTAAAGCGGGGATTCACGAACTCGATGTTGCCGAGAGTGTCGGTTATGATGATCGAAACGGGACTTTGCATAACCGCTTGGGAGAGCTTCAGCAATTGCTCTTCCGCGAGCCTGCGCTCGGTCATGTCCTTATAGATGATGACGGCGCCCACCAGTTCCCCGTCCTCTCTTAGCGGGCTGCAGTTGCACTCCACGTAGAAGCTGGTGCCGTCCTTGCGCCAGAAGAGTTCTTCGCTCTTGTAGGGGCGCCCTTCGTGGCACGCCGCGGCGACCGCGCACTCCTGCACCGGAAAGGGCGAGCCGTCCTCCCTGCTGTGATGCATCAGCGCGTGCTGGTTTTGTCCCAGCAGTTCCTCCTGTGTCCACCCCACCATATCGGCGGCCGCAGGATTTACGAAGGTGATCCTACCCTGCGTGTCTACGCCGTTGATACCTTCGCCCGCGGCATCGAGAATCAGCTGCAGTTGCCGCCTGGTCTTTTCGTGTGCGTCCTGGGCCAGCTTGCGTTCGGTGATGTCCTCCATCACCTGCAAGGCGCCTACCAACACCCCGTTTCTGTCCCTGATGGGAGCGGCGCTGATGGTGATGTAGTGACCCGCCCCCGACGGGTCGCGGTACCACCCCTCGGCCTGAATGCCGCCGCTGATCAAAGGGGAATGCCGGTAGTGGCCGTAATGCTCGGACAAGCCATCGAGCGCCTCGTCGAGGATCAAGTCGGCCAGAAGCGGCCTCTCCGTTTCATAGAATATCTTCCAGAGGTTCTCCAAGCCGAGCACGTCATCGGCCTTTATGCCTGTGAGTGCCTCCAATGCGGAGTTCCAGATGATGACGCGATGCCTGTGGTCCAGCACGAACGTCGGCACCGTCGACTTCATCACCAGGCTCTCTGCGAACTCTTTCTGCGTCTGCAGCGCTTCCTCGGCCTGCTTGTGTTCGGTTATGTCCAGCATGGCGCCAAGGATGCCGCCATGACTTCCGTCGCTGGCCGGGAAGGTGGTCTTGAAGAACGTGATGTCGCGCTGTGCGAGTTGGCCGTTAACTGCCTTGGCCTCGAAGACCTGCACTCCGCCTACACCAAACAGTTCCTTGTCGGAGCGGTAGTACTTGTCGGCCAGATCCGGCGGGACTACGTCGTGGACGGTCTTGCCCATGAGTTCTTCCCTGCCAAGGCCGTTGAAGTCCAAAAAGGCCTGGTTGCAGCCAAGGTAATGCCCCTGAGCATCCTTGTAATACACCGGGATGGGGATGATGTCGATGAGTATCCTGGAGAAGTCCAACTGTCTCTTCAACTCGCTTTTCTGGGCTTCCAATTCGGCCAGGAGCTGGTCGAAGGCGTCGCGAAGCACCTCGATCTCGTCGCCGGTGTTGACGCCGACCGGTTGAGCCGCCTCTTTGTGCTGGGTCATGCCGCGGATCTGTTCGGTAAAGGCAAGTAGCGGCGCCGTCAGGAACTTCATCGAGAGCCAGACGATCAGTATCGAGATGAGCAGCACCACCGCTAAAGCGAAAATAACGTAGGTACGCGCCTTGTAGATCGGGGAGTAGGCTTCCTGCTGCGGGAAATTGGAGGCGAGTATCCAGCCGGTGGATTTCAGCCTCTTGAAGGAGCTGATCACCTGCACCTTGCGGGAGTTCACCGTCTCGCCGGTCCCCTCGAACCCGGCAAGGGCCCGGTCGTAGAGGACGTTGGCGCCGACCGGTACATCTTTGCGGAAGATTCGCCTGTGGTCGGAATGAACGACCATGGTCCGGTCTTTGTTGTACAGGTACAGGTACCCTTCCTTCCCGAGCACCACGCTCCCGATCCTGGTCAGGAAGTTGTTCTTGGTGAGGTCGATGCTCCCGCCCAGGACGGCGGAGACCTTCCCGTCGTTGCCGAAGACTGGCGCGGTGAACATGATGATCGGATGATGATGCGGCTGCGCAGAGATGAAGGGTTCGGATATCTGCGCTTTCCCTGTGGCAAGTGTGTTTTTCAGGTAGTCGCGGTGCAGGAAGTTCTTGTCGAGGAGCGTCGTTTCCGCCGGGTTGGCGGAGATGAGCACCCCCTCGCGCGAAAAAAGGAACAGTCCGTTGTCGAACATGGCGAGCGTATCGGGCCGGTCATCGAAGAACGATTTGAGGGCGACCGGGTCCGTGACGGCCCCCTTGCTCAGGGTTCCGGCGGCAGCAACCAGCTCGGTCTGGGACGAGAATATCTTGTCGTCGATCTGATCCGCGACGGCGGAGACCATGTTGAACTGCTGGGTGTACAGCAACTGCTTGAGCTGGTTCACGAAGTACATCTGGGTGGAAATAGCGAGTACGGACAACAACCCCGCTATCAGCAGGGATATGGTAACCGTCATCTTGGTTTTCAGACTGAAAGGTAGCAAGCAGCCTCCGTGCTATCAACCAAAGTTATGCGATGGTGGCCGCCTGTTTTATACAAAAGCGGCCGTTGCGTGTGGCGACAATACCGTAAACACGTCACCTTAATATGGATTCCTGCTCCCTGTCCAGACCAAAAAGAGACGGCTGCGCCGTCCGGATGAGCCGCTAACTAGCTATTTTTAACGGTAGTGCCCGCTCACTGGGCAGATTAAAATAACTGTCGGGCTTTGATGCAGTATCTGCTATAGTAATCGGAATAACTGCTAAAAAATAAAATAGATTTTGAATGTTACGCTGTGCCGCAACATGAAATGGAGCGCCAACCGATGCTGGAAGTAGGAAAATACAACAGGCTCGAAGTAAAGAAGATCAGCGCCATCGGCGCATTCCTCGTCTCGGAACTAGGTGACATCCTGATGCCGACCAAATACGTCCCCGAGGGGCTGCACCCGGGCGAGCACGTAAAGGTCTTCGTCTACCTCGATTCGGAAGACCGTCTCCTGGCGACCACCTTGACCCCCAAGGCCCAGGTGGGGGACTTCGCCGTACTGGAAGTGAAAGATGTAGGCAACGTGGGCGCTTTTTTGGACTGGGGGCTGGAAAAGGACCTGCTGGTACCTTTCAGCGAACAGCCAAAGCCGATGAACAAGGGAGAAAAGCACCTGGTGCGGGTCTACCTGGACCGTTCGGAGCGCATCGCCGCCTCGGCCAAGCTGGGGAAGTTCCTTGAGAAGTCGCGCATCGAACTGAAGGAGGGAGATGAGGTAAGACTGACCTTCTACCAGTTCGGCGACCTGGGGGCCAAGGTCATCATCAACGACCGTTACGACGGGCTCTTGTTCAAGAGCGAGCTCTTCGGCAGATATGAGGTGGGCACTTCGGCCAAGGGGTTCGTCAAGAAGATCCGCCCCGACGGAAAGATCGACGTGACGCTCAGGAAAGGCGGCGGGAAGGACCTCCACGGCAGCCGCGAGAGCGTGCTTCGGGTGCTGAGCGAGAGGGGGGGCTTTCTTCCGGTAGGCGACAAGTCCTCGCCGGAGCTGATTTCGGAGATGTTCAGCATGAGCAAGAAGAGCTTCAAGACCGTGATCGGGAACCTCTACAAGGAAGGGGTGATCCAGATCACGCCTGAGGGTATCCGGCTGCGCTGACCGCCCCTCCCCTCCCAGCAAATCAAAAGAGCCCGGTCGCTGCTGCGATCCGGGCTCTTTACGTTATGGCAACTGGCTAAGGGGGACAGGCTAAGGGGGACAGGCACCTGCGGAGCCAGTCCCCCTGGGTCTAGCGGCGGTCGCCGAAGAGCCTCAGCATGGAGAGGAACATGTTGATGAAGTCGAGGTAAAGGGTAAGGGCGCCGAGAACGGCTCCCTTGCGGCCGGCGTTCCCCATCTGCTTGATTTTCTGCGTGTCGTAAGCCGTGAGCCCGGTGAAGACGATCACGCCGCAGACGCTCAGTACCCAGGAGAGCATGGAGCTATGCAGGAACATGTTCACCAGGGAGGCGATCACCACCCCGACGAGCCCCATGAACAGGAAGCTTCCCCAGGAGGTGAGGTCGCTGCGGGTCAGGTAGCCGTACAGGCTCATGGCGCAGAACATACCCGAGGTGACCAGGAAGGTCGAGGCGATGGAGGTCGAGGTATAGGCGACGAAGATGCTCGACATGGTGAGTCCGTTCACCGCGGCGTAAAGAAGGAAAAGGGCGCTCGCCGTGGTGGCGCTGATCCTGTTGATGGCGCCGCTGATGGCGATAACGAGCCCCAGTTCGCCGAACACCAGCGCGTAAAAGAGGATGCGGTTGCCGAGGATAGCCTGTAAGAGCGCCGGCGAGGAGGCGGTCATCAGCGAGACCAGGGCGGTGAGAGCCAAGCCGCCCCCCATCCATCCGTAGACTCCCCTCATTACGCCCCCCTGGGCGATGCTGATCGTTCTTGCTTGTGTCTGATATCTTTCCATGCTCTCTCCGTTAGTTATTCGCGTTTTGATACGGGCGCTTATACTTTCGGTCAAGGTTGTCTTCACCTAATACGCTTGAATAAAAGCCCACCGTGTTTGAAATATATTGGCAACGCCGGTGATTATACAGACAAATCTGCCAGAATGTACAGCCTGTTCGACCATGGACAAGCATTTGTCACTCAATGAAGGTGCCAGTGTGACGTCACGCTGGTTGCGGCCAACGACACACAGCTTCATTTAGCCCTTTCGTACTGGCTGGGCCAGGCGGGGTCGACCTGCAGCGCATTGGCCGCGTGCAGCGGCCAGTACGGGTCCCTCAGCATCTCGCGCGCCAGGAACACCGCATCGGCAAGCCCCGTCGCCACGATATGCTCGGCTTGCGCCGGGGCGGTGATGAAACCGACGGCACCGGTGGCGATGCCTGCCTGTTTCCTGATCTCGGTGGCGAAGGGGGTCTGGAAGCCGGGGCCGAAAGGGGGCGCAGCCTCGGGGACCAGTCCGCCGCTGGAGCAGTCGATCAGGTCGACTCCGATCGCCTTGAGCCTCCGTACCAGTTCCACCGTCTGCTCCAGATCCCACCCCCCCTCCATCCAGTCCGATGCCGAGACCCTCACGAACACCGGAAGATGCTCGGGCCAGATCTCGCGCACAGCCTTCGCCACCCGCAACGGGAAGCGGCAACGGTTCTCCAGCGACCCTCCGAAATCATCCGCGCGCAGGTTCGCCAGCGGTGAGAGGAACTCGTGCAGCAGGTAGCCGTGCGCCATGTGAATCTCCACCACCTCGAATCCGGCTTCGGCACTGCGGCGCGCGGCGGAGGCGAACTGCCCCAGGATGATCTCCAGGTCCTGGACGGTTGCCTCCCTGGGAGAGGGGAAGTTTCCGGCAAACGGAACCGGGCTGGGGGCGATGGTCTGCCAGCCGCGGTGGTTCGCATCCACCGGGCCGCTCCCTTTCCAGGGAAGGTCGGTGGAAGCCTTGCGCCCGGCATGGGCCAGCTGGATTCCCGGCACCGCACCCTGTTCCTTGATGAAGCGGGCGATGGGGGCAAAGGCCCGGGCGTGGTCCGCGCTCCAGATGCCGGAGTCGTCCGGCGAGATGCGCCCCTGCTGGGAAACCGCCGTCGCTTCGACCATGACGAGCCCGGCGCCGCCGACCGCCCGGCTTCCCAGATGTACCAGGTGCCAATCCGTCGGCATCCCGTCTTTACTCGAATACTGGCACATGGGGGAGACGAAGATGCGGTTTTTGAAGGTCAGCTCCCGCAGCTGCAGCGGGGTAAAGAGCATGCTCATTGGTTACCCTCCCTATAAAAGAATCGCGGGGCAAGCCCCAACCCCTGCGGCAGCTTATCAACCGGCAGGGGAAGGTCAATGCAAAGGCGCAGTTAAAGCTAGCTCTGGCAGCGGGGGCAGTAGAAGGTGGAGCGGTTGCCGAGCCTTCCCCGCTCTATGGCGCTGCCGCATTGCCGGCAGGCGAGCCCTTCCCTGCCGTAGACGAAGAGCTGTTGCGGGAAATAGACGAGCTTCTCCTCGCGGACGCTGAAATCCATGACGCGGCCGGCCTCGATGGAGGCGGCGAGGGTTTTCTTGATGCAGTCGCAAAGCCTGTCGCAGTCGGCCTCGGAGAGGGAGCCCGCGGGTGTGGGCGGAAGCATGCCGCAGCGGAACAGGGTCTCGGCCGCGTAGATGTTGCCAAGCCCGGCGACCACGGAGCTATCCATCAGGAAGCGCTGCAGGGGCGCCTTCTTGCCGCGGCTTTTGCGGTAGAGGTAGGGCCCGGTGAGCTCATCGGTCAAAGGTTCCGGCCCGATTCCCTGCAAAAGCTTGTGCTTTAGCGGGTCGCCGGAGGTGAAGTGAATCGAGCCGAAGCGGCGCACGTCGTTGAGCCGCAATATAAGGCTGGACTCAAGCTCCAGGTCGAAGTGGTCGTGCACGCCTGCGCCGGCTCCGGCGGGAACCAGGCGCAGGTGCCCGGTCATGCCCAGGTGCAGCAGCAAGGAGCCTTGCCGGCAGGTAATGATCAGGTACTTGCCGCGACGGGTCAGCGAAAGGATGCTCTGGCCGACAAGAAGACGCGGGAGTTCCTGCGGCACCATGGTGCGCAGTTTGGCGCTGCGAATGGCGACAGCGGCGATCCTGGCTCCGACCAGTTGTGCGGCGATCCCAAGCCGCGTCACTTCGACTTCAGGTAATTCGGGCATCGGTGCTCCGTGTGGACCGGCGTGCCGCTTGCTACCCCATGGGCATCGGGTTGCAGACGTTGTCGGCGGAGTTGGCCTCTGCCCCGCAGGTGAAGCAGGTGACTGTCGGATGGTCGCTTATGTGCGCGATTTCCTCGCTGCGCCCGGCGCTCTTCAACATGCAGATGTGGCCCGTATGTTTGGCACCGCACTGGCAGGTCTTGTTGGATTCCATGTCTTAAGCCTCCTCGATGGATATGAATTATCGAACTACAACTACCCCAAACATGTGGTGGCAGTCAATACATCTGTCAGTCGACTATCAGCGTGTGCGCCATGACTCACAGGCGCGGCGGCAAGTGAGTATGAAAAGTTATCTGCCAGTACGACAAATTTGCAAGAAAACATTATCAATATATAATTTGCACTTGCTAGTTTAAAAATTCGCAGATATATTAGAGAACGCTCAAATATCCAAGCACTGCCAGTCTTTCCGGCAGCTATGACAATATCTCGAATGCGTGCGGGCAACATCGGCAACGGGGGAAAAATGAACAATCTGTCGGAAGTTGCGACCCCTGTCAACAGCAGGACGAAAAGAACTCCTATTCCTTTTGCGGACCCCGCATCCGCCCCACTCATGCAGCGGGAGCCTATCCGCATCGATTATGAGCAGGTGCTGCGCACCATCTTCACAACGGCGCCCCTTGGCTTGTACCAGACCGACATCGACGGCCGGAGAATCGCAGGTGTTGCAGAGGATGGCGAGAACGAAGCGCTGATCGGCTTCATCCACCCCCAGGAGCGCAAGGAGCTCACGGCCAGCTGGCAGCAGAGCATGGAGAGCGGAGCCCAATGGTCGCAACGCTTCAAGTACCGTTCAGCCGACGGCAGGGTTTTCTGGCTGCATGCGGTGATCGCCCAGGTGCGAAACAGCCGGGGCGAAGTAACCGGCTACCAGGGTTGCAACCTCGACATCACAGCTGAAGTGCGCGTCAACGAACAACTGGCACTCAGCGAGGAGCGCCACCGTAAGGCGGTGGAGGCGGTGAGTGCGGGAATCTGGGATTTGGACGTCGCCACCAGCACCTGCTTCTTCAGCCCCTTTTGCTACGAGATGCTCGGCTACCGCCCCGGGCAGTCGCCGGTGAAACTGGAGGACTGGAGCTGCATCCTGCACCCGGCACAGTTGGAAGCCGCGCGCGCCCTCAAGGAAAGATGCGTAGAGGGGGCCGTGGAGAATTTCGAATTCGAATTCCGCCTGAAGACCAACGAGGGAAAATGGCGCTGGTTTCGCTGTGAGGGGAAAGCGGCCGGCCGAGACGCATCAGGTAGGGCAATCCGGCTGGCAGGGATATTGTGCGACATCAACCAGGGCAAGATGATGGAACACCTGCTGCGCATGGAGCACGACCTGCTGAACCTGATCACCGCCACGAGCCCCGTCGGTATCATGTTCATCGAACCCGGCGGCAAGGTGGCCTTTGCCAATCCCCGCGCCGAACTTATCCTCGGGCAGTCCAAGCAGGAGATGGCGGCCAGAAACGACGGCTCCCCGGTCTGGGGCATCACCCGCGAACAAAGCCAAGGCAGCGTCGCGCCCGACCTGTCGCTTGGGGAACTGCTGCGCGCAGGCGATACCCTGTCGAACGCCTGCTTCCGGTTCCTGCGCCCGGACGGCGTAGCCGCGCTCCTCTCCATCAGCACCGCCCCTTTCCTGGATCAGGCCAGCAAGGTGAGCGGGACCGTGGTGACGCTCGAGGACGTTTCGGAACAAAAGCAGCGCGAGCAGGTCATGGCCGACAACGACCGGTTGCTGCGCGAAACCCAGAGAATCGCCCAGTTGGGAAGCTACGTCCTCGATCTGGCCGGGGACCGCTGGAACTGCTCCAGCAAACTGGAGGAGATCCTGGGAATGGATCGAACCTTTCCCAGGACCCTGCAGGGGCACTTCGAGATGGTCCACGACGAGTACCGGCAGCTTTTCAAGGAAAGGTACCTGGCCGCCATCGGCGACGGGCGCCCCTTCGAGATGGAATACCCGATTCGCAGGCAAAGCGACGGCGTGGAACGCTGGGTCACCGAGTGCTGCGAGCTTTCCGGGGTGGCCGCAGGGAAGCAGCAGCGGATGATCGGCACCATCAAGGACATCACCGAGAGAAAGGAGGCCGAAGAGGCGATCAGGAAACTGAACGACGAATTGGACCGGCGGGTGATTGAAAGAACCTCACAGCTGGCGGTGGCAAAGCAGGAAATCGAGTCCTTCAGCTATTCCGTTTCCCATGACCTCCGAGCTCCGCTACGACATATCAACAGCTACAGTTCCATCCTGATCGAGGAGCACGGCCACGCGCTCCCTGAGGAGGCTCACTACTACCTGGAGCGGATCAGCACCGCCAGTTCCAGGATGGGAAAGCAGATAGACGACCTCTTGACCCTCACCAGGGTGGGTAGAACTTTGATGAAGCGCCAAACCTTCGACATCAGCCTTCTTGCGGCGGAGGTAGCCGACATGCTGGCCGGGGAGGAGGGCTCGCAACCAGTCGAGTTCCTGATACAGAGAGGGCTGACTGCTTTCGGCGACAGCGTGCTGGTGCGCCTTGTTTTGCAGAACCTGCTGGGCAATTCGATGAAGTACGCCTCCCGGGTCCCCCGTCCGGTGATCGAGTTCGGCCAGATTCAGGGTCGCGGGCGCCAGACCTTCTTCGTAAAGGACAACGGGGTCGGCTTCGACATGGCCTACGTGGACAAGCTCTTCCAACCGTTCCAACGCCTGCACGGTTCCGAATTCGAGGGAACCGGCATCGGGCTTGCCACGGTGCGCCGCATCATCGATCGCCACGGAGGGAGCATCTGGGCCGAGGGGATGGAGAACCGCGGCGCCACCTTCTATTTCACCCTTTCCCAGCCGCGCAAAAATGCTGCGCAACACGAGCCGGATTTAAGCTAAGATAAAACCCTGTTCAATAAATATCAAACCTCGCCCCCCTACCCCGTTTTTCTTTCCTCACGACCTCGACCGCCAGGGCCGCTGCTTGCCGGAGTGCGGCTTCGGCTGACGCAGGGCATCTGCCCCGGCATTGCCGCCAGCGATTAATTGCCCCCAGGCAAAATATTGCTACCATTTTACCAAACCTTGTTCTATGATATCGCAATAGTTGCAGTAAGCCCCGGTCCGCACAATACAGACAACTGCCTTCAGTGATCGATAGAGGGAATTTTATGAGGAAGACCTACCAGATGGTGGAGAAGGCATTGGTGGCGAGGTTGCTCAAGGGGGATCCGAAACCGGGCTGCACCCTGGAGAGCGAGCGGGATCTCGCGCAAAGCTTTTCGGTGAGCCGGGCCACGGTGAGGGAGGCCCTGCAGAAACTGCAGAATTCGGGATGGATCTCGGTGCAGCAGCGACATTGTACGGTGGTGAACGATTTCTGGTCCCAGGGGGACCTGGAGCTCATCTCCTCCATCACCCGTAACAGCGAGGATTTTCCGCCCGACCTGGCGTCCCACCTCCTGGAGTTGCGGGTCCAGTTCGCGCCCGACTACGCGAGAAGGGCCGTCGAGAACAACGCTGCGGGGCTTGCCGAGATCCTGGCGCGGGCCGATAAGGTCCGCAACTGCGCCGGCTCCCTGGTGAAATACGACTGGGAACTGCACATGGCCATGGCGGTGATGTCGGGGAACAGGATCTACCCGCTGATCCTGAACAGCTTTTCCAGCGTCTACTCCAAGCTGCGCACCGCCCTCTTCACCAAGGAGGAATACCGGCTCCAGGCGCGGAAGTACTACCGGGAGATGCTGCAGGCAGCGAGCACCGGCAATGCGATCCTCGCGGAAAGCATCACGAGGGGCGCGATGAAGCTGAGGCTCGACTCCTTCCAGATCCAGTTCGGCGGGATGCAGGGGCTGCCGGCGCCGGCCTGACTCAGGGGCAGAGGGTGAAGCAGATAGTCGCGCCGTTGCCGACCTCGGCCTCGGCCCAGATCCTCCCGCCATGGCGGTGCACGATGCGCTGCGCCGTGGCGAGCCCTATCCCGAGGCCGGGGAACTCTTCCTCGCGGTGCATGCGCTGAAACGGAGCGAAGAGCCGCTGGGCGAAGCGCAGGTCGAACCCCGCCCCGTCGTCGCGGATGTAGTAGACGGTACTGTCCCCTTCCTTCTTTTCTCCGAACTCGACTGTCGCCCTTTCCTTTTTGGCCGTGAATTTCCAGGCGTTCCCCAGCAACTGCTCGATAACCGTCCTCATCAGCTGGGGGTCTGCCTTGACCGGCAGTTCCTCCGCTATCCTGAACTCTACCTGCCTCGCGGGGGCGGCCTGCTGCAAAGACCCCGCGTATTGGCGCGCCAGCGCGGCCAGGTCCACTTCGACGAGAGTCAGATCCTGTTTGGTCACCCGGGAGAGAAAGAGAAGCGCTTCGAGAAGGTCCTCCATCTTGCGCGCAGACCTGGTGATGCAGTCCAGGTAGCTCTGCGCGGTCGGCTCCAGTTGTTCGTTGTAGTCCTCGACGAGGGCGCTGCTGAAACCGACGAGGTGCCTAAGCGGCGCGCGCAGGTCGTGGGAGACGGAATAGCTGAAGCTTTCCAGCTCCTGGGCAAGAAGGGCGACCTCCCGCTCCGCCTTGCAGCGCCCCTGCTGTTCTTGTTTCAAAAGGGCTTCGGTTTCGGCAAGCTTTGCCTGGCAGAGGGCGAGGCGGCTTTCCTGATCGCTCGCCAGGGCCGATTGTTGTCCCTGCACGCACGCCAATTCCTGAATTTCTCCTTCCTGCTTCTTCAAACCGTCCCCCCTTCAGCGACAATGCGTCATTCATGTTGTCAAAACGTTCAACACTTCGGCATTGACCTCTCCGGACTTACTTTAGCCAGAGACATCTAATGCATTAATGGATATTGTGCCATACATTGCAGCCCGGCACCAGCTGAGCAATCATTTTTCTCTTTGGCTATGGCATAAGAACAGACTTGATACAGTGCATCCGCTTTGCTGTGACAGTCATAGGCTTTTCAATGACTGCAAGCCGTCTCTCGCCTGCAAGTTAAGGAGGCGGAACTCGATCTCGTTCCCAAGGTGAGCCTTGGGAACGAGGGTATTGTCGCACGGGGGACTATGAAGGAGAGATTGCGGCAGCAGGGAAATAACGCCTAGAAAAGGTACCGCTCAGCTTCCAGCGCGGCATCGGCAAGCTTGCGCTTTTGCTGCAGCAGACCTGTGGCGTCGTATTTGGTGAAGCGCCGGATGCCGCTCAGCATCAGGGCCAGCGCGTCGCCTTCTTCGATGTAATAGGCAGCCTTGCGGGCCGCAGCGGCGCAGTTCTCGCCGGCGTTGAAGGTGAAGGTCTTAACAGCCGCCTGCACCGCGTCCCTGCGGGCGGGGCTAAGCGACGGGAGCATCTTCTCGCCCCGCAGCACGGCACTTTCGATGGCGAAGATGTTGATCACCACGTCCGCCACGGCTAACAGCACCTCCTGCTCTTCCTTGACGGCGGCCTGGAACTTTTGCGCCGCGCTTCCCGCCAGGACCAGAAACGCCTGTTTCAGCCCGGCCAAGAGCGCCTTCTCGGCGGCGAATGGGACGCTGTCGTCCAACTCCTCGAAGGAGGGGGTCATCAGCGACTCGAAGGCCTTGAGCGCTTCCTGCTGCAGCGGGATCTCGCCCTTCATGGCGCGGGCCAAAAGCGTCCCCGGGACGAGCAGACGGTTGATCTCGTTGGTCCCTTCGAAGATCCGGTTGATGCGCTCGTCGCGGTAGTAGCGCTCGGCGGGGTACTCCTGCACGAAGCCGTAGCCGCCGTGGATCTGCACCACTTCGTCCGCCACGAAAGCGAGCACCTCGCTGCAGAAGACCTTGGCGACGGCGCACTCCATGGCGTACTCCTCGATGGCGCGCTGGTAGACGTCGTAGTAGTTGGGGGTGTCGCGGGGGATGGTGGCAAGACGCTGGTCTATGAGCCCGGCCAGTCGGTAGACCATCGATTCGGCAGCGAAGACCGCGGACGTCATGTCGGCGATCTTCTCCTTGATGGCGCCGAAGGAGCCTATGGTGCGCCCGAACTGCTTTCTCAGGTTCGCGTACTTGATGCCGTCGGCAAGCGCTCCCTTGGCTGCCCCGGTGACCGCGGCCCCGAGCTTGAAGCGCCCTACGTTGAGCACGTTGAAAGCGATCTTGTGCCCCTTGCCGATCTCGCCCAGGACGTTTTGCACCGGCACCTTGGCGTTGTCGAGGATCACCTGGGTCGTGGAGGAGCCCTTGATCCCCATCTTCTTCTCCTCGGGCCCGACGCTCACCCCTTCGAAGCCGCGCTCGACCAGGAAGGCGGTGAAATGCTCCTTGTCCACCTTGGCGAAAATGGTGTAGAGGCTCGCGATGGAGCCGTTGGTGGTGAACTGCTTGGTGCCGTTCAAAAGGTAGTGGCTGCCGTCGGCGGAGAGGGTCGCCGTCGCCTTGGCTCCCAGGGCGTCGCTACCGGAATCGGGCTCGGTAAGGCAGTAGGCCGCGATCCATTCGCCGGTAACCAGTTTTTCGAGGTACTTCTTTTTTTGCTCCTCGGTGCCGTAGTAGACCAGCGGGAGCGTACCGATGCCGGTGTGGGCCGAGTAGGCGACGGAAAAGGAGCCCGAACCGGAGATGTTCTCCGCCGCGAGCATGCTGGTCGCCTTGTCCAGTTCCAGCCCACCGTACTCCTCGGGGACGTCGATCATCAAAAGCCCGAGTTCGCCGCATCTCTTCATCAGGTGCACCACATGCTCGAACTGCTGGTGCTCGATCTCTTCCCGCACCGGAAGCACCTCGTTCGCCACGAACTGCTCGGTGGTCTGCCCTATCTGCTTCTGCTCGTCGGTGAAATCCTCCGGGGTGAACAGCTCGTCCTTTCCGGTTTCAGCGATCAGAAACTCCCCGCCTTTGAATACCCTCGCAGTCATAAAGCACCTCTGTCTTGTAATGTCATTTCAGTCGGAGCGGGAAACCCTCACCCCCGCACACCCCTTCCCTCACCCCCGCCCCCCCCAGAGGGCGAGGGGAGCACAACCCTCACTCCCACTCAACTGGCAGGTAGCACCATCGCACTAGACCATCTCGAAGATCCCTGCCGCGCCCATGCCGCCGCCGATGCACATGGAGACGCAGCCGTAGCGCTCCTTCCGGCGCCGCAATTCGTGCAACAGCGTCGCGGTCAGCTTGGTCCCGGTGCACCCCAGCGGATGCCCCATGGCGATGGCGCCGCCGTTCACGTTCACCCTTTCCGGGTCGAGCTTCAGCTCGTCGATGCAGACCAGGGACTGGACGGCGAAGGCTTCGTTCAGCTCGAAGAGGGAGACCTGATCCAGAGAGAGCCCGGCAAGCTTTAACGCCGCTGGAATCGCCTCGATGGGGCCGGTCCCCATGATCTCGGGCGGGACCCCCTTGACGGCGAAGCAGACAAAGCGCGCCATCGGCTGCAAGCCGGTTCGCTTCAGGAAATCCTCGGAGACGACCAGCGCCGCCGCGGCCCCGTCGGTCATCTGGGAGGAGTTGCCTGCGGTAACGCTGCCGTTGGCCTTGAAGGCGGGCTTGAGCTTCGCGAGTGCCGCAACCGTCGTGTCGGCGCGGACGCCGTCGTCGACGCTCACCTGTTCCACGCTGCACTTCATCTTCAGGCCGTCCAGGCCGCAGATTTGAGCTTTGACCGGGACGATCTCGTCGGCAAACCTCCCCTCCCTTATCGCCTGTGCCGCCTTTTGGTGGCTCGCCGCGGCGAAGGCGTCCTGGTCCTCGCGGGACACCCCGTACTTCTCGACCATGAGCTCCGCGGTGATTCCCATCGAGGCGTAGGTCTCGGGCCAGGCATGGACGAGCCCCGGGTTGGCGCTGAATTTGTTCCCCCCCATGGGAATGAGCGACATGCTCTCGGTCCCCCCCGCGACGATGCAGTCGGCGAAGCCGGCCATGATGCGCTCGGCGGCGGTGGCGATGGTCTGCAGCCCGGAGGAGCAGAAGCGGTTCACCGTCTGGCAGGGAACCTGGTACGGGACGCCCGCCTTGAAAGCGGCGATGCGCGCCACGTTCATCCCCTGTTCGGCCTCGGGGAAGGCGCAGCCGATGATAATGTCGTCGAGTTCTGCCGGGTCGATGCCGGTGGCGTCGATGACCCCTTTGATGGCCGCGGCGGCCAGGTCGTCGGGGCGCACCTGCCTCAGTTTCCCTTTGTAGGCCTTGGTCGCCGGAGTGCGCAGGGCGATAACTATGTATGCGGTTCTCATGGTGTTTCTCCTATGGTAGCGCCCCCCTAGTTCCTGAGAGGCCTCCCTTTTTTCAGCATGTGCTGGATGCGCTCCAGGGTCTTCTTCTGGCCGCAGAACTTGAGGAACATCTCGCGCTCCAGCTCCAACAGGTACTCTTCGGTGATGAGGGTGCCGCCGGGGACGTCGCCGCCGGTGATGACGTCGGCTATGCCTGAGGCGAGGTAGCTGTCGTAGCTGGAAATGAAGCCGCCGCGCTCAAGGTTCCAAAGCTGCACCTTGATGCTGGAGGCGACACTTTTACCGGGCGCCTTGATGCCGGTTGACGGGCGCCCCGGCCGGTAGTTCGCGGCGAGCGCTATCGCCTTCAGCTTGGCGTCGTGGATGCGCCGGTCCAGGTCGAGCGTGATGCCGTCCCCCTGCCGCATAAGCCCCAGCGTCAGCAGTTCGGCAGCGGAACTGCTCACCTTGCCCATGGCGATGTTCTGGTAGTTGCGGAACAAAAAGGGCTGGACGTCGGCCCCGTTCTCCTCGGCAAGCCTGACCGCCCTGATGGCCATCTCCTTGGTGCCGCCGCCGGCCGGGATCAGCCCTACGCCGATCTCCACCAGCCCCATGTAGGTCTCGGCATGGGCGTTGATGGCGTCGGCGTGCAGGCAGGTCTCGCACGCCCCTCCCATGGCTAGGCCGTGGGGAGCGGCGACCACCGGAACCTTCGAGTACTTGATGGACATCATCGCCTTTTGGAAGGCCTTTACGGTGAGGGCTAAGTCGTCCCAGGCCCCTTCCGCTATCGCCATGGCGACGAGCATCAGGTTGGCGCCGGCGGAGAACGCCCCCCCCTCGTTGGCGATGACCATCCCGACCCCGTCGGCCTCGGCGCGCCGGATCCCCTTCTGGATCATGGCGAGCGTCTCCCCCCCCATGGTGTTCAGCTTGGAATGGAATTCGAGGCAGAATACGCCGTCCCCTATGTCGATGAGCGAAGCGGCTGAGTTTCGCTCCACCTCGCCGCCGGCGCTATTCAAAAGGGTGAGCGAGACGCTTCCCTCGGGCCTCGGTATTTCCGCAAAATCGTGCTTTTCCGGGAGGTACTGGAACTTTTTGCCCCCCTCGACCCGGTAGAAGCTCTGCACCTCTTTGAGCCAGTCCGGCAGGGCAACGCCGTCGCGCTCGCAGCGGGAGACGAACTCGGCGACCCCGAGGGCGTCCAGCAATTCGAAGGGGCCGAGCTCCCAGTTGTAACCCCATTTCATGGCGTTATCGACGTTGACCACGTCGTCGGCGATTTCGGCAAGCCTCTTCACTACGTAGATCAAGGTGTCCCGCAGGGTGAGCCAGGCGAATTGAGCCGCGCGATCCCCACCGGATAGAAGAGTCCTCACGCGCTGCGCCGGGTCGTCGATCTGTTTGGCGGCGGCCACCGAGGCGAACTTGGGACGGACGCAGGGGTTGTAGCTGCCGCTATGGTAGTCGTAGCAAACCTTCACGCTTTCCCCTTCTACGGTCTCGCGACGATAGAAGCCCCCCTTTCCTTTCTTGCCGGTAAGGCCGTCGGCGACCATGCGCCGGATCTCTTCCGGCACCCGGAGCAGTTCGCGCTCGTCGTCGCCGGAAAGAAGGGCATAGCTGTTGTCGAGCACCCGGACCACCGTATCGATCCCCACCAGGTCCCAAAGGGCGAAGGTGCCGGTCTTGGGTCGGGCGAGCGCCGGGCCGGTGACGGCGTCGACCTCCTCGACGGTAAGCCCCATGCTCGTCATATGGCGCCAGGCGGCGGAGCCGGCATAGGTGCCGATGCGGTTGGCGATGAAGTTCGGGGTGTCCTTCCCGTAGACCACCCCCTTACCGAGCCTCTTCCCCAGGAATTGCGCCATCGCGGCCAGCACTTTCGGGTCGGTTTCGGCACAGGGGACCATCTCCATCAGGCGCATGTAGCGGGGGGGATTGAAGAAATGGGTGACCATGAAGCGCCGCCTCACCTCTTCCGGCAGCGCCCGGGCCAGTTCGTTCACCGAGAGCCCGGAGGTGTTGGTGGAAAGAACGGCGTCGGGCTTCAGGTTCGGAACCACCAGCTCTGCGAAGAGCTTCAGCTTCACCTCCAGGTTCTCCAGCACCACCTCGATCACCCAGTCGCATTCCTTGAGCCTTGCCGCGTCGTCCTCGAAATTGCCGGGGTGGATGTATTCGGCATAGGCCGGCGCGTACAGCGGCGCGGGCTTCGCGGAGGCTAAGGCGGAAAGCGCGTTCGTGGCAATCCGGCTTCGCTCCCGGTCCGCTCCCTCTCCCCGGGGCGGGGCGTCGGGGGGAACCAGGTCCAGCAGCAGTACCTCGATGCCGGCGTTGGCCAGATGCGCAGCTATGGCCGCTCCCATGACCCCTGCCCCCAGTACCGCGACCTTGTTTATCTGTCTCATCACGTCCTCCGATTGCGCAGGCAGGCCCTTACGATTCGCTGCCGTTGTAGAGATGGTCTATCTGGTCCCGGTACCTCTCCGAGATTACCTGCCGTTTCACCTTGAGGGTCGGGGTCAGCTCGCCGCTGTCCATGGTGAAGTCGCGCGGCAAGAGCGCGAACTTCTTGATGGTCTGGAAGGGGGCAAGCTCGTTGTTGACAGCCTCGACGCGGCTTTTGTACAGCTCGATCACCGGCTGGTGCACGACCAGGTCTTCCAGGTCGTGGTAGGCGATTCTGCGTTCCTGGGCGAATTCCAAAAGCCTTTCCAGGGTCGGGACCAGAAGTGCCGTCAGGTATGGCTTCCTGTCGCCGTATACGTAGGCCTGGGAGATGTACTTGTCCCGCTTCAGGAGGTTCTCGATCGGCTGGGGGGCGATGTTCTTCCCTCCGGCGGTGACGATCAGATCCTTTTTGCGGTCGGTGATATAGAGGAAGCCTTCCTCCAAGCGGCCGATGTCGCCGGTCCTGAACCAGCCGTCGACCAGCGCCTCCTTCGTCGCGGCCTCGTCGTTATAGTAGCCGGCCATGACCTGCGGGCCGCGCGCCAGCACCTCGCCGTCGCCTGCTATGGCGATCTCGGTGAAGGCAAGAGGGGTCCCCACCGACCCGAAGCGCAGGCCGTTATAGCTGTTGCTGCAAAGGACCGGGCTCGTCTCGGTGAGGCCGTACCCCTCGAAGACCGGGACGCCGATGATCCAGAAGAACTCGTTGATTTCCCGGTCCAGGGGGGCTCCGCCGCTGGCGCAGAACTTGAGGCGGTCGCCGAAGCGGCTGCGCAGCTTGCTGAATACCAGCCGGTCCGCGATCGCGTGCTGGAAGGAAAGCC
Source organism: Citrifermentans bemidjiense Bem (assembly GCF_000020725.1). Classification (NCBI taxonomy): domain Bacteria; kingdom Pseudomonadati; phylum Thermodesulfobacteriota; class Desulfuromonadia; order Geobacterales; family Geobacteraceae; genus Citrifermentans; species Citrifermentans bemidjiense. The sequence continues at coordinate 2,469,987 of NC_011146.1, read as the reverse complement.
AAAACGGCACGTACTTGTCTATGTAGCGCGCGTAGACGTAGCTGCGCCCGACGGCAAGGGCGCGCCGAAACATCTTCCTCTTGAAAAGGGAGAGCTGATGCACCGCTTCGTAGATGCGGGAATAGATCTTCTCGAAGAACCTCGGCACGCAGACCATGATGGTCGGGTGCAGCTCCATCATGTTCTCCGAGATCTTCTCCATGCTGTCGGCGAAGGCGATGGCGGCGCCGCAGGAAAGGGGGAGATAGTACCCGACGCTGCGCTCGAATACGTGGCTTAGGGGGAGAAAACTCAGGAAGAGGTCCTCCTGCCCCACCCCCCCGACCTTGTCGAGAGTGGCCCAGACGTCGAAAACGAGGTTGCCGTGCGTGAGCACGGCCCCCTTGGGGGTGCCGGTCGTACCCGAGGTGTAGATGATGGTGGCCGGCATTTCCGGGGTAAGAGAGTCGATCACCGAATCGATCTCGGCCCTTTCGGTGTCGAGGATGGGGTCGTCCACCTCGCTCAGCTGGTAGAAGGTCGTAACCGGCAGCGCCGCTTCGCCTAGGAAGCGCTCGAAGGAGATGACGTGTTCCAGATGGGGCAGCGCGTCCCGCACCTGGAGCAGCTTCCGGTATTGCACCTTGCCGGAGACGAAGACGATGCGCGCCTCGCAACTGGAAAGCGCATAGGCTATCTGGTCCGGAGTGCCGGTGGCATAGACCGGGACGGTGACGCCGCCGCCGCAAAGGATGCCCATGTCGGCGATGATCCACCCGGCGCGGTTCTCGGACAAGATGGCGATCCTGTCCCCGGGTTTCATCCGCAGCTTGCGCAGCCCCCGCGACACCATGAGCGCCCGATTGTAGAACTGGGCGTAGCTCAGGGTGACCCACTGTCCGTTCTTTCTGAACTCGACGGCGTTAAGCGTCTGGTATTGAGCGGCGCTATGTCTGAGCATGTCCGGTATCGACCGGTAAGGAACCTTTTCCATGACTGACTCCAACGGAGAAACTGGAAAACAAAAACTCCATTGCTCAAAGCATAGTACATGGAGCAGACATATATCAAGCTACGAAAATGTCTTGTGGAAGTATTCTGCTGCCGCAGCTATGAATAAGGAGCTTGCAATGCGGCAAGGAATGGTTTGACTTCGGCGGCGATGATCAATATTATCCCGCAGTCCGAGTTGTACAACCTGGACAGGATAAAAATATCCCACTGACAGTCAGCCTTGCTCTTTGCCGCTATCCGGCGAGACCGCAGTGCTGACTCAGGAACTGTTACAGCTAAAGTATTTGAATAGGGGACAGAGAGTTATGCATGAAGATCAGAAAGTCGTAGAAGCTATAACCGGGGAGATGGGTACTTTATTCTGTAAAGGGGTTTTCACCGACAGGACGGTCTTCCGCTTTACCTTGGGAGAAGCTTCCATCACCATCGCAATATCGGCCGACAGTTACACGCTGGAAGGCGACGCCGGGAAGGCGGACTGCTCCTGCCGCACCAGCGCGGAGATGTTCAGTAAGATCTGGCACGACGGGTACCGCCCCGGCATCATGGATTTCCTCGGGGGAGCCATCAACTCGGACGCCCCCTTGCTGCTGCCGCAGTTCCTGCGGGCCTTCGGCAAGCTCTAAGCCGTCAGGGGCGCGCCGTGCCGCGCTCGGCCGCCTTCAGCAATTCGGACTCGGCGTACTCGGCCCAGGCCGGGCACTCCGCCCCGCGGCGCTGGCGCGCTTCCCGGATCAGCCGCAGGTCGCGTGCCGTCGTCTCCGGCTCCCACGCCTCGCGCACCATGGCGAGGCTGCGCCCCAGGGCATCCCTCCCCTTCGCTTCGTCGCAGGACAAAGCGGCCAGCTCTAACAGCGTTGCGTAGTCCCAGTAATCGGCGGCGCCAGAGCGGATGCGCTGCTCCACAGCGTAGTGCACCACCGGGAGGATTTCGCGGCGGCGCGGGTCCGCCGGCTCCTTCAGCTCCATGAGTGTTACCGCATTTACTCCGGGATAGGTGCTGCGCCAGTCCGCCTCGAACCCTTTCAGATATGCCGAGGCGGCTTTTTGCAGCAATTCCCTGGCAAGCTCCATCTCGCCCCGCGTAAGCGCCTGTTCCCAGCGGTCCTTCATTATCCGCCCCAGGATGCCGTAGCTGTCGCTGCTAGGCCCGCGCCGTGCGATGAGCTGACGCAGCACCTGTTCCGCATGCTCCCCCTCTCCGGCCCAGTTCAAGGCAAGCCCCAACTGCTGCTGCACCAGGACGCTGTCCGCCAGGGCGGGGGGCATCTGCCTTGCCAGCTCGATGATCTCGCTCCAGCCGTTCAGCGCGCGATAGCTGAGCAGGAGTTCGACCAGGTCCGCCGGGTCGGCCTCGGAGTGAACGGAGAGCTCCGACTGCAATTCGCGCAGCGCGGCAAGCCCCCCGGCCCGCCCCTTTTTAAGCAGGTTGGCAAAGACGGTGGCGTGAAGCTCCCGCCCGGCTATCCTCTCCTTTTTTGCCGCCTGCTCTCCGCTTCCCCCACGCAGGGCGCGGTACACCTCGCTTTCCGCAGCGCCTTCCATCGCCTCCGCCAGACGCTCCGTCAAGAGAGCGCGGTATTTCGCCTCGTGCATCGGCTGGCCGTGCGGCGACACGCGGTAGGGGACCGCCGGGAGCCCCTCTGCCTCCAGCGGGAGCTGGGCGCAACCTGCCGCGTAGACCAGAAGCGTCCGGACCGGATGCACAGCCTGCCTGATCCCCAGCTGGTACAAGACCCTGGGGTCGCCGGTGGAGAGGTCGGCCAGGGCGCAGTCGCAATACCTCAGCCGCTCCAGCGGCTGCCTGAGGTTGAGGCATCCGGTCCTCTGCTCGTCGGCGCGCACAGGCAAGAGCCCGGCTGCCTCCACGGCAGGCACGATCAGCCTGCGGAACACCGTCTCGTAATCGACCACCTTGCCGGCGGCGTCCTTTTTCTTTTCGTAGGGGATGATGACCAGGCAAAGCGGCTCAGAATTCGGCATGAACCCCTCCCTCCACCAACAGGCGTTCGAACTCGTGCGGGGGAAGCGGCCTGCTGATCAGATCTCCCTGCACCTCGTCGCAGCCGAAACTGCCGACCAGGGCGAGTTGCTCGGCAGACTCGACCCCGACCGCGTTGACCCTCATCTTGAGGCTGTGCGACATGCAGATGACGGCGGAGACCACGTCCAGGTCATTGGGCTCGGTGAGGATGTCCCTGATGAAGCTGCGGTCGATCTTGACCTTGGCGATGGGGAGTTCCTTGATCCGGGAAAGGGAGGAGGCGCCGACGCCGAAGTCGTCCACCGAGAAGGCGACGCCGATGTCGGTCAGCCGGCGCATGTTGCGTAGCGAGAACGCGGGGTTGTCCATGATCGCTTTCTCGGTGACGTCCAGCTCCAGGGAGGCGGGGTCGAGGCCGCTTTGGGAAAGGGCGCGCATGGCCAGGTCGATGAAGTTCGGCTGGTGGAACTCGCGGTTGGAGAGGTTCACCGCCACGCTCAAGTCGAACCCCTGGCTCTGCCACAGGCGCATCTGGCGGCAGGCGTTGAAGAGGACCCACTCGCCGATGGGGACGATGGCGCCGGTCTCCTCGGCGACCGGGAGAAACTGCGAAGGGAGCAATTGCCCATGCTCGGGGTGGTGCCAGCGCAAAAGGGCCTCCGCCCCGACGATCTCCCCCGACTTAAGGCTCAACAACGGCTGGTAGACCAGATCCAGCTCGTTTTTGGACACCGCCTCGCGCAGGCGGCGCTCCATGTTCTGCCGGGCCACGGTGCGGGCGTTGATCTCGCCGTTGTAGAACTGGTAGCTGTTGCCGGGGGTCTGTTTCGCGACGTACATGGCGCCGTCGGCCTTTTGCAAAAGCTCCTGGGCCGAGTCGCCGTCGTCCGGGAACATGCTCACGCCGACGCTTGTGGTCACCTTCAACTCGGCCCCCTCCAGGACGAACGGGGTCCGGAATACCCCCATGATCTTGCCGACCACGATGCCGACGTCGTCGGTCTGGGCCAAGTCCGGCATGAGGACGTTGAATTCGTCGCCGCTTATGCGCGCCACTGTGTCCGACTCGCGCACGCAGCGCTTCAACCTTTGCGCCACAGCCTGCAGCAGACGGTCCCCCGCCGCGTGCCCCAAGGTGTCGTTTACCTGCTTGAAACGGTCCAGGTCCATGAAGAGCACGGCGAGGCTCTTTCTGTTGCGCCGCGCCTGGGCCAGCTCCAGGTTGAGGAAATCGCCGAAGAGTTTGCGGTTGGGGAGGTCGGTCAGGGTGTCGTGCTGGGCCTGGTGCTTGATGATCTCTTCCATGCGGGTGCGCTCGGTTACGTCGCGCGCGATGCAGGAGGTCCCGACGACGCCGCCGTCGGCGCTTTTGATGGGGGACATGGTGAGGGAGACGTAGATCTGCCTCCCCCCGCGGGTCACGTGCACCACCTCGCAGTGGGTGACCGCGCCGTCGCTGCGGATACCGTCGTTGAGGCAAGTGACCTGCTCCTTTTTCTCCGGGGAGACCAGGAAGGAAAGGTGCACCCCCTTCATGTCCTGGGCGGGATAGCCGAACATCTTTTCGGCCCCGGCGTTCCAACTGGTGATGGCCCCCTCGCGGTCCACGGCCATGATGGCGTCGTCGGAGGATTCCACGATGGCGGCCAGCCGCGCCCGGTCCTCCTCAAGCCTTTTTCTCTCGCTGATGTCCTTGAAGAGCGTGAGCAGGTAGGGGTTGCCGTTGATCTCAATGAGCTCAGCTGACACCAGCCCTTCAAGCTCCCGGCCGTTTCTCCCCTTAAGCCGCACCTCGATGTCCCTCACCTCGCCCCGCACCTCAAGCTGCTGCAAAAGGGCCGCCGGCTGATCCGAGTCGGCCCAAAGCCCAAGCTCCCCGGCGTAGGTGCCGATCACCTCCTGGCGCTGGTAACCCAGGGCGCGCAGGAAAGCCTCGTTCACCTCCAGTATGGTCCCGTCCGTCAGGCTCGTGATGCTCAGGAGGTCCGGGGTCGCCTGGAATATCTTGGAGAAGCGCCGCTCGGAGGCGCGCAGGGCTGCCTCTGCCCATTTGAGTTCGGTGACGTCGTGGCAGGCGCCGATCACCGTCTGCCGACCGCTGCCGTCTCTGACCGACTCGAGCTGGCCGCGAACGATGCGGGTCTCGCCGTCGGCGCGCAGCAGCCGGTAGTAATGGATTCCCATGGCGCTGCCGGTCTCGCGCAGCTGCTGAACCGCCTTTTCCAGGGCCTCCCGGTCGGCCGGGTGCACCATCTGCAAAAGCGCTTCGAAGGTCGCCGGGGCGCTCTCCGGCACCAGCCCGAGGATCCGATACAGTTCGTCGGACCAGACCGCTTGGCCTGTCTCCAGGTTCCACTCCCAGCTCCCCAGGTGCGTGATTCTCTCCGCCTGGGAGAGCTGCTGCTCCCTGCGCCGGATACGCTCCACCTGCTCGGAAACCAGTCGCTTCAGCATGATCTTGTCGGCGATGCGGTCCAGCACGTGGAACAGTTCCGGGTAGTTCACCGGCTTCAGCACGTAATGGTCCATGCCAATCTCGATGGCGCTCATCAGGTACGAGGTTTCGCTGTGGGCGGTCACGGCGACGATGGTGGCCTCGGGGTCGAGCTCCTTGATCTCGCGCGCCATGGCGATGCCATTCATCTGCGGCATGTTGATGTCGGTGACCACGATCTCGGGCCGGAACTGGCGGAAGGCCTCTAGGCCGCTCATCCCGTTGTCGGCGGTGTATATCCTCACGCCCTGGTAGTTGAGGCCGAGCATCCGTCCCAGCATGTCCCGCGCCTCGATTTCGTCCTCGACCAGCAAGAGCGAGATGTCCTTCAACGGCCGGTTCAAAGGTTCCATGATCAGACCTCGATGCGGAATTGGGCCCCTTCCGGCTGGTTTGTCACCGTAAGCGAGCCCTTCATGTTTTTCTCGATGATGGTCTTGGACATGAACAGGCCGATGCCGGTCCCTTTGTCCGGTCCCTTGGTGGTGAAGTACGGGTCGAAAATCTTGTCCATGATCTCCGTGGGTATCCCCCCTGCGTTGTCCGTGATGGTGACCACCGATTTCCCCCCCTCCCTGAAGAGCCTGACCTCGACCTTTGGATGCTCGACCTTGCGCTCCAGGAGCGCGTCTTTCGCGTTCATCAGGATGTTGAGAAGCACCTGCGAGTACTCGTTCGGTATGCCGTGCACCACCGCCTCGCGGTCCACCCACACCACAAGTTCCAGGTTCAGCTCGGCGAACGCCGCGTCGAGGATGGAGACCGTCTTCTCCAGCACCTCGCTCGCCAGGAAGGTCTGGTATTCCTTGTCCGGGCCGAAGAAGTTGCGGAACCCGTCGATGGTCTGGGACATGTAGTTGATCACCTGCATGGCACGGGAGACGCTCCCCTCCAGGTACTCGACGGTGAGAAGGTTCCGCTCGTGGTAAGTGGGAAGTTCCTGGATGATGAGCCCCAGCGTGTTCAGGGGCTGGCGCCACTGGTGCGCTATGTTGGCGATCATCTCTCCCATGGCCGCAAGCCGCCCCTGCCTGATCAGCAACTGCTCCTGGCGGCGCAGTTCTTCGACCGCACGCAGCCTTTCGCTCATCTCTTCGTTGAGCGTCTCCTGGGCCTGCACCACGTCGGTTACGTTGAGGCAGGCGCCGACCAGGCGCAACGGAGTCCCCTCGTCGTCGTAGAAGACCCGGCCGCGCATGCTGAGCCAGCGGACCTTGCCGTCCATGGCGCCTACGGTACGGTATTCGGCGCTGTAAATGCCGGCGCCTCCGGGGCTCGCGGCGTCCCTGGCGATCCGCTCTACCTTCTCCTTGTCTTCCGGGTGCACCCCTGTAATCACCGTGGAGAGGTCCACTTCCGCATCGGCAGGGAGGCCGTAGTGACTCTTGGCGATAGGGGACCACTCCCCCTTGCCGGTTTTCAGCTCGAGGTCGAAGATGCCGAGCCCGGTGGTCTCGACGGCGAGTTTCAGCGTGGATTCGCTGTGCTTCAGCGCATGCTCCGCGCGCTTCAGCTCGGTCAGGTCCACGGCGAAGCCGATCCCCTCGTCGGAGCCGGCCGAGATGGCGATGGCGGTCAGTACCGGCACCTTCACGCCGGTAGCATGGTTTATAAAGAGCTTCTCGTAGGACCTGCAGATGCCGTGAATCTGGCTCTCCGCCACGGCGGCTACGTCTTTTTCCAGGTACTCGGGTGCCGTCACGTCCAACCAGTTGAGCCCTCCCGACCGGCATTCCTCGGCGGTGTACCCCGCCAGGTCGCAGTAGGCCTGGTTCGCATCGGTGATGGCGCCGTCGCGGTTCCAGTAGAAGATGGCGATCAGGTTCGATTCGTAAAGCCAACGGAACCTGGTCTCGCTGGCCGCGAGCTTTTCCTGCGTCTCCCTCAGCTCGTCGATGTCGGTCGCGGTCCCGTACCACTTGACCGCCCTTCCCTGCTCGTCGAGCTCGGCCCGGGCACGGCTCAGATGCCAGCGATAGACCCCGTCTTTGCGGCGCACCCGGCTTTCGTACTGGAACGGCTCGCAGCTCTCCATGGACCGGAACCAGGCGCTCTCCAGCCCGTCACGGTCATCGGGATGGACCACACCGGAGAGGAGGGTCTCAGCGGTGACGTGCCCCTCCTCCACGCCGCTTCTGTCGATGCCGGCGTACTCCTCGAAGTAGGCGTTGATGTAGTCCACGCTGCCGTCTGGCCTCGCGGTCCAGAATATTTGGGGCATCGTATCCGCCATGCGCCTAAAGCGCCGGACGTTGCGCAAAAGCGCCTCCTCAGCAGCCTTGCGTTCGCTGACGTCGAAGATGACGCCGATGAAGCGGCACCTTCCTTCCGTCTGCTCGCAGATGAAGCGCCCCATCACGTTGACCCAGACGGTTTCGCCGCTGCCGGCCCGGAGGATGCGGTGCTCCGAGCGGAACAGGGTGTCGTCCCTGCGGGCCTGTTCCAGCAGCCTCTTTACCTCTTCCAGGTCGTCCCGATGCACCAGATCGAGCCACATGGAGGTTGCGGCCGGGGCCGATTCGCCTTCGGGCGCGGGGTAGCCCAGGAGCGTGAAGTGATACAGGGACCAGATCCCCGCGCCTGTATTCACGTCAATATCGCAGGATCCCATCTCGGCCGCATCGAGCGCCAGCTTCAGGCGTTCCTCGCTCTCAAAGAGCGCCTGGGCCGCGAGCTTGCTTTCGGTGATGTCGGTGAAGGCCGCCACGGCGGAGACGATCTCCCCAGAGGCATCCCGCAGCGGGGTCGAGTTGACGCAGATGTAACCGTAGGAGCCATCGCCCCGCCTGATCTTGTACTCGTCCCCGGAGATGATCTCCCCTTGCAGCAGAGAGAGGGCGACGGGGCACTGTTCGGCGGGAAGGGGGGCGCCATCCAGGCGAAACATCTCCCATTGCCGGTAATCTTCGATTCCTGAGACGGGGGCGATATCGCGCCCGAATATCTGCCGGGAGCGCTCGTTTTGGTAAAGGGTCTTGCCCGATGGAGCCTCGGCGATGACCACCCCTATCGGCAACTGCCTGACCATGATCTCGAAACGGCTCTGCTGAAAGGCGAGATCCTTGAGCATCTGCTCACGCTCGCGCTCCTGCTGCTTCCGTAGCGTTACGTCGCGGGCGATGACCTGTATGGAAGGAATTCCCTGGTAGTCGATGAGGCTGGAGGATGTTTCCAGGACCAGCTCTTTGCCCTGCGGACAGCACATCCGGTATTCCTGCTGCGCTATCCCCTGGTCCGCCTTTAGTTCGTCGATGCGCTGACGCAGTTTTCCCCGGTCCTCGGGATGCACCAGGTCAAAGAGGGTGCGCCTTTGCAGCTCTTCCCTGCTCCGCACCCCGCAGATGCCTAAGGCCGCGCAGTTGGCATAGACAAAACGCCCGTCCTGGTGCACGAAGACGGCGTCGGGGGCCATCTCTACAAGGACCCGGTAGCGCATCTCGCTCTCCCGCAAAAGCCGCACCATCCTCAGGCGCTCCGTATTGTCGCGGGCTATGATGGAAATCCCTGTGATGGTGCCGGTCTCGCAGTAGATGGGGGAGAGGGTGAGGGAGACGGGGATTTCACCCCCGTTTTTGGGGAGACGGATGGTGTCCAGGTTCTTGACGCGTTCCCCTTGCAGTATCTTCTCGGTAAGCTGCCTCTGCTCGTCGAGGCGCTCCGGAGGCACCAGGAACGAGATATGGCGCCCGATGGCCTCGGCGGCGCTGTAGCCATAGAGTCTTTCGGCACCCTGGTTCCAACTGGTGACGATCCCTTCCCGGGACTTACTGACGATGGCGTCGTCGGAGGAATCGACGATGGCGGCCAAGTGCGCCCTCAGTTCCTCGATCCCTTCTGCAGGCAGCCTGGATGCGGATTGGTCGTAGGCCATGCCCTAGCCCCTTTGTTCCTGGGAGGAAAGCCCCTCCGTCAGATAGCTCCCCGTTTCGGGGTTGGGTTCCAGGGTAAAGCTGAAGGTCGCCCCGTAGCCGACCTCTCCCTCAGCCCAGACCCGGCCGCCGTGGCGCAGGATGATGCTGTGCACCTTGGCGAGACCGATCCCGGTGCCGCTCCAATCGAACTCGCCGGGGGTGTGGATGGTCTGGAAAGGTTTGAAGAGCTTGTCGACGTACTTCATGTTGAAACCGGCCCCGTTGTCCTTTACGTAGTAGATCGATGCCCCTTCCTGCACGCGCCTGCCGAACTCGATGCGGGCGTACTCCGTCGTGGAGGTGAACTTCCAGGCGTTTTTCAAAAGCTCGCTCAAGGCTGTCCGCAGCAGTTCCGCGTCCCCCCTCACCCTGATACCGGGCGCCACCAGAACCTCGACCCGGCGCTGCGGCTCGCCCTGCTGAAGCTCTTGAGCCACCTCCCTTACCATCGAGCTCAGGTCGGTCTCGCCTAGGGCAAGGGCGCAACGCGCGTAGTGGGTCAGGCTGTTGAAAGCGTCGATGATCTGCTTGATCTGCTGCGCCACGTGCTCGGCGCGTTCGGCGTACTGCTGGCAGTTGCCGTGCCCCTCGGCCCCGCAGTCCTCCAAAAGCGCCTTGCAGTAACCTTCCAGCCGGGCCACCGGCGCGCGTAGATCGTGAGAGACGAAGTAGCTGAAACTCTCTAGTTCGCTCACCGTCGCCTGCAAAAGCGAGGTGCGCTGGATCACGCGCCGCTCTAGGTCCTCCGTCAACAGCCGAACCTGTTCCTCCGCTTCCTTCAGCTCGGTCACGTCGTGGCAGGTGCCGATCACCGTCGCCTTCTGGCCGCGGTCCTCCGTCAAGAGGTCCGCTTCCACCCGGACGATTCTTCTGGAATCGTCGGGTCGGAGCACGCGGCAGAAACGGTGATCCTCCTCCGCCTCTCCCTTCAGGGCGTCATGCATGAGCCCCTCGATGACCGGGCGGTCTTCTACGGAGAAAAGCTCCAGGAAACGCTGGTAGTCAGGGGTGAGAGAGCCGGGATCGAGGCCGCAGATGCGGTAGAGCTCGTCCGACCATTTCATGGTGCCGCAGTCAACGTGCCACTCCCAGCTTCCCAGGTGGGCGATACGCTGGGAGCCGGCCAACTGCTTCTCGCTCTCGAGGATGCGCTGGTTTTGCTCCCCCACCAGGCGCTTCAGTGTCACCTGTTCCAGCACCTTGTCGATCACGCCGAACAGTTCCTGGTAGTTGAGCGGCTTCAGCACGTAGTTGTGCACGCCGATTTCGATGGCGTTCAAGAGGTAGGAGGTGTCGCTGTGGGCTGTTACTGCGATGATGTGTACTTCGGGGTTTAGGGATTTGATTTCCCGGGACATCCTGATCCCGTCCATGACGGGCATGTTGATGTCGGTCATCACGATGTCGGGGCGCCGCTGCCGGTAAAGCTCAAGCCCGGAGGCACCGTTGTCGGCGTGGTAGATGGTGAGGTGCGGGTAGTTCATGCTGAGCATCTTCGCCACCATGACTCTCGCGTCCGCCTCGTCCTCTACGTACAAAAGGGCTATGCCGCCGACCTCGCGCGGCAGGGGGATCCCTTCGCTCCCCCGGGCAGGCTCATCTGGCATTCACCCCTCCTCCCTGCGCCGCAGCAGGCCCTGCAGCATGTCGGCAGTCATCGGTTTGTAGAGGTAGTCGAGCACCTCCAGCTCGAAGCAGCGTTCCTGATCCATTTCGTTGTCCGAGGAGGTGAGAATGGCAACGTCGAGTTTTTGGAGCTGGTCGTTCTTGCGGATCCAGAGCAGGAGGTCGAGGCCGTTTATCTTCGGGAGCTTGAGGTCGAGGAGCATGAGCCTGATGCGGTGATAACTCCCGTCTCGGGCCATGCGTTGCAGCAGTTCGGTTGCTTCTTCGCCGTCCCTTGCCACGAGGATCTCGTCGGGGCACACCTTCCTGATGATGCGGGTGGCAAGGAAGGCATCGTCGGGATTGTCTTCAACTAGCAGTATGTACGACTCTGCCATCGGCTTCTCCGTGGGAAAACCAAGTTTGCAGGCAGGCAGCAAAAACATGGCCGAGCATGCCTTCGAATATCCGTGCCGGCCCGGCCAGTGGAAAAGCGTTATTAATAGGTACTAACGCTTAAAATTAATCCGCACTTATTCTAACCGCATGGGAAACCATGTCAATGCTGGCGGGACGCAACTTTGCCCACCTCGATCCTGAATTCCGCCCCCTTTTCCGTGTTGCGCACCGACAGTTTCCCGGGGATGTTTTTCTCGATGATCATCTTGGTCATATAGAGGCCGATCCCGGTCCCCTGCTCCGGTCCGCGGGTGGTGAAATAGGGATCGAATATTTTGTCCATGATCTCCTCGGGGATGCCGCCGGCATTGTCGCCTATGGTAACTACGGCGGTTTCGTCTTCCAGGAAGATGCGGATCTCGATCTGCCGGCAAGAGATGCTACGCTCTTTGAAGGCGTCGCGGGCGTTGAAGAGGATGTTGAGGATCGCCTGGGAGAACTCGTTTGGGTGCCCCATGATAGCCGGGTCGTCGACGGAATGGACCGTCACCTTTATCTCCAGGTGCTTCAGACTCTCCGCGACCAGGGAGAGCGCTTTATCCACCACCTCGGTGACCCGGAAGGGGACCATCTCCCGGTCCGGCTTGAAGAAGGTCCTGAAGTCGTCGATGGTCTTCGAGGTGTGGCTCAAAACCTTCATGAATTTGGCGACGCTTTCGCGCAGGTACTCCTTGTTGAAGTCCCCCCGGTCGTACATGATGGGAAGTTCCTGGACGATCAGCCCCAGTTCGTTCAGGGGCTGGCGCCACTGGTGCGCGATGTTGTTGATCATCTCGCCGAGAGCCGCCAGCCGGTTTTGCTGCAAAAGCATCCGTTCCTTGCGCGCCAGCTCCTCCAGCGCGTTCAACCGCTGCGCGGTCTCCTCCTCCAGGTCGAAATAGGTCCGCACCAGTTCCTCGTGCTGCTCTTGCATCTTCTGGCGGCTTTTCTCCAGGTCCTGCGTTCTCTTGGCCACCCTCAGTTCCAACTCTTCGTTCGCCGTTTCCAGCGCCCCGATCAACTCGCAGTTGCGGATGCTGATCCCTAGCACCGAGGCGGTACCCATGATCAGGCTGATGTCCCTTTCCACCAGCGGCCTTTTCACCTGCACGTTTTCCACGGTCAGAACCCCGAGGGAAGCGCCGTCGGCAACGATGGGGCAGCAGATGAAGGCGCGCGTGCCGCTCATGTGGGCGCAGGCGAGGGTGTTTTCGCCCACGCTGCCGCTGGACAGCTCGTTCACCAGAAACGGCCGCTGCCCCCGGAAGCATTCGAGGTAAACGTCCCCCAGCTCCCGGTTTTCCAGCAGGAACGGGAGCGAGTTGAGGCATGCCAGTTCCTCGTCCTTGTAGCCGTAGCTTGCGCGCAGCTCCAGGCGCTTTCTGCCGCCGTCCGCCAAAAAGATCATGCCGCGGTCGTATTCCAGCCGGTACCTCATGATCTGGGCCACGTCGAAGAGCATCTCCTCGATCCGGGTGTAGTTGCCGAGCCTTTGCCCGATCTCATGGGTGAGCATGGCGTTGTTGTAGTTGAGGTTGATCTGGTCCAGGAGGTTTTCGATGGAGTCACGGGTGCTCCAAAGGCTCTCCTTGATCGCCTTTTTCTCGCTGCTCTCCGTCGCCAGGGCAACGAGGAGCAAAACGCAGAGGCTCGACGGAAAGACCCAGGTCAAAACACCCGTATCCCCCATAGCCAAAAGCGCCAGGTTCAACGCAGCAAGGGGGAGTGCCAGGAGGTTCCTCATCTTTTTCAGGAAGGTGAAAAGGGTCTTCTCCCAGGTGACGATGTAGCGGCAGACCGGATCCCCTCTGAACATGCATTCGGGATGCTCGATGGTGGGGAGGTTGCGTATCTCGGGGAAGTACTGCAGGTCGGTCATCTTGTGGTTGAAGACGAGCACGATCGCCTCGAAGAACCCGATCCTGTTCTCGCACTGGTACGGCTTCTCCAGCCCAGGCTCGTAGGGGGTGACGGTTATCTCGACCTGGTTCGAGGCAATGGAACGCGACTGGTAGCTGGAGGACCTGGTGAACTTGGCGGTGGTCTTGCTGATGATGTCGAAGGTGCTGGAGGCATCCACTAGCCCCAGGATGTACTGCCTCATCGCCCCCAAGACGTCCGGGGATGCGGCGTAGCGCCCGGCCTCCCGCGAGATCCTCGCGTTGCCGGTCATCTGCTGCAGCTTCTCGTGGAACCTGTCGATCTGCTCCTGGCTGAACCAGTGCGCCTGGTCGGCAACCTCGTATTCCTTCATACCTGCGTACAGGAGCAGCTCGGAGATGTCCACGTGGCTGTACTTGTGCTTTATCAGCAGGATGTAGGAGTTGATGATCCTGCTGTTATAAAGCGGCATGTCCCGTAGTCGTGAAGGTTGCATCGAAGCTCCGGCCAGTCGTCAGGCACCCTTTTTCCCGGTCCTGAACAGCCCCTCGCAGTATTCAAGGTAGTCGTCGCTGTACTGCAGGTCCAGCACCCAGAGCAGGTAGACCTTGTCGTAGGGAATCGAGTTCTGCTCAACGTAGGAAAACGGGTAGGTAAGTACCGGCATCTCGTTCCCATCGTAATGCCGGGCGATCTCCTCCAGACAGCTCTCTATAAAGCCGACAGGAACCTTCTCGTCCAGCACCATGACGGTGACGCAGTTGGTCAGTTCCGCCATGTTGAAACCGGCGTCGGTGCAGTTCACCAGGAAAAACGCCTTGAGGCTCCCCTGTTTGCGCAGCGAATACAGGTACAGCTCCTTCCTGAAACCGAGCGCGCGGTACTCCCGGGCCAGATCCTCCGGGTCGGCCCCGCCGGGATAGAGCTCGAAGGCCTGCATCATCACCCCGCCCGAAACGTGACGGTAAAAGCGCGCAAGCTCCGCCACGTCGAAGCGGCTGCTCTCCCCGAACTCCCACGGCACGGGGAGCCCCGCCCGCTCGCCGGTCCCGTGGTGAAAGGCATAGGAGAAGAGGTCGAGCGAGCAGCTTGACTGGTCCTGGTGCTTCTTGGCGAAGCCGCCGAAGACCCGGCTGGGGAACTTGTTGTCGGGGCGGTAGTAGCAGTAGACGTAGCGCAGATGGGCGAAGGCGAAGCTTTCCAGCTCGTTCAGGTAACGGCTCACCTGGTCCAGCACGGCGAGCCCCGCCTTGATGGAGACCGACTTGCGGGCAGCATGATGGTGGATGAGCCAGGAATTCGGGTAAAAGCGGACCACGGCGAGATGGCCTAGGATGACGCCGCGGTCGAGATAGATGAAATGGCGGGCGATCTGGGGGGTGTGCGTGTAGAGCTTCGCGTAGGTCTCCTTGATGCTCTCCTTGTTGGCCTGGAAGTGTGCGTATTTTCCGGGATAGATGAACCCAGTCTCGAAGAAGAAATCCCAAAGCTCGTCCAGGTCAACCTCGGCGGAAACGTACGATTTCCGGTTCGCCACCTGGTGCAGGATCGACAGGAGCTTCACGTGGTCGTGGATCTCCATGTCCAGGATGGCGAGGCCGCAGCGGACACTCCCTTCCTCTTCCCCCCCGGCCGCGTTGCGGGAAACCACCTGGGCCAGGCACTTGAGGCTGAAGCCGTGCGCGAAGCTGATCTTAAGCTCCGGGAGCATCATCCCCGCCATCAGCACGCTGTCACCCTCCCCTTCTTCGACCGCGAAGCCGGTGCCCGAGATATCGGCCATCTTCAGGTTGACCCGCTTGTCGATGAGCGGGTGCTCGAAGACGATGTTGGGGGACGGCACCAGCTGCTGCCTGGCATTCCGGTACTTCTTGGTGCGGTATCTCTGGATGTTGCTGTTTAACTGCCTCAGCACGAAGGAGCAGCTCTTGCCGGACAACTGCCGCGAGTGGATGGCGAAGTTGCCGGAGTAGATAACCTCGCCGTCCCGCACAAGGCGCAGGTGCACCGGGCTCTCCGTGTTGACCCACATGAGCGTCTCGGCGCTCCTAAGGCTCCCCGCGGCCCGCACCGAGACCGGCGTGAAGTCGACGAGCTGGCAGTCGAAGGTGACGCCGTTCTGGATCAACTGCACCGAAATCTCCCGCGCCGGGTGCCTCTTTATCTTCCTCGCTTGGAACTCGCGGCAGGCGGCCGGGAGCAAAAGCGAGAGCCCCTCTTCGTTGATGGTGAGCAGCTCGGAGTTCACCACCAGGTACTTCCGGCCGTCGGCGATGAGCAGGTACTCGAACCGGTAGGTCTTCAGCAGCTGCTTGAGGCTCGGGATCTCGGCCCAGACCAGGTCCAGCCGTTCCCCGGCGCAGGGCTGCGGACGGGCGCGCAGGGATATCGCGTCGTCGTACGCCTCGTGCCGCAGGCTGACCAGCACGGTCTGATCCTGGAAGTTGAGGTAGTTGAGCCGGTTCACCAGGTGGCTTTTGCTGACGCTACGGCCGCGGTCCGCCTGGCTCTCCTGCTCCTCGGCGCTCTCCGTGCCTGGCGCAGGCTCCGGTTCCGGTTTGTTCACCGCATTTGCCATGTAAGCCTCGCTCCCTGGCCGGTCACGCGCCGGGTTCCGCCGTGCCCGCGCCGGCCTCGACTGCTCCCTTTGGCGGAGAAGCGTAGTTGGGCGAGGCCAGTTGCGGGGGGAGGTTCAAGCCCAGCCAGTACTGCACCAGAGTCTGCATCATCACCAAAAGCGTGTTGAAAGAAGGGGGTTTCACCAGGAAGGAGTTGCAACCAAGCTCGTAGGCGCGCTCGATTTCGCCCTCTGGCCCGGGCTGTGTCAGCACGATGACCGGCGCCCTGTTCAGGACCGGTTCCTGCCGCAGCCAGCTCAGGAACTCCAATCCGGACATCTCGGGAAGCTTCAGGTCGAGGAGCAGCAGAACCGGCAGCGGGAAGTCCTCCCGCTCCTGGTATTTGCCGCTCCCCTTCAGGTAGTCGATGGCCTCCTCTGCAGTGCCTAACAGCTGCACCGGCGTGATGACACCGACCCGCTGCAGCGCGAGCATGGCGAAGTGGGCCATATCCTGGTCGCTGTCCACCAACAGTATGGTATGGTGCACGTAGCTCATACAGCCTTCCTGGCGAGTTCGGCCCTCATGACGCGGGCCCGGCTTTTTTAAGCTCGATCCAGAACCTGCTCCCTTCCCCTTCCCGGGACTCCACCCCTATCCTTCCCCCAAGCCTGGTCACCGCCTTGCGCGCGATGGCTAGCCCGATTCCTGTGCCGGCGTAGCTTTCTATGCCGTGCAGCCGCTCGAAGATCTTGAAGATCCGCTCCTGGTGCTCAGGCGCAATGCCGATGCCGTTGTCGGCGATGTTAAGGCGGCACTCCCCGTCTATATCTTCGGCCCACACCTCCAGCGCCGGGACCACCCCTTTGGGAACGAACTTTATGGCGTTCCCCATGATGTTCAAAACCACCTGGACCAGCACCGTATGGTGCCCGACCACATCGGGGAGATGGTCCCGCACGTCCAAGCGGTAGCTCTTGCCCCCGCTGGTAAGCTCCAATTGCTTGGCCGCGTCGGCAAGCACCTCATCGAGGCTTACGCGCTGCAGCACCAATTCCTGGCGGCCGACCCGGCTGTAGGCGAGGAGATCCTGGATCAGGCGCTCCATACCCTCCGCCGCCCCCTGGATCCGTTTCAGGTACGCTATCCGCTCGTCCTCGCTTTGCTCCTCCTCCAGCAGTATTCCGGCGAAGGCCCGCATGGCGCGCAGCGGCGCGCGCAAGTCATGGGAAACCGAGTAGGCGAAGCTGTCGAGTTCCTCGTTGATTTCCTGCAACTGCGCGGTCCTCTCCGCCACGCGCTTTTCCAGCCCCGCCGTCTGCTGCTCGATCCGGGCCGAAAGCGTTGCTATCTCCGCCTCCCCCCTCTTCTGGCGCGTTACGTCGTCGACGACGAGCCCCAAGTGTTCCTCCGACAACCCGAAGATACGGGCGCGGTAACTGGACCCTCCCCAGGAGACCTCGCCCAGTTCCACCATGCCGCCGAACGCCACCAGGCGTTTGCAGGTTTCCTGAAGCCGGTCCTCGTCGAACCAGCCGGGGAAACAGTCGACGACCTTGCAGTTGAACGGGCGGCAACGGCAGAGTTTCACAGCGGCGGGGTTCATCTCGATCACCTCCGGGGATCCATCGCCATCGTCGGGGTCGATGCGCAGGATGGCCAGCCCTTCCCGCATGTTGGTGAACATCAGTCGGTAAAGCCGCTCGGCGAGTTCCATCTCCATGACAGAGGTCCTTTTCCGCGAAATGCAGAAGAGTATAGCGAAGGAATATTAATTTGCACTAATATTAAATCTGGGTTCCAGAGGCATAAAATTGGGAGGTCAGTCAGCCGTTTTTCTATCGAACTGAACCGATGCAGCATGAGGTGCGACAGACTCAGCAAGGTAAGGGAAAGCGGCGACCCTTACATCTTCAGGTAAGAAGGTAATGACATGAACATCTGCGGGGATTGTCTCTGAAAGGAACGCTGACAGTAATTCGAGGAAGGAAATTCAAGGATAGCTTCACGGAAGGTCTGAGATCATCTGGCATAGTCCGTCCAGTTATGGTTTTGAGACAAAGGAATTTCCGGCTATGTAGAAACGGAGCAGCTTTCCGGCCCAGATACCAGAGTAATCGACCCCGATCCTCGGCCTGGAGACTACCTGCATCGTTTCCCGCTCGGAGCTCTCCGCCACGAAGAAATCGTCGCTTAAAAGGTCGCGACCGTTTTGCCGGCGGTCGATCCCCATGGCGCGGCAGAGCAGACCCGGCCCGGAGCTGCGCCCCTCGACGTTTCTCACCGGTTCCAGCGCACGCAAAAGCACCGCGCAAGCGCTTCCTTCACGTTCGGTGACAATGTTCATGCAGCAGTAAATGCCGTAGATCAGGTAGACGTAGGCGAATCCGGGAGGGCCGAAGAGAATGGCGGTGCGGGGAGTACGCCCCTTGGAGGAATGCGCAGCCAGATCCTGCTCGCCAAGGTACGCTTCCACCTCCACGATGCGCCCCACCCGCTCCACCCCGCCCGCCACATGCACGAGCCTTGCGCCGAGAAGCTCGCGCGCCACGGTCACCGTGTCGCGGTCGTAGAAGGAGCGGGGGAGTTTCCTCATGAGGTCCATGGCGCACCGCCTCAGATCAGTCCTTCCTTGGCAAGTTTCTTTACCACCTTGCGGGCCAGGTCCTGCCCAACTGTGGTGACCTTCTGGGGATCGGTGCTCTGCATGGTGGCGGCCCAGATGAGCTTGTCGGTGCCCGCGTCGAAGAGGTTTACCTGCATGGTGGCGACGTCGTAGGTGGTGACATAGGTGGGGCCGTAAAGCGCCATGGAGCGGTAGTATCCGGGGAAGTCCCAAGTAGGGAAGCCCTGCGGGTACCAGTAGCCGGGATAGGCGCTGTCCGGCTGCACGGTGGTCTGCTTCTCGACCTTGGTGGTCTGCACCGTGAGTATCGCCTGGGCCTGGGCCCGCCGCACCGCCCGGTCCAGCACCCCCCAGTCGGCAAAGGCCGCACCGGGGATCACGGTGTACCCAGGGATAGCCTCCACACCCTTGCGCGAGAGTTCGCTCGCCAGCATATCCTCGTAAACGTGGCGGGTCGCATCCTTGTTGTTGATGCTCACCACCAGTATCTTGTGCAGCCGCTGAGGACGAAGCTCCGGATTGCGCCAGGTGTCGACGACAGAGACCGAAGCACATGAGCAAAGAAGCGATGCCAGCCACAACACGATCGAGACCTCTAAGACCTTACGCATGTTACACCTCCCGTAACTGGTTGATGTTTTAAGGTTCCCGAACCGTTTTCCCTGGCCGGGCTAAAGATTAGAATATTTATACCAAGTTGCCTGGACTTAGCAATCGTATATACTGGGGTGGGCCAATCATTAACGCCCTCCTTTCTGGGAATTATTAACGACGTTCAACGGCAAAAGCGACGCGCAGATCGCGAGACGCCGGGCCAGCCGAACCAACAGCCGAGTTACTCAGGAGGCAAGACCATGGAAAATTTCAAGCGCGTTCTCGTGGTCAACAGGATGAGCGAGTATTCCCGTGAAGCGATCGAAGTGGGCATTTCTATCGCGAGAAAATACGGGGCGGACTTGTCGGTGCTGCATATCTTGTCGGGGGTGGCGGGCACGGTAAGCATGGGCGGCGCCTCCATCAACGCCCCGAGCCCCTACCCCGAAGAGAGCAAAAGCTACGCAAGCGAGAAGGACCAGGCCCGGGAAGAGCTGGAGCAGATCATCCGCAAGGAGATCACCGCGGGACTCCCCATCAAGCTCATCATCAAGGAAGGAAAGCCGCTCGACGAGGTGATGCAGGTGGTAAAGGAGGAGCGGATCGATCTCATGGTGCTGCTCTCCCACGAAGAGGGGCGCCTGGAGCATATGGTCTTCGGGCGCGACAACGACGCCATCCTGCGCCGGATGCCCTGCAGCATTCTGTTGATCAAGAGGGAGCCGGAGGCTGTGAACTGGTAAGGAGCCCGTCACATGCAAAAATGGATCTGTACCGTATGCCGCCACATCTACGACCCCAGCGAAGGGGACCCGGTAAACGACGTACCCCCCGATACCTCCTTCGAAGACCTCTTGCTTGAGTGGCATTGCCCGGTCTGCGAAGCGGGAAAAAACCTCTTCGAGCCCTACCCCGACCCGGACCAGCGCCTGGAGGAAGGGTGAAAAGGCACAGACGGCTGCGGATAACGAAAGAGATCCACCTGCAGGAGCAGGTCATACGACCTGCTCCTTTTTTATTTTCTGTCACCAGGGACGCTGCAGAGTACTCGCGGCTTGCTTAAAATAGGGAGGAGTGAGTCAGCATTCTTCCGCCTTGGCAAAGGCGTAGTTGCTTTTGTGTCTGCATAGGTAGTCGTATCCTACTTGCAATGCGTACCTGCAGTCGGCGTAATCGATGCCGCAGTAGAACATCTCAATCCCGCTTCCGGGCATGACAGCACCGACACTGCTGGTCCTGCACCGGGCAAAGTCCGGATCCTTTTTTTCCTGTCGACATCTGGAGTTTTGCATGGCACCATCCTTGATCGCGTGATCGGGAGAGTATAATAAAAAACTTTTAACTGTAAACCGCATACGCTAAAAAGGATCCGGGCCAGATGACAATCCTGCAAACCCAAGAGGTCAGCAAAAGCTACCGTATCGGAAACCGCTTGATCAAGGTGCTCGACTCCGTCTCGCTCTCGGTCGAGACCGGCGAGTTCCTGGTGGTGAAGGGGGAAAGCGGCAGCGGCAAATCGACGCTGCTCACCATCCTTTCCGGGCTGGACCGCCCGGACCGGGGACGGGTCCTCATCGGCGGGGAAGACATCACCGACCTAGGCGAAGACGCCCTGGCCCCCTTGAGAAACAGCGCCTTCGGCTTCGTGTTCCAGTCCTTCCACTTGGTCCCCTCCTTAAACGCCCTGGAGAACGTGATGTTTCCGGCCGAGCTCAAAGGCGATGCCGAAGCCCGCGCCAAGGCCGAAGCCCTTCTGGAAAGAGTCGGACTATCCGGGAGACTCACAAGTTTCCCGCACCAGCTCTCCGGCGGCGAAAAACAGCGCTGCGCCATCTGCCGCGCCCTCATCAACGACCCGCGCATCATCTTCGCCGACGAGCCGACCGGCAACCTCGATTCCATAAATGGCGCCGCCATCATGGAGCTGCTCCTGGAACTGCAGCGCGAACGCGGCACCACCCTGATCCTTGTGACCCACAGCCCCGAGATCGCCCAGCGGGCGCATCGCGTGGTCACGCTCAAAGACGGCAGGATCGTCACGGGGCGGGAGCATGGTTAACGCCAGGTTCCTGCTGCGCCAGGTGACCGGCGCCAAGAGGCAGTGCACGGTCTTCGTCCTCTGCGTCGCCCTCTCCATGATCACCCTGGTCTCCTTGGGTAGCTTCCGCGAAAGCGTGGAAAGCTCGCTTCTGCGCGACGCCCAGTCCCTCCACTCAGCGGACATCATCATCAAGTCCCACTCTCCGGTCCCGCCTAACCTGGAGCGCGAACGGGCGGTTCTTAAGGACCGGCGCGAGATCAGGAGCGCCCGTTACTGGGAGTTCTATTCCGTGGTGCAAAAGCCCAGCGCCGACGCGTCGCTTTTGTGCAACATCAAGGTCGTGGAGCCGGGATATCCCTTTTACGGCACGGTGCGCCTTGCCTCCGGCCGCCCCTTCGAAAAGGTGCTCTCGCCCGGGAGCCTGGTGGTGGAGCAGGCGCTCCTGGACCGCCTTCAACTTAAAATCGGGGACCCGCTGAGGATCGGGAACGCGGTCCTGACCGTTAAGGACGTCGTGGTGCAGGAGCCGGACCGGCCGGTGAATTTCTTTGCCTTAGGCCCACGCGTCTTCGTCGCCGCGGCGGACCGCGACGCACTCGCCCTCATCGGCAAGGGAAGCCGCATCGAGCACGTCACGCTGGTCAAGGTGACGGATCCCCCGAGGTTGGAACAGGTCGCCTCGGAGCTTCGCGCCGCAACCGACAACGACGGCCGGGTCAGGGTCGAGACCTACAAAAACGCCGGCTCGCGCGTGAAGCGCTTCTTCGACAACCTTCTCTTCTTCCTGAACCTAAGCGGCATCTTCACCCTGCTTCTTTCCGGCTTCGGCATCCAGAGCACGCTCTTCGCCCTTTTGAAGGAGCAGGAGCGGACCATAGCGGTGATGAAGGCCTTGGGCGCCAGGAGCCGCTTCATCATCGGGCATTTTCTGGGGCTCACCCTGATCCTCGGCCTCTTCGGCACCGTCGCGGGGCTCGCCGGTAGTTTCGCGCTGCAGCGCTATCTCCCCGCTCTTTTCAGCGGGCTGATACCGGCCCAGGTGACTCTCCAGGTCTCGACCTCGGCGATCTTCCAGGGTATGGCGATAGGCCTTTTGGTGGTGCTACTTTTCACCGCCCTCCCCCTCTACCGACTGAAGGAGGTGAAGCCCAAGGCCATCTTCGGCAAAGAGGAAACGGCCGCCCTTTGGAACCGATCCACCTGGATCATCGCAAGTCTGGGCGCTTTGTTCTTTCTCTCCATGGTGCTCATCCGCCTGCGCGACCTGAAGACTGGGCTTTATTTCATGCTTTCCCTGGTGTCGCTGATCCTCATCTCCTATCTCCTCGCCTGGGTCACCCTCCATTTCCTGAAGCGGAAACAGCCCAAGAACCTCGCCTTGCGCCAGGCACTCAAGGGGCTTTTCCGGCCGCACAACGCCTCGCTTTCCATCATGGTCACCCTTTCGGCGGCCTTCGCCGTGATCTTCGCCATCAACCTCGTGGAGAAGAACCTCGACGCCACCTTCATCGAATCCTTCCCTCCCGGCGCCCCCAACGTCTTTTTCATCGACATCCAGCCCGGCCAGCGCGAAGCCTTTGGCCGCATGATCGGCCCCGGCGCGTCTTTTTACCCCATCATAAAGGGGAACGTGACTGCGGTGAACGAGATCCCCCTAGATCAGGCACAGGAGCGAAAGTCCAGGGGCGACAATCTGGCGCGAGAGATGAACCTCACCTACCGGGAGTACCTGCTCCCAGACGAGCGGATCGAGTCTGGAGAGACCCTGTTCCGGAAGGATTGGACCGAGCCGCAGGTCTCTGTGCTGGACACCGTGGTGAAGATGCACGACATGAAGGTAGGGGACCGGGTGAGCTTCCGCGTCCAGGGGCTCCCCATCACCGCACGCGTCTCCAGCGTGCGGACCCGCACCAGCAGCGGCTTCTCGCCCTTCTTCTACTTCGTCTTTCAGGAATCCGTGCTCTCGCAAGCGCCGCAGACCTTCTTTGCCGCCGTCAGGGTCGACAAAGCCGGCATCAGCGCCCTGCAAAACCGGGTGGTTTCCGCCTTTCCCAACGTGAGCGTCATCGACCTGACCGAGACCGTCACCGTCTTCGGCAGGATCATGCAGCGGCTCTCCAGCATCGTCAGTTTCTTCACCTCGTTCAGCGTCATTGCCGGGGTCCTGATCATAATCAGTTCGGTCTTCGCCACGCGCTACGCGAGGATCCAGGAAGCGGTCTATTTCACCATACTGGGCGCGCGCAGGGCGTTCGTGCTCAAGGTCTTCGCTGCGGAGAACCTGGTCCTCGGGTTGGTGAGCGGCGTCATCGCGCTGCTTATTTCCCAGTTGGGGAGCCTCATCATCTGCCGCAAGGGGCTCGACATGACCTATGTGCCGTATCTCGGCGAGAGCCTTTTGTTGCTTTTGGCCACCACTTTGCTGGTGATGTTCGTAGGGCTCGCCGTGGCGCTCCCGATCCTCTACCAGAAGCCGGTGGCGTTTCTGCGGGAACAGTCGGAGGAATAGAAAATCTGGGGCTGGGGGCTAGGGGCTGGGGGCTGGCAAAACCTCTCGGTCTTCAACTAGCCCCAGTCCCTAGCCCCTAGTCTCTGCCGTTAACCGCAGGCTTGACGGCAAAAAGAAAGCACGGAGGTTTCATGTGCAACTTGAGATTCATTGCCCTAACCATCATATTCGCCGTCCTCCTGGTCTCATGCCATAAGGAAAAGGAGCCTGCCGCCGTGAACGCCACGGAAAAACCAGCATCACGCGGAACCATCGTCGCGGTCGGCGACAGCCTTACCGCCGGGTACGGCGTTCCCGAGACCGACGCCTACCCGGCCCAGTTGGAGCGGAAGCTCAACGAGGCAGGGTATAAGTGGCGCGTGGTGAACGCCGGCATCAGCGGCGAGACCAGCACCGGCACCCTGGCCCGCATCGATTGGATACTGAAGCTTCGGCCGGACATCGTGATCCTCGAAACCGGCGCCAACGACGGGTTGCGCGGGCAGGCCCCGGAACTCACCCGCAAGAACACCGACAGCATAGTTACCGCCTTGCAGGCTAAAAACGTGGTCGTGGTCCTGGCGGGGATGCAGATGCTCACCAACATGGGCTCGCCCTATCGGGACAAGTTCGTGGCGATCTATCCGCGGGTCGCCAAAGAACGAAAGCTTATTCTGGTCCCGTTTTTCCTGGATAAAGTCGCTGGAGAAGAGAACCTCAATCTCTCGGACGGCATCCATCCGAATCCACAGGGTTACGCCATTGTCACCGAGACGATCTTTCCCTACGTGCTTCAGGCCATAAAGCTCAAAACCGGAAGCTGAGGGTTGGTCCGCTCCAATCAGGTTCAGCTAAAAGTTGGCTGAAGCCGCGTCTTGTCTTGCCTTTTTGCTCGATTTAATGTACACATACTCTGCTAAAGTGGGCGACCGGTCCGTTCTGCTAAACCCGCTTGCGACAAGTACAATCGATGATGCGTGGACCTGCCTCCTCCATGCCCAAGCTTGTCCTTCTGCCGAATCACACTCGTTTAGGCCATCGCAATTCCGCTGCTAATTTGCTGGCAGCAGGAGAAGCCCGTTTGGATCCATTTTCACTACAGGGTGACCATACCGCTCGCTCTGCAAACCTGGAAAACCTGGGTTCGTGGCACCCCGCCTCGAACGCCCCCCCTCAAAAGGCCGCCAACCTGAGAGACGCCCTCCGCTACGTACGCCAGCCGCTGTATCTCGTGGAAAAGGAAAGGACCATGGTCCCGAGGCTGGGAGGGATCGGCCGGCTCGGCGCCGTCAACCCGGGCGCGCTGCCTATCGCCGCTTACGCCCCTCCCTGCTTTCCGGAAAACCTGGGGGATCCTTCTTTTTGCCGCGAACTTGGCATCCGCTACCCCTACGTCGGCGGTTCCATGGCCAAGGGGATCAGTTCCGCGGCCATGGCCGAGGAGTTGGGCCGCGCCGGGATGCTCGGCTTCTTCGGCGCCGCCGGCCTTCCGCTTGCCACCGTCTCCGAGACCGCCGACCGCCTCAAGGCCTCCCTCGGCGATATCCCCTACGGTTTCAACCTGATCCACTCCCCGCACGAGCCCGAGTTGGAGCGCGAGCTCGCCGAGCTGTACATAAAGAAGGGGATCCGCACAATCGAGGCCTCGGCCTTCCTGGCCCTGACGCTACCCTTGGTCAGGTACCGGCTGCACGGCATCAAGCGCGCCGCCGACGGGTCCATCGTCACCCCCAACCGCATCATCGCCAAGGTCTCCCGCGAGGAACTGGCGGCGAAGTTCTTCGCACCGGCTCCCGAGAAGCTCCTGCGCGCGCTGGTCGCCAACGGCTCCATCACCGCCGAGCAGGCCGAACTGGCCGCGCTGGTACCGCTGGCGCAGGACGTGACGGCCGAGGCTGATTCCGGCGGCCATACCGACAACCGCCCCGCCCTCGCCCTCTTCCCGACCATCAACGCGCTGGCGGCGAAGCTGCAGCGGCAGTACGGCTACAGCTGCCGCCTGCGGGTGGGGCTTGGCGGCGGAGTCTCGACGCCGGCCTCAGCGGCAGCCGCCTTCTCCATGGGCGCCGCCTACCTCGTGACCGGGTCGGTGAATCAGGCCTGCGTCGAGTCCGGCACCTCCGACACCGTGCGCGGCATGCTCGCCGGCACCCGCCAGGCTGACGTGACCATGGCCCCCGCCGCCGACATGTTCGAGATGGGGGTCACCGTGCAGGTCCTAAAGCGCGGCACCATGTTCCCCATGCGCGCACAGAAGCTCTACGAGATCTACCGCGCCTGCAGCAGCCTCGACGACATCCCCGCCGCCGAGCGCGAGAAGCTGGAGAAGACCATGTTCCAGGCGTCGCTCGCCGACATCTGGCACGACACCCGCGCCTTCTTCGCCAAGCGCGACCCCTCCCAGGTCGAGCGTGCCGAGCGCGACCCGAAGCACCTGATGGCGTTGGTCTTCCGCTGGTATCTCGGCATGGCCGCGCACTGGGCCAAAGACGGAGCGGAAGAGCGGCGCATGGACTACCAGGTCTGGTGCGGCCCCGCCATGGGAGCCTTCAACGAATGGGCCTCAGGTTCCTTCCTCGACGCCCCGGGCAATCGCACGGTCGAAGCCGTGGCCCTAAACATCCTGCACGGAGCGGCCGCACTTAACCGCGCCAACTTCCTGAGCAGCCAGGGCATCGAACTCAGGATGGATGAAATCGCACCGCAACCTCTCGAAATCGCACAAATCAAGGAGTACCTTTGTTGAAAACTGACGATCTGAAGCCGGCCGCCTCTAGTAACGGAACTCAGCTTGCCATCATCGGCATCGGTTGCCTTTTTCCCAAGGCCGAGGACCGTGACGCCTACTGGGCCAACATCGCCGATGGGATCGACGCCATCACTGAGGTCCCCGAGACCCACTGGCCGGTGGACGCCTACTACGATGAGAACCAGAAGAGCCCGGACCGCACCTACGGCCGGCGGGGCGGTTTTCTCTCCCCCGTCGACTTCAATCCGATGGAGTTCAACATCCCTCCCAACGTCCTGGAGGCGATCGACACCTCGCAGCTTTTGGGGCTCGTCGCTGCCGGCCAGGCGCTGAAGGACGCGGGGTACGGCCCCGACCGCAGCTTCGACAAAAGCCGCGCTTCAGTCATCATCGGCGTAACCGGCACGCTGGAGCTGGTGATACCCCTCGGTGCACGGCTCGGCCACCCGATCTGGCGCTCGGCCTTGAAGGACGCAGGCGTAGACGAGGCGACCGCCAACGACGTCGTGGAGCGGATCTCCGACTCCTACGTCCCCTGGCAGGAAAACTCGTTCCCGGGTCTTTTAGGCAACGTGGTTGCCGGCCGCATCAGCAAGCAGTACGACCTGGGCGGGACCAACTGCGTCGTCGACGCGGCCTGCGCCAGCTCCTTCAGCGCGTTGCACCTCGCCTCCATGGAACTTGCCTCCGGCAAGTCCGACATCGTGGTGACCGGCGGCATCGACACCTTCAACGACATCTTCATGTACATGTGCTTCAGCAAGACCCCCGCCCTCTCCCCTAGCGGCAATGCGAAGCCATTCGACGTTTCCGCCGACGGGACCATTCTCGGCGAGGGGCTCGGGCTCGTGGTCATTAAGCGGTTGGCGGATGCCGAGCGCGACGGCGACAGGATCTATGCTGTGGTGCGCGGCGTCGGTTCCTCCAGCGACGGCAAGGGTGACGCGATCTACGCCCCTAGCGCCACCGGACAAAAGAACGCGCTCCTGAACGCCTACAAGAACGCGGACGTCACCCCGCAGAGCATCGGCCTGATCGAGGCCCACGGCACCGGCACCAAGGTAGGGGACGCTGTCGAAGTGAGTGCGCTGCGCGACGTATACGGCGAGTCGAAGCTTCCCTGGTGCTGCCTCGGCTCGGTCAAGTCCCAGATCGGCCACACCAAGGCCGCCGCGGGTTCCGCCGGCCTCATCAAGGCGGCGCTCGCGCTGCACCACAAGGTGATCCCCCCGACCATCAAGGTGCAGACCCCGCAAAAAGAGGTGGTCGGGGAGAAATCGCCCTTCTATCTCGCCAAGGAAAAACGCCCCTGGTTCCCGCGTGCCGACGTGCCGCGCCGCGCCGCCGTCAGCGCCTTCGGTTTCGGCGGCTCCAACTTCCACGTGGTCCTTGAGGAGTACCAGGCCGACAAGAAGGCGGCCGACTGGGACGGCAACACCCAGATCCTCGCCTTCTCCGGCGCCGACGCAGCATCGCTTGCCGCCGGGCTCGACCGGGTGCCGGCGGCTGCAGCCTGGAGCGCCGTCAGGGAGCTGGCATTCCAGACCCGCGCGAGCTTCGACGCCATGGGAACCCTTCGCCTTGCCCTGGTGATCGAGCGCGGAAAAACCAACGTCGCCTCGCTGGTGAAGAACGCCAAGTCCATGCTGGAGAAGAACTCGAAATCCGCCTGGCAGACCCCCGACGGTGCCTTCTTCGGCTGCGGCGCAGCCGGCAAGCTCGGCGTGCTCTTCCCGGGGCAGGGCTCCCAGTACACCGGGATGCTGAACGATCTCGCCTGCCGCTTCCCGCAGCTACTGGACGCGGTCACCGCTGCTAACGACGGTTTCACTTCCGCCGGTGGCAGGAGGCTTTCCGACCTCATCTACCCCCCCTCCGCTTTCGACGATACGACCCGTAACAGCCAGGAAGAGGCCCTGCGGGCGACCCAGGCGGCGCAACCTGCCATCGGTGCCGTGAGCCTCGGCGCGCTGCGCCTTTTGCAGTCATTCGGCCTTGATCCTGAAGGTGTCGCCGGCCACAGCTACGGCGAGCTGACCGCCCTTTGCGCCGCAGGCCGGCTGGACGAGAGCGCACTGCACGCCCTGTCGCGCCTGCGCGGCGAGCTGATGGGCGCCGGCAAAGGGGACAAGGGGAGCATGCTGGCCGTCTCAGCACCGCTGGCGAAGATTGCCGAGGTGGTAGCTGCAGAGAAACTGGACCTGGTGATCGCCAACAAGAACGCCCCCTCACAGGCGGTCCTCTCCGGCGCCAGCGCCGAGATAAAGCGCGCCGTCGAGATCTTCAAGGGGCGCGGACTCACCTGCAAGGAGCTTCCGGTCGCAGCCGCTTTCCATAGCGCGCTTGTGTCCGACGCCGCCACGCCGTTTTTGGCCGCGCTCGCCAAGATCGAGATGCCGAAGGCGAAGATCCCGGTCTACGCCAACACCACGGCCGCGGTCTACCCTGCCGACCCCGCAGCCGCCAAGGCACAACTCGCTTCCCAGCTCGCCATGCCTGTCGATTTCGTGGCGGAGATCGAGGCTATGTACGCGGCTGGCATCACCAGCTTCGTCGAAGTCGGCCCCGGCAACAGGCTGACCGGGCTCGTGCAGGCCATCCTCGCCGACCGGCCGCACGCAGCCGTCGCCCTCGACTCGTCATCGGGCAAGCGCGCGGGCATTGCCGACCTGGGCCGCACCCTGGCGCAACTGGCAGTGCTCGGCTTCGGCGTGAAGCTCGCCACCTGGGACGAGGGATATCGTCCGGCTCCCGCAGGTAAGAAGCCGCTCTTGAGCATTCCCATCTGCGGCGCCAACTACAGCAAGCCGAAGCCGAAGAAGCCGCCGGTACAGCCGAAACCGGCAGCGGTGGCAGCACCAGCTGCTCCGCAGGCGGCACCAGTAGCCATGAACGCGCCGGCTGCACAGCAACCGGCCTACCAGGCAGCACCGGCTTCTCCCCGAGAAGCTTCCTTCCAGGCCGCTCCGGCCGCAGCGGCGCCGCAGGCGGCGCTTGGCGAATCTTTGCGCCTGGCGCGCGAAGGGATGGCGGTCCTCCAGCGGATGCAGGAGGATACCGCGCAGTTGCACCGCCGCTTCCTCGAAGGGCAGGAGACCGCAACCAGAACCTTCCAGACCCTGCTCCAGCAGCAGCAACAGTTGATCCTGGGCACCAACCTTTCCCCCGCCGCAGTGGCTCCGGCGACCGTACCGGTCCAGGCGCAGGCCCCCTCGTACGTCGCTCCGGCAACGATGGCTGCACCCGCCGCCCCGGCTGTCTCTGCACCAGTGGCTAAGGCCGCGCCCGTCGCCGCCGCACCGGCAGTCGCCCCTGCGCCTGTGCCGGCGGCAGCCGCTGCTCCCGCTTCCGCTGCCGCCGACTCGGCGCGCATCACGCAAGTGCTCCTGGCGGTGATCGCCGAGAAGACCGGGTACCCGGTCGAGATGCTGGAACTCGACATGGGGATGGATTCGGATCTCGGGATAGATTCGATCAAGCGCGTCGAGATCCTCTCCACGCTGCAGGAGCGCCTCCCGGGGACTCCGGTCATCGGCCCCGAGCACCTCGGCACGTTGCGCACCCTCGGCGACATCGCAGGCCACCTCTGCGCTTCGACAGGTTCCGCGGCCCCGGCGGCGGCAGCCGTACCCGCAGCAACAGCTGCGCCCGCCGCCGCTACTTCCGAGCTCGCAGCCGAGCAGATCACCAGCACCCTCTTGGCCGTAGTCGCCGAGAAGACAGGCTATCCCGTCGAGATGCTTGAATTCGACATGGGTATGGACTCGGACCTCGGGATCGATTCGATAAAACGGGTCGAGATACTCTCCACCCTTCAGGAGCGCCTCCCCGGCTCCCCCGCGATAGGCCCCGAGCACCTGGGGACCCTGCGCACCCTGGGGGACATCGCCGGGTTCCTCTCCGCCTGTTCGGCTTCGGCCGCACCCGCTAGCGCAGGGGGACAGGCACCTGACGGAGCCAGTCCCCTTGCCGCACCGGCTCAGCTCGCAACACCCCAGACCGCAGCAATCGCCGCCGGCGAGGTCACCAGCACCCTTCTGGCCGTAGTCGCCGAAAAGACCGGCTACCCGGTGGAGATGCTGGAACTCGACATGGGAATGGACAGCGACCTCGGCATCGACTCCATCAAACGGGTCGAGATCCTCTCCACGCTGCAGGAGCGTCTCCCCGGCACCCCGGCCATTGGCCCGGAGCACCTGGGGACCCTGCGCACCCTGGGGGACATCGCAAGCTTCCTCGCTGCCGGATCGGCTTCGGCCGCACTCGCCGGCGAAGGGGGACAGGCACCTGACGGAGCCAGTCCCCTTGCCGCAGCAGTCCCGGCTGAAGAGATCACCGCCACCCTGCTCTCCGTCGTCGCCGAAAAAACCGGCTATCCGGTGGAAATGCTAGAGCTTGAGATGGGGATGGACAGCGACCTCGGCATCGACTCCATCAAGCGCGTCGAGATCCTCTCCACGCTGCAGGAGCGCCTCCCCGGCACCCCGGCCATAGGCCCCGAACACCTGGGAACCCTGCGTACGCTCGGCGACATCGCAAGCTTCCTCGCTGCCGGTTCGGCCTCGGCCGCACCCGCCAGCGAAGGGGGACACGGCGAAGGGGGACAGGCACCTGACGGAGCCAGTCCCCTTGCCGCCGCATCCAGCGACCCCGCTCGTATCATGCAGACCCTGCTTGAGGTAGTCGCCGACAAGACCGGCTACCCCGTGGAGATGCTGGAGCCGGGAATGGGTATGGACAGCGACCTCGGCATCGACTCCATCAAGCGCGTCGAAATCCTCTCCACGCTGCAGGAGCGCCTGCCCGAGACTCCGTCCATTGGCCCCGAGCATCTGGGAACCCTGCGCACCTTGGGCGACATAGCAAGCTTCCTCTCTGCCGGTTCGGCTTCGGCCGCGCCCGCCAGCGAAGGGGGACAGGCACCTGGCGGAGCCAGTCCCCTTGCCGCTCCGGCATCCGCATCGGCTCAGCCCGTCGCAGCCCCTGCCTACGAGGCAAGCCAGGCGGTCGCCGCGGAACCGGTACCTGCACCGGCCCAGGCGATCCAGAGAAGCTCCGTCACTGCTGTAGAGCTTGCCGCTGACGACGAGGGCGAGGCCATCGTCCTTGCCAACGACGGCGAGATCTGGGTCACCGACGACGGCTCGGCGTTTGCCTCCGAGCTTTGCAGCATTCTCCTGGAGCACGGCTGCACGGTGCGCAAGGTCAACGCGGCCCAGGCCCAGCAGACAGCGCCAGCCGGGAAACTCTCAGGCCTGGTGATCTGCGCGCCCACCGCAGGCACCGACGACCTATTCCTGGAAAACGCCTTCCAGCTGGTCAAGAACGCCGCCGGCGCCCTGAACGAGTCGGCTAACGCCGAAGGGGCCGTCTGCGTCACCGTCTCCCGACTGGACGGGGCCTTTGGTTTCGGCTCCGGCAAGAGCATCAAGGATGCGCTCTCCGGCGGACTGGCGGGGCTCGCCAAGACGGCGGCGCTGGAATGGCCGGAAGTCTCCTGCAAAGCGATCGACCTGGGCGAGTTCCCTCACGCGGCTGCCGCCGCCAGCGCCGTCGCCATCGAGATGCTGCGCCGCGGCCCGGTTGAGGTAGGTCTCTCCAGCAAAGGGCGCTTCGCGCTGCAAACCGTTGTGCTTCCCTCCGCACCGGCTCCGGCAGAACCCGCTATCAAGGCCGGCGACGTAGTGGTAATCACCGGGGGCGGGCGCGGCGTGACCGCGGTCTCCGCCCTTGCGCTCGCCAAGGAGTACAAGCCGTTCCTGGTGCTCCTGGGGCGCAGCTCCGAACCCGAGGATGAGCCCGCCTGGCTTGCCGGCGTCTCCGAAGAAGCCGAGATCAAGCGCGCCATCATGCAGAACGCGGTGGGCAAACTCCACCCGCGCGAGATCGAGGAGCGCTACCGGGCCGTCATGGCCGGGCGCGAACTTAGCGACACCCTGCAGAAGATCTCCGCCACCGGCGCCGAGGCGATCTATCGCTCGGTCGACATCCGAGACCGCAGCGCCATGGAACTCCTCCTGGGCGAAATCCGCCGCGCCCATGGCCCGATCCGCGGCGTGGTCCACGGCGCCGGCGTCCTCGCCGACCGCCTTATCGTCGACAAGACGCCCGAGCAGTTCGAGCAGGTCTACAGCACCAAGGTCGAAGGGCTGCGCGCGCTCCTGCACGCGACCCGCAACGACGAGCTTCGCTTCATCGCCCTCTTCTCCTCCTCCACCGGCCGCTTCGGCCGCGTGGGCCAGGTTGATTACGCGGTCGCCAACGAGATCCTCAACAAGGTGGCCCAGGCCGAGGCGCGCCGCCGCGGCGGCTGCCGCAGCGTCAGCATCAACTGGGGTCCCTGGGACGGCGGCATGGTCACCCCGGCACTCAAGAAGGTCTTTGCAGCCGAGGGGATCGGCGTGATCGACCTCACCGAAGGCGGCGACTTCCTCGCCAGAGAAATCTCCGCTGCCGGCGCGCCGGTCGAGATCGTAGCCATCGCCCAGCTCCCCGAGCAGAAGGGAGCAGCCGCCCCGGCCTCCTCCGCGGCGAAGCCCGAGAACCTCTCCGAGGCGTTCGCGCTGACCCTGACCGTCCCGGAATTCCCGTTCCTGCGCTCGCACGTTTTGGACGGGAAAGCGGTGGTCCCCATGGCGGTCATCGTGGAATGGCTCGCCCACGGCGCGCTCCACGGCAACCCCGGTTTCCGTTTCCACGGCTTCAACGATCTTCGCATCTGCAAAGGGGTGGTCTTCGAGGACAACACCTCGTTCCCCTTGAGCGTGCTGGCCGGGCGCGCCGTGAAGAAGGAATCGTTCTGGCTGGTGCCGGTCGAGCTCTCCAGCCCCGGCGTCAACGGCAGGACCATACTCCACGCCCGCGCCCAGATCGTCCTCGCCACCAAACACGTGGAGGGTATCCGCTCCATCACCGAGATACCGGCCACCGCCTACGCGCCGCACGACGGGGTCATCTACAACAACGAGCGCCTCTTCCACGGCCCCGACCTGCACGGCATCGAGCACGTCGACGGCTGCTCCGCCAAGGGAATCGCTGCCTCGGTTAAGGGCGCGCCCGCGCCGGGCAAATGGATCCGCCGCCCCTTGAGGAGCGCCTGGCTCACCGATCCGCTGGTCGTGGACAGCGCCTTCCAGATGATGATCCTCTGGAGCTTCGAGCGCTTCGGCGCCGGATCGCTCCCCTGCTTCGCCGGGCGCTACCGCCAGTTCCAGGAATCCTTCCCGAAGGAAGGGGCCCAGGTGGTGATCCGCGTCACCTCCGAGAACCCGCGCGGCGCCAGCGCCGACATGGAGTTCCTGGACCGCAACACCGGCAAGCTCGTAGCGCGCCTGGAGGGATACGAGTGCGTCATCGACCCGTCCCTCAAGCAGGCCTTCCAGCGTAACAAGCTGCGGACCGTTTCCGTTGCATTGGGGGCGGCATAGGCATGAAGCAGCAGTCGCCTTCCGTGGCAATCGTCGGCATCGGCGGGATCTTTCCCGACGCGCCGGAACTGACAACTTTCTGGAATAACATCCGCAACGCTAAAAGCGCCGCCCGCGAGGTCCCGGCCGGGCGCTGGCAGCTCCCGGCCGATACCGCCTTCCACCCGGAGGCGGGAAAGCCGGACCACGTCTACTCCAAGCGCGGCTGCTTCATCGACTCCATACCTCCCCTGGCGAGCCTTTCGGGGCTCAACATCGACCCGGAGCTTGCCTCGGGGCTCGATCCCCTGTTCCACCTGCTGCTGCACGCCGGCAAAAGGGCCTTCGACTCCGCCGTCACCACCGGGGTCGACCGCTCCCGTATCGGCGTCATCATCGGCAACCTGGCGCTTCCCAGCGAGAAATCCGCCGAGCTCTCCCGCGCCCTTTTGGGACGGAACTTCGAGGAGAAACTCCTCGGGCACGCGGGGGACGCACCGATCCCGCAGGGGCTGAACCGCTACGTGGCCGGTCTCCCTGCGGGCCTTCTTTCCGCGGCTCTCGGCCTGGGTGGCGGCTGCTGCACCCTCGACGCAGCCTGCGCCTCCTCCATCTACGCCATCAAGCTTGCCTGCGACGAGCTTCTCTCCGGTCGCGCCGACGCCATGCTCACCGGCGGGCTCTCCCGTCCCGACCCGCTCTACACCCAGATGGGCTTCTCCCAACTGCGCGCGCTGTCGCGCCGCGGCATATGCTCCCCGTTTGATGCGAGCGGCGACGGCCTGGTCGTGGGCGAAGGCGCGGGTATCTTCGTGCTGAAAAGGCTCGAGGACGCCGTGGCGCAGGGAGACAAGATCTACGGCGTAATCAAGGGAATAGGTCTTTCCAACGACGTGGGTGGGAGCCTCCTGGCCCCCCTTTCCGACGGGCAGCTGCGCGCCATGCGCGCCGCCTACGCCAAAGCGGGATGGGAACCGCAGGACGTCGACCTGATCGAGTGCCACGCAACAGGCACCCCGGTAGGTGACGCCACCGAAGTCGCGAGCCTCAGGGAGCTTTGGGGCGAGACGCCAGAAGCGCGTAAAGGGTGCGTCATCGGGTCGGTCAAGTCGAACATCGGCCACCTTCTGACCGCGGCTGGTTCGGCAGCACTCACCAAAGTGCTCCTGTCCATGGCGGAGGAGACGCTTCCCCCCACCGCCAACTTCAACGCCGCGCCGGCCAACTTCCAGCTGGAACAAAGCCCCTTCCGGGTGCTGCAGAGCGCCGCTCCCTGGAAAAGGCGCGGAGACTCCGTCCCGCGCCGCGCCGCCGTCTCCGCCTTCGGCTTCGGCGGCATCAACGGCCACCTGCTGGTCGAGGAGTGGCTCCCTGAGAGCGAGGCTACCGCCTCCCCCGCCCCGGCAAAAGGTTGCCCCATAGCCGTCGTGGGCCTGGACGCCCGTTTCGGAGAGTGGCAGGACCTCACCTCCTTCCAGGCACGCGTCTTGGGCGGAGGTACACCGGCCCGCCCGACCCAGCCCAAGGACTGGTGGGGAGCCGAGAAGAGCGCCTGGTTCGCCAAGGAGAAACTGAAGGAGACCCCCTTCGCCGGCTTCTATCTGGACCAGTTCGACCAGAGCCCTGGGCAGTTCCGCATTCCGCCCAAGGAGCTGGAAGAGATGCTCCCACAGCAGCTCCTCATGCTGCAGTCGGCCGCCGCGGCCATCGCCGACGCGGGTATGGACAAGAAGGAGAACCTGCGCGCCGGCGTCTTCATCGGCATCGCCCTCGACCTGAACAGCACCAACTTCGCCTTCCGCTGGTCCATAGCCGAAAAGGCGCGGCAGTGGGAGAAGGAGCTGGGCCTCAACCTGAGCGAACAGGAATTCGAGCAGTGGGTCGCGCAGCTGCGTGAAGCGGCCGGCCCGGCACTGAGCGCCAACCGGACCATGGGTGCTTTGGGAAGCGTCGTGGCGAGCCGCGTCGCCCGCGAGTTCCGCTGCGGCGGCCCCAGCTTCACCCTCTCCAGCGAGGAAAGCTCCGGCCTGCGCGCCCTGGAGACCGCGGTGCGCCAACTCCAAAGCGAGGAGATCGACCGCGCTGTAGTAGGCGCCGTCGACCTTGCCGGCGACCTGAGGGCGGCAATCGGCCAGCACCTGGGACGCCCCTACTCCCGCTTCGGCAGCGCAACCCCATTCGACCAGTCCGCAGACGGCGCCATCGTCGGGGAAGGCGCGGCCAGCGTGATCCTCAAACGTCTGGAAGACGCGGAGCGCGACGGGGACAGGATCTACGCCGTGATCGGCGGCCTGGGTACCGCCAGCGGCGATCTGATGCTACCAGGCACAGCCGCTTACCGGCACGCTCTGGAGCGCGCCTATGGCGAGGCCGGCATCACACCGGACAAGGTCGGCTACCTCGAAGCCCATGGCAGCGGGCACGCCGCCGAGGACCGCATGGAAGCGGCAGCCCTTGCCGAGTTCTTCGACGACCCCGCACACGCCGCAGCCTCACAAAGGCGCTTGGCCGTCGCCAGCGTCAAGGCGGACATAGGGCACACCGGCGCCGCCAGCGGCCTAGCCTCGCTGGTCCGCGGCTGCCTTGCGCTTTACCAGGAGATCATCCCCGGGGCCCGCTCCGGCGAGCGGCCGCTCGGAAAGGTCTCCGGAAGCGGTTCGCTCTTCCTGCCGGAGGCCTCGCGCTTCTGGCTCAGGAACCGCTGCGAGGGGCCGCGCCACGCCGGCGTCAGCGTCTTCGGTGTGGACGGCAGTTGCAGCCACGTGGTGCTTCTGGGGTACGACAAGGAGCAGCCGAAAGCTGCGGCCGAGAAGGTCGCGCCGTTGGGCGGGTGGGAGGAGTATCTCTTCTGCGTCGCCGGCGCCGACCGAGAGCAGTTGGCCGAGCGCCTGCAGCAGTTGAAGCAGCAGGCGGAGAAAAAGCCGGCGCCGTCCCTCTCCGCGCTATCGCACGACCTGCTCAGCCAGAGGAGCCTGGCCGGCGAGCCGCTGGCGATAGCCCTGGTAGCGCGCAGCCTCGAAGAGCTTTCATCCCTTTGCCTGCAGGGGGAGCGGATGGTGCAGTCCGACCCGGCCTACGCCGATGCGGTGCTTCACCCGTCGCTTCGCGACCGCATCTTCTTCAGCGCCGAGCCCATAGGGAAATCGGGCAAGATCGGCTTCGTCTATCCAGGTTCCGGCAACCACTTCGCCGGGATGGGGATGGAGTTGTCCGCCCGCTGGCCGCAGGTCTACCGCCGCCAGGACGGCGAGAACCTCTACCTGCGCGACCAGTTCCAGCCGGAGCAGTTCTGGAACGGCGCCCCCATGGAGAGCGTCAACGAGAACCACCTGGCGGTCATCTTCGGCCAGGTCGCTACCGGCTGCGCCGTGACCGACGTGGTGCGGCAATTCGGCATCGACCCCAGCGCCGTGATCGGCTACAGCCTGGGAGAATCCGCGGGCCTCTTCGGCAGCCGCACCTGGATCGAGCGCGACCTCATGCTGTCGCGCATGAAGGCCTCCACCCTCTTCACCCGCGACCTGGCCGGCGAATGCCGCGCCGCCCGGGAGGCTTGGGGGGAAACCGAGGGGAAGGAAATCCACTGGAGCATCGGCGTGGTCGACGCCCCGGCCCGCGAGGTGCGGCGCGCGCTGAAGAAAACCTCGCGCGTCTACCTCCTCATTGTCAACACCCCCGATGAATGCGTCATCGGCGGCGACGTGAAGTGGGTGAAGCATCTGGTCGCCATGCTGGACTGCCGCTTCTTCCCGCTGCAGGGTGTCACCACGGTGCACTGCGAGGTGGCGCGCCAGGTGGCCAACCCTTACCGTGACCTGCACAACTTCAACACCACCCCTCCTGCTGGGGTTACCTTCTACAGCGGCGCCGCCGGCGCGGCGTACCAGGTTCACCGGCGCTCCGCAGCCGACTCGATCCTCTCCCAGGCCATCGAGGGGATCGATTACCCCAAGGTGATCGAGGCGGCCTACGCCGAAGGGGTAAGGTACTTCATCGAGATGGGACCGGGCGGCTCCTGCAGCCGCATGATCGGCCGCATCCTCGCCGGACGCCCCCACATGGCGCGTTCCGTCTGCCTCCCCGGGGTGGACGCCAATTCGGCCCTGCTGCGGCTTTTGGCCCAGCTCACCTCCGAGCGCGTTCCCGTCGACTTCGAACCGTTGTTCGCCCTCGCACCGGCGCGTGTCAGCGCCACGGCCTTAGTCGGCGAGGGGAAATCCCTTCGCTTCACTACCGGCGGCGACCCCTTTGCACCGTCGCGCCCGGGAATGGAAGCTTCCGCACCGGCACAGGCGGCACCGCCTGTCAGGCCGCAGGCGCCCGTTTCCGCCGCACCTGCCGCAACCAAGGTAGCCGTACCGCAGCCCCCCCAGATAAGGCGGTCCACAGATGCGCCGGTAAGTACGTTGTCGATTCCGGCTGCAGATCAAGTGGTTGCACCGACAGCACCATCGACACACAATGCCGCAACTCAGGCGCAGCCTCAGGCGGCTCAGCCCCAGATGGGGCAGCCGCAAGTGAACCCCGCGCCACTACAGGCCGTTTCGCCGCTCCCCATCCAGGGTGCGATCCAGGAACCGCTGCTGCGCGAATTCGCCGCCGCCCAGGAAGCATCCCAGCAGGCCCATGAGGCTTACCTGCGCGTCGCCACCGACCTGAGCCGTTCCATCGCCGAGACGCTGGCGCTGCAGATATCCCTGCAGCAGCAGATGCTGGCCGCGGGGATGCCACTGGATGCGGCATCTGCTTTCCCGGCAACGGGTAATTATCCGGGATGGTCTCCGGAACCGGCTGCGGCAGTACCCGCAGCCCCCCCGGTGACAGTGCGGCCTGCCCCCTACCCCGGCGCCCTTCCCGCGCTCTACGACGAGCAGATGTGCTTCGAGTTCGCCGTGGGCTCCGTCGCCAAGATGCTCGGGCCCGAGTTCGCCGAGGCGGACAGCTTCCCGACCCGCGTCCGGCTCCCCGACACGCCGCTGCAACTGGTGCACCGCATCGTGGCGCTGGAGGGTGAGCCCAAATCCATGACCAGCGGCCGCGTGGTGACCCAGCACGACGTGCATCCGGGCGCCTGGTACCTGGATGGTGGCCGCATCCCGACCTGCATCGCAGTCGAGGCCGGTCAGGCGGACCTCTTTCTTTCCGGCTACCTGGGGATCGACTTCATCACCAAGGGACTGGCGGTATATCGCCTGCTGGACGCCGTGGTCACCTTCCACCGCGAGCTCCCGGGGCCGGGCGAAACCATCAACTACGACATCCGCATCGAGCGCTTCTTCCGCCAGGGCGAGACCTACCTGTTCCGTTTCCACTTCGAGGCGACGGTGAACGGGGAGCCGCTTCTATCCATGCGCAACGGCTGCGCCGGGTTCTTCACCCAGGGCGAACTGGACGCCGGCAAGGGGATCGTGCGGGGCGCCATCGACCTCCGCCCCAAGACAGGCAAGCTCCCGCCGGACTGGAAGTACCTGGTGCCGATGCAGCCAGCAGCCTACAGCGCGGATCAGTTGAACGCGCTACGCAGGGGGGATCTCGCGGCCTGCTTCGGCCCCCTCTTCGCAGGACTTCGCGTAGGCAGACCACTAACCATACCGGGCGGCAGGATGGAACTCGTGCACCGCGTCATGGAACTGGTGCCCGACGGCGGTCGCTGCGGCCTGGGCTTCATCCGCGCCGAGGCCGACATCCACCCGGACGACTGGTTCATCACCTGCCACTTCGTCGACGACCGCGTCATGCCCGGCACCCTCATGTACGAGTGCTGCATGCACACGCTGCGCATCTTCCTGCTGCGCCTGGGATGGGTCGCCGAGTCTGACGGCGCCGCGTGGCAACCCGTTCCCGGCGTCGCCAGCCAGCTTTGCTGCCGCGGTCAGGTGCTGGAGACAACCAAGGTGGTCACCTACGAGGTCACGGTGCGCGAGCTCGGTTACCGCCCCGAGCCCTACGCCATCGTGGACGCTCTGATGTACGCCGACGGCAAGCCGATCGTCGAGATCACCAACATGTCCGCCCAGCTGACCGGAACCAACCATCAAGCGCTGCTTGAACTTTGGGGTGCCAAGGGCCAGGAACTGCTTAGCATAATAGCTGCTGTGCCGGCCCAGTCAGCCGCCGGCTACGACGTGAAACCTGCCGTCTACACCAAGGCGCAGATCCTCGCTTACAGTAACGGCAAGCCGTCCGAAGGGTTCGGCGACAGGTACCGGATCTTCGACAGCGGGAGAAAGATCGCCCGGCTCCCCGGACCTCCCTTCCAGTTCATGGACCGGGTCACCGCGGTGCGTGGCGAGCCCTGGCAGATGGTCCCCGGAGCGATGGCCGAAGCGCAGTACGACATCCCGGTGGACGAGTGGTATTTCGCCGCCGACCGCCAGGCGCGCATGCCCTTCTCCGTGCTGCTTGAAGCGGCACTGCAGCCCTGCGGCTGGCTCGCAGCCTACGTGGGCTCCGCGCTCACCACCCCCAACGACATCTCCTTCAGGAACCTGGGAGGAACGGCGGTGCAGCACCGGGCCGTGACGCCTGAGACCGGCACGCTCACCGCGACCGCCACCCTCACCAAGGCGGCGACCAGCGGCGGGATGATCATCCAGGAGTTCAGCTTCAGCGTAGCCGACCGCCAGGGCGTCCTCTATGAGGGGGACACCATGTTCGGCTTCTTCGCCAAAGAGGCGCTGGCGAACCAAGTCGGCATCAGGGAAGCGGCCCCGCACCAGCCGACGGCGGAAGAGGTCGCGCGAGGAAAGAAGCTCCTCTATCCCGAGAGCCGCCCATACCCAGAGAAGAAGCTGAGGATGATCGACCAGATCGAACTCTACGTCGCCGACGGCGGCCCGGCCGGTCTCGGTTACCTGAAAGGGACCAAACTGGTTGACCCGAACGACTGGTACTTCAAAGCGCACTTCTACGAAGACCCGGTGACGCCGGGGTCGCTGGGGCTTGAGTCGTTCCTGCAACTGGTAAAGTTTGCGGCGGTCGAGCGTTGGGGCTGGCAGGAGGGTGACACTCTTGCGGCTGTGGCGCTGGAGCGGGAGCACCGCTGGCTCTACCGCGGCCAAGTGGTGCCGACCAATAAGGAAGTCACCGTAGTTGCCTGGATCACCGCCGTCGATGACGCCAACAAGGTACTTACTGCCGCCGGGTTCCTGTATGTGGACGGGCGTGCCATTTACCAGATGAACGACTTCACGCTGCAGTTGGAGCGGGGGTAGGCGGTATTTGATGGAGGCGGCCATGTTCGCAGTGGTCGGCGCAAGAACATACTCTTCCCCTCCCTTGACGGGAGGGGATCGAGGGGTGGGTGAAGCTGCCAACGAAGTCGTCAATGGCGCCGTCCCCCCCACCCCAACCCTCCCCCGCAAGGGGGGAGGGAGCTATGAACTGCTCTCCTCTGTGATCCTGTGTAGCGAGGCTTGTAATTGAGGTCTCGGGTGCTGGTTCAACAATAAATAGAATTTGGTTTTCCTCCGTGACCCCCGTGAACCTCCGAGTCCTCTGTGGTCATGCTTTTTTGATTTTAAGCTTCCGTTTTTAAGGTGATGAATGAAGTATTCCAAGGTATTTATCGAATCTTTCGGCTACGAGCTGGCTCCGGTGGTCGTCACTTCCGACGAGCTGGAGGCGCGGCTCGAACCGCTTTACAAAACCCTGCACTTCACCCCCGGACAACTCCAGGCGCTGACCGGCATTCGCGAACGGCGCTGGTGGGAGCCTGGTTTCCAGCTTTCCAAGGGGGCCGTGGCCGCCGGCAAAAAGGCGCTTTCGGCTGCCGGCGTCCCTGCCAGCGAGATCGGGGCGCTCCTTTACACCGGCGTCTGCCGCGAGCGGTTCGAACCTGCCACCGCCTGCCGCGTGGCCGCCGGGCTCGGCATCTCGGGAAACGTCGCGGTGCTGGACCTCTCCAACGCCTGCCTCGGCGTCTTGAACGGCATCCTCGAGGTCGCGAACCGCATCGAGCTGGGGCAGATCCGCGCGGGTCTGGTGGTCTCCTGCGAGAGCGCCAGGGAAATCAACGACATCATGATCGCCCGCATGCTCGAGGACAGGAGCATGGAGAACTTCGCCAGTTCGCTCGCCACCCTCACCGGCGGCTCCGGCGCGGTGGCCGTGCTCTTGACCGACGGCTCCTTCTCCAAATCCGGCAGGCGGCGCCTGCGCGGCGGCCTGACCCAGGCGGCCCCGGAGCACCACGCCCTTTGCCTCTGGGGCATCACCCCCGACGGCAAGGGAGGCTTCGCGCAGTCCATGAGCACCGATGCGGTCAGCGTGATGAACTATGGGGTCGAGCTCGGCCGCCGTACCTGGGAGCAGTTTCTTCCCGAGGTGGGCTGGGGCGAGCACGACGTAGACCGGGTTGTCTGCCACCAGGTGGGCAGCGCGCACCAAAGCGCAATCTTGAAGACGTTGGGAATTCCGCTGC
The DNA here is from genome assembly GCF_000020725.1 of Citrifermentans bemidjiense Bem. Taxonomy (NCBI): domain Bacteria; kingdom Pseudomonadati; phylum Thermodesulfobacteriota; class Desulfuromonadia; order Geobacterales; family Geobacteraceae; genus Citrifermentans; species Citrifermentans bemidjiense. The sequence continues at coordinate 2,427,797 of NC_011146.1, read as the reverse complement.
AGAAGGACTTCACCAGCTACGAATTCCTGGGGAACATGGGGACCGTCTCTCTGCCCCTCACGGCGGCGCTTGCCGATGAGAGGGACGTCCTCTCCGAGGGAGACCGGGTGGCGCTTCTTGGGATAGGGAGCGGACTCAACTGCCTGATGCTTGGGGTGGATTGGTAAAAGATTTCCCTCACCCCCCCCGCCCCTCAACCACGCAATCTCGCAGAGATGCAGGGCAGATTGTTTCACCCGCTACTCACAGACTTCCGCAAGCTCCCCCTCGCCCTTTGGGAGAGGGTCGGGGTGAGGGAAGGTTGTCTCAATCGCTACTAACACGACTCCCGCTCGGGCGACTCCCGCTCAGGGGGACAGGCACCTTGCGGAGCCAGTCCCCTTCAGCGTCCGACGAACACACAGACACAGGTGAGTATCTAATGACTCTTGATATAAAAGCGCACTACCCCTTCACCGGACGCACGCTGGACCTGGGCGGCCTCTCCTACCACTACCTCGACGAGGGCGCGGGCGAGCCTGTGGTCATGGTGCACGGGAACCCTTCCTGGTCCTTCTACTACCGAAACCTGGTGCTGGCGCTGCGCGACAATTTCCGCTGCATCGTTCCGGACCACATCGGCTGCGGCTTCTCGGACAAGCCCGGCGACGACCGCTACGACTACACGCTCGCGCGCCGCATCGACGACCTGGAGCGCCTGATCGACCACCTGCACCCGGAAGGGAAGATCACCCTGGTGCTGCACGACTGGGGCGGGATGATCGGCATGGGGTACGCCAACCGGCACCCGGAGCGGATCGGGCGCATCGTGCTCTTGAACACGGCCGCCTTCCATCTCCCCAAGGAGAAGCCCTTCCCGCTCGGGCTGAAGATCTGCCGCGATACGGCCCTGGGGACGCTTCTGGTGCGCGGCTTCAACGCCTTCAGCGTGGGGGCCTCCATCGTCGGCTGCAAGAAAAACCCGATGCCCTGCGAACTGCAGCAGGCGTACCGCTCCCCCTACGACTCCTGGGCGAACCGCATCGCCACGCTGCGCTTCGTGCAGGACATCCCGCTCGCCCCCGGCGACCGCAACTACGACCTGGTGAGCGAGATAGCGGCGGGTCTTGAGCGCTTCGCCGATCTCCCCATCGCCATCTTCTGGGGGGAGCTCGACTTCGTGTTCGACCGGACCTTCCTCGCCGAGTGGAGGCGCCGCTTCCCCAAGGCGAAGGTGAAGAACTACCCCGACGCCGGACACTACATCCTGGAAGACATGAAGCAAGAAGTCGTGCCGATGATTGCCGAATTCCTGCGAGAGACTAAACCCGGGGAGATCCGTTAAGGCCATGCTAGAGAGCGAACTGGTCAACATTGCAGCGCACCTGCCGGAGATGGCGAAGCGCCAGCCCGACACGAGGGCCATCATCTTCCCCAAGCAGAACCGGAGCTTGAGCTTCTCCGAGCTCAACACGCTGAGCGACCGGATCGCACGGGGGCTGATCGCCAACGGCATCTGCCGCGGCGTGCGCACTGTGCTTATGGTGACGCCTAGCCCGGAGTTCTTCGCTCTTACCTTCGCGCTCTTCAAGGTGGGCGCGGTGCCGGTATTGATCGACCCGGGGCTGGGGATCAAGAACCTGAAGCAGTGCTTTGCCGAGGCGCAGCCGCACGCCTTCATCGGCATCCCCAAGGCGCACCTAGCGCGGCTGATCTTCGGCTGGGGCAAGGAGACCATCCGGACCTGGATCACCGTCGGTCCGCGCCTTTTCTGGGAAGGAACCACCCTCAACAGGATCATCGACGAGCACACCGACGCTTCCCCCTTCGTCCCCGCCCCGACCAGCTCCGATGACGTCGCCGCCATCCTCTTCACCAGCGGCAGCACTGGGGTTCCCAAGGGGGCGGTCTACAGCCACGGCAATTTCGCGGCGCAGGTGCAGGCGCTGAAGCAGGTCTACGGCATCGAGCCGGGCGAGATCGACCTCCCTACCTTCCCGCTCTTCGCCCTTTTCGCCCCCGCCCTCGGCATGACCGCCGTTATCCCGGAGATGGACTTTACCCGCCCGGGGTCGGTGGACCCGAAGAAGATCATCGGCGCCATCCATACCTACGGCGTCACCACCATGTTCGGCTCACCCGCACTGATTAACCGGGTCGGGCGCTACGGGGTGCAGCACCAGGTGAAGCTTCCCACCTTGAGACGCGCCATCTCGGCCGGCGCCCCGGTGTCGGCTGCGGTACTGGAGCGCTTCACTTCGCTCCTGAACCCCGGCGTGCAGGTCTTCACCCCTTACGGCGCCACCGAGGCGCTCCCCGTCTGCTCCATCGGCAGCACCGAGATCCTGGAAACCACCCGGAAGATCACCGATGCCGGCGGCGGCGTCTGCGTCGGCAGGCCGGTCGAGGGGATCCGACTGGAGATCGTCCAGATCAGCGACGACCCTATCTGCAGCTGGCACGAATCGCTGCGGGTACCGACCGGGAAGATCGGCGAGATCGTGGTGCAGGGGGAGCAGGTCACCAGGGGGTACTACAACCGCCCGGAATCGGACCATCTCTCCAAGATCGCCGATCCCGAGACAGGTTCCTTCTTCCACCGCATGGGGGATCTGGGCGGGCGCGACGAGGAAGGTAGGATCTGGTTCTGCGGACGCAAGTCGCACCGCGTGGAGACCGAGTCCGGGCCGCTTTACACTATCCCGTGCGAGGCAGTGTTCAACGCCCACCCGGCGGTGTTCCGCACCGCGCTGGTGGGGGTGGGAGCACCCGGCGAGCTGAAGCCCGTGCTCTGCGTGGAGCTGGAAAAGGACGTCAAGGTGGATCCTGAACTGGTCCGGGCCGAGCTTCTCTCATACGCACAGGACCACATCCACACCAAGTCGATTGAAACCATACTATTCCACCCGGCCTTCCCGGTGGACATCCGTCACAACGCCAAGATCTTTCGGGAAAAACTGGCGGTCTGGGCGGCTGCGAGGCTCAAATGAAGGCTCTCGTGACCGGCGGCGGGGGCTTCTTAGGCTCGGCCATTGTGCGCCAGTTGCTGGCCCGGGGGGACCAGGCGGTCAGCTTCTCGCGCGGCGAGTACCCGGAACTGGCCCTGCTGGGCGTGGAACAGCGCCGGGGCGACCTGTCGGATCCGGAAGCGGTGGCGGACGCGGCCCGGGGGTGCGACGTCGTTTTCCATGTCGCCGCGAAGGCGGGGATCTGGGGGGAGTTCGAGGAGTACTACCGCGCCAACGTCACCGGCACCGAAAACGTCATCGAGGCCTGCCGCAGGCTCGGCATCGAAAGGCTCGTCTATACCAGCTCCCCAAGCGTCGTCTTCGACGGATCCGACGTGGAGGGAGGGGACGAGTCGCTCCCCTACCCTGCGCATTTCGAGGCGCATTACCCACACACGAAGGCACTGGCCGAACAGGCGGTGCTCGCGGCCAATGCACCTGAGCTGGCGACCGTGTCGCTGCGCCCCCACCTGATCTGGGGCCCCGGCGACAACCACCTGGTGCCGCGCATCGTGGCGAAGGCGCGATCGGGCGCGTTGAAGCGGATCGGCAACCGCCCCTGCCTGGTGGACACGGTGTACGTCGAGAACGCCGCCGAGGCGCACCTGAACGCGGCTGACCGGCTGAAAGCCGGAAGCGCGCCGGCGGGAAAGGCGTATTTCATCTCCAACGGCGAACCCATCCCGCTCTGGGAGATGGTGAACCGGATCCTCGCGGCGGCAGGGCTTCCCCCGATAACGCGCCAGGTCTCCCCGGGCCTTGCCTACGGCGCCGGCGTGGTCTGCGAGACCCTCTGGAAGATGCTGCGCCTCTCCGGCGAGCCCCCCATGACCCGCTTCGTAGCCAAGGAACTGGCCACGGCGCACTGGTTCGACCTCTCCGCTGCGCGCGCCGATCTCGGTTACCACCCCCGCATATCCATCGACGAAGGGCTTAGGCTGCTGCAAGACGCCCTGAGGCAAGGTCGTTGATACCGGTTCCGGGCGAGGAAGGAGTCTTCTTCGAGCTGGCTTCCCTGGACCGCTCCGAAGCGGAAAGAAAGCGTCTGTTCGCCCACCTCTCGCCGGATGAACTGCTGCGGGGTGATCGTCTTTTGGACCCGGTAAAAAGAGAGCGATTCCTAGTGGGGCGAGGGATACTGCGCGAACTGCTGGGGGGGGTGACCGGGGAAGAAGCGCGGGAAATCGGATTTGCTTCTGGGGAACACGGCAAACCGTCGCTGCAGCGTGATGCCGCAAACGGTCCCATAGGTTTCAACGCGTCACATTCCGGTTCATGCCTTCTGGTCGGCGTCGTCTTCAGCGGCGAGGTGGGGGTGGACCTGGAAGAGCTGCGGCCGGATCTCGACTTCGCGCCCATAGCCCGGCGCTACTTCTCTCCCCGCGAGCAGCAAGAGCTGTTCAGCCTGCCCTGGAAAGAGCAACTGACCGCTTTCTACCGCTGCTGGACCCGCAAGGAAGCCTACCTGAAGGGAATCGGCACCGGCTTTTCGCAACCTTCCACCTGCTTCGACATGTCGCTCTTGCCCGGAGAAAAGCCGGCGCTCCTGGCGCACCGGATCACGCCGGAGGACGTCGGCAGGTGGCGCCTGCACGATCTACCCGTCCAAACCGGCTACTGCGCCGCTATCGCCGTTCTGAACCACTGATCACGAACAGCACCCGCCCCCACTTTCGCCGTTACCCTCGCTCGGTCCATCGTTATGACTCCCCCCTCCCGTCTAGGGAGGGGGAGAGGTCGAAGCGGACCCGTGCCCCTTCACTTCTTAACCCGAAAGGCCCGGTAGGCGTCCATGTGGCTGCGGTACTTGGTGAGGCTGACCTCGCTGTTCATCCAGGCATAGATGATCGCGTTGCTCTCCCGATCCCATTTGAAGAAAAGGCGATGTTGCTCGTCCGGCTTAGCCCGCCTCCACTGCCGGTAGACGTGCCCCGGCGTCTCCCCCTGATAAAAGCTCGGGTGCTGCGGGTCCGCAGGGACCTCGTCCTTGATGGTCTTGTAGACACGCGCCAACAGCTTCGCCTGGGGCGATTTCTTGTAGTTCTGGGGATCCCTTTCCCTCTCCTTCGCCACGGCGGTTACCAGTTCGTCCAGAACCTGCTGGAACGCCGCGTGAAAGCGGATGCGCGATTCGTTGCTCACCATCGATCAGACCTCCACGCCTGCCACCAGCTCCTCGATCAGCTTTATCTGCTCCGGGTCCGGGACCTTGATGGTGTCGGCGCTTTCCCCCAACTCCCGATCCATGTAGTCGTACAGCTCGTACATCGTTTCGTTTTCGACTGAGAAGGAGAAAACGTCGAAGATGCGCGGGTGGCAGGCGGCAGCGTCGAGTTTCGCCGCTATCAGATCCTCGTAATAGGAGGCGACCAGGTTGTCCGGGAGCAGGAAACGGTAGTGGATGAAAAAGGTGCCGTCTTTCAGGGGCACCAGCTCGTAGCGGTGCTTGAGGAGAATGGCGTCGCTCTCGCAGAAAGCGTCCCCCACGGCGGTTATCACCTGCTTCAGGTCCTTTTCCAGGAGCCCGTGCTTGGCGAGGCTGCCGTTGAGCGCGTCGAAATGCCCCTGGTCCGGGTGCCGCACCCCTTCGTGGCTTTCCTGCCACTGCTGCAGCAGCCTTTTTTGAAGCGAAAACCTCCCCGTCAGGGGGGCGATGCGCAGGGCGGCGTTCAGGAGCTTCGGATCCTGGGGGGCGAGGTCGAGGGCGAGCAGCGTGTACTTCGCGCACTCGTTCCAGAGGCAGCTTTTTTCGAGGGAGAGGGCGTAGTACATCAACGGCAGGCAGGATTGGGAGAGTTCGATCGCCTTCAGGTGCTGGGCGTGCATGGAGGAGAGGTCGTGCTCCAGACAGGCGACCAGCCCCATAAGCGCGTGCCCGGAGACGGGGTCGCTTTTCAGCAGGGAACCGGCCGCCTTCTTGTACTTGGCAAGCTTGATTCCCTGGGTCACATCCCTGCGGGTGAAAAGGGAGAGTTCGCTCCAAAGTTGCGTGAAATCTGTTTGCTTCTTCCAGAACATGGCCAACTCAAACGAGCTCGGTCTGGCAGTACTTGCACACAGTTTCACGCCACTTGATGAACTCCTTGCATTTCGGGCACTGCCGGTAATGGCCGGAGACAGGGCGCAAGGGCTTCTGGAACAGGGTCACCATCAAGGTGGGGGGAAACACGAAGTTAAGCAGGAACCAGGTGAAAGGGTTGCGCCCCTTGGACCAGGCGGTCCAGGCGCCGATCAGCCCCGGGAGCAGGAAGAAGACAGCTATAAAAATCCACCCGCGAATGTCGTCCGTCATGCATCCTCCCTTAGTGCCGCTACGTCCTCGGCTCTGTCCTGGTTATAGTGCTGCGCAGGTTCAGCCCGAGTAGGTCGGACGCCTCGCGCGTGGCGTTGCGGTAACGCTCACTGAAATGTGCGATAGCTTCTTCCCTGTTTTCCTCGGCATCGAACGGCAATTGGGTGCGCACCAGCACAATCAGGATTTCTTCCAGTGCGTCGCTTTTCTTTCTCAGCTCCGTAATTTCTCTCAGCGCTTCTGCCAGTAGATCACGGTCGGCGGCACCTGCTTCTATCGATGACTTCAGTCTCTGTGTTATATCGGGCATACCACGCTCCTCCTTGAGGGGGGAATGGTAACAGCGGCAAGTATTTGAGTCAATATCCATTGTCCTGTGACATGGATAATTGAATTGACCTCACTTCTTGTTTGCCAAATAGAAGCAAAGGCACTATGCTCTCTCCCCTGCAGTCATCACTAAAAAGCTAAGAGGACCCATACATGAACAGGTTCGCCGCATTGCTAATCGGTTCCGCCCTCACCTCCCTCATCGCCAGTCACGGTTTTGCCGCGGATGCTCAACCGTCAGCCGCAGCACCAGCGAAACAGGCGCCAGCAGAAACAGCGGCGACTACAGCTCCCGCAACTCCGGCGGCGCCCGCAGCGCAACCCCCTGCGGCTAAAGACGAGAAAATAGCCCAGGCTCCCACTGCTGGAAAAGAGGTGAAGGTCGGCTTCATAACCCTGAACAAAGTTGCCTCCGAAACCGCAGAGGGGAAGGCCGCCACTGGCAAGCTGAGCGTACGGTCTGCCAAGCTGCGCGAAAAAATCGACGCAAAGCAGAAGCAGCTTGAGAAGCAAAAGGCCGCAATAGAGTCGAAGCTTCCCACCATGACCCCGAAAGAGCGCCAGACCAAGGGGACGGAATTCCAGAAAAAGGTCGAGGACTTCCAGAAGATGGTGCGCGCGAGCGAGTCGGAAATGGCGGAAATGCAGGAAAAACTGACCAGCCAGGTCTATGCGCAGATTAAAGAAGCCGCGACCGCTTACGGCAAGGCCAACGGTTTCGCCATTGTGGTTGAAGAAAAGGCGGTGCTCTACCTGGCGGAAGAGCTGAAACCCAAGGACCTGACGGCCGAGATCATCCAGTACATGGACAAGAAACCGGCGAAGTAATATCTCACCACAGCATGCTTTACGCGAACAGGGGCCTTACGGCCCCTGTTCTTGTTTCTCCCCTTGTTTTTTCGCCTTCATTCCGCAGCTGTTTCCCCCATTTCCTGCCGCTCCTCTGGCCCTCTGCCCTGCGCCCCCCGATTTACACAGAGGCAGAGCTTATCTCATCGAGTTCCCGCCCCCGGAGGGGGAGTGAGAAACGCAGATCCAAGAAAGAAGGGGGGACAGGCACCTTGCGGAGCCAGTCCCCCTCCCCCCCGACCGCGCCCTTCCCGAGCGAAAAATAAACAACAACGTAAAGGAAAATTAATCTTGCGTGATACAATGGAAAAGTTTTTTTTTGTGGGAGCCAAATTTCACTCAGGATTCGGGGGCGGACATGGAAGTTAGACGCGGCATCACACCTTTTTGCATGGCTCTGGCGTTGCTTTGGGTAGCCCCACAGGCGCAGGCAACGCTCGGAGAGAGGGGCGATTCCATCGCGAAAGACAGCAAAGCCTTATCCACGGTCACCCGCAGCACAATCCATCGCACAAAATACGCAATGCAGGAGATGACCTCGGAAACGACAGCCGTCCGTGAGTACCAGACGCCATCGGGCATCGTCTTCGCCGTTGCCTGGAACGGGCTGGTCCATCCGGATCTCACTCAACTGCTCGGCTCCTACGACCAGGAGTACCGTACGGCCCTATCCAAGCAGCAACGCAAGCGCGGACACAGGCAGACCCAGGTGAAGTCGAACCGGGTCGTGGTCGAGACATGGGGTCATATGCGAAACCTACAGGGGAGGGCCTACCTGCCTGGACTGGTCCCTCAAGGAGTGAACCTCAATGAGATCCGTTAACCTACTGGCGATCTGGACCTTCCTGCTGTCGTTCATCATCATGCCCGGCTGCGGCGGGGGAGGCGGAGGGGGCAACAACCCCGCTCCGGCTCCGACTCTGAGCTCCCTAACCGTCACGCCGGCCAACTCCTCGCAAGACATCGGCGCGTCGACGCAGTTCGCCGCGACGGCAACCTTTTCCAACGGGAGCACCAAGGACGTGACAGCTCTCGCCACCTGGACCTCCACGGCCCCCGCCGTCGCCACCGTAAGCGACGCCACCGGGGCGAAGGGGACCGTGACCGCCGTCGCCGCGGGGAGCTCGTTGATTAACGCGTCTTTCGGCGGCCTTACCGGCTCCACGACGGTAACCGCCTCGCCGGCTGGGGTCCCGGCGAACGTGATGGCGGTATCGGTGAACGGCGGACTCTGCTCTGCCGGGAGCTACCTGAATAAGCCGTGCGTGAGCGTGACCGTGTGCAATCCCGACCTCTCCGCCTGCCAGACGGTCAACGACGTCCTGCTCGATACCGGGAGCTACGGGCTGCGGGTATTCCGGCAGGCAATCAGCAACCTTTCGCTTACTCCAGTGGCAAGCGGCAGCGGCTCCCTCACCGGTTGCGTCGAGTTTGCCGACGGAAGCTCCTTGTGGGGACCGATCATGACGGCTGCGGTGAAACTCGGCAATGAACCCGCGGTGCAGATCCCCATTCAAGTCATCGATTCAAGTTTCGGCTCCCTTCCCCTCCCCTGCGCCAACGCCGATCCCACGCCGGTCTCCTCTGGATTTTCGGGCATCCTCGGCGTCGGCGTTCTAACGGAGGACTGCGGCCCGGGGTGCGTCGTGACCGCGAACAACGGGGTTTATTACCGCTGCACCGGCACCAGCTGTGTCGGAACCACGGTTCCCCTGGCAGACCAGGTGCAAAACCCGGTGGCCCGCCTGCCGGTGGACAATAACGGGCTGATAGTGCAGCTGCCGGCAGTCCCGGTAGGGGTGGGTGCGCCGTCGGTCAGCGGCTCGGTGATCTTCGGCATCGGCACGCGCACCAACAACACGCCGGCCTCGCCCATCGCCTTCCCGACGGACCAATTCGGCGACATCAGGACCATATTCAACGGCGTCAACACGATCAGTTTCTTCGACACCGGCTCGAACGGTTTGTTCTTCCCGAACGCAGACCCCTCTGTGCTGCCTGTCTGCGCCTCCCCGAACTCCGACTGGTTCTGCCCGCCCGCCACGCGCGCTCTGTTCGCCACCAACGTCGGCATCGGGGGGACCCCCACCAACACTGTAGGGTTCAACATCTCCAATTTCGTCACCCTGGCCAATTCCCCTAACAACGTCTTCAACGACGTCGGCGGTCCCTCGACCTTCGGGTTCGACTGGGGCCTCCCCTTCTTCCTGGGACGAAGTGTTTATTTCGGCCTTGAGCAAAAGAGCTCCACCCTCGGCAACGGTCCCTACGTCGCCTACTGACCGAACCCTCCCACCATCGTCCCAACAGCACCTTGCCGCCTGCAGCGGGGCAAGGTGCTTCTTTTTCTACCCTATGCCGCGCTTTCGTTAGAAGGTTTACTGTGATAGATTCATGGGAGCGAAAAGCTGTAATAATGTCGATGCGATGGCAGCGGACTCTCGTTTCGGGCCCGCTGCGGTTGGGAGGGATACCTTGATCAAACCTTTACTGATGCTCCTCGCTTTATCGATGGGAACCCTGCTACCGGCAACAACGCTTTGCGCCGAAACGGCTGCCTCGAAAACGGCGGAAGGCGCCGCCAAGTCGGAATCCTTACCAGGGTCGGCAACGCCTGGGCGGACGGTCACAACCGCCCACAGCACGCGCATTGCCGGCAAGGAGATCAGATACCTTGCCACCGCCGGAGAGTTCCCCCTGTTAAACGATGCCGGAGAGACCGAAGCGCAGATCTTCTACGTCTCCTACAACGCAGAAAAACGCGATGCCAATCGGCCGTTAATCTTCGTCTTCAACGGCGGACCGGGAGCGGCCGCGGTATGGCTGCACTTGGGGGCCATGGGGCCCAGGCGGGTACAGATGCTCCCGGACGGCAACATGCCTTCGCCCCCCTTCCAACTGGTAGACAACGAACAGGGATGGCTCGATCTTGCCGACCTCGTCTTCGTCGACCCTGTCGGCACCGGCTACAGCCGGGCGGCGAAACCGGAATTGGCCAAGAAGTTCAGCGCCGTTCAAGCCGACATCGACTCCCTGACGCGGTTCATCAGGCTTTACCTCAGCAAGACCCAGCGTTGGAGAAGCCCGCTCTTTCTGGCTGGCGAGAGCTACGGGAGCTTCCGGTCGGCAGCGCTTTCTGAATCCCTTCTGGAGCATGGCATCGCCTTGAACGGGGTGTTGCTGATATCGTCCATCCTCAACCTGCAGACCGTCTCTTTCGACTTCGGCAACGATCTCCCCTACTCCCTCTTCCTTCCCAGCTACACGGCAACCGCCTGGTATCACAAGAAGCTTGCGCCCGAGTTGCAGGGAGACCTGGAACGGACCCTGGCAGACGCGGAAAAATGGGCCGCAAGCGACTACCTGACGGCGCTGAACCAGGGGGACCGCCTCGATCCGGCGGCACGCCGTGCCGTGTCCGAAAAGCTTGCCCACTTCACCGGCCTTAGCGCCAGCTTCGTGGAGAACCGCAACCTGCGCATCGACAGCCGGGATTTCGCAGCCGAACTGTTGCGGGGCGACGGCAGGATCACCGGCATCATGGATACCCGCTTCAGCGCCCCGAACACAGCCCCCAGCAAATCGTTCCCCTTCGATCCCACCGTGAGCACCATACGCTCGCCCTTCACCTCCGCCGTCAACCTCTACTTGCGGGATGAACTCAACTACCACAGCGACCTGGAATACTTCGTCCTTGGGGGTGGCATCGGGCGCTGGGATTGGGAGGCGAAGAACAGCTACGCCGACACAAGCGAGAATCTCCGTGACGCCATGGCGAAGAACCGTTACCTCGGCGTGTTCATCGCCTCCGGGCTCTTCGACCTGGCAACCCCGCATTTCGCGACCGACTACACCGTGGCGCATCTCGGGGTCGCACCGGAGTTGAAGAAGAACATCACCGTGCGACGTTACCGCTCGGGGCACATGATGTATCTGGAAAAAGAGTCACTGGCTCAGTTGAAAAAGGATGCGGCCGAGTTCATCGGCGCCGCGGTGAAGAGAAGATAAAGGGGGACAGGCTACTTTTCCTTTTTTTTATTGCCACAGGGCCTCAGGCTTGGGAACCTCGATCAGGTCCTGCTCCTCCTGGGGAAGTGTGGAGAAGAACTCAAGGCCGGTCAGTTTTTCCACCTCGCGGACCGGAACCAGGTACTTCGGCATGTCGCGGGTGTCGAGCGGACGATTGGGCATGACCACCGCGATTGCTTCGTGCCTTACCGGATCGAGGACCACTTTGAAAAGAGCATCCGGTACTGCCACCTTGTTGCGGCCGATGGTTTTCACTTCACCTTCGCCGTAGATCGGCCCGCTGTAGATGTAAAGTCCCCCCCGCTTCTCCACCCACTGGCGCACCTTCTTTTCCAACTCGGCCCAGATACCACGATTCATCCCCTCCCCCGCCTGGGGAACCATGTTGGATAGATAGAAACTCTCCGACATGGCGGCTGCATCCCATGCCATGTCCGCCGCTGGGGCCATGTGCCCCCGGTCGTATCCCGATCCTTTGTAGTCCGACAGTTCCGCCCGCTGCCCTTTGGGCAGTTCCGCATCAGGCACGAAACGGTCGGAGCGCTTCAGGACCGCCTTTAGCCGCTCCCGTGTCATGCGCTCGACGACCCAGACCGGGGTCTTGCGCTTGGCGTCGTGCGAGAGCAGGTATCCCTTGCGGCAAAGGAGATCGCCAGAGGTGCCAGGGACGCCAAACTGCGTGTACTCGCGGCAGTCGTCGAGGGGGCCGGCAAAGACGGAAACAGCGGTAAACAGTACCAGCAACAAGGAATGAAGACAGAGTCGACGCATGAATACCACTAAGAGGAAAGGATGCCGGTCAGAGCCGGGTGCTGACAGGTGCGCAGTGTAGCAGGAGTACTTTGAGCGGTCCAACATTATCTGGGATCTCTAAAGCAGGTCTGCATCAGCAGGCAAAAAATCCGTGGGGAGGTTTACATAGGAGAAATATGTATTATCATAAGAATCTGAATTAGACAGTTCTAACAAAAATACGAGAGGTGGTACTGACAATGTACCAAGGACTTGAAACGGGTGTCGAAGGGAGGCAGGAGGTAGAGACTGCCGACGAAATAACGGTCAAAGAGCAGGTTGCCGAGGTAATGGCAAAGTTCGCACACACAGTCAGAAGCAACTCCAAAAAGCACGGCTCTTTGACTCCGGGAGAGATGCTGACACTTCTGGCCAAGGACCTGCCTGAGAGTATTCACAAAGCGGTGCGGACCAGGATGCCAAACGATGCGGCCTACCGGGACATCAAGACGATCATGACCTCTTCGCGTCAGACCTTTTTCTACTCCCTGGCGCACATGTCGGCCACCGACGCCGAGGCCAAGGGTCGCATCGAAGAGATGAAGCACATCATCGCCGAGAAAATCCGGCGAGACTCGCGAGTCACCATTTCCCTCACCCCCTTGAACGCAATCTACGCGCTGTGGCCGGAGATGCGGACGGTCAAGATCTGCTCCATCATGAACGAGATGCAAGCCCAGGAATGCTACCGCGACGTGCAAACGGTTTCCGCCTGCAGCGGCGCGCTCTACCTCTACAGCGACCGGCACATCACCGACAAATACGCCGTGCTTCTGGCACGGACCGCCGTCAACGACACCTGCACCACCATCGCGCATACGGTCAGAGAAGAGTCAAGGATCTACCCCAGGCCCATCAATATCACGGCCTTCACAAGCCAGGTTTTCGGCATTCCACACGCTTCACTAGAGCCCTGCATAGTACGGGTCCTGAACCATCCCGAATTCACGGACATAAGGAAATTGATCCACCCCGAAACCCAGGCGGTGTATCTCTACTCCAACCAGTACATGAAAGAGGACCATGCCTTCTCCGTCATGAAGTGGCTGGAGGAAACACCTTCCAAGCGCAACGCTTCTTTATTTTGATGTCTTGGGGAGGGCCTGGGCCACCAACTCGGCCAAGTCTCTTACCTGAACCCCGGTGCCAGGCACCTCCTTCACCCCGTCTTCGAACATAGTCATGCAGAAAGGGCAGCTGACGCAGATGGTATCCGGTTTCAACGCCAGCGCCTCCGCGACGCGCGCCCGGTTGATCGGTGTTCCCTCGTGCTCCTCAAGCCACATCCGCCCACCGCCGGCGCCGCAGCAAAAGGCTTTATCGCGGCTGCGCTCCATTTCGCCTGCTGCCTTACCGGTTACCGCCTGTACCACCGAGCGCGGGGGCTGGTAAACGTCGTTATGGCGCCCCAGGTAGCAGGAGTCGTGCAGGACCAGGTTTCCCAACTCCTCCATCCTTCCCTCCAGTTGCAGCTCACCCGAAGCAAGAAGCCCGGCGATCAACTCGCTGTGATGCAGCACCTCCAGCTCCAGCCCGAACTGCCGGAAATCGTTCTTGAGCGTGTTGTAGCAATGAGGGCACTGAGCGATGACCTTGGTTACCCCCTTCTCCCGGAACTGCGCCACGCTTTCCCGCGCCATCAGGTCGAAGAGGTATTCGTTGCCCAACCTGCGCACGCTCTCGCCGCAACATTTCTCATCCCTGCCCAGGACGCCATAGGAAACGCCCGCAGCGTCCAACACCCGGGTCAGGGCGACGCTCACCTGCTTGTTCCTGGCATCGAAGGCGCCCGAGCAGCCGACGAAGAGGAGGTACTCAGTCTCTCCCGCCACGAAAGGGCGTAGCTCCAGCTGAGAGCTCCACTTGCTCCTTTCCGACGGGGCCATCCCCCAGGGGTTAGAGCGCTGCTCCATATTCTCGAATAAGTTCAAAAGCTCGTCGGGGAACTTCGCCTCCATCTGCACCAAGTGCCGCCGCATCTTCACGATCTTCGGCAGATGCTCGATGAAGACCGGGCACGCCTCCATGCAGGCGCCGCAGGAAGTGCAGCTCCAAAGGGCGGATTCCGGGGTCGCTCCCTTCTTCCCCTCCCCTATCAGCGAGACGGCTCGTTCCGCCTGAGCGTCTCCAGCAAGCTTCTCCAGCACGGTCCCGTTTTGCAGCAGGTTCTCTTTCATGGCATGAATCACCTCCCGCGGGTTGAGCGTCTTTCCTGTGGTTGCTGCCGGACAGGAGTCCTGGCAGCGGCCGCATTCGGTACAGGAGAAGGAATCGAGCAGGTCCTTCCAGGTGAGCTGGTCAACGGTTGCCGCTCCGAAGCTGTTCCCCTCGCAGAATTCCTCGCGGGGCTGCGTGTTGCTCTTGCCCATGTTCCGCAAGAAGACATTAGGTATGGCGGTAAGTATGTGCATGTGCTTGCTGTAGGGAAGATAGTTCATGAACCCCAGCAACACCACGGCATGAATCCACCAGAACACCCTGGCGGCGAGATTCAGCTGGGCGTCGGCTAGGGTCCAGGAGAGCAGGCTGGCGCAGAGGTTTGACACCGGGGTAAGGTAGGTGGACTCGCGCGCACCGGAAGCGATAAGGGCGCCATTCATCCCGAAGTAGGCCAACATAAGGATGGCGATCATGGAGAGGATGAAGTAGGCCTCGAAGGTACGCGCCCCCGGGAACGGCGGGTTTATGCTGCGGCGCACGGCGGCGACAGCCACCGCGACCAGTACCACCAGCGAGCAGATTTCGAACACAAACGCGAGCGTGCCGTGCAAAGGTTCAGGCAAAAGCGCAAAAGAGAGGCCCGGCAGTATGCCTGACACAAGGAATTCAACGTTTGCCACCGCGAGTACCAGGAAGGCCCAGAAGATGACCCCGTGGTTGAGGCCGAAGGGGCGGCTCATCACCCTTTTCTGCCCGAAGGCGTAGACGAGCATCTCCTTGAAACGGGCCTGCGGCTGGTCGAAGCGGTATTCCTCCTTCCCGATGGCCACCAGCGCCAGCCGGCGGTAACAACTGAAGGCAAAAGCAGCCATGGAAAGCGACAGCAGGACAGCGAAAAAAGTATGTTCCATAGGTATGACTCCCGGCAGGATCGAAGGTTTACTTGCGCTTCAGCTTCTCAGCTGTTTCATTTCCCGCACCCGGGCAGTCAGGGCCGGCACCACCTCGAAAAGGTCCCCGACGATGCCGAAGGTCGCCACCTCGAAGATAGGCGCTTCGGGGTCGCGGTTGATGGCGACGATGACGTCGGAATCCTGCATGCCGACCAAGTGCTGAATGGCGCCGGAGATGCCGCAGGCGATGTAGATCTTGGGCCGGACCGTCTTGCCCGTTTGCCCCACCTGCCGGTCCTGCGGCAGCCACCCCGCGTCGACCGCGCTGCGCGAGCCCCCCACCACCCCGCCCAACTCCTCGGCGAGTTCCTCCAGCAGGGCGAAGTTTTCCTTCGCCATCAGTCCACGGCCGCCGGAGACGATGAACTCGGCTCCCGCCACGTCGACCTTGTCCTTCCCCCCCTTGTCCGTGATCACTTCCAATACCCGGGTGAAGATCGAGGATTCCGGGATGGGACAGCTCTCCGGGATGATAGTGCCCTTCGCACCTGCGCGCTGCTGCGGCATGGGCATGACATGCGGGCGTACCGTGGCCATCTGGGGGCGGAAGCGGTCGCACATGATGGTCGCCATGATGTTGCCGCCGAATGCCGGACGCGTCTGCATCAGGTTTCCCTTGGCGTCGATGCCTAGTCCGGTGCAGTCGGCGGTGAGGCCTGTCTTGACGCGGGTTGCCACCGCGCCGGCCAGGTCGCGCCCCATACCGGTCGCCCCCATGAGGACCACCTCGGGCTTGTGCTTTTCGATCAGGTGGCACATCGCCGCGAGGAACGGCTCGGTCCGGTACTGGCGGAACACCGGGTCGTCGATGAGGTAGGCCTGGTCGGCGCCGTAGCTGAAGGCGGTGTCGGCTAGATGATCCACGCCGCTCCCTATGATGACCGCGGAGAGCGGTACCCCCAGCGTATCGGCAAGCTCGCGCCCCACGCCGGTCAACTCCCAGGAGACCTTCGCCGCCTCCCCGTCGTTTTGCTCGACGAAGACCCAGACCCCCTTGTAGGCCGCCACATTCCTGCGACGCTCAAGCTCCTCTTCGTCGACCTCCTCGCCGCCGTGCTTCTCGAAGCTCGCGATGATAGCCAACTCTTCCGGGGTGTAGAACATCTCCAGCGCGCCGGCGGGGCAGGCCTTCACGCACTTGACGCAGCCGATGCATTTTTCCGTTTCGATGACCGGTTCGCCCTGTTCGCTCATCTCCACGCCGTTTATGGGGCAAACGCTCTGGCAGCGCGCGCCGCAGGCGATGCATTTCCCCGCTATCACCCGCGCCTTGCCGCGAGGCTTCTTCACTTTTGCTGGTTCGCTCATTGGGTCACCTTCTGTGATCGCTGATCTTATAATGTGGCCGACGTGGCACGTTGCCTTCCCCCACCCCAACCCTCCCCCGCTGGGGGATGGAGCGCTTTCGCTTCGTAAAGGGGACAGGCTACTTTTATTTTTCGAAAAAGTAGCCTGTCCCCTTTTGTTTTCAGTCAGGGGACCTATACGGAGAGCATGTCCCCCTGGACCAGGCGATCGAGCAGCAGACGGGCCGCGGCTACGGGATCGTTCATGCCGTCGCCGATGATCTCTCCTTCCTGCCGCTCAGGCGAGAAGATGCGGCTTACCCAGGTAGGGGACCCCTTGAGCCCGACGCTGTTCACGTCCAACTGCAACTGCTCGTTGCTCCAAGACTCCACCTCGGCCTTGGCGGATGCCAGCCGCATCGGCACCGTTGGGTAACGCGGGCGGTTCAGTTCCCGGACCACCGTGATCATCGCAGGCAACCGCGCCTCGACGATCTCGTATCGTCCCTCCAGCTTGCGACGCACCGTTATCGTTTTGGCGTCGAGGTCGAGTTTCTCGATACGATCCACCAGGGTCAACTGGGAGAATCCCAACCGGACCGCTATCCCCGGGCCTACCTGCGCCGTGTCGCCGTCGATAGTCTGCTTGCCGCAGAACACGAGGCCTACTTCCTCGCTCTCGCCCAGTTTCCGTATTGCCGCAGCAAGTACGTTGCTGGTCGACAGAGTGTCCGCGCCGCCGTAGGCTCGATCCGAAAGGAGGATGCTCCGATCAACGCCCAGAGCCAGCGCCTTTCTCAGCGTCGCCTCGGCGTTGGGGGGGCCCATGGAAAGCGCCACGCTCTTCAACCCGTGGCTGTACTTGAGACGCAGGGTCTCCTCCAGCGCATGGGTGTCGTAAGGGTTGACGATGAACGGGATCCCGTCCCTCACCAGGGTGTTGGTGACGGGATCGATCTGCACCTGCGTCGTATCCGGGACCTGCTTCAGGCAGGCAATTACCAGCATGTCTGGCCTCCTTGTCTCTTATAAACTCACCGCCGACCTCAGGCGGGCACCGTCTTTTGACTGCCCTTGAGCTACGTTCCCACTCCTCACCCAAGCCTTCCCCCTCCCTGGCTCTTCTCCTTACCCCATGCTACCCATGCTAGCCAGCGCGAAGATCTTCTTGTTGTCATAGCTTGGTTGCGCTCCCAGGTACATGAGCGTGTTGCTGCCGGCTATGGAGAATTTTCTCTTGGTGAGCAACGAGGCAGCGGCGAGATTCCCGGCGGGAACATCGAGAAAGACGGGTCCCAATAATCCTCCAAGGGCCCGGTCCAGCAGAAGCTCCGCCTGAGTTTCCATCAGCGCCCCCCACGCCCCGATCTGCGTCCCTTCTTCCCAAGGCTGGCAGCAAAGGAAGGAGTGCTCTCCGCAATAGCTCCATCCGCGGCCGACGGTGACATCCAAAAGCCCATCCCGCCGGTCACCCCACCCTGCCCGATCCACTTCCCGCATGGTTTGCAGATCCTGATGTGGCAATCTCTCCGCGCGGGGGTCGCTTGTCCCTTTCCCTTTCCAGCGATTGATACTGTCGATGGGCAGAAAACCGAGCTTCCTGTAAAGCCCTACTCCTTTGGCTGAGGCGGTGAGCCACACGGTCGCCTCCTGGCTGGAGAGCAGGGCATCGAGGGCACCTTCCATCAGTTTCGCGCCGATACCGCGCCTGCGCGCCTCGCTCGTTACCAGGAGGTTGCCGATCCAACCGCTGTTCTCGTGCCGCAGCGACGTGATGTAGCCAAGCGTCTTCCCCTCCTCGCGCCAAGCCAGGCAGCCCTGAGGGAAATTCTGCAGCAGGAACTGAAACTCCCAGGCCCCGCAGACCCACCCTTCCTCCCTGGCTAGAGCTATGAAGGAAGGTATGTCGGACTCGACGAACGGTTCGATCATCTGCTACGCCGCCGGGGCGATGGCGAGCTGCAGGTTTTCGCAGATCAGCCCCACCGCGTCGGCACGGCACTGTTTGCAGTGTTTGAACTGTCCAATGGTCTTCTCGTTATCCTGGCGTAGCGCATCCAGCCGGTCTGCTGAAGGAGGCTCGATATGGGCGAAATCGGCCTGCGGAATGAGCGGCATGATGTTCATCACGAAGGCCCCAAGTTCCTTAACCTTCTTCGAGATGAGCGGGATCTGCTCGTCGTTCACACCGGGTATCAGCACCGTGTTTATCTTGATGGTCAGCCCCAGTTCCGCCGCCTGGCGGATCCCTTCCAACTGGTTACGAACCAGGATCTCCGCCCCCTCCTCGCCTGTGTATTTGGTCCCCTTATAGAAGACGTGGGAGTAGATCTTGCCGCCGACCTTCGGGTCCAACGCGTTGAGAGTGACGGTGAGGCTGTGCAGTCCGATCTCCTTAAGCACTGGCATCTTGTCGGGTAGCAGCAGCCCGTTGGTGCTCAGACACTTGATCAACTGCGGAAACTCCCGGTCCACGTAACGAAAGGTGTCGAAGGTCTCTTCGTTGAAGAGCGGATCCCCCGGCCCGGCAATGCCGATGACCTTGATGATGGGGCCGGTGATGGGGCTTGCCATCACCTCCCTCACCCTGACGATCGCCTCGTCCGGCGAGAGCAGGCGGCTCGTGACGCCCGGGCGCGATTCGTTGGCGCAGTCGTGACGCCGGGTGCAATAGCCGCATTTGATGTTGCACTTGGGCGCCACCGCGAGGTGCATCCGCCCGTTTTTATGGTGGTTGCCGCCAAAGCAGGGATGCCCCTGGATCTTCTTCATCTTCTCGCACGATGTCGCCATGTCATCCTCCTTGATCCTTGCTTCAGGCCGTGCCTGAAAACGAAAAATGCCCGGCGGGATATGTTCTATCCGCGCCGGGCATCGTTGCCGTTTATGTTAGATACGTCGTTGTACCTGTTGGAGCCTAATGAGCATTTAGCATGCCAGCTTCCGGTGTGGATGACGTTTACAGGTGGGACCAGGGGGGTTCGGGAGGTGATGAAAGCCGCTTTTATCTCTCCATATTTGCCTTGCAACACTGCACATTAGCAGGGCTTCGCCCATTGACGGCAGGCATTCATCTTTACCGCAGAATGTTCCCGCTCGATTGAGCACCCCGGATGATTTACCACACCGCGCCTAGTGCTTCATTAGCTGCAGAGTTGCCTCGCACTTGCAGCATCAGACTATTTTTTGTGCATTGCCCACAGCGGCGGCGTAAAGCATCAGCGGAAAGTCCCCCTTTGGGAAAAAGGGATTTCATATCGCCACATACCCCCTTCCAAGGTTCAACTGGAAAGTCAGGGAAAGGTCGCTCTTCGTCCCCCCTCCCCTTGCGGGAGGGGGTTAGGGGGTGGGGGAAAGTGCCATAATCTCCAAACATTGCGGCTTTACCCACCCCCCATCCCCCTCCCGTCAAGGGAGGGGGGGCTGTCACCAGGAAGAGCCTTTTCAACAGGGGGTGAGCGAAATATACCCCGCGGTGCCGGATGATGCTTGCTAGAGGGTTTAATCAAAAAACTGGCAGGCAGGATTGCTTATTGCAGCAGTCGGCGCATGTCCAGCCACTCCTACCATAGCGATCTGCTCTCCCGCGCCAGGGGAGCCTTTATCGGCCTTGCGGTCGGTGACGCGCTGGGGGCTCCCGTGGAGTTCATGACGCGGGGGGAAATCAAGGAGAAGTACGGCGTCTTAAAGGAGATGGTGGGAGGGGGATGGCTGAGGCTGAACCCCGGAGAGGTCACCGACGACACCGAGATGTCGCTCTGCCTTGCGCGCGCCATCGTCAAGGCGCGAGGTTGGAACCGTAAACAGGCAGCCGACAACCTGGCGGGATGGCTCAAGTCGAAGCCGATAGACGTGGGCGACACCTGCCGGCGCGGCATCAGGAACTACATGCTGCACGGCACGCTGGAAACCCCGCCCAACGAATGGGACGGCGGCAACGGCGCCGTGATGAGGACCCTCCCCATCGGCCTCTATACCGCTGGCGACGCCGCGCTTTTGGAAGCCTGCAGCCTGGAGCAAGCCCACCTTACCCACAACCATCCCCTGTCCGACGCCGCCACCATCTACCTGGGGCGCCTGCTGCACCTGGCGCTGGCAGGAAGTTCCATGCACCGCCTACGACGCGAGGCCGGGCACCTGATCGAGAAGTACCCGAAGTTCAGCTTCGATCCATACAAGGGGCTCGCCACCGGTTACGTGGTCGACACCATGCAGACCGTCTTGTACTGCTTTTTCAGGTCGCGATCTTTCGAGGGGTGTGTGGTGGACACGGTGAACCAGGGAGGTGACGCCGATACCACCGGCGCCATAGCCGGAGCCTTGGCAGGTGCCTATTACGGCGAGGACGCGATACCAGCCAGGTGGCGCAAAAAACTTTCCAAGGACGTGCTGACCGAGATAATCGAACTTTCGGAGGCGCTGGTGAAGCTCTCGCCTCAGTTCCGGCGAAATTAACCCTGCGGCCCGGTTTTTTTTTGCGTCTTTACGTCTTGGCGCGAGCCGCAGTTTCAGATGGTGCAGAGCAGTCGTTTCACCCGGAATTCTCCCCCGATCACCAGGCACTCCCCCTCCCCTTTGAGAATAGAGTTAGGCAGCAGTTCGCTGAAGAAGAAGATCTTCTCCAGAGGGACCTGCGCCTCCCAGACGATGAAGCCGAATTCCCAGGCGCGTTCCTCGTCGGTGGTGAAGGAATTCAGGTTGTTGAGGCGGACGATCTCCTCGCGCTTCGAGATGGTCTCCAGTTTGTCGTGCTCCGAACGCTCGAAGGTGCCGCGATACAGGGTGAGGTGGCGGCGGTCTGGGTACCTCTTGGCGAGTTCGTACTGGCTGTACTCGTAGAGAAGATCGAACTGGGAGTTGATGGCCGAGGTGCGCGCGCTTCCCTTGGTCCGGTCCACCGCATACTGCAGGTAGTTCTCGTCGTGGATCCCCGCGATGCGCACGTTATGGAAGGTGGGCGGAAGGCCCATCCTGCTTTCCACCCACCCTTTGAGCACCGCCCCCTCCACCGAGTTGGAGTCCATCATCCACCCCCTGAGAAAGCGCAGGTAGCTGTTTTTCAGGCTCTTGCGCGCCGTTGCGCTCTCCTGCTGCCACTGGTGCAGTTGAAACTTCACCGACATGTAGTCGTTGAAGACGGCGGCACGTTCTTCAGGCGTGGCGATGACGTCCAGCTTGTTGAATAGGAAGCGGTTGACGGCCCGCACCCCCTGGATTTCCAACGACTGCGGGTTGTCGTTGAAGTGCCGGGAAGCGATGACCCAGGGGGGAAGGTTGCAGTGGTTGAATGACACCATGTAAAAATCAGATTGAGATTAAGATTGAGATTAAGAAGAGGCAAAACCCGGGGTTTCCTTAATTTTAATCTTTATCTTTATCTGCCTCTCTTGGTTTTCTCAGTCTCAATCTCAATCTTAATCTGTATCTGGTTTTACAAAGCCTTGGCCAGGTCGCGCAGGATCGGCTCGATTTCGCCTTCCACCACGTACGGCTCAACGCCCAGACGCTCCAGTTCTGCCTTCGGGGCCTCCCCTATCATGGAGCAGACCACGGCACGGCACCCCTTGAGGGCGTCGGCGGTGTCCCTCAGCGTGTGGGCACGCAGCGGGTGGTCAGGGTCGAAGCGGCAGTACTTCTCCACAGGCCGCTCCTCCAGCAAGGCGACCGAATCGCCCTCCACATGGTAGATGAGGAACCGCTCGACGTGTCCGAAGTGCTGGTTTATTTCCTTGCCATCCTTTGAGGCAACGGCGAAAAGCATAAAACCCCCTAAAACCAGATAGAGATAGAGATTGAGTAGAACCTATAAACCAGATTGAGATTAAGATTGAGATTAAGTGAAAACCTGGAATGGTCTGAAGAAGTTGGTTTGCTTAATCTCAATCTTTATCTTTATCTGCGCTTCTAAGCTACGACCGGCGCGAAGGTGAAGCACTTCTTGGAGCAGGTCCTGCCGCAGGCCTGGCAGCCGATACAGTTGCCGGGGTTGTCGACTTTCATGAACATCTTGGCCGAATCGTCCTCGTCCACCTCCTCAAAGGTCAGCACGTCATGGGCGCAGACCTTGAAACAGCGACCGCACCCGATGCAGGTTTCTTCGTCGATGGATGTGATGAACTGCGGGGTCCACTCTTTCTTTTCCTTGGTCAAACCGGTGATGTAAGCCATGATACTTCTCCTTTTATCTTGATGGTTTATCCACGTTTTATTGATCATTCACCTGAACGTCCACCCGAACCGGAAAACTAATCCTCGTCCCAAAATGACCCTGCCAGATCCTTGTTCATTGCCTTGCGCAGCCAGGGGGGCGGGTTGCCGCGCAGCACCTCCTGCATCCGTTCGATCGATTCCTTCAGCCCGACCTCCACGTTGGTCTTCATGGGATGGATGCGTTTGGCTACCAGCTTGGCGGCGGCAGGCCCGCCGATCTGCATGGTATAGACGATGGCGCAGTCGGCAAGGAGGCTCGCCCGGGCAGCTATGCGGTCCTCTTCGTCGCTGCCGTGCTCGCCGACGGTGAGGGTCTGGACGTAATGCGCCTCCTCGGGCCCGACCTCCCAGATGTGGAAGGAATCCGCCTGCCCGAAGTGCATGTCGATGGTTTCGCCGGTCTTTGTAGTAAAAGCGATCTTCATACTCTCTCCTTGAAAAGCGAGATAAAGATAAAGATAGAGATAAAGAAGATTCTGTAGCCAAGGTTTTAGCCTTTATCTAAATCTTAATCTCAATCTGCCTCTTCTCTGCCTCTCAGTTGTGCGCCAGTTTCTGCGCTTCCTTGGCATTGGCTTGGAATATATTTGCGACCTCGAAGACCAGGTTCAGCGTCCCCTGGTAGCCGACCCACATCTTTTGGTGCGCCCCGAGCCGGTCGAAAACGGGCATCCCGGTTCTCAGGTGTGCATTGATCCCTAGTTTCTTCGCCGCTTGGCGCCCGTTGGAGTTGGCCACTAACAGGTCGGCTCCCGCCGCGGTCTGTTCCAGGTCCTCCAGGTCCCCGACGAATACGTTCTCCGTCGGCAAGCGGTCCAAGCCCCGCGTCCTCGTTGCAGCAATGGCGACCTGTATTTCGCAGCCGAGGCTGGCAAGGAAATGTGTCATCCCCTTCAGGTGGTCCGCCTCCAGCGCCAGCGCCACTTTTTTCTGTCCGAACTGGTAGTGGCTGTCCACCATGGCGTCCATGAGGCGGCTTCTCCAGCGCCGGAATTTCACAGGTATCGGCCGTCCGGAAAGAGCCGAGAGCGTGGCCATCAATAGGTCCGTCTCCTTGAGCCCGGTGATGGAGGTGAACCCGTAACTCGGGATGCCGAACTTGTCCTGGAGCACCCCGGCTGCTTCGGCCAGCGAATCGCCGAAATATAGCGTCGCTTCGCTCCGCCCCGCCGCCTTGATGCGCTCGATGGTGGCTCCCCCTACGGAGAGCGCCGAGACGGTGGCGTCGATGTGCCCATCCAGCGCGTTGGAGATGTCCGGCACAACCACCGGATCCAGCCCGAACGCCTCGCAGATTCCCGCGATTTCCTCGACCTCGGCAGGAGTTAGCTGGCAACCCGGCAGAATACTTACCTGTCCAGGTATTCCGATGCCCCCTTCCGGCACCGTCGCCACGATGGCCTCGACCGCCGCGGCGTACCCTTCCTGCATCGAGCCGCAGTAATCCGGGGTCGAGGCGTGGATCACGGGAATGGCATCGTGCTCCGGATGCGCCTCCCGGAACTTGACGATGGCGCTCCTGACGTCGTCCCCCATGGTCTCGGTCAAACCGGTGGTCATCACGCCCACCACCTCTGGCTTGAACTTTTCCATGACCCGGTTCAGGCCGACCCTCAGGTTGTCCCAGCCGCCGAAGATGGCCGTCTCCTCGCTCATGCTGGTCGAGTTGAGCGCGATGGATTCCTTGAAATGCCGGGAGAGCTGCAGCCTGATGAAGGTGGAGCATCCCTGGGCGCCGTGCAAAAGCCCCAGCATCCGGTCGATCCCGAGATAGGCGAGCGTCGCCCCCAGCGCGGGGGAGTTCTTCTGCGGGTTTACCGTGGCGTTCTTGGTCGGCACCTTGACCCGCGAGGCCTTGATCTCTTCGGCGGCGAAGCGCGCGGCATGCCCGGCGGCGTAGGCCAGATCCGCTTTCTGCGCCTCGGCGTCCTTCTCCCAGGGGGCCTTGTCGTTCAGGGTCGGCCAGATCGGGTTATTCACCGTGAGATCAAGCTGTTTGGCGAAGGTGACCATTCCGGCGTAACCCGCGTAAGGATGGGAGCGCCCGTGGTTTATGTCCAGAAACGGGGTCTTCGTCTTCAGCGCCAGGAACTTGGTCTTCCCCCCCGCGACGATCAGGTCGGGGAGCTTTTCGTACATGACCGAAAGAAGCCCCGCCGTACTGGTGTCCGCGATGATGGAGGCATCCTCGTGCATCAGCGCCTTCATGCGGTAGAAATCCTCCAGCGTCGAATTCTGCGTTCCCGCTGCGAGAATCTCCACCCCCAGCTCCGCCAGCGCGTTCACCATGGACCAGGTCTTCACCCCCCCGGTGAAGAGCACCGCCTTCTTCCCGGCCAGCCTCTCCCGATAAGGAGCAAGCTCGGCGCGGCAGCTCTCCTCGCACTCGGCGACCAGCTTTTCCACCCGGTCCTGCATCACCCGCTTCTCCAGGCCGTTCACCAGGTCGTCCAGCTCCCGCGCTATGTCCCGCAGCGCCTTCGCCACATCCGTCATGCCGTAGAAGGATTCCTCCAGGTACGGGATGCCGTACACCTTCTGCATCTTCTTGGCGAGGTTGGTGAGGCTCTTGGAGCAGACGATGATGTTCAGCTTGGCGCGGTGCGCGTAGCGCAGCTCCTCGAACTTGGCGTCGCCGCTGATGCAGGAGAGGACGCGGATCCCGAGCCGGTCGAAGAGCGGCAGCATCCCCCAGAGGTCGCCGGCGATGTTGTACTCGCCGATCAGGTTTATGTCGTAATCCGTGGTGAATTCCGGTTCCGCGGTGCCAATTACGTACTTGAAGAGGGTCTCGCCGGCCAGGCGGTTGCCGATGTTCTTGTCGCCGATGAAGCCAGGCGTATTCACCGGGATCACCGGGACGCTCACCTTCTCCTGGGCCGCTTTGCAGACCGCCTCGATGTCGTCGCCGGTCATGGAGGTAACGCAGGTGGCGTAGACGAAGATCGCCTTTGCCTCCGGGTAGCGCGCCGCCAGTTCCTGGATGGCGCGGTAGAGCTTCTTTTCGCCGCCGAAGATCACGTCGTTTTGCAGCATCTCCGTGGTGAAGCCGCGGCGGTAGATCTGGGAATCCGAGGAGCGTGCCCCGCGGTTGTCCCAGGAGTTTCCGGCGCAGGCGATGGGGCCGTGCACCAGGTGGATGACGTCGGTGATGGGCATGAGAACCACGCGGGCGCCGTCGTAGGCGCAGCTTCGTTCCGTCCCCTCGCCCGGTTCCGACTTCTTGCAGAACTTAGGAGCCCCGGCATCGTGAGTGTCGCAATCAGTTGTGTCGTACCAGTCTGGCTTCGCCATTGGAGCCTCCTTTTTAAAACCATTAGCAAGGAGAACATCTGAGGACTTCTGTGAAAAGACAAAGACTTAAGTTTTAAACCTTCTTGTGCTTCTCTCCTTGCCTTTGCTTTCTCAGATTTCCTCCCAATCTCCTTGCTAATGGTTTTGGGTTTTTATCTCATCATCTCGAAGTGCCGGTCCTCGCAGGTCTCGTCACGGATTTCGATGAACTTGTTGCAGATGGCGGTCAGCATGTTGATGGCGCCCTGGTAGCCGATGAGGGGCGAGCGATGCAGGTTGACGCGGTCGAAGACCGGGAAGCCGAACCTGAAGAGCGGGATCCCTGCGTCGCGCGCGGCGAACTTCCCGTGCGTGTCGCCGATCATCGCGTCGACCGGGTCGGTCATCAGCAGACTCCTCATGTGCCAGAGGTCCTTGCCCATGTAGATCTTGCACCCTTTGCCGTCCGGGGACGCGTCCAGAAGCGCCTGGAGCTCTTTCTCGACCTTCTTGTTCCCCTTGCTGCAAAGAATGTGGTACGGCTTGGCACCCATCTCCAACAGGAAGGAGACATACCCGATCAGGTAATCCGGATCCCCGTAGAGGGCGAACTTCTTGCCGTGAATGTACTGGTGCGCGTCGGTCATGGCGTCGACGGCGTAGCCGCGCTCGGCCTTGAGAGACTCGGGCACCGGCTTGCCGAAGAGCTCGGAGAGCTTCAGAAGCAGGGCGTCGGTCTTAGCAACCCCGAACGGGGTCGGCAGCGAGACGTGGGTCCCGGAGTAGTTGTCCTTGATCCAGGTAAAGGTCTTGGCGCTGGAAAAAGGCGCCACGGTCAAAGTTGCCTTGCCGTTGATGGAATCCGCCGCGTCCTCCAGCTTGGTGCCGCCCGGGTAGGGACGGTAGGTGCCGTCCAGGGGCGAATCGAAGGTGTCGGAGATGTCGGCCAAAAGCGTGTAGGGGATGCCGAATTCCTTCAGGATCCTCTTGTACTCCCGGTAGTTCCCGGTGTTGCAGTCAAAGCCGGGGATCAGGTTCAGCTTCCCGGTGCAGCGCCCTTCGACTTTCTTCCCCTCGGTCAGCGTCTGCAGGATGGAGAGGAGCATCGCGTCGTAGCCGTGAACGTGCGAGCCGTTGAAGCTCGGGGTGTTGGCGTAGGGGAGCGGGTAGTCCTGCGGCACGATCCCCTTGTTCCTCGCGTTCTTGATGAACGCAGTCAGGTCGTCGCCGATGACCTCCGGCATGCAGGAGGTGAAGACCGCCATCATCTTGGGCTGATAGATGGTGTAGGCGTTCTCCAGTGCCTCGTGCAGGTTGTTCTGCCCCCCGAACACCGCGCCGTCCTCGGTCATGGAGTCGGACACGGCCGGAGCCGGCTCGCGGAAATGGCGGTTGAAGGTGGAGCGGTAGTACGAGGCGCACCCTTGCGATCCGTGCACGAAGGGGAGCGTCCCCTCGAAGCCGTGCGCGGCAAGCTCCGCGCCCAGCGGCTGGCAGGCGTGCGGCGGGTTGATTACCAGCGCCTGGCGGGCGAAGTTCTTCTCCTTGTACTCCTCGGTATTGATCCACGCAGAGACCCGTTTCACTTCCTCTTCGGGAATCTCAGTGACGTATTTCACGGCAGCTTCTGCAGTCATAGTAGTGCTCCTTTCGTCGGCGACTAATCCGTCGCACGGCTCAAATCAAGATTGAGATTAAGATTGAGATTGAGAAAAAAACAAAAACAGGTACTGCCTACTGCCTTTACTTAATCTTTATCTCAAGCTTTATCTGCTGTTCCTACTGCCTTTACTTAACCTTTATCTGGTTCATCTCTTAATCTGCGCCCTAAAAGGGCGCCTTCACCAGCTTCCAGGTCGGGCTGTTGACGGCCATGTCGACGTCGCGGGCGAAGATCGGGAAGCCGTTGTAGGCGTGGTACGGGCCGGAGTAGTCCCAGCTGTGCATCTGGCGGAACGGGATGCCCATCTTCTGGAACAGGTACTTCTCTTTGATGCCGGAGCCGACCAGGTCGGGACGAAGCTCATCCACGAACTGCTCCAGCTCGTGCTCGGAGGCGTCGTCGTAGATGACGGTCGCTTCCGGCATCTCGGGGGAGGTCCTCTCGTAGTCGTCGCCGTGGGCGAACTCGTAACCGGAACCGACCACGGTCATGCCGAGGTCCGCGTAGGCGTTAACGGTGTGACGGGGGCGAAGGCCGCCGACGTAGAGCATCACCTTCTTCCCTTCCAAGCGCGGACGGTACTCGTCGATCACCGCCTGCATGATGGGGTCGTACTTAGCGATCGCCTTTTCCACCTTCTCCTTGATGTTGTCGTCGAAGTACTCGGCGATCTTCCTCAGGCTCTCGCGGATCTTGGTCGGGCCAAAGAAGTTGAACTCGAGCCAGGGGATGCCGTACTTCTCTTCCATGACGCGGCACATATAGTTCATGGAACGGTAGCAGTGGATCAGGTTCAGCTTCACCTTGTGCGTGGCGGCGATCTTTTCCAATTCGCCGTCGCCGGTCCATACCGCCTTGACGTTCAACCCTATTTCTTCAAGCAGAGGTTTAACGCTCCAGACGTCGCCGCCGATGTTGTAGTCGCCGATGAGGGCGATGTCGTACGGGGTCTCGGGCTCGGCGAATTCCCGGGTGCCGATGATGTGGTCGCGGATGGTGTCGTTGGAGATGTGATGGCCCAGCGACTGGGACACGCCGCGGAACCCCTCGCAGTTGCAGGGGATGACCGGGATGTCCAGTTCCTTCGAGGCGACCTTCGCTACCGAGTTTATGTCGTCGCCGATGAGGCCGACCGGGCACTCGGAGAGGACCGAGATCCCCTTCGCCAGTGGGAACAGGTCGTGCGCCTCGGCCAGAAGTGTCTTCAGCTTCTTGTCGCCGCCGTAGACGATGTCCTTCTCCTGGAAATCGGAGGTGAACTGCATGGCGAACTGGCTGACGCCGTTCACGCCGGTGACCAGGTTGCGGCGGGTACCCCAGGAGTACCAGCCGCAGCCGACCGGGCCGTGGGAGACGTGCACCATGTCACGGATCGGTCCCCAGACCACCCCTTTGGCACCTGCGTAGGCACAGCCGCGGGCGCTCATGATGCCGGGGACGGTCTTGCGGTTACTCTTGACGCAGGCCCCTTCCCCCTCGTTGGGGGCGAGATGCGGCGCCCTCTTCTTCTTGGCCTTCTCCGGATAGATCTCCAGGGCGTGGTCGATCATCGCCTGGGTAGATTCCTTTGTAATTCCTTCTACCTTCTTTATTGGTGCCTCAGACATGTAAGTCTCCTTATTCAGCATGTCCCCCCTCCCTCGAAGGGCCTGCGCGCCGAAGCGCTACGGCTCGCGTAGGCGGGAGGGGGTCAGGGGGTGGGTGATTTAAACCGCTGCAGCCTCGGCCACGCCCACGATCGACTCGTCCTCGGCCTCCATGATGCCGAACTCCATCAAGAGGTCTTCCAGCTCTTCCATCTCAAGCGGGGTCGGGACCACCAGCATCTTGTTGTCGGCGATCTTCTGGGCCAGGGAGCGGTACTCGTTGGCCTGCGGATGGTCGGGGGAGTACTCAATGACGGTCATCCTGCGCAGTTCGGCGCGCTGCACCTGGTTGTCGCGGGGAACGAAGTGGATCATCTGGGTGCCGAGCTTCTTGGCCAGCGCGTCGATCAACTCGTATTCCTTGTCCGTCTTCCTCGCGTTGCAGATGAGGCCGGCCAGCCTGACTTTGCCGGAGGAAGCGTACTTCAGGATCCCCTTGGCGATGTTGTTGGCGGCGTACATGGCCATCATCTCGCCGGAGCAGACGATGTAGATCTCCTCGGCCTTCCCTTCGCGGATCGGCATGGCGAAACCGCCGCAGACGACGTCGCCCAGAACATCGTAGAAGACGAAGTCGAGGTCGGGGGTGTAGGCGCCGTTTTCTTCCAGGAAGTTGATGGCGGTGATGACGCCGCGGCCGGCACAGCCGACGCCCGGCTCCGGTCCGCCGGACTCGACGCATTTCACATCGCCGTAACCTACCTTCATGACGTCCTCAAGCTCCAGGTCCTCTACCGTGCCCAGCTCGCGGACCAGGTCCATAACGGTCGACTGTGCCTTGGCGTGCAGGATGAGACGGGTGGAGTCGGCCTTAGGGTCGCAGCCAACGATCATGACCTTCTTGCCGATGGAGGCGAGGCCTGCCACGGTGTTCTGGGTAGTGGTGGATTTGCCGATGCCGCCCTTGCCGTAAATCGCGATCTGTCTCATTGTTCCTCTCCTTTTTGCCCCACTGACCGCTTCCGCCCTCAGGCAGAACCGCTTGGTCGCCGTTGCCGGCCTGTCCGGCAATCCTGGCACCTGGCATGATCCCTCAGGGGTCGGCTGCGGTGCGGGGCCCGTTTGTTTTGCGGGGCCCAAATAAAAAAGGCGCTCCGTTACTGCTAACGTGGGCGCCTTTGCCATACTGCCGGGTGATGGGGGTACATCGATGTACCCCTGTATTCGGTTTTGTCTTTCTCTTTGCAGCTTACGTGCCAAGTCGTATCACGCTTATTTTACTACGCTTTACCTTTTTAAAATTGTCTTCCCGGCTTGCCGTCCAACCACCTGCCTGATTTTCTGCCTAACTTTTACGCATCGATTCGAAGCTCGGGCTCCGGTGCCTTCAGCGCTAGGCCGCCAGCGAAACCCCTCTCCGCTTGTGCAGCTTGACCAGGTCCATGGGCGCCAGGGGCCCCTTGATGCGCTGCGCGGTGCTCCTCACCTTGTCCATCAGTTCCTGCGCCTCTTCCCTGGAGATGGGAATGCCGATCTGACGGTAGCTTTCCACGATCCCGTTGGTCCCGGAATGCTTTCCCGCCACGATGTGCCTTTTCAGCCCCACTTCCTCAGGCGTGAAGCCCTCGTAGTTCTTCGGGTCCTTCAGCACGCCATCGGCATGCAACCCCGACTCGTGGGAGAAGACCCGCTCGCCCACAACAGCCTTCCAGGGTGGGACCTCGCGGTTGGAGGCGCGCCCCACCAGCCGGGACACCGACTGAAAGCGCCTGGTGTCGATGCCGACGTCAATGCCGCAGGCGACCTTCAGCGCCATGACCACCTCTTCCAATGCGGCGTTGCCTGCCCGCTCGCCGAGGCCGTTGACCGTGGTGCTGATGTAGGACGCCCCTCCCCTCACCCCGGCCAGGGCGTTCGCCGTGGCGAGCCCCAGGTCGTTGTGGGTGTGCACCTCGATGTCGAGTCCGGGGACCGCGGCTCTCAGGCGACCCACTTTTTCGAACATGGCGAAGGGGTCGAGGATGCCGAGCGTGTCGCAGAACCGGAAACGATCGGCGCCGTTTGTTTGGGCGATCTGCATCAACTCGATCAGGAAATCGCTGTCGGCGCGGCTGGCGTCCTCGCCCCCGACGCAGACGTAGAGTCCGTTCTGCTTGGCGAAGCATAGGGCCCGCTTCAGCTGTTCCTTCACAAAATCCCTGCTCTTGTTGATCTTGTGTTCGATCATGATGTCCGAGACGCTGAGCGAGATGTCCACGGCTTCGACGCCGCAGGCGATGCTCGCCTCGATGTCCGGCACCACCGCGCGGTTCCAGGTGATGAGCCGGGCCGAAAGGCCCAACGCCACCAGCGCCCGGATCGAGTCGCGCTCCTCCTCGCCCATGGCGGGTATGCCGCATTCCAGTTCGTGGACGCCCATGGCGTCCAACTGCCTCGCGATGGAGATCTTTTCCTTTACGGTAAAGACCACCCCTGCCGTCTGTTCGCCGTCTCGCAGCGTGGTGTCGCCGATGAAAACCTGGGATTTGGTAACTCCAGCCATCTCGCCCTCCTCCGGAGCTTTCGCCCCGTTAAGCGTGCCGGGCGCCGTTGCCCTGATGCAGTCTGGTTAGCAGAAGCTGTGCCACGAGCGGCCCAAGTTCAGGTATACACACCTGGACCGGGAGCTAACTCTGCGAAGCTGCGCAGGCTTTTTTTCGGGAAAGCTTGAGAGGATGGCAAAGAGGATTGCTGCGCCGACCTGGCTACAGGCTCAGCAGCAGCTTAATTAAACGGCAGAAGATGACAGTAGTGGCAGGCAGGCAGAGCTTGGCCAGGTCGTTTCCCTGAAGTGAAAAGGGGACAGGCTACTTTTTGATTTCAAAAAGTAGCCTGTCCCCCTTTTTTTATGAAGATGGCACTTATTTGGGCGGCGCCCAAGGAGCAGGCCCTGATATGCATTGATTGCCGCGAGAAAGGCAGGATCAACCTGGAAGGAGCTGGCCCACCACAAGGATCTAAGGCTCGGCAGGCACTAACCCAACGGAATTACACAGGTAAACAGGGGACAGAGTGAAAAGGGGACAGGCTACTTTTTGATTTCAAAAAGTAGCCTGTCCCCCTTTTTTATGCACGGTAGCGAACTACGGTTTCACGCTTTCGGGGACCACCTTCGACAGGTAGGCACGGATCCTTTTCGCATTGGTGCCGACGTCGCTTATGCCTTCTCTTGAGACGGAGCGTACGTCCAGCAGGGAACGATTCCCCGCAGGCTGGATCCGGATTACGATGTCATCCTTGAAGCCGAACCACTTGGTGGTGTCGGTCGCCTCTATCTTCCCCTCGGCAGGAAGTTCCGCCACGATGTCCCAACCCATGTCGCGCGCCGCCAGCAGCGCAACCTTGTACGCTTCCACCTGCGGAAAAGGAAGCACCACGGTCTTCAGATCGGGGTACGCCTTTTGCTGCATGGCCGCCACAGCCGCGCCAGGGTAGCGGACCCCAGCGTGGCGCGCCGAACTGATCGCGACGAAGGCGGGAGGATGCTGGAGGTCGGTGGAGATGTCATGAATGCGGGGATAAGCCTGCGCCTGCGTCTTCCAGTAGAGCGGGATGCCGAAGGCAGCCAGCGCCAGCAGCAAGGCGAGCAGTGAAAGGAGTATCCCCTTGGCATGCCGCTTCCGGATCGAGATGAGCCCGGATACCAGCGCCAGTAGTGCGCAGCCAAGACCGATGTAGCCGGCTGTCTTGATCAAGGCGAAGCCGGTTCGGAAGTGCCAGAGATGGACCCGGGAGCCGAGCCCGGAGCTCAAGAGCAGGATAACGGTGACAACGGCGCAAGCTGCGGCGAAAAGCGGCAACACCAGCCAGGTGCTGCGGTCGGAATGATTTGGAGAATGCATCTGGTCCTTCGAGTGCCCCTGGTATTCCATAGAACCTCCCCCGTTGCAAACAGCCCCGGTTTTCTCCCCGCTTTGCCAAGGGGGGGCGGGGGGGATTTGCATCTACCGGCACCAGCTGAAAATCCCCCTAAATCCCCCTTCGCAAAGGGGGACTTGCCCCAGCCCCTAGCCCCTGCTTTTTGTCCCTGCCACAATCCCGGCTCCGTTGGGAAGCTGGATCGGCAGGCGATGCACGTCTTTCGCACCGGCACTCTGCAGCATACGGACGATCTCAGCCTCGCTGTAAGACTGCCCATCGGGGGTGCCAAGCAGCATGTTCAAGGAGAAGAGCGCGGGGAAGACGGGAGCGTCCCTCGTGTCGTCCAAGATGAACTCCTGGACCAGGACCAGCCCGCCCGGCTCCAAAGCGGTCACGGCCTTCTTCAGCAGGCGCTCGCAGGCGGCGGGGCCTATGCCGTGCAGCACGTGCGACAGCCACGCCACGTCGAACCCCTCGGGAAGCTCTTCCTTTTCGAAATCTACGTCGATGAAACCGATCCGGTCCGAAAGATCGAAGTGCGCCACCGTCTTTTCGGCGAAGCTGCGGGTGGTCGGCAGATCGCAGATGACGGCATCGAGATCGGGGTTTTGCTTACAGAAATAGATGGCGTAGGTCCCCGGCCCGCCTCCGATGTCGAGGAGGCGGCGGCGCCCGGAAAGATCGATCTGCGGCACCACCCGCGGCGCGAGCTGCATGGCCAGGTTGAACATCCCCATCAGGAAGCTTTCACGCGACGACTCAACGTCCTCATGCGAAACCCTCTCGCGGACCGGCTCGCCCGTGCGAACGGCCTGGTCCAGGTTGGCCCAGCTCGCCATCAGGTGATGGTGGTGCATGATGATGTGCCCCAGGTACTCGTGGGAATTGCGGGAGAGATAGGAGGCGGCGAAGGGGGTGGCAGCGAAATTCTCCCCCTGCTTTTCCAGCAGCCCCAACGCCACCAGCGCGTGCAACAGCATTGAGATGCCTCGTTCGTCACTCTTTACTCTGGCAGCTACTGTTTCAGCAGGGAGCGGACCTTTGTCGAGCTGGCTGAAGACGTCGAGTTTGACGCCGGCATGCAGAGCGCAGGTGCTCCAGTAACCTCCAGACAACTCTAGAAGCTCGGGAATGGTCCAGTTCTTTTTTTCCACGTAGCCCTCCATGAAGATCGTTGATTTGCCGCTCGCAAGTCTATCGGGCTGCAGCTACTCAGTCAAGGCGGTTGAGTAAGGAACGCTTAAGAATAGCGGTCGAAATAGCAAGATATAGATCAGAGTTACAAGTCACAGCGCATGCTCCATTAAACTCAGTCGAGTATCTGTCGATGCCATTGACAGAGTCGGGCCCCCAACACTTGAAGAATCAACCTGAATGTCTCCCTCCAAGATACTTGCGGTCGGCGACGAATCCTTCTCCCGCTTCCTGTTTCGTCCGTAGCTGGGGGGACATGGCTAGGGGGATAGGCACCTTCGGAGCCAGTCCCCCGCCAATTCCGAGGGGGGGGGACGCCTGAAACGAAAGATGCCTTCGCGGGAGCGTTCCGCGAAGGCATCTTAATGCTTGGGAGCCCCTATTTCACGATGGGCGCCTTGATCTCATGTTCCGGTCGGAACGGCAGATGCTTCGTACCGCGGTTGCCGGTGTACTTGGGAAGCTCAAGATCGACCTGGTCCGGGACCCGCTCGCCCGCCTTTGCCAGCATCTGGCGCAGGTGCATGTCGGCGGTGGCCGCGTGGCGCGCGGCGTCGTCCAAGATCCGCAGCCCCTCTTTGGGGTTGTGGAAACCGGTGGAGTTCTCGGCGCCGACGAAGATGAGGCGGTAGAAGGCCTGCTCGTAATTCTCCCTGGCTATGCCGTAGACCTCGTTGTCGATCTGCTTGCCTGCCGCTTTCGCCTTGTTGGCCATCTCGAAAAGCTTGGCGTCGGCTGCGACAGCATACCCGGTTTTCAGGTAGCTGCCGATAAAGCGGTCCTGCATCGCAATCACCTTGGCGCGCAACTCCGGCGCTTTCTCCTCGTGGCAACCGGCGCACTGCGTCATCTCACCCTTTAGCGGGCTCATGATCCTGTGGTCGGTCAGGCTCTCGTGGCTGACGGTCATCATCGGCATATGGCAGTCGGCGCAGGTAACGCCAGCGGACCAGTGGGGGCTGTTGTTGGAGTAAAACTCGTATTCGGGGTGCCGTAAAAAGGCGAGCTTGAAGCCGGTTACCGCCTGGGTCCACTCAAGGTGCGAAGGGGAACTCTTGATGTCCTTGATGATGTTCTCGATCGGTATCCCCCCTTCCCTGCTACCCGCCCAGGGAAACACCACGTCCGTCGAATGCATATCCTTGTCCTTGGGGATCATGTAGGTAACGTGGCACTGGGCGCAGACAAGCGTCCTCTTCTGCTCCCTAGTGAGTTTGGCCGGGTCCACCCCGATCTTCCTGAGCGCCTTGCCCAGCGTGAACTCGCGTGAAATTCTCAGCTCCATGCCGCGGTTGTCGTGGCAGTCGATGCAGGCCACCCCGAGCGTCTGGTTCTGCTTGGGAAGCCTTGCCAGCACTTCCTTGTAGGGGGTCGCGAAGTAGGCTCTCCCCATCTCCTTTTGCAGCTTCGGCGCGTAAGGGGTTTTGCAGGTGAGGCAGGCGCCCCCGGCCTTGAGCCTGCCCGGATCCACCTCAAGCTGGTCCTGCACCATGTGGTAATGCCCGCGCGGTTCGTTGTATTCCGCGCCGAACCCCCATCCGCTGTACAAAAGCGCGAGGAATGGGTACTCGTCCAGCTTGTCGCGGCGCTCTTCGCCCACGTCGTACCCGCGTTTGTACTTGCTCAAGCCGGCCGGAGTCGGTTCGCTGGTGAGCTTCCACTGCTGATAGTGCACCGGGTAAAGCCTTCCCCAATGAGCCGGGTCGATGGCGGCATCGGCCGGATCCATCGGCTCCTCTGCCATCTCCGCCGGCGGCCTCGATTCCGCTTTGTTATGGGTACATCCGGTCCAAAGTGCCGTTGCTGCCAAAAGGACCAAAACCGCGCTACCACATCGCTTCGCATAGGTGAGACGCATGTCGATACCCCCCTTTTCCGTTGGCGTTTGGTTCCGCAGACCTTGCAGGCCTCCGGCGAGACTTTCCGAGTCTACCATCTGTTTAATCCAAGGGAATTCCCTGCGGCATTTTTGAGGGAAGGACAGCTAACTGAGAGGGCGCTTGCTACTGGCCGTTTTGCGTGCCCTTGGGAGAGCTGGAACCCTTCTTCGACAGCGCCTGACTCATCACTGCTCGCAGCGCGGCGAGCGTATAAGGCTTCTGAACGAATCCCTCAAGCCCTTTGCCCAGGAATTTGCGGGTTACCTCCTGTTCGCTGAAACCGCTGGAGAGGATTACTCGCACCTCCGCGTCCATCTTGCGCAGTTCGTGGAAGGCCTCTTCGCCGCTCAGGTTGGGCATGTTCAGATCCATCAGGACAACGGTTATCCCCTCCCCGTGGCGGCGGTACAGCTCCAGCGCTTGCCTTCCGTCCGCTGCAGAGATGACCTCAAAGCCCAGTTCGTGCAGCATCGCGCTCGCCACGTCGCGCACGCTCTCCTCGTCGTCGACCAGGAGCACGCTGCCCGACCCCCTCCATCCATCCGCCATGTTGACTGCGGCGGTGGGGAGCACTGCGGCCTCGGTGGCGGGAAGCAGGATCTTGAAGCTGCTTCCCGTATCCGGCTCGCTGTAGACCTTGATGACTCCTTTGTGCCCGCGCACGATGCCGAGTATGGCCGCCATGCCGAGCCCGCGCCCGGTGAACTTGGTGGTGAAAAACGGTTCGAAGATCCTGTCCAACGTTTCCTTGGTCATGCCGCAGCCGTTGTCGGTCACCTCCAGATAGACGTAACGCCCCTCGTGGAGGGGCACGTCCAGCCAGTTTTCGGCAAGGTAGTGGCTGTCGCATATCAGGGAACCGGTCGCTATGGTGATTTCCCCGCTCTTCTCCCCTATTGCCTCCGAGGCGTTGATGGCGAGGTTCATGATGATCTGCCGGATCTGGGTCGGGTCCGCGATGATCCCCGGCAACTCCTCGGCCAGGTGGAAACGGAGCACAGCCTTCTTGCTGAGCGACACCTCCAGCATGGAGGTCATCTCGCGAACCAGCCGGTTCAGGTCCAGCGCCTCCAGGACGAAGCGCCCCTTACCGGAGTAGGCCAGCATCTGGCGCGCCAGATCGGCGGCCTTCTCGGAAGCCTTCTCGATCTGCAGCAGGTGCTGCTCCAGGGGCGAGCCCCGATCCACGCGCTGCAGGGCGAGGCTCGTGTTCCCCATGATGGCTAGAAGGATGTTGTTGAAGTCGTGTGCTATGCCGCCGGCCAAAACGCCGAGGCTCTCCAGTTTTTGAACGTGGAGCATCTGCTGCTCGCTTCTGTGGCGCTTCTCTTCGGCGGACTTGAGATCGGTCATGTCGGTGATGGTGGCGACCAGTTCGGCCGGCTTGCCGTCGGAAGCGACCAGCCTGCGCCCGGTCAGATACCCCCAGAACAAGGTGCCGTCCTTGCGCCGGTAATGTCTCTCGTAGTGAGCCGACTCCAGCTCGCCGCTCAAAAGCATGGCAAATGATGACCCGGCCAACTGACGCTGCTC
Source organism: Citrifermentans bemidjiense Bem (assembly GCF_000020725.1). Lineage (NCBI taxonomy): Bacteria > Pseudomonadati > Thermodesulfobacteriota > Desulfuromonadia > Geobacterales > Geobacteraceae > Citrifermentans > Citrifermentans bemidjiense. Next base: position 2,389,880 of record NC_011146.1, on the reverse strand, counting down.
CGGTGAGACGTGACTGCAGTAATCGGAGCCGATCAGTTCCTCCATAGGCATCCCGAACATCTCTGCCATGCGCTGGTTTGCGTAAATCACGCTCCCTGTAGAGTCGGCCTGGATCACGCCTGCCTGGATCACGTCGAAGATGATCTGCAGCTTGCTCTCGTTCTCGCGCAACGCGGCTACCGCCTGCTGCTGGTCGAGCCTCGCATTCAGCACCGGCGCGATCTGCGCCCCTATCCCCTGCAGCATCTGCAGGTCCTCATCGGTGTAATCGCCGGGGCGGTTGGCGACCATCAAAAGCGCGCTCGGCTTGCCTTGGTAGACCAAGGGGGCCATGAGGAGGCGCTCTACATGGAAGTGCCAGGCGGGCGGGTTCTGCGGCTGGTTGGAGTAGCGCGCTTCGCCGCTGCGCAACGTGAGCCCCCAGAGCGTCTCCCCCCAACGAGCCTCCGGAATCACAATGTGGGCGGCCTTCGGGCCGCCCCTGTCCACCGAGACTGCAGCCAAAACCAGGTCTCCGGCGTCGTCCAGATATCCCACCACGCCGTACGGGCTGTCCATAACCTCGAGCAGCGCCACCAGGAGTTCCTGGTACATCTGCTGCTCTTCGCTGCTGGTCAAGAAAGCCTGGGAGATCCGGTTCAGCGACACGTTGAAGCGCTCGGACCGTCGCAATATCTGCACGGTCTCCTTGCGTTCGGTGACGTCGCGCACGCTGCTCAGTACGGCGCTCTCCCCGCGGTACTCGATGATGCGGCTGTCGATCTCCACCGAGATCACCCGGCCGTCCTTCAAACGATGCTCCGATTCCAGGAAACCTTCGCTGTGCTGCGCGACCAGGCGCAGATGCTCCGGGAAGAGCTTGGCATACCGCTGGCTCACCAGGTCGCAGATGTTCATCGCCAGCATTTCCTCCCGGCTGAAACCACGGGTACGCCAGGCGGCGTCGTTGACCTCCAGGATCGTCCCCCCAAGGCTCACCACGAAGACGGAATCGCTGACGCAGTTCAGGAGTTCGGCGCGGATGGCAAGTTCCTGTTCCACGATCTTGCGGTCGGTTACGTCCCGGTTGGAGACGCGGCGCCCCAGGAAATTCCCGTTGGAAAAGACGGGGCGGCAGTCATGGTGGATCCAGCGGACAGCGCCGCTTTTGGTGGCGATGCGGAACTCGATGGAGTCCGGAGGCGACCCCGCCGCGCCCTGTTCAAGGTGATTTGCGAAAGCTTCCCTGTCTTCGGGATAAACCAGGCGCTGCGCCAGTTCCGGGTCCTCCATGAACTCTTGCGGGGCATAACCGGTGATGTCGAAGCAAGAGGGAGAGACGTAGCGCATCCTCCTTTCCTGGTCGATCCAGTACTCCCAATCCTGGGTCCAGTCGCAAACGGTGCGGAATTTTTCCTCCCCGGCGCGCAGTTCCTCCTCGTAATCGTGCCGGCGCCGCGCCGATACCAGGATCCCTCCGCCCCCCACAGCCCAAAGCAAAAAGTAAGCGGCCGAAAAGGCCTTCCTGGTCTGGATGTCGGACTTGAAATATCCCTCCAGAGGTATGGAGATGACGATGCCGCCCAGCAGGTCCCTTTTTTTGTAACCTTGGCCGCTATGGCATTTGAGGCAGGACTCGTCGGCAATGAAGGCGGAGATGAAACGCAGGTAGGGTTTGCCCTTGATGTCGGTGGCCTGGGATCGCTCCAGTGCGCTCCCCTCTTCGAACCGCATCAAGGATTCCCGCTCCCAGGCGTCAGGCGTGTTTTTGGGGTTAAGCGGCTTCAGGCTCACTATCCGGTTGATGACGGGAGTGGGGGTTGCCTTCGCGATGCCGTCGAAGACCAGGCGGGTCATGTAAGCGGGGTTGACCAGGGTGAGGTGGATGCCGTCTGTGGTGGCGACATCGCGCTTCGGCACCTTGAGGTAGGGGTTAGGGAGAACCTTGTCCTTTAATATGTAGACTCCTCCCACCGACGATCCCCAGGCTCGGTAGGCCATGTTGAGGCGGAAGTAATCGCGCGCCTCGTTCTCCGCCTCCTTCAGCGAGTCCTGATGGTGCAAGAAGATGCTGGTGCCGGCAAGGAGTGCGATAAAAACGGTCCAGGCCGCCAGCGGCAGCACCGCCCTCCTAAAATACGCCTGCCAGTGCCCAGCACATTTCATAGCGCAAGCCTCGGATGCTAAGGAAAAGATCGAAGCAGCCGCCCCGGGAGCCGGCTCTTTGTCTGCGACGCTAGCCCGGTCGGGATGTCAGCCGATAGTCAGACGGTTTTTGCCGGCGCTCTTGCTCTGGTACATGAGCAGGTCGGCGCGCTGCAGCAAAGACTGAAGCGTGTCTTCCGGAAGCGCCATGGTAGCGCCGATGGAGATGGTTACCCTGAGCCTCTCCTCCCCTACCAGCAGGAAGGACTTCTCCACCAGCTTGCGCAGGCGCTGTCCCATGTGCTTCAGGTTGGCGGCGGTGACGTTGCGCACGATCCCTACGAATTCCTCCCCTCCCCAGCGACCGTAGAGGTCGAAGGGACGGGAGTTGGCGCTCAATGTTCCAGCCACGAAGCTGAGCACGCGGTCTCCGGTTTCGTGGCCGTAGTCGTCGTTCACTTTCTTGAAATCGTCGAGATCCATGAACAGGACCCCGAAAGGGATGTCGTAGCGGCTCATCTCTTCGAGGCGCGCTTCGAGTTCCCGCTCCAGGTAGCGGCGGTTGGCGAGTTGGGTCAGTTCGTCCAGCAGCGCGAGCTTCTCCAGTTCCTGCAGTCGCAGTTCGTTCGCTGCCTTGTTGCTGCCGTCCGAGAACATCTCCACGGCGCCGATGACCTCTCCCTTGTCGTCGGTCAAGGGGACCACCTGCACCGTAACCGGGACCCGGTGCCCGTTCTTGTGGTGCAGGAAGAGCTCGGCCTCCTGGGCCATGCCGCAATCGATGGTCGCGGCAAGCGGACAGGAACTGTTGCAGAGGTTTTGCCCGATGTCGTCGACATGGCAAAGGATGTTGTCGGCGCAGCGTTTGGAAATCACCTCTTCGGCGCTAAACCCGGAGATGCGCTCAGCTGCGCGGTTCCAAAAGACTACCTTCCGGTCGCGATCCACGATGTAGAGCCCGTCGCGCAGGTCGTCGATGATCTTTTTGTAGGACTGCTTGCTCAGATACACGGACGGAACTCCCTGGCTGATGACATGATGCCTGTCTAGTGAAATTAAAGTAGATACGTCGACTGGCTAATGAGTATAGTGCTACTGCTGTAAGTTGTCAAAATTTTAACCGGATTCCCCCTTTTCTATCGTTTCCAAGCTCCAGCTTGGGAACGCAAGGCAAAGGGAAGCTCCGCTTCCCTCATGAATGCAGCGCGTGAAAGGTGGTACTGCAGAGAGGTTCCCAAGCTGGAGCCTGGGAACAAGGGGAGAGGCGAGGAGAAGGGGGACAGGCTACTTTTTTCCAAAAAAAGTAGCCTGTCCCCTTTGGCGAAGGATCTATTTTTTGCCGACTTTGCTCATGGCGGCTAGGTAATTGGCGGTGAAGATGTAATCGTCGCGGTAATCGAGGCGCCCGTCCCCGTTCAGGTCGCGCCTCTTTATCGCCGCCTCCCCTTTGACCGGTTTCAGGTAGGCCTCGAAGTCGGCCTCGGTGACCTTCCCTGAGCCGTCGAGGTCCACGTCCGCGGCTGGCGCCAACGCGAGAGGGCATTGCCGAATACCGTCAAAGAGCATTACCACCAGTGCGCTCTCGGCACCGACATCAGGTTTCACCTCCAGGACCCAGCCATCCTCCCCGGCCCGGAAAGAGACCGCCTGGCACCCCTGGAAGGCGAAGTTGGGCGCCTTGTCGCCGCTGCGGGGGATGGTCAGGGCAAGGATGGAACCCGGGGTGCTGATCCCGACCGCCGGTTCCTGGCGAAAGCACTGGTTCATCCCCGGGGCGAAGAGCGAGATGAAGCCGGCGGCGCTCCTTTGCCCCGTGTAGGTGCGGAAGCGCTCCAGCACGCTCGCCGCCTCTATGGGCGCAGCGGGAGCAGGATCTGCCGCCGGCGCGTTGTCCGGCTGGGCGGGATCCGCCGTAGCTTTTTCAACCGGGGGCCGGCCGACAGTCGGCGTCTGCTGGATCTCGGCCGGCGCGAGCGGCGCATCCCTATCCTGGATCGCGCCGCTGGGGTTTACTCCTCCTCCCGATAAGGCAGGTGCTTCGGCTGCGGGAAGCGAGACGCTCCCGCCGAGAATCCTTGCGCCGGTTCGCGCCGGAGTCGTGCCGGGATCGGCAACTCCGTCGTTTTCGCCGACCCCGGGCTGATCGTGATTGGAAGCAGGGGACGCCGGAGCGCTCGGGGCGGGTGTAGCGGGTGGCTGCACCGTGTCTGTGCTGCTTCCGGCAAAAATCAGAACCGCCTGTTTCGACCCAAGCGTGTCGATGATGCTCCCCCTGGCGCTGATTTGCCCGGTGCCCCCCCCCTGCTGATCGAAGAGTACCGTGGCGACCGGGCCGTTGCCGTTGATGGCAGGGGCGCCGATGATCGAAACCAACAGGGTGCCGGCGTCGTTGCGGTTGAGCGCTGTGACTGCACCCCTGGCTAGCGGCCCCTGGGTCAGGCGCGGGTTCGAAAGCCTGGAGCTGTCGTAGGTGATGGTGAGGTCGATGCCTGCGACGTTGCTGAAGCCGGTCCCCTGAAGTACGAATGAGCCGCTTCCGGCTGGGATCAACGAGAGTAGCGGCGCGGCCAGAGACTGCTGCGGTTGGAATAGCAAAAGGCAAAGCATGAGGGAGCCGAGGAGAGCTCCCCGTAGCGAAAGACGCTGGCACATGAGGACCTCGCAGGAAAGAAATTGCCGTGCTGCCGCGAGATGAGCCCGGCGGCAGCAGTCCGGGGAGGGGCTTCCCCCTCCCCGGCTGGGGTTGCTTTGTTTTACTGTGCTATGCCCACAAGCTTGACGCTCTGGGTGCTGTTGTTGTTGTTAGCGTTGTCGATGAAGTCCACCGTTGCCTGCTGGCTGCCGGTGCCCCTGTTGGGGGCAAAGGCGACGCTCACCGTGCAGCTTGCCCCGGAGGCTAGGCCGGGGGTGCCAATCGGGCAATCGTTGTTGACCAGCGTGTACGAGCTAGGGGAGTCGCCGCCCAGTGAGATGCTGCTTATCCTGAGAGGCACCCCTCCGGTGGAGGTGAGGGTGATGGTCTGCGCCGCGCTGACCGAGCCGCGGATCACGTTGCCGAAGTTGATCGAGGTCGGAGCCAAGGTAGCCGCAGGTCCCAGGAGCCCGGTGCCGCTGATGGGGATGCTCTGGGGGCTTCCTGCCGCGCTGTCGAAGATCGACAGCAGGGCGGAGCGTGCTCCCGTGGCGGTCGGCCTGAACCTGATGTTGATGGTGCAGGAGCGGCCGCCGCTGAGAGACGGCGGGCAGTTGTTGGTTTGGGTAAAGTCGCCGGGGTTGGTTCCACCGAGCGCGATATTGCTAATCGTCATCGGCAGATCGCTGGTGTTGAGAATGGAGACGACCTGCGAAGAGCTGTTGTTGTTCACCACCTGGGCTCCGAAGTAAAGCGCCTGGGAGCTGAGCGTGATGGTGGTCCCGAGCCCGGTCAAGGGCACGGAGAAGGTGCCGGCAGGCGTCCCGTTGAAGGGGTCGTTGCTGACGACGGTGAGTGCGGCACTCTTCGCCCCCTCGGCAAGCGGGGTGAAGCTGACCGCGACGCTGCAGGATGCACCAGGTGCTACGGAGGCGCCGCAGCTGCTGGTCAGGGAGAAGTGGGTCGGGTCGGTGCCGGTAAGCGTGATGGCGCTTATCTGGAGCGCGGTGGTGGCACTCGCGTTGGAGACGGTCACCGTCTGCGGCAGGCTGACGGTGTTGACCAGCACGTTGCCGTAGGAGAGCGAGACAGGTGCCACGCTTCCTACCGGCGCCACGCCGGTTCCCGCCAATGCCACGTTGAGAAGCGGCGTCACCGGGTCGCTCGTGGCTACAGCCATGGTGGCGGCGCGACTACCCATGGCCTGCGGGGTGAAGACGACGTCGACGGTGCAGGAAGCGCCGACCGCGATGGGAGCGCTGCCGCAGTTGCTGGTCTGGGAGAAGTCCGCTGCGTTGCTCCCGGCGAACCCGATGCCGCTTACGACGAGCGGCGCGGTGCCGGCGTTGGAGACGACTACCTGCTTGGCTGCGCTGGCGCTCTTGGCGAACTGGCTGCCGAAGTTGAGCGACGCCGGGTTGGCGACCGCGATGGGGGCCATGCCGATGACGCTCAGAGGTACGATGGCGGTGGCTGCGGCCGGGCTCGTAGTATCGATGGCGAGGTCGGCCAACACCGTCCCGGCGAGGCTCGGGGTGGCGCTTACGCTGATGGTGCAGCTAGCCGCGGGAGCGAGCGTCATCGGGCAGTCGTGGGTGACGCTGAAATCGGCGACGGTGCCGCCGGTAAGCCGTATCGCCGAGACGCCCAGAGCCTGGTTCCCCGTGTTGGCGAGAACGACCGTTTTGGCCGCGCTCGTCGTTGCCACGAGCTGCGGAGCGAAGGTGAGCTGCAGCGGGTTGAGCGTCGGGAGCGCAGAGGCGATGCCGGTGCCGGTGACGGGGACGGTGAGCGCCGGACGGGCCGGGTCGTTGCTGTTCACGGTGACCGAGGCGCTAGCTGCGGCCGCAACGGTCGGGTTAAAGCTGACGCTGATGCTGCAGTTTGAGGCAGGCGCAAGCGTAGTGACGCAGTTGTTGGCGGTGACGGCGAATTCGCCGGGGTTCGCGCCGGCAAGGGCGACGGAGGTCACGGTCAGATCGGAGCTGCCCCCGTTGTTAAGCGTGACGGTCTTCACCGCGCTCGCCGTTCCGAACGGCTGGTTCCCGAAAGAAAGCGATGCGGGGGAAGTTAAGGCGATCGGAATCGCGGCCGCCGTGGCGATGTTGGACCATGCGGAGCGGCTGGTGGCCGCCTGCCAGTCGGGCCGGTAGCTCGCGGGGGTGGTCGGGGTGTAGTCGTCTAGCGCCTGCACCCGGTAATAGGTCCCGAGCGCCGGGTCGACCGAGAGCTGCACGGTCTCGCCGAACTTGGAGGCGGGGACGCTGGCGGCGACGACCCGGGTGGTGACACCCGCCTGGAAGGTCGGGTCGTTGCTGATCTGCACCTCGAAGCTCGACTCGCTGGCCGAGTTGTCCTTGAAGGAGAGATCGACGTTGGGGCCGTTACTAACCGCGGTAAGCGCCGCGGGCGCCGCCGGCGGCACCAGGTACGACATGGAACGCATCATGTCGTTTTCCTCGTGGCTCAGGATGTGGCAATGCCAGACGTACTCATGTCCGAAGTTGTACATCTGGTTGACCATGGCGCCCGCGAGGTTGCCCCCGTCCTTCGGATTGGACTGCGAGAAGCCCATGTCGGAGCCGATGGGGACGGTCGGGTTCAGCGGGCGGACGCTGTCCGGCAGCGGGAACGGCACCTGCGGAGTGATGGGGCGCAGCGCGACGATGGTGTCCTCGAGCGGACTCAACCTGATGGTGTCCTTCCATCCGAGCTCGTTCGCGTCGGGGAGCCTGATGATGCCGTCCCAGGCCACGCGGTTAAGGATCTGCACGTCGAACAGGTGGAAGTGGATCGGGTGCGTGTCAACCCCGTTATGAGAGATCTTCCAGATCTGGATGCCACCCGGAGTGACCTGTTCGGTGACAGGATCGGCGTAGTTCTGCAGCACGAAGTTGGCGTTGCCCGCGTTGGTGAAGGGGAGCTCCAGGCCGAGCTTCGCCGCCATGCGGCCGAACTCGTCAAAGGAGGCGCCCATCTCGTCGTGGACCGCCTTGGGCTTCATGGGGAAATTTTCCATCAAAGTGCCGTCGGGCTGCTTGAAGCTGATCGAGGTGTCGGTGATCCTCGAAACGCCCCAGATGGGCCAGTTGGCCGGGAAGAGCTTGTTGTAGGTCTGGTTGTAGGCGCTCTGCCCCACGATGACCGGCTCCTGGGAGAGCGAGAAGGCCCCCGCCTCGGTCGGCGTGGTCTTGAACGCGCTCTGCAGCTCGGTCAGCAGCGCCGGGTTGTAGTCGTCGGGAGGGGCGCTTCCGCCCGAGCCGGTGACGGTGATCTGCATCACGGTGCGGATGTTGGGGCCGAAGCCGACCGGGGTGCCGGCGATGCCGCCGATGTCGGTGCGGTCGGGGGCACCGGTGTAGTAGTTGTACTGCGGCACCAGCGCCGGGAAGGCGGTGGGCGCGTCGTTGTAGAGGATCAGGGTCTTGCCTGCGTACTTGGAGAAGTCGACGATGACGTCGGCACGCTCGGCCGGTCCCATGATGAGGGTTCCGCCGTTCACGTTGCCGAAGTTGAAGGTGGTCGGGTCGAGGTTCCAGGAAACAGGCTGGTTCGGGAGCACCGCCGGCGCGGGGAGAAGCCCCCCTTCGCTACCCACCTGGATGAAGGCGGGGCCGCGCAGGGCCGGGTCGGGTACCCCCCCTTCCCTCGCGTCGGCAGGCCAGTTCGGATAGGCCGGCATCTCCAGCGCCGGGACCATCTTCACCTCGGTATTGTCGGCGCAGGTGGGGCATCCCTTCGGGACGCTCGCGTCCGCCTGGTAGAGCTGCAGGTTGAGAAAGCGGTCGTGCGCCGCGTTAAGGATGCGCAACCGGTACGGCTTCGGGTCCACAGTCATCTTGGGATAAGCGGTGCCGTTGACCACCATGGTGTCCATGAACGCCTCGGCGCCCCAGGAGGTATCGGGGGTGCCGGGGATAAGCGGCGGCTGGCAGAAGCCGGCCACGGCAGGGTCGCAGGTCGGATCGTAATAGGGGTTCGCGACCGGCCCTTTAGCCACGCACAAGGGAAGCTGCGCGCCGTTCTCGCCGCAGACTGGCGTCGCGGGGTAGAACCAGGGGCCGTAGAACCAGCGCCCGTAGCTGCTCATGCCGGAGAGGTCCGGGTTGAAGGGGTTCTCGGCCGGCATGTAGACGTGGGGCCACCAGAGGTCGCCGGTGTTCGCCGCGCGCTCGACCACACCCTTGGCGTTGGGGGCGGAGGCCAGGGGGCCGGTCCCCCAATTCCAGAGGGGGTCGGTCTTCTTCACGTAGGTCGGGCTCGCGGGATCGCCGTCCACGAAGGTCTTGTCCTGGATGATGAGCGGGATCTGATCGGCGGGAATGGTTCCCGCCTTGAAGGTGCGGCCGTTAACCGTGCCACCGTTCACCAGCGCCTTTTCGACGTCGTCCTGCAACAGGTACCCCGCCGCCTCGCCGACGTAGACGTTGAGGCGGGTGATCCCCATCGAGTGATCGTGGTAGAACATCAGCCTGGAGCTCTGCTGGTTGGTCCAGTAGTAGGTCTGAGACCCCTCGCCGGGATTGTTGGTCGCTCCCGCCTCGGCGCAGGTGGTAGAACCGGCGCAGGCGGAGCCGGGGAAGCTCGCCTCGGTGATCATGGTGCCGTCGGCCTTGAACCACATATCCGGGACGTTAACCACGCTCACCCCTTTCTTATAGGAGGTTGCCTCACCCGCGGGGGTGATCCACTGGTGCGGCGTGCCGTCGCTGATCCAGGGGGTGCGCCCCCCGTGGAGGTGCAGATCGCCCCGGTTCTGGGTGTACATCTCGCAGTTCTGCGGTCCCATCGGGTTCGCCGGATCCACCGGAGTGCAGGCAGGCCCCTCGCCGGAGCCCATCACCGTGGTGTCGACCGGAACGAATAGGTTGCCTGCGCTGCCGTTGGGGAGCCGGTTGATGAACTTGACCCGGACCGGCCGGTCCTTGGTCGCCATGATCAGCGGCCCAAGGTAATGGAAGGCGCTGACGTTGGGATCGGTGGTATTGACCTGGCGGTAGCCGCGCAGCGTGGTCGGGGGAAGGTCGGAGTGCATCTTCTCCGTGTACTCCCCAAGCTCCAGCTCGTAGTAATCGGACCCGGGATAGCTCGTGGTGTCTGGTATAGCCACCGGCAGGTACTGCCCCAGGTTGTTCTTAGCCCCAGCGTTCAAGCCGGGGAGCGTGTCCACGAACTTGCGCAGGGGGGGCGAATTGGCCCAGTTCGGTGTCTCGTAGTAATCCGGCGTGTACCCTGGCGCCGTGTAGGGCGCAGCCTGCGCGGTGGCGGCCGCTGTGGAGAGGACAGCGACGGCAAACGCGAGGCAGATGTGCTGCAAGAATCGGCTGCTCATAGATTTCTCCTCCTGGATACATTTCATTGCCTGTCCCGGACCTGAGGTGTACCGCTTTCTTCCATGAGCTTCTTCCTCATTTCCGCGCCGCGGGCCTTGATCTCGCTTCTGAGCGCCCTCTCCTTGAGCGGAGCCGCGCTTTTTGCCGCGGCCGGCACCGCAGGCTTCGCCTCCGCCTCTTTCGCGCCTTGTTGCGACGCCGGTTCCGGGGCCGCCTGCGCCGCCGCAAGCGACATGGTCACGGCCAGGGCCGCTATGGCTGACATCATTTTTTTCATTGCATCCTCCTGCGGGTAATTTCAGATGGTCGCTTCCCGCTATCAGTTGACCGCGAGAAGCTCTATTTCAAAGACGATGGTTTCGTTGGGGCCGACCTTGCCGTTTCCCTTGTTGCCGTAGGCTAACTGCGGCGGCAGGAAGAGCTGCCACTTGGACCCGGCCGGCATCAGCTTGAGCGCCTCCGACAACCCCGGTAGCACCCCGTCCCCTACCCGGCGCCTGGCTGGCTCCCCTATGCGATAGGAGCTTTCGTACTCGGTGCCGGTGATCGAAGCGGTGCGGTAATGGAAAGTCACGCTGTCGGCGTCGGCTGGGCGCTTGCCGGTCCCTTCCTTGAGCACCCGGTACTGCAGGCCGCTCGGGAGGGCGACGACCCCCTTTTCCTTCTTGTTGGCGGAAAGGAACTCCACTCCTGCCTTCTTGTTTTCCTGTGCCGCTTCCCCCCTGCTCTTCGCCGTTTTCCGGCGCACGTCGTGCTGGTAGAAGCTTATGTACTTACGCAGTTCCTCGTCGGACATGAGGAGCTTTCCGCCGGCAAGGGCGTCGCGCATCCCCTTCACCACCAGTTCCAGGTCGACATCGACCTCCTGCTGCTTCAGGTTGCCGATGAGGTTCACGCCTATGGCGTAGCTGGTCCGCTCCTTCGGGGTGGAGAGAGCTTCGGCCGCGTGGGCCGTAGCCGACGCGAGCAATACCGCAACTAAAATGAGGAAGCATCGCATCAGTGCACCCTGATCACGGTGTTGTCGTGCGCATCGGCGACGTAGAGCGTGACGCCGTCGGTGGTGATGCCGTTGGGGTTCCTGAGCCCGGTGACGACGGCTCCGGCGACGCCGGTGGCAATGGCGATCCTGCTGACCGAACCGTTGGCCGCGTCGGTGACGAAGAGGCTGATGCCGTCGGTGGTGATGCCGCTGGGAAGGTTGAAGGCAGCGCCGGTAACCGTCAAGGAGGAGAAGGCGGAGCCTGCCAATGTGAACTTGCAGATCCTGTGGTTGCCGCTGTCGGTGATGAATAGGGTGGTGCCGTCGGTGGTGACGCCGTAGGGCGAACTTAAGCCCGCGGAGGATGCCACCGCGGTCGAGACCGCGCCGGTGGCGATAACGATCTTCCTGATGGCGTTGTTCCCGCTGTCGGCAACGTAGAGGTTGGTCCCGTCGGTGGTGAGGCCGTTGGGGGAATGGAACCTCGCCGCGCTCCCGGCACCGTCGGCCGAACCGGTGGCCCCGGCCGTACCGGCCAGCGTGGAAACGGCTCCGGTGGCGATGACGATCTTCCTGACCGTGTTGTTGCCGGTGTCGGAGACGAAGAGGTTGGTGCCGTCGGTGGTGAGGCCGCTTGGGAATCTGAAGGAGGCGGCGGCGCCGGTGCCGTCGCCGGAGCCTGCGCGGTCGGGGGTTCCGGCCAGCGTGGTCACTGCACCCGTGGCGATGGAGATCTGCCTCACCGTGTGGTTGTTGGTATCGGCTACATAGACGTTTCTGCCGTCGGTGGTCAGGTCGTAGGGAGAGGTGAAGGCAGCCGCGACCCCTACGCCGTCGGCGGACCCCACTGTCCCGGCGAGGGTGGAGCTGGCCCCGGTGGCAACGGCTACCTTGCGCAGCAGATCGTTTCCTGTGTCGGCTACGTAGAGTACGCCTGCGTTCAAAACCAAGCCGGCAGGGGCGCTGAAGCGGGCCGCGCCCCCCACCGCGTCGGTGCTTCCCGGGCTCCCACCACCGTCGCCTGCCAGGGTAGATACTGCCTGGGTGGCGATGTCCACCTTGCGCAGGTTGTTCCTCTCGAGGTCGGTGACGAAAACGCTGGTCCCGTCGGTCGCGATGCCGGCCGGCGACTCTATGCCGGAGGCAGGCTGCACCAAGGTAGAGACCACACCGGTCGCGATGATGATCCTCCTGACCGCGGAATTGCCCTGATCCGCGAGATAGAGCGAGACACCGTCGGTGGCGATGCCGCGCGGCGAATTGAAGCTGGCAGCTATGCCGGTGCCGTCGGCGAAATCCTGCAGACCGCTGCCGGCAAGGGTTGTGACCGCAGCCGAGGCGAGGACGATCTTGCGGACGCGATGGTTGAGGCTGTCGGCGACGTAAAGGTTGGCCCCGTCGGTGGCGACGCCTGAGGGGGAGCTGAACCTGGCCGCCCCCCCGGTGCCGTTAGTGGAACCTACGACCCCCGCAGTACCGGCCAGGGTGGTCACGGCGCCGGTAGCGACGTTTATGCTGCGGATGGTGTTGTTGCCGGTGTCGCTGACGTACAGCGTGGAGTTGTCGCTGCTCAAGGCAATGCCGGAGGGGTAGTTGAACCTCGCGACAGCACCGGTGCCGTCGCCCGAGCCGGTGATCCCCGCAAGCCCTGCGACCGTCGACGTGGCCCCGGTGGCAAGGACGACCTTGCGGATGACGCTGTTGCCGGTGTCGACGACGTAGAGACTGGTTCCGTCGCTGGCGACGTCGCCGGGAATGCTGAATCGCGCCTGCGACGCAGCGCCGTCGGTGGAACCGGCGCTACCGGCGAAAGAGGTCACGCTATTGGTCAGGGCCAGGGATCTCCCCTGCAACGCTCCCCCCATGCTGGTCAGCTGCGGCTCGCCCCCCCCGCCGCCTCCGCCGCCACCGCACGAGGCCAATGCCATCGTCATAACAGCCGCGAAAGCTACCTTTAGCAAATGTTTCAAACTCATTCTTACCTCCACTTCCTGTTAATGGTTCATCTGCCGGCAACAAAAGGTTCGTTGCGTAACTATCAGCAACCTGATTTTCGCTCGACAGCCAGTCGCTAAATCAGGCAAAGCAGCCCACTGCCAGTCCTTTTATGGCTGAAAAGTTTTAGAAATTGTGCAGATGTTGTGCCTACATTTGAAAATAAAAAGATATGACAGTAAGTCAGGTAGTTGTGAGGCAGGAATGTGGGGGAAAATGAAACTAAGGTTGCGCTTTACCCTAAAGAGGCAGGGGCTGGCGAAGAAAGCGAGGAAAGTAAATTGTTGATTTACTGAGATTTTGCGAAAGGGTGCAAAAAATCGTACAGCTGTCGCTTTTTTTGCACCCTTTCGCGCGCAGCGCAACGGCAGGAAAGGGGGTCATCAGCGGCAGACGCAACGTGAACCGGGGGCAAAGAAGCATCCGGCCTGACCCGGGCTCAAACCCCTAGTATCAGCCCTTCGAGCAGCCCCGAGTCGCTCACCTTGAAGGTCTCGAAGCCGAAGATGCGCATGGTGGTGAGAACCACCAGTACCCCGGCTATGATGAGGTCCTCGCGCCCTGGTTCCAGCCCTTTCACTTCGAGCCTCTGTTGCGGCGTCAGCGGCAGTAGCTGCCGGTATATCTTTTCCACGGCGGCAAGCGGCATGGTGTGGTTGTTCACCCGCTTGTAATCGTAATCTTCCATCCCCATGTCTATGGCGGCAAGTGTCGTGGCGGTCCCTGCGGTCCCTACCAGCGTCGCCTTCCTGAAGCGCTCCTCGAGCCCCTGCGCCGCCAGTTCCTTTTGCAGCGCGGTCAGCTCGCGACTGATCTTGTCCTCCATCTCTACGACCCCGGCCTTCCCTTCGGTGAGCCTGACCACGCCGATAGGGAGGCTGCGGGAGAATACCGGCTGCAGGTCAGAGGCGAGGGTGTACTCGGTGCTCCCGCCTCCCACGTCGAAGACTGCCAGGTCGCATTCCTTGCGATCCAGGATCGAGCCCACCCCTCTCAGCGTCAGCACCGCCTCCTCCGTGCCGTCGATCACCTCCAAAGCGATGCCGGTCTCGGCAAGCACCCTTTGCACGAACTCTTCACCGTTTTTCGCGTCCCTAACGGCGCTGGTGGTAACCGCCCGCAGCCGGACCACGCCGTGGTGCGACATGTCGAGCGCGAACTCCTTCAAGGCGGCGATGGAACGAAGCTGCGCCTCCTCGGAGAGTCCGCGCTCACGGGTAAAGCCCCCCCCGAGCCTGGTGATGATCCGTTTCAAAAGTATCTGGCGGTAGGGGTCACGGCCGGCGATGAGCAGCCTCGCGGTATTGGTGCCAAGGTCGATGGCGGCTACGGTGTGGTTCATGCGGCGATTCCTTTTTTCTGGGAGATGATGGAGAAGCATAGTTCGGAGATCTTGCAGAAGGCGATGATCATGTCGCCGTAGAGAAGCCCCGCCACGATGCTGCACTTGCCGACTTTAAGCCGGCGCAGATGGCTCGCCTGCAGCTCCTCTTGAAGCAGGGCCACCTCAGCGCGCAGGGGGGCCGGGTCCTCGTCCTCCTCCCCTTTAAGGACTCGCTCGCAAAGGGAAACGACTTCCCCCACCTTGGTGGCGAAGCGCTTCAACTCCTCCATGGCCGAGCTGGAAAAGCGGAGCCGTTCCTCTTTCTTGCGCACCAGGTAGTTCAGCACCGCCTCGGTCTGGTCCCCCACCTGCTCAATCTCGTTCACCATCTGCAGCATGGCAGGTATCTCCACTGCCCGCTCCAGCGAGAGCGTCTCCCTGGAAAGCGCCACCAGGAAATGGGACATGTCGCGGTGCAGCACGTCGAGCACCAGTTCCTTGTCCCTGATCGCGGCGACGACCTTCGGGTTGTAGGAGTCGAACTGCGACACCAGTTCGCGATACATGGCGGCTGAAAGCCCCCCCATGCGGGAGAGTTCGCTCCAGGCCTGCACCAGCGCGATGGTAGGCGTCTTGATCACCCGCGTGTCGATGAACCTCGGGCGCGGCTCGCTCTCGGAGCGCCGGGCGGGGAGAAGCGTTTCGGCGGAACGGGTGAAAAAGCCGAGCAGGGGAAGAAAGATCAAGAGCGACGCGACGGTAAATATGGTGTGGGCGTTGGCCAGGTGCCTGGCGACGTACGGCCGCAGCGCCTGGGCCACCGCATGCGGGGCGGCGCCGGGTTGCTGCAAAAGCGACAGATCGCCTGGGGAGACGGCATTGATCGCGCGCAGGAAAAGCGGGAAGAAGAGGAGCCCGAGCGCGATGGCGCCCCAGCTGATACCGAGGTAGATGACGACCGCCCTTTTGGCGGTTTGGCTCCCCCCGACGGAGGCGATGAGCGGGATCAGCGCCGCTCCAGCCACCTCGCCGATGACCATGGCGATGGCGGCGTCATAGGAGAGGACTCCCGCGGAGGCAAGCGCGATGACGATTCCCAAGGTCGCGCTTCCCGACTGCACCAGGAAGGTCAAGAGCGCCCCCAGGAGCACCGCAGCCAGCCGGATCGAGGGAAGCCCCTCGCGCATCCCGGAGATGATGGCGCTTTCGCTCAAGGGAAGCGATGCCCCCTCGATGATGGAGAGGCCGAAAAAGACGAGCCCCACCCCCAAAAGCAACCCGCCCAGTTGCGACAAGCGCCTGCTTTTGGAGAAGAAGCTCAAAAGGACCCCGACGGTGATGGCGGGAAGCGCCAGCGCCGTGACCCGGAAGGCGATGATTTGAATGGCGAGGGTTGTGCCGATGCCGGTGCCCAGAAGCACACCGAGGGCCTGGTACAGCGAGAGGAGCCCGGCGTTGACGAAGCCGACCACCAGTACCGATGCGGCACTGCCGGACTGCAACAACGAGGCGAGGCAGCTTCCGACCAAAGGCGCGGTGAGCCGGTTGCCGGTTGCCTTCTCCAAAAGCCTGCGGAGACGTTCCCCGCTCACCTTTTGCAGCCCCTCCGACATGGTGCGCATGCCGAGGATGAAAAGCGCCAGCCCGCCCAGCCCCTCGATGATGTAGGACCAATAAGTGGGGACCATATGAAAGTCGTGGCTCCGAGGTTTGGGTCAACTTTGAAGTTGAGCCGTTGACAAGTGAAAGGCGCCTTGCGGGCGTGCGCTACCCGGAAGGCGCCTAATGGGCCAAAAAAGGTGAGACCGATCTGCTCCTAGCTTTAAGCCTAGCTGGAGACTTTCTCTTTCAGTTCTTTACCGACCTTGAAGAAGGGAAGCTTCTTCGCCTTGACGGAAATGGATTCGCCTGTCTTTGGATTTCTACCGGTGTAGGCGTCGTACTCTTTCACCACGAAGCTTCCGACCCCCCTGATCTCGATCCTGTCGCCGGATAAAAGGGCGTCGGTCATCGAGGCGAAGACTGCGTTGACCACCTCCTCGGCCTTCTTGAAGGAGAGGGTTTTCTTTGCGGCGAGAGATTCAATGAGTTCCGATTTGTTCATTGTGCACCTCCGGAGAACCGTATTTACGTTAGCAGCATCCTTTTAAGTACTTTTTGGCTAGGTATTTGACTTCCTCGGTACGTCCCTGGCTTCCCAGGATCGGGACCAGCTTCTCGGCGGCTGCGCGCGCCACGGTCGGCATCTCCAGCGCCTTCGACCACATCTCGATCGCCTTCGCCTCGTCCCCCGTCGTCTCGTAGAGCTCGCCCAGTATGAACTGCGCCTGGTCCGCCATCACGTCTTCTGCCTGCATCCGTTCAACCAGGGCGATCGCCTCGGCATACCTGCCGCCGCCGGCCAAAAGTTGCACCAGCGCCAGGTAAACCATGCCGTTTTGCGAGTTGACCAACAGAGCACGATTCAGAAGTCCCTCGCTCTCATGAATGCGCCCGGCCCTAAACATTATAAGTGCCACTTCGTATAATACAATGTCATTTTCACCAGATAACAGCATTTCTTGCAAAACGGGAAGTGCATTAGCGTCCTTTCCGTCGTGTATCATGAGATAGGCCTGGGCGAATTTGCTCCCCATGGCGCCGTAACGGGCGGGGAGGTCGCCGGGAAGCGGCGCCACCATGAGGTGGAACTGGTCTTCTTCCGCGAGATCGAATCCGGCGGGCTCAGCCTCCAGAGGCTTGTGGTGTGCATGGGTGCCGCAGGAGGTGCAGGAGCCTCCGCCGTGCGGTTTGTAGGGGCCGGCAACTTCCTTCGCGGGAGCGGCGGCAGCCGTGGGAGCAGCGGCTGCGGCAACGGGCGCGGACTGGGGCGCGTCCCCCTGCTGCACCCTGGCAAGCCCCGCCGTTGCCTTGGCCTTGATCCCCTGGTCCGCTGCCAGTTCGCCAGCAAGGGTGAAGTGGTCGAACGCCTTTTGCAGCTCACCCTGGTTCAGGGAATGCTCCCCCTCCTCCAGGTTGAGCTCGCCCAGGCGGTTTCCCGAGTGGTCGAGCCCCTGGCGGATCTCGCCCTGGTCGTTGGCGGCGTCAGCCGGGCAAAGCCTCAGCGCTTCGAGAAAGTCGACCCGGGCGTCGGCATAGCGCTCCGCCGCCAGGAACTTTGCGCCCTGGGTCTGGTAGTAACGATGATCCTTCTTCTTGAAAAGTCCGAATAACATGAGGCCCTCCGCCTTTACTTAAATTTGTATTTATTTTGTATTTCAATCCCGAATCAGTTCGGTCACGCTCTCCAGGTGGTAGGTCTGCGGGAACATGTCCACCGGCTTGGAGCGGGCGACCCGGTACCCGGCCCCGCAAAGCTGGCCCAGGTCGCGCGCCAGGGTGGCGGGGTCGCAGGATACATAGAGGATTCTTTCCGGCGCCAAAATAGCCAGCTCCCCGGCAGCTTCGGCGCCGGCGCGCGGCGGGTCGAGGACGACCAGGTCGAACTTTTCCTTGCGCTTTGCCAGCCGCCGCACCGAAAGCGCCGCGTCACCCACGAGGTATCTTGCGTTGAGGGCGCCGTTTGCCTCGGCGTTGGCCGCGGCGTCGACGATCGAGGGAGCGTACCCTTCCACCCCGACCACTTCGCCGACCAAAGGCGCGATGGGAACCGAGATGTTGCCGTTGCCGCAGTAAAGGTCGAGCACCCGGGCTCCTTCCCGCAGCGCGCCCCACTCCCCCACCGTCTTGATCAGCTCCAGGTTCTGACGATAGTTGACCTGGGAGAACCCACCGCGGCTGAAGCGAAGCCGCACCTCGCGCGACCCGGGGAAGAGCCCGGCGGGAACCCCGTAGCTCAGGGAGTCGACGCCGAAGACGGCGCTCATTTCCCCCTTCTCCCCGGTCTTCACGTAAGCACCAGTTACAGAAGGAAGCTCAGGTCGGGCGGCAAGAAGGCAATCCAAAAGAGAGGCGGCGTCTTTCCCGCGGTAGTGGAAGACCGCGATGGACTCCCCGTCGTCGCCCATGGCGAGATCCACCTGGGTTATCCCCTCAAGCTGCGGCAGCCTCGGCAAAATCCCCCTGACCTCGGCCAGCGCCTGGTTCAAAAGTGGCGCAGCCAGGGCGCACCCCGCGGCGAGATCGACCACGTCGTGCGAGCCGCGCTTGAAAAACCCCAGCGTCGGGATGCCGCCTTTACGGGCGACTTTGAGCTGGATGCGCGAGCGGTAACCGAAGCACTCAGGCGAGGGGGAAACCGGCAAAACCAGCTCGCGCGGCACCTTCCCGATGCGCGCCAGCGTGTCGGCGAAGATCTCCCCTTTTTGCTTCAACTGCTCGGCATAGGGAAGATGCTGCCAATCGCATCCGCCGCAGACCCCGAAATAGGGACAGGCGGGGTCGGTGCGCAGCGGCGAAGGCTCCAAGAGCTCGACCACCTCGGCCTCGGCGAAGGAGCGCTTCTCCTTGACCACCCGGACCCGGGCCTTGTCGCCCGGCGCGGTGAGCGGAACGAAGCAGGCCTTGCCGTCGATGCGGCCAAAGCCCGCGCCGCCGTAGCATAGCCTCTCGATTTCGACAACCGCCTCAGCCACGGTAGCCGCCGACCACAAATGCCTTTCTCTTGCCCAGTATCCGCTTCAATTCGGACTGCACCAGCTTGCGGGGAAACTCCGAGCCGGAGAGGTAGGAAAGCGAATGGTCGACGAAGTGCTGGATCACCTTTTCGACGGTCCCCGGGATGTCGTCGGTGGCAACTCCCTGGTGCTCGATGTCCTTGGAATAGCTGACGCTGCCGCCCAAAAGCTTGGCGGCGTCGTGGTGCGCGGCAGCGTCCTCGAAAAGGTCGGCGTTAAGCGGCACCTCGCAGCAGATGCTGATGCGAACCTGATGATAATCGCCGAAATAGCGGCGCGTGGCATCGAAGAATCGAACGGTGAGCCCGTTGGCAAGCGGGATCTCCCTGATAAGTTTTTTCATGTAAAGCGGGGCTCCTTGGAAAATCTCGCCCTATTTCTAGCATGTTATGAAAATCCTGTAAATAGCGTATGCTGCGGGGGGCGAAATCCTCCAGAGAGTGAAAACCAGCTTGCAATTTGCGATAAATATTTGTAGACTCACAGATTGTTAAAGAAGCCACCCAACGGCCAGGAGAAAAAATGAGCAAGGAAGAAGCAATAGAAGTAGAAGGAACGGTAATCGAGCCGCTTCCGAACGCGATGTTCAAGGTCAAGCTGGAAAACGACCACATGGTGCTGGCACACATCTCTGGCAAAATGCGGAAGTTTTTCATCAAGATTCTGCCCGGCGACAAGGTGACCGTCGAACTCTCGCCTTACGATCTTAGCCGCGGCCGCATCACCTACCGCGCCAAGTAGTCCTCCCACAAGTCTTCGGCGTCTGTCCCAGCCATCTTCCGATCAGCTGCAAGGCATAACGGATATAAAGGACCAACGGGTTTAGCCCGCCGCCTCTCGCTGCGCGCTGGATCTTTATTTAATTTCACCAGATAGAGAAGGAAGAGCACATGTATACTGCAGCCGATCTGAAAAAAGGGCTGAAGATCGCCATCAACGACGAACCGTACATCATCACCCACTTCGATTTCGCGAAACCGGGCAAAGGTCAGGCGCTTTACCGGACCAAGATGAAGAACATGATCACCGGTTCCACCATGGACCGCACCTACCGTTCCGGCGAAACCTTCGAGCCGGCCCGCCTGGAAGACCGTGTGATGCAGTACCTGTACAAGGAAGACGATCACTACTGCTTCATGGACAACGACACCTTCGAGCAGATCCACATCAGCGAAGAGGCCATGGGCGACGCCAAAAACTACCTGATCGACAACCTCCAGGTGGACGTTCTCATCTTCAGGGAGAAGGCCATCGGCGTCGACGTCCCCAACTTCGTCAATCTCAGAGTGGTGCAGACCGACCCCTGGGTCAAGGGTGACACCTCCGGCAGCGACTCCAAGCCCGCTACCGTCGAGACCGGCTACGTGCTCCGCGTTCCCCCCTTCATCGAAGAGGGAGAACTGATCACCATCGACACCCGCACCGGCGAATACTCCACCAGGGTAAAGGGGTAACGCATGGGAAGCTGGCCCCTGGCCAGGCGCCGCCAGGCGCTGGTCGAGCGGGGGGCGATCTTCAGCAGGATAAGAGAGTTTTTTCAAGAAAAGGGGTATCTCGAAGTCGAGACCCCTTTTCGCATACCTGCCCCCGCCCCTGAAGCCCAGATCGACGCTATCCCCGCCTCGGGATGGTTCCTGCAGACCTCCCCGGAACTCTGCATGAAGCGGATGCTTGCGGCAGGCTACCAGCGCATCTTCCAGATCTGCCGCTGCTGGCGTGACGGCGAGCGCGGCGCGAGGCACCTGAGCGAGTTCACCATGCTGGAGTGGTACCGTTCCGAAGCCGACTACCTGGTGCTGATGGAGGAAACGGAAGCGCTCGTCCAGCACGCCGCCGCAACCGGCAGCATAAGCTACCGCGGACAGCAGATAGAACTTAGCGGCAAGTGGGAGAGGATCACCGTCGCCAACGCCTTCCTGCGTTACGCCGGGACCTCCATGTGGCCGGCGCTTGCCGAGGGCACCTTCGACGAAATCATGGTCGAGCTCATCGAGCCCAATCTCGGCCTTGCCCGCCCCACCTTCATCTACGATTATCCGGCCAGTTGTTCCGCCCTCGCCCGACTCAAGCCTTCCGACCCAACAGTTGCCGAACGTTTCGAGCTCTACATCGGCGGACTCGAAATCGCCAACGCATTTTCCGAACTGATCGACCCGGTCGAACAGCGGGCGAGATTCGTTGCCGAAGCCGCCGAACGTGCGGCGCAGGGAAAGACCGGTTACCCCATGCCGGAGAAGTTCCTGTCCGCCCTAGACGAGATGCCGGAAGCCGCAGGAATAGCCTTGGGACTCGACCGTCTGGTCATGGTGCTGCTCGATGCCGAAATTATCGACGAGGTAGTCGCCTTCACGACGGAAGAGCTTTAACCCCCTCTACTAACCCTCATCCCCACCCCCCACTCCCCGGTCATGAGATGGGCGCGTTTCAATTTGTCATGACCGCGTGCCAATTTGTCATGGACGCGTTGCAATTTGTCATGGACGCGTTGCAATTTGTCATGACCGCGTGCTAATTTGTCCTGACCGCGTGCTAATTTGTCCTGACCGCGTGCTAATTTGTCGTGACCGCGTGCAAGTTTGTCATGACCGCGTTGCAATTTGTCATGGGCGCGTTGCAATTTGTCATGGGCGCGTGCTAATTCATCATGAGCTCGTGCTAATTTGTCATGAGCACATGACAAATTGACCTGAGCGCGTGACAAGTTGTCATGGGGGTGTGTCAATTCATCATGAGCGCGTGCCAAGTTGTCATGAGCTCGTGACAAAATTACCTGAGCACATGACAAGTTAACCTGGGCACCTTTCAGATTGTCGGGGCGTGTAAAGGATTTGGTGTAAATGCCCGTTCGGCTATCGGGCTGACTTGAAATTTACACGCCAGCCTTACTATTGCCGGTGGGGGGTGAAGGGCCACCGAATCATACTTCCAACCTGCGCCTCGTCAACCTGCTACGCTGATTTGGTTGACAACCTCGTCACCACATGTTAAATCAGCGCCTGGAGGATTTACATGGAAAAGATGATCAATGACATAGCCCATAGGATCATAGCAGGTGGTTCGATCACCGAAGCAGAGGCCATCCAACTCACGCAAGTGCAGGGAACCGAGGTCTACGACCTCTTCCGCGCCGCCACTCGCGTGAAGGAGCATTTCGTCGGCAACGAGGTGCATCTCTGTTCCATAATCAACGCCAAGTCCGGCCGCTGCGCCGAGAACTGCGCCTTCTGCGCCCAGTCGGCGCACCACAAAACGGACGCACCGGTGTACCCGCTGGTCCAAGAGGAAGAGATGCTGGCTTCGGCACGCATGGCCGAGACCAACGGCTCTGCCTGCTTCGGCATCATCACCAGCGGCACCACCGTCAACGGCCCCGAACTGGAGCAGATCCTCACGGCGCTGCGCCGCATCAGGAAGGAAACCACCATCCTCCCCTCCTGCTCCCTCGGCATCATCGACGAGGAGACTGCGAGAAAGCTCAAGGAAGCCGGGATGGACACCTACCACCACAACCTTGAGACCGCTGCGAGCTTCTTCCCGCAGATCTGCACCACGCACGACTACCAGGACGACGTGAACACGGTGCGCGCGGTAAAGAAGGCCGGGGTCAAGGTCTGCTGCGGCGGCATCTTCGGGCTTGGCGAAAGCGCAGCCCAGCGTGTGGAGATGGCGCTCACCCTCAAGGATCTCGACGTCGACTCCGTGCCGATGAACTTCCTGAACCCAATCGAGGGGACGAGGCTTGAGGGGGCCGCGAACATCACCGCCCAGGAGTGCCTGAAGACCATCGCCATCTACCGGCTGATCCTCCCCGGCAAGCGCATCACCGTCTGCGGTGGCAGGGAAAAGAACCTGCGCGACCTGCAGTCCTGGATCTTCTTCGCCGGCGCGAACGGCACCATGATCGGCAACTACCTGACCACGCTGGGGAGAAACGTCGACACCGACCTCACCATGTTCAGCGACCTGGGGCTTAAGACCGTCATGTGCGCCCACTGAGCCGCCCTCAAATACCGCCACGTAAGGAAAGATAACCATGGCTGCAAAAAGCATTTTCATAACCGGCACCGACACCGGGGTCGGCAAGACCATCGCATCGGCCACCATCGCCATGCTGCTCAGAAGAATGGGTCATAAGGTCGCAGTGATGAAGCCCGTGACCAGCGGCTGTATCGAGCGCGACGGGCGTCTGGTCTCGGAGGACGCAGAGCTTCTGTGCTACGCCGCGGGCGTCCCCGTTACTCCGGACTCCGCCCCCTATCTCTTGAGGGCTCCGGTTGCTCCCTCCATCGCCGCCTCGCAGGACGGGGTCCGGATCAGCTTCGACACCATCAAGGAGGCGTACCAAAGGCTCGCCGAAAGCAACGACTTCGTCATCGTCGAGGGTGCCGGGGGACTGATGGTCCCTCTTGCCGGCGGGCTACTGGTAGCCGACCTGGCCCAGCACCTGGGACTTCCCATCGCCGTGGTGGCAAGGCCGGACCTGGGAACCGTCAACCATACGCTTCTCACCGTCTTCTGCGCCCGCACCATGGGGCTCAAGGTCAAAGGGGTCATCGTCAATCGCTACCCCGATTCCCCGGGGGAAGCCGAGTCCTATGCGCCGCACATGATAGATTCCCTCTCCGGCGCGCAGCTGCTCGGGCTTTTCCCCGATACCGACGGGAAAGACGACCGCGAAGTGACGGAGAGGCTCGTCGAGCGCTTGCTGCAACAACCGGCGACGGGGATCATGCTGCGGGAGCTGTTCGATTAACAGCAATTGACAATTGACGATTGATAATTGACAACGAAAAACCCTGAACACAGCAGGGACTGACGTTGAGGAGATTTGAACGTGGTTGAACTGGATACGGAAACGCTGAGACGCTACGACAGCGAATACCTCTGGCACCCCTTTACCCAGATGAGCGAGTGGGAAGGCGCCGAGAACATCATCATCACCAGGGGCGAAGGCTCGTACATCATAGATACGGACGGCAACCGCTACCTTGACGGGGTGGGCGCGATCTGGACCAACGTGCACGGACACTGCCGCGCCGAGATTAACGAGGCGGTGAAACAGCAGGTGGACCGGCTGGAGCACTCGACGCTCCTCGGGCTCTCTAACGACCGCGCTGCACACCTGGCCAAACGCCTGATCGATATCGCCCCGCCGGGACTGGCCAAGGTCTTCTACTCTGACAACGGCTCGACCGCGGTCGAGATCGGCGTCAAGATGGCGTTCCAGTACCAGCAGCAGACCGGGAACAAGCAAAAAACCAAGTTCATCCGCTTCGACAACGCCTACCACGGCGACACGGTGGGCTCGATGAGCGTGGGCGGCATCGCCATCTACCACGAGGTTTACGCGCCGCTTCTCTTCCCTACCATCATGGCACCCTCCCCTTACTGCTACCGCTGCACTCTTTCCCCGGAAGGCGACTGCAACAGTTGCGGCCTGCTCTGCCTGAAGGAACTGGAGCGGCTCATGGAACAGCACGCCCACGAACTGGCGGGGCTCGTCATCGAGCCGTCGGTGCAGGGCGCGGGCGGGATGATCGTGCAGCCCCCCGGTTTCGTCAAGGGGGTGAGGGAGCTCTGCGACCGCTTCGACGTGCTGATGATCGCGGACGAAGTGGCGGTCGGTTTCGGCAGGACCGGCGCCATGTTCGCCTGCGGCAAGGAAGGGGTCACCCCCGACATCATGGCCCTTTCCAAGGGGATCTCCGCCGGCTACCTCCCCCTTGCCGCGACGCTCACCACGAAGAAGATCTACGACGCCTTCTGGGGTGACTACGCGGAACTGAAGACCTTCTTCCACGGGCACACCTTCACCGGCAACCCCATCGCCTGCGCCGCGGCTCTGGCGAGCCTCGATCTTTTCGAAAAGGAGCGCCTGCTCGAGTCGCTCCCCCCCAAGATCGCCTACCTGAACCAGCGGCTGCATGGGCTTCTCGAACTCCCGCACGTTGGAGACGTGAGGCAGGAGGGGATGATCGGCGGCATCGAGCTCGTGGTCGACAAGGATACGAGAAAGCCCTATCACTGGGAGGAGCGTGTCGGCGTCAGGGTATGCCTGGAGGCGAGAAAGCGCGGCCTGTTCCTGCGGCCGCTGGGAAACATCATCGTTATCTTCCCGCCTCTTTCCATCTCCATGGACGAGCTTGCCCTCCTGATGGACGGCATCGAGGCGTCCATCACCGCAGTCACCGGCTGATAGCAGCTTCATCCGGGCAGTGCCTCTACGGGTCAGAAAGCTCTAGCTTCCTGGCCCGTATTGCATTAGAATGACTGACTTTGCGGCGAGAAGCTCCCCTTTGCCCCCCTTCGCAAAGGATACTACTCCCCCCCTCCCTTGACGGGAGGGGGACGGGGGGTGGGTGAAGCCGCAAGGTACAGAAATGGTGGCATCTTACCCCACCCCCTAACCCCCTCCCGCAAGGGGAGGTGGGACCAATAGCGACTTCCCCGGAAATTTCTTCGAACCTTGCTAAAGGCGGACTTTTAGCACAAAGGAGCAACCGACATGGAACTGATCGACAGCCACGCGCACATATATGGCAAGGAGTACGCGGCCGATTTCGAGGAGATGATGGAGAGGGCCGCGGAGGCTGGAGTCGGCACCATCGTGGCGGTGGGAGCCGACCTGGAATCTAGCCAGGAAGCGCTCGCCCTTGCCGGGGCGCGCGAAAACGTCTACTGCTCGGTCGGCATTCATCCGCACGACGCGGACCGGGTGACCGAGCGCTGCTACGAACTGGTCCGCGAGATGGCGCTCTCAAGCCCCAAGGTGGTCGCCATCGGCGAAATCGGCCTCGACTTCTTCAGGGACCGCTCCTCGCGCGAAAACCAGGAGGAGGTCTTCCGGCGCTTCATCAGGATGGGGCGCGAATTGTCTCTGCCGCTGATCATCCACGACCGTGACGCCCACGACAGGATCATGGCGATCCTCAGGGAGGAGAAAGCCGGCGAGGTAGGAGGCGTGCTGCACTGCTTTTCCGGCGACCTCGCCATGGCGCAGGAGTGCATCGAGCTCGGATTCAAGATCTCCATCCCGGGGACGGTCACCTACCCCTCCAACGAGGCGCTCAGGGAAGTGGTGCGCGGGGTAAAGATCGAGCAGCTCATGGTGGAGACGGACGCCCCCTACCTGACGCCGGTGCCGCACCGCGGCAAGAGGAACGAGCCGGCCTTCGTGCGGCTTACGGCCGAGAGGGTGGCGCAGGTCAAGGGGCTTTCCCCCGAGGACGTCGGCAGGATCACCTCGTTCAACACCAGGAAGCTCTTCGGGATCCCGCAACCGGCCGAGCAGGACACCATTGCCTACATGATCCGCAACTCACTCTACCTGAATATCACCAACCGCTGCTCGAACCGCTGCACCTTCTGCCCCAAGTTCGACGATTTCGCGGTGAAGGGTCATGAGCTGAAGCTCTCCCACGAACCGAACTTCGCCGAGGTGATGGCTGCGGTAGACAGGGCCTCCGGTTTCGAAGAGGTGGTTTTCTGCGGCTACGGCGAACCGCTGGTCCGGCTCGACCTGGTGAAGGAGGTGGCTGCCGAATTAAAGCGTCGCGGCATCAAGGTCCGGATCAACACGGACGGGCAGGCGAACCTCGTGCACGGCAGGAACATCCTCCCCGAACTGGCAGGCCTTGTGGACGTCCTCTCGGTGAGCCTCAACGCCGCCAACGCCGAAGATTACCAGCGGTTGTGCAATACCCCCTTCGGAGCGGCAGGCTTCCAGGGTGTCTGCGATTTCCTCAGGGAAGCGCCCAAGCACGTGCCTCAGGTGACGGCAAGCGCAGTAACGGTGCCGGGACTGGATGTCGGAAAGGTGCGGGAACTGGCGCTGTCGCTGGGAGTGGATTACCGCGAGAGGGAGTACGCGGAGGTAGGTTGAAAGGGGCGGTGAGGCATCAATCGACGGCGAACTCGCCGGCATCGGCGGGAGCCTGCGAAGGTAAAACCATGGCCTTGGCGGCACCAGGGAGGGTGAAGTAGAAGGTCGCGCCTTCGCCGGGCTTCCCCTCCCCCCACACCTGCCCCCCCATGCGCTCGATCATCTTGCGCACGATGGAAAGCCCGAAGCCATGACCGGAGATATCGCTGTCGCCATGCAGCCTCTGGAAGGGCAGGAACAGCCGTTCGGCCTGCGACATGTCGAAGCCTTCCCCGTTGTCCGCAACGTAGCAGACCCCATCCCGCACGCCGAAGGAGATGGCACTTTCAACCTTGCCGGCCGTATATTTCCAGGCGTTCCCCAAAAGGTTCTCCATGACGCGGGTCAAAAGCTTCTCGTCGCCGGTCACCACCACGCCCTCCTGGATCTCCACCGTCAAGTCCCGTTTATAATCGACTATCCTCAGGTCCGCCATGATCCCGTGGGCGATCCGGCTCAGATCCACCGGCTTCAGGTCGAGTTGGGCCTGGCGTATCTCGGAGAGATCCAGCATCCGGTCCAGGGTCGCCTCCATCCGTTCCCCGCCGCTTATTATGCAGTTCAGGTACTCTTTGGCGTTGTCGTCCAACTGCGGACCGTAACTTTCCAGCAGCAGCTCTCCGTAGCCGTAGATCACCCTTATCGGCGTGCGCAGGTCGTGCGACACCGAATCGTAGAGAAACTCCAGTTCCTGGTTCGCGTGGGAGAGCTCCGAGGTTCGCTCGTCAACCCTGCGCTCCAGCAGCTCTGACGCCTTCCTCAGCTGCTCTGAAAGACGCCTTTCGTTGGCCAGGTGCATCGCGTTCCTGATGGCGATGCCGATCACCGGCGCCACCCCCTGGATCAGGTTCAGGTCGCTTTGCAAAAGCTCGCCTCCCCGTTTCATGTCGTCTACCGCGAAGACCCCCAGCGACTCCCCCTCGCAGACAATGGGGGCGCAGATGAAGGATTTCACCCCAAGCCCCACGAAGAAGGCGTAGTTTTCGGCACTTGCCCGCGCCTTCACCTCGGAAAGGTCGTTCACCAACAGCGGCTCCTGCCGGAGGAAGCAGCGGACCAGGACGCCGTGGGGCTCGCTGCTGGCAACCGGGAGCACCATCTGGGCAAGCTTTAGCTGGTGCTCCTCGCTGAACCCGAAACACCCCTTCAGCACCAGGGCTTCCCGGTCCCGGTCGAGTAGGAAGATGATGCCCCGGCCGTAATCGAGCCTTTTCAGCAGCACCTGGTTCACGCTCTTCAGGATGTCGTCGAGATCGGTCCTCGTGGAGAGCACCTCTCCGATCTCGTTGATCATCTGGGCGTTGTCGCAGTTGTCCTGCGTCTGGGTCAGCAGCTTTTCGGTGGAGTTGCGCATGCTGGTCAGCGACGAGAGAAGCGCCTTGCGCTCCTGGCCGTGCAGCAGCAGGGTGAAAAGGAGATAAACGAAGAGCGCCAGGGTAAGCGCAGGGGTGAAGAAGTGGCCGGCACCAAAGAAAAGGGAGAGCGAGCTTAGCGGCAGAAGCAGCAACGAAATACGGCGGGCGACGATCAGGCGCGAGACGAGCGACGGGTTCCACGAGATGTTGTAGCGGCAGACCTCTCCCCCCTTGAAGATGCACTCGGTATGGCGTATGCGGGGAAAATCGTAACCAAAGAGCAGGAAGGCGGCCTCGAAGTAGCCGATGCGGTTGTCGCACTGAGAGGGATTCTCGACCACCCCCGGCTCGAAAGCGACAGTAACCTCGATCTCACGCGGGCCGATCCTGCGGGAGGAACTGCGCGAGGAACGGGTGAACTTGCGCGCCAGCTTATGCATGACGAAGAAGAGGTATTCCGGGCCTACCAGCCCAAGAACGAAGGCGTGCAAAGAGCCCAGCCCCTCAGGCGAGGCGGCATACCTCCCGGCTTCCCGGGCAATGCGGGGGTCGCCGGTCATGAGGATCAGCTTGTCGGTGAAGAGGTCGATCTGCCGCTGACTGAACCAGTGCCCGGGATCCGCCACCTCCCACCTTTTCATGCGGGCATGGTTCAAAAGCTCGCCGATATCTACCTGGGGATACTTTTCCCTCAGCAGCTTCACGAACAAGCCTATGATGCGGCTGTTATACAGTGGCGTGTCGGGCCCAAAAGCCATTTCAATCCCTTCAACCGAAATGGCGAAAGTTTACCCATGAATAAGAGGATAATCAATTTAATAATCCATCGTTGAAACACTCTCATAGAACTTCGCAGTTACAA
Organism: Citrifermentans bemidjiense Bem; assembly: GCF_000020725.1. Lineage (NCBI taxonomy): Bacteria > Pseudomonadati > Thermodesulfobacteriota > Desulfuromonadia > Geobacterales > Geobacteraceae > Citrifermentans > Citrifermentans bemidjiense. The sequence goes on along the minus strand of NC_011146.1, from coordinate 2,360,736 downwards.
TATCACTCAGATATATCTAGGAGACAAACTATAAAAAACTTTCTTTGTGTGATTCTGAATACAGAAAATTATCTTGATAGTCATAGTATAACTATTACAATGCTGCATCCAGAACTTCTGTGAGAAGCGACAAATATCACAAAGAGATATCTACTATAAAACGCACCAGTACGTTGCGGCACCCTCTCTTGATACAGCGCTGGGCGCTCCAAAAAACAAGGAACCCACCGGTGGCACGCAGCTTGCTGGATGAACTCCGCGCACGAGGCCTGTTGGCCGCTATTTGACGTATCATTTTCAAAGTGGGAGCCATGGCTGTGGGAAAAGGACCGGACAAAAAAATGTTCGAGGATCTGCTGGCGGGGCTTAAGAGCCTTCCCGCGCTGGCGCCCTACAGCCTTACCCTTTATTGCCGCACGCCATCTCGCGGAGAATTCGAGAACTGTTATTCCCTTGTAGAAGACGCGCTTTGCAGGGACGTGGCGCGGCAGTTTTTCGAACCCAACATGGAGGTGTACTTCCAGGAGGGAACCACCTCGGTCTGTCGCTACGGCGGCGGCTTCTTCGGCTTTGCCATCCCATTCCGGATCTGGAGCGACGAATTCTGCCTGGTGGGAGACGGGGTGAGGGACGATTCCATCGACCTCTGGCAGCTTGCCGCCTTGGCCCGCTCCGGCGGCGGCGAAGTCTTTTCGCTGTTTCCTTACGTGGAATCGCTTTGCACCGCTTCTCTTGCCGATGTCGAGCAGGTAGCCCACGAGGTCGCCGAGGAAGTCGCAAAGCTGGTGGAAAAACTCTCCCTGGCGCCGCAGACTCCCGCCCTACCCCCCTCCTCCCCCTCAGCCGCCGGCGAACCGGGCGAGGAACATTGCGACCCAAGGCTTGACGTCGTGGCCCGCTCGCTGGAGGAGCTCGACCTTGCCAAAACGGTAACCGAGACGATCGGGCTTTGCTGCGAAACCCTGGTCACCCATTTCAACTCACCCAAAACCGCCATAGCGCTCAGGGACGCCTCCGGCACCTCCTTCCAGGTCAGCGGAATCTGGGGACTCCCCGAAGATCTCGGCAGCATCCCCGCCGACGCCATGCACCTCTTCATGGCGAAAGACCGCCGGGCGAAGACGGTGCTCTTCGACGCGCAGATGCGCGGAGTGCTCCCCGCTCTGCAGGCGACCGTCTGCACCTGTTTCCCGCTGCGCTGCCAGGACGAGCGGCTGGGGTTTCTGGCCCTGTTCGACGTCGCCCCCGCGAAAAGCGATGCCCTGCTCATCTCCATGCTCGCCGGCGCGACGGCCGCAAAGCTTTCACGCATCATCAAGGATGCGGAGCAATCCAAGGAGAACGCCCTGTCCCAGCGGCTCATGTCGCTGACCAACACGCTGCTGCAGGTGGACAGCAAGGACGAGCTTTACCAAGCCATCCTCGAGATCGCCGCAGAACTGATCGACGCAATGCAAGGGTCCGTCATGCTGATCGACAAGGACGGGCAGAACATGCACATCGTCTTCACGCTCGGCATGACCCTCAACATCGCGCGCTGCCTCCCGGTCAAGGTAGGCAAGGGCATAGCGGGAATGGTGGCGCAGTCGGGCCAGCCCCTGCTGGTCAACGACGTGGAGAAGGACAGCCGGGTCGCCATGGCCAACAGGCTCCGCTTCAAGTCGAAATCGCTCATCTGCATGCCGCTCAAGCTCAAAGACAAGATCATCGGCGTCTTGAACCTCTCCGACAAGAAGAACCTCGCCCCCTTCACCGACGCAGACCTGCAGGTGCTCACCTCCTTCGCCAACCTGGCCTCGCTGATGATCGAGCGGACCGAGGTGCTGGAGGAATCCGAGCGTTTCGAGCAGCTTTCGGTCACCGATGCGCTCACCGGCCTTTACAACCGCCGCTTCCTGAAGAACCGGCTCGAGGAGGAACTGAACCGAAGCATACGCCAGGGACTGAACCTCACCGTCATCTTCATCGACCTCGACTTCTTCAAAAACTACAACGACCTCTGCGGGCACCTGGCCGGAGACGACGCCCTGAGGACCACGGCGGAAATAATCAAGGCCTCGCTACGCGACATGGACATCGTGGCCCGCTACGGCGGCGAGGAGTTCTGCGCGGTGCTCCCGGGAACCTCGAAGGTGGAGGCGATGATCGTCGCCGAGCGGATCAGGTCGGAGATAGAGAGGGAAATTTTTCCCGGCGAAAGCGAGATCCCGCAGGTCCGCCTCACCGCGAGCCTCGGGGTCGCCTCGTTCCCCGAAGACGGCCGCACCTTCACCGCCCTGGTGCACGCCTCCGACGTCGCCTTGTACGAGGCGAAGGCCGGCGGCCGCAACCGCATTGTCGCCGCCCGCACCTCCCCCGGGCAAAAAGAGACGCCGATCCCCGCCACTCCCCCCAAAACGTCTAAGACCCTCGACTTCAACGCCTATCTGGAAGCCTCGGTGGGTGCTAAAGGATAGCGCCCTGCAGCACCTGCATTTCCCTGCTTTTTTCTCAACAAACCCATGCTAAAACAGAAAGATACTGCATGATGCCGGTCTTTTTCTTTTGTAGTGAAAAAAAGTTACGTTCGTGGTATTTATGCGCAAGAACGAATATCTGTACCGTTGAAGCGACTACAGTACGTAAACAGGCATAGATGGCAGGGCAAGTTTTTCGGTCTGTCTCTGTTATGTTATAAGTTGTTAAGGAGCTTGAATGGAGAGCGCACGAAAAATTCTGCAGTTTGCCAGGCCGGGAACTATTATAGAATTCTCACTTGGAAGCCAGAAGGAGATCAGCCTAACAAAACTCATCAACAGACTGAACTTCATCAACTTCAAAGAAGACTCCATACTCGTCAACTTCAGGCACTCTAAGTATCCCCGCACCGTAAGCCTGGAGGCTCGCCCGCAGCCATGCTTGAACAACAAGCTGGAGTGCAGCTGGACCCTCACCAGCGAAGCGCAGCCCAATATCTCCTCCTGCACCTTCGAAAACATCTTCATCATCGACGGCACGAAGCTCGTGGTCGCGACCCCGGAACTGATCTCGGTGAGCGACACCGGCGCGACTTTCCTCCTTCCCGAGAAATGCATCGAGGTAAACTACCGCAAAACCAGGAGACACAGCTGCGAAGGGATCAAGGTCGAGCTGCTGCAGAATTCGGCGCGCTTCCAAGGGACCCTGCTCGACTTCAGCGCAGTCTCCTTCCGGGTCGAAACCGACGGAACGCCCAACCAGGCCTTCCACTGGGTCAACACGGAAGTCCCGGTGCAGGTGGTCTTCAGCAGCGAAGACGCCACAATCTACTCGGGTTCCTGCCGCATCATCTCTCAGACGCTTGGTCCCAGGTCGCGGATCTACGTGCTGGAGCCGTTGCAAAGCCAGATGCAGCGCTTCAAGGCGAAAGAGATACGCAGCGTGCGGCATGAGCTTTTGCCGCTGCCCAACGTCTTCTTCAAGCACCCGCTGAGCGGCAAGAACATCGACCTGAAGGTTGTGGATATTTCCGGGTCCGGTTTTTCGGTCAACGAGCAACAGGAGCGCTCTGTGCTGCTTCCGGGGATGATCATCCCCGAACTGGAACTGCGCATCGCCAACGGTTTCACCACCAAATGCATGGCTCAGGTGATCTACCGCCAGGTGCTCCAGGGCGAGGACGGCAGCGGGAGGGTCAAGTGCGGACTTAGCTTCCTGGACATGGACATCAGGGAGCACGTGAATCTCCTTGGCCTGCTCTACCTCGCCAAGGACAAGAACGCCTACATCAGCAACCGCGCCAACACCGAGGAACTTTGGCAGTTTTTCTTCGAGACCGGCTTCATCTATCCCGAAAAGTACGCCTTCGTCCAGGCCAACAAGGCGCAGCTAAAGGAGATGTACGACAAGCTCTACACCCAAAACCCCAGCATCGCGCGGCACTTCATCTACCACGAGAAGGGCGCCATCCTGGGGCACATGGCGATGCTGCGCTTCTACGAGAACAGCTGGCTCATCCACCACCACGCCGCGAACAAATCGGAATCCTCCACTGCCGGACTCGTGGTGCTGAACCAGTTGGCCCACTCGATCAACGACTGCTATAACCTGCACTCGGCGCACATGAACTTCGTCATCTGCTATTACCGCCCCGAGAACAAGTTCCCCAACCGCGTCTTCGGCACGGCCACGAAGCTGATCTCGGACCAGAAAGGGTGCTCCATAGACGCCTTCGCCTACCTGCACTACAAAAGAAGTTTTTCCGAGAACTGGAACTTCTCCGGCCCATGGGAACTGTCGCGCTCGAGCGCCGAGGACCTCTTCGAGCTGGAAAGCTTCTACGAGCAGGAATCGGGCGGGCTCATGCTGCACGCGCTCAACCTTGAGCCTGAGATGATCCATTACGAGGAGCTTTCCAAGGAGTACCAGCGTCTGGGCTTCAGCTTGAAAAGGCGCTGCTACACGCTGAAGAAACACGGGAACATAAAGGCCGTCTTCACCGTCAACCTCTCCGACGCGGGGCTCAACCTCTCCGATCTCACCAACTGCATCCAGGTGCTGATCATGGACCCGGAGATGCTCCCGAAAGACATCATCTACCTGGCGCTCTCCATCCTCACGCACAAGTACCGGCAAGACGACATTCCGGTCCTGGTCTATCCGGTCAGCTACGTGGAGGCGGCGGGCATTCCCTACGACAAGAAATATGCCCTTTGGTGCCTCAACGTCCAAAGCAGCGGCACCAAGTTCCTGAAGTACCTGACCACGCTCGTCACCAGGAACAAGAGCAAAAAACATACAGCTGAAGCATTGGCCCAGTGAGGCAAGGATCGCGAAAATGATGGATGCGCCGCTGTACAACAGCAGGATCACGGATACGTACATAAAGCTGATCAAGAACAAGTACAGCTTTGTCAACATCACGGAACTGCTCGACTACGCAGGCATGAGCCCGTACGAGGTGGCCGACCAGGGGCACTGGTTCACCCAGGAGCAGGTGAACCGCTTCCACGAACGGCTCCTGAAGCTTACCGGCAACGAGAACCTCGCCCGCGAGGCCGGGCGCTACGCCGCCTCCCCCGATGCGATCGGAATGATGAGGCAGTATTTCCTGGGACTGGTCGGCCCCGCTAAGGCCTACGAGATGATCGGCAAGGCGACCAACAACAACTTCGTCCGCTCCTCCGTCTACACCTCCAGGAAACTAGCCGCCAACAAGGTGGAGATCACCGTCACCCCGCGCCCCGGCACTAAGGAGCAGCCCTTCCAGTGCCAGAACCGGATCGGCTTCTTCGAGGCCGTGGCCGCAGCCTTCGACGTGAAGCTTCCCCGCATCGAACACCCCGAGTGCATATTCCAGGGGGGGCAGGAATGCCGCTATATCGTCTCCTGGGAGAAATCGAGCCATACTTTCTGGGAATCCACGCGGAATTACGCAGTACTCGCCCTCTCCCTGCTGTCGGCCATCTCCATCGCCATCAGTCCGCATCAGGGGTTGGAGAGGGTGCTGCCGGCGTCTGCCATAACGGTGCTGCTTTTGAGCGTCATCGCGCTCAACGGCGAGAAAAAGGCGCTCCTCGCCGGCCAGTTGAACCTGAAGGACCTCTCCGACAACCTGTTCAAGCAGCTCGAGCTCAACTACAACAACGCCCTCGTCACCAACGAGATCGGCCAGGTGATCAGCAAGCAGACCCGCCTCCACGACATCCTCGCCAACGTCGTCCTCGTGCTGGAGAAGCGCCTCGACTACAGCCGCGGCCTGATCCTTCTGACCAACCAGGAGAAGACCAAACTGGTCTTTCACGCCGGCTTCGGCTATTTCGACGAACAGTTGAGCTTCCTCAGCAAGACCACCTTCCAGCTGGACCGCCCGGAGGCTAAGGGCGTGTTCGTGGTCTCCTACCGCGAGCAGCGCCCGTTTCTCGTGGGGGACATCAACGAGATCGGCGGCAACCTGTCGGGGAAGAGCCAGAACTTCGCCAAGCAGCTCCTGTCGCAGACCTTCATCTGCTGCCCCATCATCTGCGAGGGCGAATCGCTCGGCATCATCGCCGTCGACAACCTGAAGTCGAAGCGCCCCCTGGTGCAAAGCGACATGACGCTCCTGATGAGCATCGCCCCGGTCATCGGCATCGCGATTCACAACGCGAACCTGCACGAGGCGAAGTCGACCCAGTTCAGCTCCTTTTTGAAGGTCATGGCAGCCTCCATCGACGCCAGGGATCCTCTCACCGCCGGGCACTCCGAGAAAGTCACCGAGTACTGCGAGGAGATCTGCCATGAACTGGGACTCCCCGAGGACGAGGTGGAGATGATCAGGGTCGCGGCCCTTTTGCACGACTACGGCAAGATCGGCGTTCCCGACGCCATCCTCAAGAAAAACGGCAGGCTCTCCGACCTGGAGTACGAGATCGTCAAGACGCATTGCCACAAGACCAGGGACATTTTGGAGCAGGTCAACTTCGAGGGGATTTACCGGCAGGTTCCCGAGATAGCCGGCGCGCACCACGAAAAGATCGATGGCACCGGCTATCCGAAAGGGTTGAAGGGAAAAGACATACCGTTGGGAGCGAAGATCATCGCCGTCGCCGATTTTTACGAGGCCGTGACCTCGCAGCGTCACTACCGGGACCCCATGCCGATGGAAGAAGCCTTCCGGCTGTTAAGGGAAGGGAGCGGGTCGCACTTCGAAAGGCATATCGTGGAAGCCTTCATCAACTGCCGCAAGCGCGGGGCAGACGAGGAAGGCGAGGTCCGCGCGATTCAACCCTTTCCGGCATGACCCCACCTGCTGGGGGCTGGGGGCTAGAACATGGGGTTAGGGGTTAGGGCTTCCGTCCCCTCACCGCGATGATGGGAGTATAGGTGAACCTGCGCGGATGCGCGAAGAAGGTCCTGAACTCGGCCAGGAACTCCTCGAACCCGTTTTCATATTCGGCAAAGTCGTAGCCGGAAAATCTCGCACCAACCTCCACCTTCTTGGTCCAATTGAAGTCGTCCGCATGCCTTAGCTCACCGAAGATCTGATGGTGGGCGCCAACATCCACGCTGATATCCTTGTAGCCCAAGTCGTAGAGGTAGGAATAAAGCTTCCTCCCCACGTAGGGGTCGAAATTCGCCTTTACCTCCAGGCTCTTCATGATGGCCGCCAGCGCCTTATCCATCCGGTCCGAGTGGCCGAAATGGGTCAGGCAGTTGTAGTCGAGGTCGATCAGAACCAGCGTCCCTCCCGGCTCCACGATATCCGAGATGTTCTTCACCAGGTCGTAGCTGTTCGCCCTATGGTACTCAAGCAGAAAACGAACCCAGACAAAGTCGAAGAGGCCCAGATCCTTCATGGGGGGGCGGGCGTCGCGGTGCAGGAAACTGACGGAATCGTTCTGGTAGTTCTCCCGGCCGAAAGCGACCCTCTGCTCTGCGATGTCGATGCCGAGTGCGCTCCCGCCCGGTTGCACCAACTCCCCCAGCTTGGAAGTGGTCTTTCCCGAACCGCACCCTATATCCGCCACGCGCATGCCCGGGGCTATGCCGGCCCAGGTAGCCTGCCTGGCGGTCACTTCGTTGTCCGTCTTGATATCGAGCCTGAGAGACTCGTCGCCGTGTTCCATGAGGTAGCGTTGTGCCTGCATAATTGAAATTACTCCGTTTTTGCATTTTAGAAAGCCTGACTATTAGCACAAAAGCCGCAGTTAGGCAACCACGGCAGGAGCCATGTTACTAGTTCGCCGCCTCAACCGTCAAGCAACCGAAGTGTCTATTTTAACGGAGGAAGCTTTACAGCCAGCAGAGAATATGGTATTTAATGAGGGCCTTGGCAGCAGGCTACAGCCGTGAAGGCCCGAAAGACAGACATGCGGCCATGAAATCCACGACCGCACATTAAAATCCGAAACACATGCCCCTTCGATGGGCTTGCCTTCCAGTTGATGCTCGATGCTCCAAACAATATTTCAGGAGGAGGGGTTATGAAACAAAAGAAAGGCCTGCTGGTCGCGTTGCTGACACCTATGCTTGCTTTCGGCGGCGCAGCGGCGGTCCATGCTTCCGGTTACGCAGTATTCACGCACGGCGCCTCTGCAATGGGCCAGGGTAACGCAGTAACGGCTCATGCCAGCGATCCCAGCACCGTCTTCTATAACCCCGCCCTTATGAACAAGCTGGAGGGGACCCAGGTCGAGGCGGGAACCACTGCCGTTCTCTCTTCACGCCAATACGAGCCCGCAGGGGCCGGCAACGGAGCCTCCAACGACACAGCCTTCTTTCCGAGCCACTTCTATGCGACCCACAAGCTGAACAACCAGGTGAGCGTCGGCCTGGGCATCTTCAACCCCTTCGGTCTTGGAACCGAGTGGAACCAAAACTGGGACGGCCGCTATATCGCCACTAAATCGGTAATGAAGACCTTCAACATCAACCCTGCAGTTTCCATCCAGGTCACACCCAAGCTGGCCCTGGCAGCCGGCCTCGACGTGATACTGCTCGACGCGAGCCTGGAGAAGAAAGTACCCTCCGCCGCGCTCGGCCTGCCTGCCGGTTTCGATGTGAATCAGAAGTTCAAGGGGGACGGCAAGGGAGTAGGTTTCAACGTAGGGGTTGCCTATGATGTCTGCGATCACTTCTCACTGGGCGCCTCCTACCGCAGCGAGGTAAAGATCGACGTATCTGGCAATGCCACCCTCAGCAATGCAACGCTTACCGCCGGGGGCGCGCCGCTGCCCATTACCATCGGTGGCGACACGGATGTAACCCTGCCGCCGCAGTTCACCGCCGGCGCTGCCTTCAAGGGAATCGACAAGCTCGTGCTCGAAGCGGGAGTACGCTGGGAGGGGTGGTCCAAGTTCAAGGAACTGGCGATCCATCTCGACAACGGCCAGACTACCGCCACTCCGAGAAACTGGAAGGACGCTTGGGGGGGCAACGTAGGCGGCAGGTACCAGATGAACGACACCGTCGCTCTTTTGGCCGGCTACGTCTACGGCGACACCCCCGTCCCCGACAGCACCTTCGATCCCGGCATTCCCGATGCCAAGACCCATGTTTTCTGCGCCGGCACCGATTTGAACTTCAAGCCGGTTACCGTTGCGTTTTCCTACGGCTACCAGTTGCTGGAAAACAGGCACAAGGATAACGGGATACCTGCAGGATTCCCCACTGCAGCGGAAGCAAACGGCAAATACAAGACCGACGCCCACCTGATAGCGCTCTCAGTCGGATACAAGTTCTAAAGACTTTCACCACAGAGGGACACAGAGGGTCACAGAGGAAAAACAGAAACAGAAACAGGAAAAGCCTAAAGCTTTTTGGTTTAACCCAAAGGCTTTAGGCTTTTGCTTTTCCTCTGTGGTTCCTCTGTGTACCTCTGTGGTGAGTGACTTTGCCCTTCCCCGAAAAAACCTCGGTGACCTCCGTGTACCTCCGAGACCTCTGTGTTCCGCCTTTCCGGTTTAAGTTTTCGCCTTAGTTTTCTGTGAAAGCAGATACTGCCCCACCCAATTATTGGCGAACTGGCTGGCTATGCGGCCGCTTCGGTCCCCTTTCTTTTGCGACCAGAGGATCGCCGCCTCCTGGCACGCCTCATCCCACGGGACAGTGGCAGTCAGCTCCTGCGCCAGCCGCTCCACCCACTGCCGCACCACCTCCAGGTACTGGTCCTGGCTAAAGGGATGGAACGCCACCCAGATGCCGAACCTGCCGGAAAGCGAGATCTTCTCCTCCACCGCCTCGCCGTGATGGATCTCCCCTTCCACCATCATGGCCCCCTTGTTGTCGCTCTCGTATTCGGGTATCAGGTGACGGCGGTTGGAGGTTACGTAGATCAGGACGTTTTTAGGCGGGGCATAGACGGAGCCGTCGAGGGCGCTCTTGAGCATCTTGTAGCTCGACTCTCCTATCTCGAAGGAGACGTCGTCGGAGAAGATGATGAAGCGATACGGCTCGCCCTTGAGGCGGTCCACGATATCCGGCAGATGTATCAGGTCGTCCTTGTCCACCTGGATCACCCGGAGCCCCTGCGGCGCGTAGCGCCCTAAAAGAGCCCGAACCAGCGACGACTTCCCCGTCCCCCTAGTCCCCCACAAAAGAGCGTTGTTGGCGGGAAGCCCCGCCAGGAACTGCAGCGTGTTTTCCTCGATCACCTGCTTCTGCTTGTCGATCCCCAGCAGGTCCTCAAGCGTTATCCCCTCGATGCTGTCGATCGGCTCCAGAAATCCAGCAAAAGAATGCCTCTTCCAGTTGGCCGCATGGCAAACGCTCCAGTCGATGCGGGGAAACGGTTTCGGAAGCAGGCACTCCGCCGCTGCCAGCACCCTCTTCAACTGACCGACAAGTTCTGCATCAAGTACCATGCGCCCTCCCTATCGTCACCTCAATTTGGCGAACCTCGGATCCATGGAACGGATCAAGTCGTCGTAGGCAACCAGCGATTTTATCTGCGGCGCAGCCTTCTTAACGGTCGCGTCGAAAAGGATGAACTTTGCGTTGAAAGCCTGCGCCTTGTTACGCAAAGCGGTAGTGCTTTCCGAGAGGAAACTCTTTTCCGCCTTGTCGTCGGATTTCAGCAGCGACTTGGTCTTCGCCCAATACTCGTCGGTTGAGCCGACGTAGTGGTTGAGGCTCTCCAGAAAGGAAAGGGATGAGGTGGTGAGCTGCGAAGTAGTCACCAGACGGTCCTGCACCTCCAGCATCCCCTTCAAGAGGTCCTGGTCGGCGAACCGGGTGAGGTCGGAGACCTCCTGGGTGTGGGTAGGACGCGCAGGGTCGAGGGCATCGACCCGGGTGACGAACTGCTGAGAGGTGGCCAGATACTTGTTGATGGAAACCGAAGAAGCCCCAAGAGAAACGGCGGCGTCGGAAACGAACTTGGTGAACATCGAGGCCTGACCGGCGTAGGGGATGGGAAGCACCTTGGCAAAGCGCGCGGCGACCGAGCCCGCGGCCAGATACTTGGAGTACCCGGCAACGTGCCCCGACATCCACTTTACGTATCCCTCGAAGTCGGCCAGCCCCTGCCGCTGGGCGCGGACGTCGCCGGCCATTTCCTTGAGGCGCTTGCTGTTTCTCGCCGCCAACTCGGCCGAGGTAATGCTGCAGCTCTCCAAGGCCTTCAGCCTTTCCTGCAGGAGCGCGTTCTCCTTGGTGAGCGACGCTATCACCTGCTCCGCCGGGACGGCAGCTGCAGTTCCAGCGGCAGCCGGCAGGGCCGTAGCGGCAGCCGCAATAGGAGCCGCAGCAGGTGCAGCCGTGGTTGCGGCATCCTGAGCATAAGAGAATGGGGATGTGATGGTTAAGGCAAGAAGGGACGCAACGATGATGGTTTTGGCTTGCAAAGACGCTCTCCAAAGACATTAATGGGCGCAAACAGGCCAAAAGATACAACAATCAGAGCCGGCAGACAAGCAAAACGTGCTTGTGAACATTCCCCTCACCCCGACCCTCTCCCAAAGGGAGAGGGAGGATGGACGGTATTTCCTGGTTCCCAAGCTCCAGCTTGGGAACCCAATGCGGCGCAAAGCTCAAGCTTTGCATCCCTCACCCACTCTCCCTCTCCCAGGGGGGAGAGGGAGAGTGGACAGTCGCGAGTGTCGACGGGAGGAGTTCCCCCTACTGCTCCTTATAGGTGATCCGGTAGCTGAAGCTCTTGGGATCGTAGAAGTCAAGCGCAGTACCGCCTACCTCTGCATAAGGGTAGCCGAAGGTGTTGAGCGGAGCGCCTGCCTGCGGCGGGTTCAGGACGATATCGCGGCCGGTAGCGACCTGGAAGCGGTACGGGTCGATCCCGCCCCAGAAGTAGTCCCGATACTCGCGGGTCTTCGCATCCTTCGGATCGAGCTTCTCGACCAGCATCGCCTTTCTCACGTCGGCCGGGTCGACCGGGACCCAGCCGGTGCCGGGGAGGTAGAATTCGACCCAGCAGTGCTGCCAGGAGGTGATGTCCTCCGTCGCTTTTTTGCCCAGCCTCACCCCGAAGACCTCGCGGGAGGGAACGCCGGCAGCGCGCGCCAGGGCGACGTAGACCGACGAGATGTCGGTGCACTTGCCGCCGGGCTTTTTCAGCAGTTCGCAGACATTCCCCTTGCCGCAGCCGACGGTGGCCGGATCGCGGTACATGTTCTCGCAGGTCCAGTCATAGATCGCCTTCGCCTTCTCCAGCACCGTGTGCTTACCCTTGGTGATGGAATCGGAGAGCTTTTTCACCTCGCCGTCGACCGGGCCCATGGAGGTCGACTGCAGGTAGGGGGCGAACTCCTCCTTGCTCCAGGATGTCTCCTTGGCGGAAAGGTCTCGCACCAATAACTCCTCGCGTTCCACGGAGAAGGAGTAGGTGAGCTTGCGGCTGGCCGCATCCTTGCCCCACTGGGCGAAGAGGATGGGGGTGCCGTTGGCCTTGTCGGTGTAGACCGCCGAGGTGGCGAAATCGCCGCTCACCTTGACGTCCGTGACTGCCTGGTGTTTCCCGGAAACCGCGTACGGAATCCAGAGTTTCGTCTCCTTGCCCTGCTCTTGTTTGGAAAGATCCACTTCCACCGTGACGACACCGCTGCGGCTTTTAGCCCAGGCAGCCGGAGTAACGCAGAGTGAGAGTGCAAGCATCGACAGCAACAACCTTTTCATTTCTTCTCCTTTGATACGAAACTAGTCTTGGTACTTCTAAACCTTGGCCTTGGCATTTCCAAGCTTTGCACGGCGCCTGCCGATCATCTCCAGGAACGCCTCTATTCTTACCTTGAGCTGCTGGGTGTCGGACTCGGAGTAATCGGTCTCTATCTGCAGAAACGGGAGCTGGCTTCCCTGCTGCAGATGCCTTTTCACCGCATACGACTCTATGTTGTAGGTGTGGCATCCCTGCCAGGTAAGGTCGATGATCCCGTCAACCTGGAACTCGTCCGCCAGTCGATCCAGAAGCTCCAGCCGCCTATGGTTGGGTGACATGCAGGAGCAGGGAATCCTCAGGTATTTTTCGGCGATGGCACGCAAGGGGTCGTCCGTCGCCTCAACCCGGTCCACCTTCTTGTACCCGCCACAACTCTCGAAGCAGACCACGCAGCCGCCGGACTCTTCGATCAGCCGCACCACCTTGTCCGAACCAAGCCCTACCGGGACGCCGGTCAGAAGTATCCGAGGCGTCCGTTCATCATAAGGAGAAATCCCTTTTCCCGACCTTTCCGCCAGCTCTGCGGTCAAGCGGTCCAGCAGTTCGATGGCCTGCTCTTTGTCGACGCAGAAACCGCGGTTGTGCAAGACGGTAAGGAGGTCGCTCCCGCTGATGGGGGTGGGCTTCAGCTTGCTGACATCCTGCAGCGCCTGAAGGGAGCGGCGCTCCTCGTTCACCAGCTCGATGGCCGAGGCAAGACGCTCGCGCGTGATCTCCACCCCGAACTCCCCTTCCAGGCGAGCGATCAGCCGCTTCAGCTCGACCATCCAGTAGTCGAGCGCAGCCTCGTCCTGGATCTGCGGCAGCTGCATAAGATGGAGCGGCTTCATCTCCCCGAGCAGCTCATACATCTTCTTTTTCCCGTCGCAGGTCGTCTCTGCGACCAGCATGTCCGAGAAATGGAAGAAAGGACAGGTATCGGTGATCGCAAATCCGTAGCTGGACTTGATCAGCGGGCAAAGAGAGCGCGGCAGCACCTTTTCCGCAGCAGCGATCGGGGTCTGGCTGGTGCCGCACAAGGAGACGGGAATGGCTCCTGCAGCGACTATGAGCTCGGTGGGCGAGTAGAGACAGTAGGTCCCCACCACCTTGAGGCCGGACTCCTTCGCTTCCTTGAGGGCAAGCGCATTTCTCTCGCGCAGGGTGGCTATCTCTTCGAATGCCGCAGTCTTCGTGCCGCCGGCAGTTTGCGGTTCTATCATGCAGTTCCTCCTTCAAAGCCCAAAAGTGCAGCTCCCAGTGCGCCGACGAACTGGGGGGCGGCGGGGACGCGCATCTCGACACCTAGCCCCGCGCCGATGGCCCGGCAGATCTGCGGGTTGAGCGCCACACCGCCGCTGAAAGTCACGTTTCCCGAGATGCGGACCTTGCCGGCCAGCCCCTGTATGCGCCGGGAAATGGCGTCGAAGATGCCGGCGGCGATGCTTCCCTTGGCAACTCCTTGAGCGAGAAGCCCGATGATCTCGGACTCGGCGAAGACCGTGCACATGCTGGAGATGGCGGCAGGCTCCGCGCCGACCGCTATCAAACCCATTTCTTCCAGCGTCACTCCAAGCACGCCCGCCATAACCTGCAGAAAACGGCCGGTTCCTGCGGCGCACTTGTCGTTCATGACGAACTCGACTACTCCACCCTGCGCGTCGAGGGAAATCACTTTGCTGTCTTGACCGCCAATGTCGACGACGGTGCCGGTGTCGGGAAACAGATGGTATGCGCCCCTCGCGTGGCAGGTGATTTCCGTCACCTTCCGATCGAAAATCGACAACGAAATGCGACCGTAACCGGTGCCGACGATGGTATCTACCGCGCTCTCCAGGACGCCGGCGGAGAGAAGTGCCTGCCGCAATGCAGCCAGCCCGGCGGTCCCTGGGTCCCATCCGGTGGGCACGGCAGCCGCGCCTCTTACTTCGCCGTCGTAGATTACGGCCTTGGTACCGGTTGAACCTATGTCAATGCCTGCTGCGAGCATGGCCCTACCAACTTGTATGAGATATTGAAAAAAGCATGTAATCAATAATCGATTGACCCTCTAGAGTCAAATTGATAAATTCGATAAAATTAATACCTGAGATCGCATTTCCTAATGGAGGGAAGGATGAACCTGAAACAGCTGGAGGTATTCATCAAGGTAGCCGAGAGCGGCAGCTTCTCGAAGGGGGCCGAGGCAACCTTCATCACCCAATCCACCGTCAGCCAGCACATCTCCGCACTGGAAAGCGAATTCGGCATGAAACTCCTGGACCGTACCGGCAAGGGAGCACTCCCCACCGAGGGCGGGAAGATCCTGCTGGAGCGGGCACGCAAACTGGTAGAGTACGCAAAGGAAATACCGGTGGCGCTGGCGCGCTTCAAGGGAATCGAGGAGGCAGAACTCAATATCGCGGGAAGCAGCATCCCCGGCGAATACATGATTCCTGCCGCGCTGCCGCTTCTGATCAGCCGCTTTCCCGGCGTGACCATCGTGCTCCTGCAGGGAGACAGCCGTGACGTGTTGAGGAAGCTTATGACGGAAGAAGTCGAGTTCGGCGTGGTCGGAGGGCGTTTCGAGGAGGAAAGTCTCGATTTCACCCCTTTGGCCAAGGACGAGTTGGTATTGATCGCGCCTGCCGGGCACCGCTGGGCGAAGAAGAGCCGGATCACCAAGGAGGAACTCCTGGCAGAGCCGTTCGTGCTGCGCGAGACTGGATCGGGCACAGGGAGAGCGACCGCGAAGGCGCTGCGGGAAGCGGGGTTAGACCCGGCGAAGCTCAAGGTCGCAGTGCACCTGGGTAGCAACGAGGCGGTGAAGCGTGCGGTGATGGCGGGAATCGGGGTTTCCTACGTGTCCGCCGTTTCGGTGCAGCGCGAACTGGAACAGGGGGCGCTGGTCCAGGTGCGTGTGACTGAGGTGGAGATCAAGCGGGATTTCTTCCTGGCTACCAGGAAAGGGAGGGAGTTGTCACCTGCGGCGATCGCCTTCAAGGAGATCATGATGCAAATGTACGCCAAAGCCTCAATCGAGGGTGGAGCGTAGCTTCTTTTTATCGGAATGCGCCTTTTTCTGGTTCAGGCGCTTCTCCTTGGCGCGGCGCGGCACCTTGGTCGCGACCCGTTTCTTCGCTTTTTGCTCCCGCCGGCGCAGCAACTCGGCCAAACGCTCCATCGCCTTCTCCCGGTTTTCGAACTGCGACCGGCTCTCGCTCGCCTGCGCCACCACCCCGGTCGGCAGGTGCCGGATCCTCACCGCCGAATCGGTCGTATTGCGGTGCTGCCCGCCCGGTCCCGAAGCACGGTAAAATTCCACTTTTATATCGACGTCCCTTATCTCCACCGAACACCTGCCCCATTTAGAGTCAAGGGGGACAGGCACCTTGCGGAGCCAGTCCCCTGGAAACCGCCGGCGAGTATAGCACAGCTTTTCCGGCAGCCCTCCTGTAATCTTCCCACAAAGTCTTTAGCTTCTCTCTGTGACCTCCGTGAACCTCCGCGACCTCTGTGTTCCGCCTTTCGGTCCGACGGTTGAAGTGCTCGTGATTTTTTGCTAGAGTGGCCCCCCACCCCGCCTTTATCGCATTGACGGTACGCGGGACCACATAAGGAGGAGCAGCATGCCGGTAATCACCGTAGAACTGGGCGCAATGTAAGGAAAAGAGAAGAAGGCCGAACTGACCAAGGCCCTCACCGACGCGGCGGCATCGGTCACACGGATTCCCGCGGAGAAATTCATCGTATTGATACACGAACTGGAGCGGGACAACATCGGGGTCGGCGGCAAGCTTCTCTCCGACATCATGAAATAAGATCGATTCACAGGGGGGAATATGAAGAAGAGTTTAGGTAAAGGGACACACGCCATGCCCACGCCGGTGTGGCTCGTCGGTAGCTACGACAAGGACGGCAAAGCGAACCTCGCCACCGTAGCCTGGGGCGGCGTATGCAGCTCGGATCCGGCAGCGGTCACCGTGTCGCTGAGAAAATCGCGTCACAGCTACGACGCCATCATGCAGCGCAAGGCCTTCACGGTGAACATCCCTTCGCAGGCCTTCGTCGCCGCAGCCGACTACGCAGGCATCGCCTCGGGACGCAACGCCGACAAATTCGCCGCCGCCGGCCTTACGCCGGTGAAAAGCGACCTGGTGGACGCCCCTTACGTCGCCGAGTTCCCGCTGGTGATCGAGTGCCGCCTGCTGCAGGTGGTCGAGATCGGGGTACATACCCAGTTCATCGGCGAGATCGTGGACGTGAAGGCCGACGAGGAGGTGCTGGACGAAAAAGGAAACGTCGATCCCGCCAAGGTGCTTCCCCTGGTCTACAGCCCGACCAACAGGGCCTATTACGGCCTGGGCGCCGTCGTCGGCCAAGGGTTCGAGATCGGCAAGCAGTTCATGAAATAAGAGAGCCGCAGACCGGCCGCCGCTGGATGAGCCGGGGTGATGCGATATACTCGCTTCCGGAAATCTTCGAAGCTTGCAACTAAACGGGGACGAGGACATGGACGACGAGACCTTCAAGAAGGAATTGCTGAACCGGTTGGACCAGATCATCGAACTCCTTACCGCGACCCTGCCGGAGGCGTGCCTGGACGAGAGCGCCGACGGCCTGCCGGAAAGCGGCAGCGAAGCAGCGTCGATCGAGGCCATGCCGACTTATCTGATAGTGGACGAGATGCAGGACGACTACAAGACGGCCATGCAGAAATGGGAGCGGGAAAAAGCCGGAGCGTAGAGCCGTTCGGGACACTGAGAGGAAAAGGGGACAGGCTACTTTTTGAAATCAAAAAGTAGCCTGTCCCCTTTTTTTTGATCGGTCCTGCCGGAAACGAACCGTGCCTCGAACTCCAGGGTCACCTTCCGCAGCGGCTCGTCGAGAAAGCGCAGGGTCTCTGCGGCAATGGCAGCGGGAACCCCGCCGTAATACGCCTGGGCGATGCCGCCGGTGATGGCCGCCAAGGTGTCGGAGTCGCCGCCGAGAGAGATGGCGAGCCGGATCGCGCTCTCGAAATCGGTAGATTCCAGGAAGGCGGTCAGGGCCTGGGGTACCGTCCCCTGGCAGGTGACGTCGAAACTGTACCCGGGGCGGATCTCGTCGCAGCTGCGCGACAGGTCGTAGCCGAAACGCCCGGCGACGAAGGTCTCTATCTCCTTTTTCGCGGCGCCGCTGCGCGCTAAATAAATAGAGGCCGCGGTCGCCTGCGCCCCTTTGACCCCTTCCGGATGGTCGTGGGTGACCGCGCTGTATTCCTTTGCCTTTTGCAGCACCTGGTCCAGGTTGTCGAAGGCCCACCCGGCGGGGCTGATGCGCATGGCGGAGCCGTTGCCGTAGCTTTGGTAGGCCGGGGCGTCGTCGCTTTGCGCCCAGCTAAGGAATTTTCCGCCGTACCCCGCGTCGGGATACCGGCGGCAATAGCGCCTCATCAGGGCCGCGTAAGGCTCGCCGGTTAGAATCGACTCGGCGAGCGCCACCGTCAGCACGGAGTCGTCGGTGAAACGGCACTCCTTCTGGAATAGCGGGAACACAGTGGTCTTGATGTTGTTCCATTCGTAGATGGAGCCGACTATGTCCCCCGTTAGCGCTCCCAGCATCTTTTAGCCCCCTTGCCGCTTTTGTTTCTGTTATCATGCACAGCCATGAACTACCTGTTCCATCTCTACCTTTCCGGGGACGACCCCGGCATCCTCACCGGAAACTTCATGGGCGACTTCGTCAAAGGGCCGCTCGACGGGCGTTTCCCCCCTTCCCTCACCCGCGGCATCCAACTGCACCGGCGCATCGACTCCTTCGCACAGAACGATCCGCATTTCACCCGCAGCAGACAGACGCTCTCACCCCACTTCGGACTCTACCGCGGCATCCTGGTGGACCTTTACTACGACCATTTCCTCGCCACGAACTGGGAGAGCCTGACTGAGGAGCCGCTGCCGCGTTTCCTTAAGCGCGCGCGCCATGCGGTGGAGGGAAACCGCCGCCACCTTCCCGAACGGCTGCAGGACCTTGTACCGGTCATCTTCGAGAACATGATCCCCTCGTATTTGAGCGTCGAAGGGGTGGGGAAAGCTCTTGCCCGCATGTCCAGGAGGATCGCCAGGCAGAACCCGCTGGCGGAAGGCGGAGAGGAGCTTACCCGCCACTACTTTTCATTGCAAGAGGATTTCCGCTCCTTTCTCCCGACGGTGCGCGCCTATGCCGAGGAGATCAGAAGTGCGGTCCCGCCCGCCTAGATGATCCTGGTGAACTTCTCTTTGGGATAGATCGACCTCGCGAAGAAATCGAGGAAGTCGTCGACCACCTGCTCCACCAGTGAGAGCTCCAGGCTCTCGGCGACCACCTCCTGGGCAGGGCCGGCGAACTGCATGGTGAATTTCCTGTTTTTCAGCTCCGCGCTCAAGACCCCTCCACGGAGCCCGTCGGGGGGAGGCTCCCTCTCCCAGAGAACCTTCGCTTCGGGGAGGGCTTCCTTCAGTCTCTTGGTGATCATGGCACCGATCTCATGCATGGGGATTCCTCCTTCGACGCATTATCTTCTATTCCCTTGCCCAAACGACCCAGGTGCCGCGCCCTTAGCACTCACCCGCCCCCCCAACCAATAATTAAATCGCTCAAATACTATCCGGCGCATTTTCTATTTGCAAGCCGGCGCCCGATTCCGTCTGCAGGGATGGTTTTCGTGCTCTCTTATAGCCGGCGGCATCGAGCACGCTCTCCCCAGCGCGCCCGAACGCGTCCCGCAAGCAAAAAAAACCGTGAATATAGGCCAGTGGCGCATTTATCAGCTTGAACAGGGCGCATTGTCGAGGTAAATTAATGGGCGGCGTCACGTTGCGGTTTTAATGGAGGGAGCGATCGTTTCAACTCACCTACTTATCTTTGCCTTAGAAGGGCAACGCTACGCACTGCCAGTGTCCGCTGTGGTCAGGGTAGTACGCGCTGCGGCCCTCACTCCCCTGCCCAAGGCCCCGGAAATCGTACTGGGGATATTGGACCTCCAGGGGGAGATCATTCCCGTCATCAACCTCAGGAAACGCTTTCGCCTGCCGGAGCGCCCCATCGGCTGCGACGATCAGTTCCTTGTCGTCCGCACTTCGAACTTCCCGGTGGCGCTGGCCGTGGACAACACCCAGGAGGTAGTGCAACTCGACCCGGATGCCGTGGTGGAGCCTGAAGACATCGTGCGAGGGACCGACTACCTCTCCGGAGTGACGAGGAACGAGGGTGGGCTGGTGCTGATCCACGACCTCGACACCCTGCTCTTCCCCGACGAGGAGCAGCAGATCGCAAAGGCCCTGACGTGAGCGCGCACAGCAACGAGGCAATGCATAAGTTCGCCCACATGGTGACGACAAAGCTGGGGCTCCACTTTCCGCCCGAGCGTCTGGCTGAGTTGGCCCGGAAGATGGCGCCGCTGGCGAAGGATGCGGGCTGGGAGGAACTGGACGGCTACCTGCACTGGCTCATGTCGCAGCCGCTCTCCCTGGAGCAGACCAAGGCGCTGGCCCTGGCGCTCACCATCGGCGAGACCTATTTTCTGCGCGACCCCAAGAGCTACCGGGCCTTCCAGCAGCATCTGCTCCCTAAGCTCTTGGCGGCCAAAGGTTCGGACAAAAGCCTCAAGATCTGGAGCGCCGGCTGTTCCTCCGGAGAGGAGCCGTACTCGATCGCCATACTGCTTACCCGTGCCCTGGCCGACCTGGCCGACTGGAAGGTGACCCTGCTCGGAACCGACATCAACCCCCAGGCGTTGGAGCGGGCCCGATGCGGAACCTACAGCAAATGGTCCTTCCGGAACGCGCCGGGGTGGCTCATGAATTACTTCACCCAGCTCCCTGACGGGAACTACCAGATCGAGCCGCATATCCGCAAGATGGTGCGCTTCGCGCATCTGAACTTGGTCGATCCCGGGGAAAAGACATGGTCGCAGGCCCAAGGGATGGACTTCATCTTCTGCCGCAACGTGATGCTTTACTTTCATCCGGAGCAGATACGGGAGACGGTCGCGAGACTGCACGCAGCTCTCAACGACGGCGGCTGGCTCTTCCTGGGGCCGACGGAGGTGGACCACCAGGCGCTTGAGGGTTTTACCTGCCTGCACTGCGACGGCACCCTGGTGCTGCAAAAGCGCCCTCTCCCGGCCAAAGCGCAACTCTCGGCGCTGTCCGGACCTGCCGTGGCCGCCCCCTCCCCTTTTTCCGCGCAGCTTTGGTCCGAAGGCGCGGAGCCGGGAAGCGCGCGGAAAGACGAGGCAGCCGCCGAAGCAGAGTCGCCCCTGGAGCGGGCCTTTGCGCTTTACAGCGCCGGGAATTACGAGGAAGCGGCGCGGATGGCGATGAGCACCCCGGCAAGCGCAGACAAGGCCGAAGCGCTGGCGCTCGCGGCGCGCTCCTATGCCAACATCGGCCGTTTCGACCCCGCTCGCGACTGCTGCGAAGCCGCCGTGGCGCTGGACCGGCTCAGCGCACCCAACCATTACCTCCTGTCCATCATCCTGGAGCAGCAGGGGGACGGCGAGGGAGCGGTGAGATCGCTCAGAAACGCGCTCTACGTCGATCACGACTTCCTGCTGGGTTGGTTTGCCCTGGGAAACCTCTGCCGGCAGCGCGGGGAACTAAGGGAAGCGGAACAGAGCTTCGCCAACGCGCTGCGCCTTTTGCAGCGGCGCGACCCCCACGAGGTGCTGCCGGAGGCAGAGGGGATGACTGCGGGAAGGCTGATGCAGCTGATCAGCGACATCGCCTAACGAAGGTGCGGCAAAACAGGGCCGAGAGCTTCAAGTAGTCAAGGAGAAACACCCATGGCAGCGGGCAAGATAGACTGGGACGACCTGATCAAACGCCAGGAGAAAGCCTTCGCCGCGGCGGGGGGAGGCGCCATCACCCCCGAAAAGGAGCAAGCCGTCCTCCGCGAGCGTGCGCGCCTTCTAGCACAAAGACCTGAAAAGGACCGGGAGTCCGCCGAAAGCATTGACGCCCTTGTCTTCGTTCTGTCCGGCGAAAGCTACGCGGTCGAATCGGCCTACGTCCTGGAGACGCTGCCGCTTGGCGACTTCACCCCGCTTTTCAGCACGCCTCCTTTCGTGCTCGGGGTCACCAACCTGCGCGGCCGCATCGTCTCCATCATCGACCTGCGGCGCTTCTTCGACCTGCCCGCCATCGGCCTCTCCGACTTGAACCGGGTCGTCCTGGTGAGTAACGGCAGCATGGAGTTCGGAATCCTGGCCGACGCCATCGTGGGGATGCGCTCGCTCGACAAGGCATCCTTGAAGCCCACCCCGGAGACCTTCACCGGCATCAGGGAGGAGTTCGTGGCGGGTGTCTCGGCGGAACGGCTCGCCCTGCTGGACCTGGGGAAGATCATGACCGATGCGAGGATAGTGGTGCACGAAGAGGTGGCTTAAAGAGCCGGATCGGAATAAGTCCCCCTCCCCTAGCGGGGGTTAGGGGGTGGGGGTAGGTGCAACCTTTGTGCTGCGGGCTAGTTCACCCACCCCCCGGCCCCCTCCCGTCAAGGGAGGGGGGGAGCTAGCCTACTGCCGACAGGAAAATGATCAAAGCAGGAAACTTTATGAAAGCAACCAACGGGGGTTCCATGCTGAACAATCTGAAAATCCGCTCCAGGCTCATCGCCGGCTTTGGCGCGCTCGTCTTCTTCCTGGTGCTGATCGGGGCGCTCTCCCTGAAGAACCTGAAGGCTCAGGGAGATCTGATGACCGAGTTCCACGAACACCCCTTCACCGTCACCAACGCCATACGCTCGGTCGACGCCAACGTGGTGAGGATGCACAGGTCCATGAAGGACGTGGTGCTCTACGCCCGGGACGCCGAGGATCTGGAAGCGTCGCTCGCTGATATCGAAGCCAGCGAAAGGATCGTCTACCGCGACCTCGCCCTGGTCAGGGAGCGCTTCCTCGGCGACAAGGGGAAGATCGACCAGATCAAGGAGTCGATGGACAAGTGGAAACAGGTGCGCGCGCATACCATTGAACTGGTACGCCAGGGGAAGATCGCCGAGTCGGTCGCCTTCCACAAGAACTACGCGAGGCGCATGGTCGCGGGGATCGACGCCCAGGTGAACGAGGTGCTTAAGTTCGCCACCAGCAAGGCAGATAGCTTCGTTGAGGAATCGCAGAAAAACCAGCGCACCATCTTCGCCGTCACCGCGATCCTGGTGCTTTTGGCCGGAGCTCTTGCCGTCTGGACCGCGTTCGCCATCACATCCTCCATCACCGCTCCGCTGGACCAGGCGGTGCAGGCCGCGGAAAGACTCTCCCAGGGGGACGTGTCGGTGGAGATCCACAGCGACGCCGGCGACGAACTCGGGCAGCTGCTGCGCGCCATGGAGAAGATGGTGCTGTCGCTGCGCCGGATGGGAGAGACAGCGAACCAGATCGCTCTGGGAGACCTGGACACCGAGGTTATCCCGGCCTCGGAGCGGGACGTCTTCGGCCTGGCCATGTCGAACATGGTGGCGTCGCTGAAAAGGCTTGCCGCCAGCGCCGACCGCATCGCCTCGGGGGACCTCACCATCGACGTAGTCCCCGCCTCCCCCAAGGACCGGCTCGGCAACTCCTTCAGCCAGATGACCCGGAACCTTCGGGAGTTGAGCCTGGAGATCCGAGCGGTGGTGAACGTCCTGGCCGGGTCGGCCGCCGAGATCATGACCACGGTGAGCCAGCTCGCCTCCAGTTCCGCCCAGACCGCGACCTCCATCTCCGAGACCAACGCCACGGTGCAGGAGATCCGCCAGACCACCGACCTCACCTCGCAAAAGTCGAGGCAGGTCTACGAGAGCGCCAACCGCGCGGTGCAGGTCGCCAAGGAGGGGCGCGAGTCGGTATCCAGCGCCATCGACGGCATGCAGGGGATCGACGAGCGCATGGGCTTCATCGCTGAGCGCATCGTCAATTTGAGCGAGCAGAGCCAGGCCATCGGCGAGATCATCGCCACCGTGGCCGACCTCGCCGAACAATCGAACCTCCTTGCGGTGAACGCCGCCATCGAGGCGGCCAAAGCCGGCGAGCACGGCAAGGGATTCGCCGTCGTGGCCCAGGAGGTGAAGAACCTGGCCACCCAGTCGAAACAGGCGACCTCGCAGGTCAGGAGCATCATCGGACAGATCCAGAAGGCGACCACCGCTGCGGTCCTCGCCACCGAACAGGGGAGCAAGGCCGTCGAGGCAGGCGTGAAGCAGTCCGGCGAAGCGGGCGAGTCGATCCGCGTGCTCGCCTCCAGCATCGAGGAATCCTCCAACGCCACGCTGCAGATCGTCACCTCCACCCAGGAGCAGGCGATCGGCATGGACCAGATCGCCATCGCCATCCACAGCATCAATCAGGCGAGCGACCAGAACGTCGAGGGTTCGCGCCAGATCGAGGCGGCGGCCCGTAACCTCTACGAACTGAACCAGAAGCTCCAAGAGCTGGTAAGCGGGTATAAGGTGGCATAAGCTCCGCCCCCCTTCCCCGCGGTACTACGAAAGATTCCGGGGATCCCCCCCTCCCTTGACGGGAGGGGGACGGGGGGTGGGTGAAGCCGCAGGGAATGCCAGGAAACCAAAGGAAAGAAACGGCATGGGTGACACAGAAGCCCTGATGAGGGAATTGCTGGAGACCTTCGAGCTGGAGGCGCAGGAGCACATAGGCGCCCTCGCCACGCTCCTGGTCGCCCTCGAGCGCGAAAACGACAAGGCTGAGCAGGCGCGCCTGGTCGAGAGCGTCTTGCGGCGCGCGCATACCCTCAAGGGGGCGGCTCACGCGGTGAACCTCGTCACCGTGGCCCATGGGTGCCAGGAGCTGGAAAGCCTCCTGGCGTCGTTGAAGCGCGGGGAGATCTCCCTCGACCTCGACCTTTTCGACCGCCTGCACCGGGACATCGACGCCGTCGCCGGCGAGATCACCAGCGCCAGGGAAAGCTTGACTCCCCCGGACGCCGCCTCCGCTGTTACCGTTGGCGGCTTGGAACCGATCGCGGCGGCGGACCAGGCAGAGCCCCATGACACATCCGCGGGAGCAGAGCCTACCCAGGCGCCCTTCCCCGAGCCGCTAAAGGAGCGTGCGCCGAAGGTTCCTCCCCTGGCGTCCCCCAGCGCCGAGCCTGCCGCGCATGCCCCAGAGGCTGCAACTGCCGCGCCCTCAGCACGCCCCGCGCCGCGCGGCCCCTCCGACGAGACGGTCAAGGTTTCGGCGCGCCTTTTGGAGTCGCTGCTGCTGCAGTCCGAGGAGCTCGTTTCGGCGAAGCTCTCCGCCGCCTTGCTGCACGAGGAAGCGGCAGCCCTTGCCGCCGAGCTTTCCGCGCGCGGCGGCGAGCGTTTGCGGGCCATGGAGTCGGCGAGAAAGGCGCTCAAGCAGGCGCCGATGCCGCAGGAGAAAACGCTGGCCCTGCTGGTCGAGCATGGTTGGCAGAACGAGAAGGCGCTGGAAGGACGGCTGCGCCATCTGGAAAAAGGGGCCGAGAAGAACCTCAGGACGCTGAGCGGCATGGTGGATCCGCTTCTTGGCGAGCTGAAGAAACTGCACCTGCTCCCCTTCTCCTCCCTGGCGGAGCCCTTTTTCAAGATGGTACGCGACCTGGCCCGGCAGCTGGACAAGGAAGCAGAGCTTAACTGCGAAGGGACGGAGCTCGAACTCGACCGCCGCATCCTCGCGGAGCTGAAGGAGCCGCTCTTGCACCTGGTGCGCAACATGCTCGACCACGGCATCGAGACGCCGGCCGAGCGCAGGCTCGCAGGTAAGCCGGAAAAAGGGAAGCTGGGCATAGAGCTGAAGCTCAAAGACGCGAACCGCGCCGAACTCACGGTGAGCGACGACGGCTGCGGCATCGATCTCTCCCAGGTAAGGGAAGCGGCTTCACGGCTGGAGCTCGCCTCGCGGGAGGCCCTGGAACTGACGCCGGACCACGAACTGCTCCAGCTCATCTTCGAATCGGGCGTCTCCACCAGCAAGATCGTCAGCAGCATTTCCGGGCGCGGGGTGGGGCTCGCCATCGTGCGCGAGGCGCTGGAAAGGCTGGGGGGGCACGTAACCGTGGAGAGCGCACGGGGGACGGGAACCCGCTTCCACCTCCACTTCCCCCTCTCCTTCGCCATGATGCGTGCCCTCCAGGTGCAGGTCGCCGGCCGGGACTGCTTCCTGCCGGCCGCCAACGTCGAGACCAGCGGCCGCGTGGCGCCGGACCAGGTGAAAAGGGTGGAGAACCGCGACACGGTCCTTTTGGGTGGCGAGGTGCTGGCCCTGATCCCGCTTTCGCGCCTTTTGGGGTTGTCAGCGCCTGCCGACCCTGAGCGCGTAGTGAGCTTCGTGGTGCTGCGCGCCGCCGACAGACGGATCGCCTTCTCCGTGGACCAGGTGGTCGGGGTGCAGGAGATCCTGTTAAAGCCGCTGGGAAGCCAGCTCTCCCGGGTGAGAAACGTCGCCGGCGGCACCGTGTCCGGCGACGGCCGAGTGGTCCCGGTCTTGAACGTGGCCGACCTGTTCCGTTCCGCCTTCGCCGACCAGGCGCCTTCACAGCCCATGGGTGAGCCGGCTCCCCGGGCGCAGGCGGCGCGGCTTTCGGTGCTGGTAGCCGAGGATTCCATCACCTCGCGCACGCTTTTGAAGAACATCCTGGAGGCATCGGGGTTCCGGGTGCGCACCGCCATCGACGGCTTGGATGCGCTGACCCAGCTTAAAACCGAGCAGTTCGACGTGGTGGTATCCGACGTGGAGATGCCGCGCATGGACGGCTTCCAGCTCACCGCAGCCGTCAGAAGCGACAGCCGGTTCGCCGCCCTGCCGGTGATCCTGGTGACTGGGCTCGAATCCCGCGTCGACCGGGAACGCGGCATCGACGTGGGCGCAAGCGCCTACCTGGTGAAAAGCAGCTTCGACCAAAGCGGCTTGATTGACGTGATACGAAAACTGACCTGACTGAGGACCAGATGATCAGACTACTGGTGGTGGAAGACTCGAAAACGGTGCAGAAGGCTTTGGTGGCGGCCTTTCAGGCGGACCCAGAACTGCAGGTGATAGGCGTCGCGGAAAGCGGCGAGGAGGCGGTAGAGGCCGCCGCGCGCCTGAAGCCCGACCTGATCACCATGGACCTGCACCTCTCCGGAATGAACGGCCTGGACGCGACCCGCGCCATCATGTCCACCTCTCCGGTCCCCATCGTCGTAGTCTCGGGGAAGATCGACACGCGCGATTCGGACCTCCTCTTCCGCTTCATGGAGGCCGGCGTCCTGATGGTGCTCCCAAAGCCCGCCCCGGTGGGAACCCCCGGCTACGCTGAGTCGGTGGCGAGCCTGATCCATCACATAAAGCTCATGTCGGAGATCAAGGTGGTGCGGCGCGTCTTCGCCCCCGGCGCCCTTGGCCAGTGGCCCAAGTCGCCGCTAAAGGAGCCCTTAGCCCCCGTCAAGGTGGTCGCCATCGGGGCCTCGACCGGCGGTCCCCCGCTGCTGCACCGGATCCTCGCCGCGCTTCCTGAAGATTTCGGGGCCGCCGTCCTGGTAGTGCAGCACATGTCAGTAGGCTTCACCGAGAACTTCGTGCACTGGCTGAACCTCCACTCGCGGATGCCGGTGCGGCTTGCCGCCGAAGGGACGGTCATCGCGGCGGGAGAGGTTTACGTGGCGCCGGACGGCTGCCACATGGAAGCTACCCCGGCCGGAAGGATCGCCCTCTCCGGCGCCCCCCCCGAAAACGGGGTCCGCCCCTCCATCGACGTCCTCTTCCGCTCGGTCGCCAAAAGCTACGGCGCCAATGCGGCCGGCATCATCCTCTCCGGGATGGGCAAGGACGGCGCCGTCGAATTGAAGACGCTAAAGGGGCGCGGAGGCCTCTGCATCGCGCAGAACCGCGAAAGCTCCATGGTCTTCGGTATGCCCGGAGAAGCGATAAAGATCGACGCCGTGCAGCACGTGCTCTCCCCCGAGGGGATCATCAACCTGCTTTTGGCGGTTACCAAGAAAGGCGCACAGGGTGCGTCCAAGTAAGGAAGGAGCTTCATGCAGAAGAGCAACAACGGCCAGACGGCACCATACCTGATCCTGATCGTCGACGACAGCCCGACCCAGGCGAAACTCCTTGAACAGCTCCTCGCCGGCGAGGGGTACCGCGTCGCGATCGCCAGAAACGGAAGCGACGCGCTGGAGCAGATCCGCGAGCGGCAACCGGACCTGGTGATCAGCGACATACTGATGCCCGAGATGGACGGCTTCGAACTCTGCCGCCGAGTCAGGGGAATGGAATCCATAAAGGACACCCCCATCGTCCTGCTCACCCACCTGAACGACCCCTCCGACGTCTTGCACAGCCTTGAGGCCGGGGCCAACTACTTCGTGTCCAAGCCCTACAGCGACAAGCTGCTGCTCAACAGGATCCGAGACGTACTGCAGGGAGAGCGGGCCTGTCGCATGGGGGAGAAAGAGGGAGAGGTCGCCATCAGCTACCACGGCAAGAACTACCGGGTACAGGCCGACAGCGCCCACACCATCGAACTTTTGCTCTCGACCTACGAGCTCGCCGCCGAAAAGAACCAGGAGCTTCTGGGGGCCAAGGCGTCCCTGTCCAACCTGAACCGCGAGCTGGAGCAGCGGGTGAAGGAGCGGACCGCGGCGCTCACCCAGGAGACGGCGGAGAGGCTGCAGGCGATGGAAGAGCTGCGCAAAAAGGACGAGGTGCTGATGCAGCAAAGCCGCCAGGCCGCCATGGGGGAGATGATCGGCAACATAGCCCACCAGTGGCGCCAGCCGCTGAACGCCGTTGGGCTGCTGGTGCAGGACCTGACGCTGAGCTACGAGTACGGCAACTTCAACAAGGAGTACCTCGACTCCAGCACCAACAAGATCATGCAGATGGTGCGGCACATGTCGCAGACCATCGACGACTTCAGGAACTTCTTCATGCCCGACAAGGAGAAGACCAGCTTCGACCCCTGCCTGGTCGTGGAAAAAACCCTCAGCCTCATCGAGGGGAGCCTCGCCGACAAGGGGATAAGGTCCGAGGTCCACTGCGGCCACGCGCCGAACATAACCGGGCACCCCAACGAGTTCTCCCAGGTGCTCCTGAACATCCTGACCAACGCCATCGACGCCTTCGGGGAGAGGAAACCGGCCCAGCCTAAGCTGCTGGTGAGCATAGATTACGAAGACGGCAAGATCGTGGTCACCATCGTCGACAACGCCGGAGGCATGCCGGAGCACGTCCTGGGGCGGATCTTCGAGCCCTACTTCACCACCAAGGAGCAGGAGAAAGGAACCGGCATCGGCCTTTTCATGGCCAAGAACATCGTGGAAAAAAGCATGAACGGCTCGCTCACCGCAAGAAACATCGAGGGCGGGGCCGAATTCAGGATCGAGGTGTAGCATGGGCGGATTAGCCATCGAGGACCCGGGCTTCACCCTTTTGTACGTGGAGGACGAGCAGGTCACCAGGGAGACGGTGCTTTCCCTTTTGCAGCGGCGCTTTCCCAAGCTCGCCCTTTTAAGCGCGGCAAACGGCGCCGAAGGCATGGCGCTTTTCCGGGAGCACGCACCCGACCTCGTGGTGACCGACATCAAGATGCCGGCCATGAGTGGCATCGACATGGCGCGGGAAATGATGGAGCAAAAACCTTCCCTCCCGGTGATCGTCACCAGCGCTCATTCCGACATGGAGTACCTGATCGAGTCGATCGAGCTGGGGATCAGCCGCTACGTCCTGAAGCCGATAGACAGCTCGAAGCTCTTCGCGGCGGTGGAAAGCGCGCTTACAACCCTCACCCAGGAAAGGGAGCTATTGGCCCACCAGGTGTTCGTGCGCAGGCTCTCGCGGGCGGTGGAGCAGAGCGCCAGCAGCATCGTCATCGCCAACCCTGAAGGGGTGATCGACTACGTGAACCCCAGGTTCACCACGCTGACCGGCTACGAGCCCGGCGAGGTGCTGGGAAAAAACCTGAAGTCGCTGAAAGGAAAAGCCGAACTATGGGACCGGGTCGCAGCCGGAGAGGAGTGGCACGGCGAGTTCGAGGGGGTGAAGAAGAACGGCGAGGTTTTCTACGAGTCCACCTCCCTCTCCCCCGTCTACGACGAGACCGGCGCTCTCAGCGACCTGGTCGCGGTGCAGGAGGAGATCACCGAAAGGGTGCTGTCCGAGCGACGGATCGAGGCGTTGAACCGGAACCTCGCGGCGCGAGCCGAGGAACTGGAACTCGCGAACCGCGACCTGGAGGGGTTCAGCTACACGGTCTCGCACGATCTGCGCACGCCGCTGACCAACATCAACGGCTACTGCCAGGTGATACTGGAGCTTTACGGCGCGACGCTGGACGAGCAGTGCAAGGATTTCATCAAGATCATCTTCGACGAAACCGTCAACATGAACCAGTTGATCAAGACGCTGCTTGAATTCTCCCGGGTGAGCCGCAGCGAGATGACCCGGTCCGAGGTTGATTTGAGCCAGCTTACCTCCCTGGTCTGCGCCTCCCAGCAATTGAGCGAACCGCAGCGGCGGGTGACCTTCAGCATAGCCCCCGGGATGACGGCCCTTGGGGACCCCGACCTTTTGAAGGTGGTGCTGCAAAACCTGATCTCCAACGCCTGCAAATACTCGGCGAACCGGGAAGACGCCGCGGTCGAAGTAGCCTCCCTGGACGAGAGCGGGGAGCTCGTTTACTTCGTGCGCGACAACGGCGCCGGCTTCGACATGACGCTGGCCGACAAACTGTTCAGCCCCTTCCAGCGGCTCCACTCGGAGCGGGAGTTCAAGGGGTTCGGCATAGGACTCGCCACCGTGCAGCGCATCATCCAGCGCCACGGCGGCAGGATCTGGGCCGAGGGAGAGGTAGGGCTCGGGGCCTGCTTCTACTTCACCCTCCCCGATGAAAACACGAGGCACGGAGCAGACCACTGTTCGGCAAGGCAGGAGGAGCGCAAAAAGTGAACAAAGAAATGAAGTACACGCAACGGATTCTGCTCATCGACGACGAGGCGCAGATACTGGAAACCTGCCGGAGCTGCCTCAACAACGCCGGGCACGCCGATGTAGTCATCGAAAACGACAGCAGCAAGGTGATGTCGCTTCTTTCCAGAGAAGAATTCGCCGTCATCGTCCTGGACCTGCGCATGCCGAACCTCTCCGGGTTCGAACTCCTGCCGCAGATAATCTCGCAACACCCTCAGATCAAGGTGATAGTCGCCACCGCCAACAACGACGTCGAAACCGTGGTGAATTGCATCAAGGAGGGGGCCTTCGACTACCTGGTGAAGCCCATTGACGTAAAGCGGCTGATCACCTCGGTCAGGAAAGCCCTGGAGATGCGCTCCCTCGCCAACGAGCTCACCGCCTTGAAGCAGTACATGTTCACCGACCGGTTGGACCATCCCGAGGCCTTCCGGAGCATCGTCACCGGCAACAAGGCGATGCGGGCCATCTTCCAGTACCTCGAGGTGATTTCCGGCACTAGGCAGGCGGTAACGATTACCGGCGAGACCGGCACCGGCAAGGAGCTGATAGCCCGGGCGATCCACAACCTGAGTGGCTGCAGCGGCGAGTACGTGGCGCTCAACGTGGCAGGGCTCGACGACAACATGTTTTCCGACACCCTTTTCGGTCACAGGAAAGGCGCCTTCACCGGCGCCGACCAGGCCCGGGACGGCCTGATCACCCGCGCCTCCGGAGGGACGCTCTTTTTAGACGAGATAGGCGACCTCAACGAGATGTCGCAGATCAAGCTCTTGAGGCTTTTGCAGGAGCAGGAGTACTACCCCGTCGGCTCCGACTTCATCAAGAAGAGCGACGCGCGTCTGGTGCTCGCCACCAACCGCGACCTTCAGGAGCTGATCAAGCAGGGGAAATTTCGCAACGACCTCTACTACCGGCTCTGCGGGCACCGGGTGCATCTCCCCCCGCTGCGGGACAGGCTGGACGACATTCCGCTCCTTTTGGAACACTTCCTGGGAAGCGCCGCCGACTGCCTGGGCAAGAAGAAGCCGACCCCTCCCCCCGAGCTTGCCGTCATGCTCGCGCTTTACCACTTCCCTGGCAACATCCGGGAGTTGGAGGCGCTCGTGTTCGACGCCGTCTTGCGGCACAACTCCGGCATTCTCTCCATGGAGACCTTCCGCGGCGTCATCGGCCACGAGCGCCCCTTGCCGACTCTCGACTGTTCCACACCGGCCGCCGCAGGCGAGAATCCGCTCTGCGGCATCTTCGGGCACTTCCCGACTTTGGACGAAGTGGAGCAGTACATGATCGCCGAGGCGATGAAGCTGGCCAAAGGGAACCAGGGGTTAGCCGGAAAGATCCTGGGCATGGGGCGCCAGACCCTGAACAAGCGGCTGAAGCTGCAGGCGTCGTAAAAGGGGAAGTAAGGGTAAGTCCCCCCTCCCCTTGCGGGAGGGGGAGAGAAGGCGAACGAGCGGCTTCAGGAAGAGAAATGCTCCGCCACCATCCCCTGCGCCAGATCCATCGACGAGGTGAAAGCGGGGGAAATCGGGTTCAGCACGTGGAGCGAAGAGCCGTCAGCCACCACCAGGAAATCCATCACCAGCTCCTTCTTCTCCCAGTCCACCAGCTGCGGACGTATCCCCACCTTGGAAGCATGCACCACGTCGGAGGGGGCCAGCTCCTTCACCAGCCTTGCGGCGTCGCGGAAGAAGTAAGAGGGGAAATACTTGAGCGGCTCCGAGAGCGCGACGTTACGGAAAGGCCTGTTGAGGAGGAAAAGGACCAGGTCCTGCCAGGCGATGCTGAAGGCCTCGGCGTCGATGCCAGACAGGATGCCGTAGTTCTCACGCCCGAAAGCGGGAATGGCCGTCGGTCCCAGATAGACGTCGCCGTGGACGCTGCGGGTGAAGTGGATCCCCAGAAAGGGGTTCCGGATGTCGGGCACCGGATAGATGTTGGAGTTGACGGTAAAGGGAGCATCCTTTTTCAGCAGCCGGTACACCCCCTTGAAGGGGATCAACCGGTATTTGGAACCCACCCCGAAGAAGCCCGCCACCTTGTTGCAGTAGGCGCCGGCTGCGTTGATGAACCTCTCGAAGCTTATATCCCCCTTGTTGGTCACCACCGTGGAGCTTCCCTTAAGGCCTAGCATTTTGCAGCCGAGGTGAAGCCTCACCCTTCCGGTCCGTTCCAGGTCCTTTTTCAGGCTCTTCAGCACCGCTTTCGGGTCCACCACCGCCGTGTAATGCGAGAAGAGCGCGCGCTCCACCGTCCGGGCGTTCGGCTCGATTGCGGCCAGTTGCTTCTCGTCGATCATCTCCACCTTGGCGCCGTTGGCAGTCGCGCGCCGGTGCAGTTCGTCCAGCACCGGGAGTTCGGCCGCGGTGCGGGTGACGATGACCTTGCCGCTTTCCAGCAGCGGCAGCCCCTTTTCCTTGCAGTATTCCCGCATCAGGAAATTGCCGTTCAAGCAGGATTTGGCCTTGAGGCTGTCCGGTGAATAGTAGATGCCGGCATGGAGCACGCCGCTGTTGCGGCCCGAGGCGTGGACGCCCAGTTCCGGTTCCTTCTCGATGATGACAATGTCGCCGTGGCCCTGCTTCACCAGTTCGCGGGCGATGGTAAGGCCGATAATGCCGCCACCGACGATCAGTATTCCGGCGTTGTCGAAGCTCATGAAGTAACCTCCTAGAAAAACCTTAAGATCTTCGCCACAGAGGACACGGAGGACACAGAGGCAGCACAGAGAAAAAACAGAAGCAGGAAAAACGAAAAGCTTTCACCACCGAGGATCACAGAGGAAAAACAAAAATAGGAAAATGAAAACCTTTTTGGGGGTGAACCAAAGGCTTTAGCTTTTTGCTTTCCTCTGTGCTTCCTCTGTGTACCTCTGTGGTGAGTGCCTTTTGCCTTTTCCAGAAAAACCTCAGTGCCCCCCGTGGACCTCCGAGACCTCTGTGTTCCGCCTTAGGTTTTACTCCCGCGCGGAGAACCTCGCATACGCGTCGCACCTCATTATCTGCACGGCGCTCGTGTTCCCCCTGGGATAGATCTCGTTCGCCAGATAGGCGAGCTCCTCCGGCTCGGCCTCGGCAGGCACATCGCGCCACCATGCCTTGCTCCCCCCCTGTGACCCGTCGCTCCAGCGATAGCCGCGGTCCTTGAGAAGATCCTTCTTGTCGAAGGGTGCGGAGACGGCATAAAGCCGCGAGGTGACCTCGTGCGCTCTCTTCAATAAAGTCTGGAAGATGGGCGCGCCGGTAACCGGAAGCCGCTCCAGCAAAAGCCCCAACACCCCCTCGGCGTCGTCGAGCGCACGGTGTGCGTTGATGGTGAGAGAAGCGGTCTTGAAAAGGAGATATTCCAGCGTACGCGAAGACACCCGCTCCGCCCCCCAGTCGATCTGCGACACGGTGCAGGCCCAGGGGAGCTTGGTGAAGGCCGGGAACCGCGCCTCGACGAACTTCCTGTCGAAGGCGGCGTTATGGGCGATCACCATGTGGGACTTCTCGGCCAGGAGGTTGATGAAGGCGTCGTCGAACGCCTGCCCGCGCACCATGTCGTCCGAGATGCCGGTAATCTCCTTCACCTCTTCCGGGATGGGGAACCCCGGATCTTCAAAGCCGGAGTAGCGCTCGGAGATCCTGAAGATCTCGCCGGTCTCGGGGTCGTACTCGAAAGCGACGATCCCCAGTTCGATGACCTTGTCCCGCTTATAGTCGAGTCCGGTGGTCTCGGTGTCCAGGCAAAGGGCGACCTGGCAGCACTCCGGGGCCTTGCGGGCGAGGCGAGCGTCGCGCGCGAGGTTCAGGCGCCGCAGTACCAGGTAGTCCCCTGTGGAATGAAGCGCGGCGATGGCCACCTCAATCTCCAGCGCGTTCATGCTGAACTCCTTCTTTTTAGCTCCCTTCATTTTCCACCCTGTCTCACTCTCAGAGATATTTCTCCCGCAGTGCCACCTTGTTGATCTTTCCAACGCTAGTCTTGTCGATGGATGGAACGAGCTTCACCTTGACCAGGACGACCTGCTTGCTCACCACACCCTTGTCGGCGTACTCCCTCACGTGGTGGGCGATCTCCTTATCGGTCACCTTCGTCCCCTCGGTCGGCTTGAGAACGACCAGCGCCAGGGGGCGCTCGCCCCACTTCTCGTCAGGCTTCCCTATCACCGCCACCTCGGCTACTGCCGGGTGATGCGCGACAATGTCCTCCAGCTCCAGCGAGGAAACCCATTCGCCGGCGACCTTGATCACGTCCTTGCTCCGGTCGGTGATCTTGAGATAGCCCAGCTCGTCCCGCACCGCCACGTCGCCGGTATGGAGATACCCCCCCTCCCAGAGACGCTCGGAGGCCTTGTGATCCTTCAGGTATCCCTGCGAAAGCCAGGGGGAGCGCACCACCACGTTGCCGGCGCTGACGCCGTCGCGGGGGAGCTCGTTGAAGTTGCTGTCGACCACGCGCAGATCGACTAAGGCCAGGGCAAGACCCGTTTTGCAGCGGATTTCCGCCTGCTCGGCGTGGGATAGTTCCAGCATCTCCGGTGTGAGCTTGGAAATGGTGAGGATCGGGCAGGTCTCGGACATCCCGTACCCGGTGAAGACGTCGATGCCAAGCCTCAGCGACTCGACGCAGAGGTTGCGCGACAAAGCCGCGCCGCCGATGATGAGTTTCCACCCCCGCAGGTCGATCTTTTCCGCAAGGGGGTGCTTCAAGAGCATGTGCAGGATGGTCGGAACGCAATGGGAGAAACTGACCCCTTCCTTCTCCTTGAGCTCCAGCAGGGTTTCCGGCAGGTAGCGCCCGGGATAGACCTGCTTCACCCCCAGCATGGTGGCGATATAGGGGACCCCCCAGGCATGAACGTGGAACATCGGGGTAATCGGCATGTAGACGTCGTCGCGGTGCAGACAGGCGTGCGAGGTGGAGGAACCGAGCGTCGCCAAAAGTCCCAGCGAATGAAGCACCAGTTGCCGGTGGCTGAAATAGACCCCCTTCGGCATCCCCGTGGTTCCGGTGGTGTAGAAAGTCGTGGCCCTGGTGTTCTCGTCCAGGTCGGGGAACTCGAACTCCGGCGAAGCCTGGGCCAGGAGCTGTTCGTACTCGCCGCAGGCGGGGATGGTGCTGCATTCCGTCATGCCGTCATCGGAGATGAGGATATAGGTGCGGACGTTGTCGATCCTGCCGCGGATCTGCTCCATGATGGGGAGAAACTCGCTGTTGACCAGCAGCACGTCGTCCTCGGCATGGTCGATGGTGTAAAGGATCTGCTCCGCGGACAGGCGCACGTTTATGGTGTGGAGCACCGCGCCGATCATCGGCACCGCGAAGAAAAGTTCCAGGTAGCGATGGCTGTCCCAGTCCATCACGGCCACCGTTTGCCCCGGCTTCACGCCGAGCCCGGTGAGCATGTTGGCCAGCCGCTTCACCCGCTCCCTCAGTTGGCGGTAATTGCCCCGGTACAGGTCACGGTATACGATCTCCTGGTCGGGGTTGTCGACCACCGGGTAGAGCAACAGGTTCTTTATCAGCAAAGGGTAATTGTAGGCGGACGCGGTACGGGGGATCAGCAAATCGCTCATCAATGGGTCTCCTGTTTCAAATAAAACCGGCTATGCCGCCGGAAAAGTGCAGGTCTGCTCCCCCCCTCCCGCCTGGGAGGGGGGACCTGTTTCGTCCAATCTCAAATGCTTCCTACCCCACCACCTGGCAGTCGTCCAGAAAGCGCTGCAGAACGGCTTCCTCAACCCCTGCCAGGGCGGCGATGCGGGAGAGGCGCGGGAAGGCCCAGAAGGTGCGTCCTTCGGCGAGACGCTGTCCGGCCGCGTCGAAGATGGCCATGGAGACCTCCGCCTGCGTAGCGGCGAAAGAAACGATCTGCCCCACTACCCGGAGCTCCGTTTCGGTGGGGACCGGCTTCAAGAATCGGGTCTGCATCTCCCGCGTCACGCCGAGCTTGCCGTGGCGGGCGAAGAGCGAATAGGCCGCCGCCTCGTCCATGAGGGCCGAGATGATGCCGCCGTGAACCATGCCGTCGAAGCCACAGTAGCCGGCGGGGATGCGGCAGACGCAGGCGACGCCGACGTCGGTGTGGTGGAAGCGAAGGCGCAGGCCATGGGGATGCCCCTGGGAACAGACGAAACAGGTGCCGGGCCATTGGGCGCGGACCTGCGGCAGGTCAAGGATGGATTCGGGAAGCTGAACAACGGGAAAATCTTGCATCGGTCGCTCCTCAGGAGAAGTAGTAAAGCGCACGGCACCCTAATGAGGGAGCGTCGGCGATAATACCCTTTTTTCCACCGGAGCGCCAGCGGGATGTTAATGGGAGTAAAGCAGGAAGCGACAGTTTTTCAGACGAGACAAAGCGATAGGCGTATCGAGAGGTTGGACCGGTGCCGATGAACCGGGATGAACCGGTGCCTGGTCTTGAAAAATCAGATTTTCATCGAGATTCAGCACTTCATGCAGCTGACGTTACCCTTCTCGCCCCAGCGCTTGAGCGCGTCGTTCAGGGAATTCATGCCGTCGGTCACCGGCTTCTTCATGGCGAAGGTGAAGAGCGGCGCAAGGAGCCCCTGGAACGAAGAGCGCTGGGTTATCCTCAAACGTTCCGGGGACAGGCTTTGCAGCTCGTAACAGAAGGTCCAACTAAGCACCACGCTGGAGATCATGCTGCTTTTCCAGCACAGCCGCAACTTCGGCTCCGCCTCCTGCAGTACCGGCTTGATGGGGAATGGATCCATACCGGGAAGTTTCACCACGAGGTCGAACCGTTCTCCAGGATTGATTGGTCCCGTCGCCTTGATAAAGAGAGGGTTCCATTCGGGATAGAGTCCAAAGTCCGTCAACAGTTGCCAGATTCTCTCTACCGGCGCCTCAAGAGTTATCTCAGTAGTTAGTTCCGCCATGTTGCCACCTCGGAAAGCTGTTGTTGGCACTACCGGCTAGAGCCGACAGTACCGAATACTCCATTTTCCCCCTGATTGAAAGTCCTTTTCCGCAAGGCCGCTGCTTCAGAGAAAGCCGGGCTCAGCCAAGTCCCCGCCCCCGGAGGGGGAGGGTCAGGGAGGGGGCGCGCCCTGTCCCCCACCCTTCCCAGCCGGCGGCATATCGGTGGACGGCTCCCCCCTGAAAGTCCAGTACAGGTAAACCAGCGAAGGAACCAGGATCAAAGCCCCAATCGGCAGAACGGCTAGAAATGCGACCAGGGTCGTATGCGGCGCCGCGGCGGCACGCAGGGTCAATTGCCCGATCAGGATATCGGGATTGAGCGCCGCAATGAAGCCAGCCATGGTGAAGACGATGGTCGCGCCGGCCATAAGCTGCGCCCAGAAGTAGCGCCGCAGCCAGAGCAAAGACTCGGTGATCACGCCGGTAAGTATCGCCAACATCACGAACAGCATGGGCCACGAGTTGAACAGCCTTTCGGCGAAAAGCGGCGCCTGGTAGTGCGCCAGCGGTATCATCAGCGAGGTGAGAATGCCCAGGGCCAACCCGGCAATCAGTGACTCCTTCCTGAAGTCCTCCTGCAGGCTCCCCGTGACGCGCACCGTCATGTAAACCGGCGCCAAGTAGGCGCAGATCGCCATGCCGACCACCCCGCCCAATAGGGTGAAGGGGTTGAGCCAGGCGGAAACGTGTTCGGTCGGCATGTGCCCGGCGATGACGATCCTCCCGGCAGCGGTGGCGGATACCGCGAGCCCCAGCGTGAAGGGCGTGAGCACGCTGGCGATCTCGAAGACGCGGGCGCTGACTGGGGTCTCTTTCTTCGACTCCCTGCCGAAGTGGCGGAAGGCAAAGGCAGCGCCCCTGAAGTTGATCCCAACCAGGGCCAACACCAAAGGGGTCATCAGCACGACGAAGAGGTTGCCGAAACCGGCGGGAAAGGCTGTGAAGAGGGTGACAATCACGAAGATGAGCCATACGTGGTTCGTTTCCCACACCGGGCCGATGGCGTTGAAGAGCGCTTCCCTCTGCTCCCGCGCGCGCGGCCCGAAAGCGAGAGCGGTCCAGATGCCTCCGCCGAAGTCGGCACCGGCGAAGAGCGCGTACATGAGAAGGCCGGCAACGAGGACTATGGCAGCGAGAATTACCGGATCAGCCATGGAGCACCTCCTCTCCTTCTTCCCCCTCCTCCCCCCTACCCTGCGGACGGAGCAAAAGCCTCAGTATCCCCACCGAAAGCGCCAGGTAGACCATGAGGAAAGTGGCGAAGATCAGCAGCAGACCGCCGTTGGGCGTCACGGCCTCTGAGGTACGGAGATAGCCTTGGATGATCCACGGTTGCCTGCCGAACTCGGTAACCATCCAACCGCTCTCCAAAGCGATCATGCCGAACGGGGCCGCGATGAGGACCAGGATCAATGCGCCCCGTTTCAGCGTCACTTCCTTTTCGCGCCAGCGAAGCCACCAGAACCAGGCGGCAGCTGCGGCCATGACGAAGGAAGAGCCCACCATGAGATCGAAGAAGGGGTGCACGATGCGCGGGTCGGGAGTGCTTCCTAGAGGGAAAGCGTCCAGCCCCTGCACCACCGAATTGGCGTCGCCGTTGGCAAGGTAGCTGAGAAGCTTGGGGATCTTTATCGCGTAGCGGACGGTACCGGTCTCTGGGTCCGGCCAGCCGCCAATGACAAGAGGCGCCGCCGCCATTGTCTTGAAATGCGCCTCGGCCGCCGCGAGTTTCGCCTTCTGATGCTCAGCGAGCGCTTCCGCCGCCCAGTCCCCGCTCATAAGCATCAGCGGCAAGGCCAAGGTGCCGACCGCGAGGGATAGGGTCAGCGCCTTCTTCACCTGCGTCGTCTTCCTGCCGCGCAAAAGATCCGCTGCGTAAAACCCCGCCATCGCGAAACCTGTGGCTACGTATGCGGCGAAGGTTCCATGTACTGCCTGGTGCGGCCAGGCCTGATTGGCAAAGGCAACCAGCGGGTGGATGTCGGAAGCAACGCCATTGACCATTCGGAAGCCCGAAGGTGTGTTCATCCAGCCGTTGGCGCTGATGACGAAGACCGCCGAAATAGCGGAGGCTACGACCATGGGAACGGTACAGAAGAACTGGGCGCGGCGGGACAAGCGCTGCTCGCCGTAGCTGTAAAGGGCGAGGAAAATGGCCTCGGTGAAAAAGGCGAATCCTTCCATCGAGAAGGCAAGGCCTATCATAGGCCCGGCAAAGACCATGAACTTAGGCCAAAGGAGTCCGAGCTCGAATGAGAGGATCGTTCCAGAGACGGCGCCGATGGCGAAGAGTACCGCAGCCGGCCTGATCCAGCGCCGTGCGACCTCGTGCCACTCTTCATCTCCGGTTTTGAGCGCCAACCCTTCCGCAAGCATCAACAACAGCGGAAGACCGATGCCTATAGTCGCGTAGACTATGTGAAAGGCAAGCGAAACACCCATAAGGGCACGCGCGGCAAGCAAATCGTCCATGAATAGGCCTCGCTGTGACAGGAACGGACAAGTTAAAAAACTTTAAAAGTTTCCTGATACAGCGCGGTTTGTCAAGGCGAAGCCGATAGTTATTCAGTGAGGATGCTGGTGGTGAATATCTGGCCAGTGGACATGCGAGTGGTTCATAGGGCGATGGACGTGATGATGGTCGTGAGAGAGAGCGCCCTCCCCTTCCGGATGCTCGTGATCGTGGTGCTCGTCGTGGATATGAGGATGAGTATGAGCCATTTCCTCATGCGCGTGGCTGTGACGGTGCACTTCCAGGTAGAGCAGCGCAATGCCAGCCAGCATCAGCACCGTGGCTATCCAGTAAGCAGCAGGTGGGCGCTCTCCCAGAAGCGCCACCGATAGGAGCGTGCCGAAGAAAGGACCGACTGCGAAAAAGGTAGCGGTTCTTGCCGCTCCAATCTTCCGCAGGGCCTCGACGAACAAGACCAGGCTCAACCCGTAGCTGAGAGCGCCGACAGCCAAGGCCCCGTAGATTTGCGAGGGCGTGGCCGATCCGGTGGTAAAGACGAGCGCCAGGAAGATGGAAAAGAGACCCGCGGCGAATCCTTTCACAGAGGCGAGCACCGTGGAGGAAAGTTCCTCCACGTCCCGGGTCAGGTTGTTGTCGATGCCCCAGAAGATGCAGGCGCAGATAACCAGGAGCCCGGAGGTAGAGAAGGACATTCCCCCTTCCGCTTTCAGCACTACCAAGCCGGCGCCTATGAGGATCAGCACCTTGCCGGTCCAGACGTAGGGGCCGATGTACTCCTTGAAGATGAGCCAGGCTATCAGAGTGGTTGCCACCGTCTCCAGGTTGAGGAGCAGCGAAACCTCCGAAGCGGTGCCGTACTTGATGCCGAAGGCGAGGCAGAGAGGGGCTATGATGCCGCCAGAGATAACCGCGCCGATCAGCTTGAGCCGGTGTCGCGGCGAGAGGTGCGACAGTTCATGGAGGGAGTTTTTGCGTTGGAAAAAAAGGACGAGTTGCAGGCCGAGGCCCGAGCCGAGGTAGAGAAGCCCCGCGAGCAGAGCCGGCGACATGTCCCCGATGAGCATCTTGCAGAAGACCGGCGACACGCCAAAAAGCGCGGCGGAAAGAATAGCGAAGATCTGTCCGGAAAAAGCAGGCAGCTTGCGGCCCCTCCTGGTTGGATTAGATGAGTTAGCGGCGACAAAGCTAGCACGCCTGAGAGAAAAAAGCCATATCTAGACCAGAATCTGATTGGCCACTCCTTATTCCCCCTCCCCTGCCATAATTTCCCGAGTTCCCAAAGTCGACCTTGGGAACGTAAGGCGTCCGAAGCTCCAGCTTCCCTATATGCCCCCTTTTGTTCTCTCGACGTTTAACAACTTACGCAACTTACCAATGTCCCCTCTGACTCAAATGACCAAGATACAAGATCTGATCCGCGAGTGAGTAAAAGTCCCGCTAGCGATGCGTCATTTTCCTATTATGCCATCGCGCCATTGGTCCAGTCTTTCGGATCGCCCTGCTGAATAAGCCTTTTGCCCTCTCACTTACTATCGACACAGATTACATCCCTCGCCGGTTTCGTGCCCTCACATCGGCTTACCAAACAGGCTCTTCCCACCTTTCAACCTTGTCAGTTACCCCAACTGCCATGTCTCTGGACGCATTTGAAGTAGGCTCAAAGGGTGGTATACATGCGGGGTCGAATTAAAGCCTACAAATTCGGAGGTTAACATGAACGAGGGGACACTTGCCATCATCGGTGTGGTCATTGTCGTCGTGATTGTCGTGCTCGCGCTCTATCTACTGCTCCGGAAACACAAGACCGAAGAACTGAGGGGTCGGTTCGGTTCCGAATATGACCACACCCTGAAGGAGACCGGGGACCGGACACGCGCGGAGACCGAGCTTAAAGAACGGGAAAAACGTGTGGAGCGCCTGCACATCCGTCCCCTCACTTCGGAGGATGCTGCACGGTTCAAGGAGTCTTGGGGGAACATCCAGAAACGCTTCGTCGACGAGCCAAGAGGTGCGGTGATGGAAGCGGATCAACTTCTAGGGAAGGTGATGGCCAAACGTGGATACCCGATCAGTGATTTCGAACAGCGTGCGGCGGACATCTCCGTTGAGCATCCAAGGGTCGTGGAGCATTACCGGACGGGGCACGACATCGCGCTACGCCATGCAAAGGGGCAGGCGAGCACGGAAGACCTGCGGCAGGCGATGATACATTACCGCACCCTCTTTACCGACCTCGTCGGCGAACCGGAGACGCCAAGTGCGGGAGTGCTGAAAAAGTAGCGTATCGACAAAGGGAGGATTAAATGGACGAAAAACCTATTGGAAAGGACGAGAGAAAAGAGACGTTTTCCACTGCGGATTTAGCTGGACGCTGCGAGCCAACAGCACCGGTAAATGTCCCAGTCACCGAGGGGGGCGAGAGGCAGCCGACAGAAGAGTCGGCGGCCCCGCTTCTTTCGGTCGGGGAAGCGAACGATCTCCGCACCCGCTGGGATGGCATACAGACGGGATTCGTTGACGAGCCGCGAAAAGCCGTTGAACAGGCGGACAGCCTGGTGGCGGAGGCGATGAAGCGCCTGGCTGAAACCTTCGCCGACGAACGAGCAAAGCTCGAGGCCCAGTGGGATGGAGGCAGGGATGTCTCCACTGAAGATCTAAGGCTGGCGCTGCGTCGGTACCGTTCCTTTTTCCACCGTCTACTGTCCATCTGAACCTCAGATGAGCAAAAAACAAGACCTGCCCCCAGGCCTCCATAAAGGGACTAAGACGCTGATCACTTAGACTTCTGCCCACTTTTAAGTTTGTCTCGACCCGCGTGGGATCTTCTCCTGCACCTCATGTGTTTAGAATTCTCGGTATTGTCTCCCCTGAAATTCCCAAGCTCTGACCCCGTCCGCTCCTATGGCATAGGGTCTCTCCTTTTCAGTTATCGTGCGTCTGTGGGGTCGCGTCTGTAAATTTTACTTTTCAATCATCTACCGGCTTGGTGTACCGGCACTTCGGGAATCCTGAGCAACCGTAGAATTGACTACCTGCATTTTCCCCAGATTTTACAGTGCGCAATTTTAGTTCTTTACTGCACTTCGGGCATATTGTTGTGCTATTGAATCGTTCCTTCAGGCCAGCTACATGCTCTTTTCTGGTCGACCATGTTTTTGGCTTCATTCCCGTTTTTATTGAGGAAATGATCTCCTGAACCTGAGCAGGCGTAAAGTGCACATCCGTCTTGCTTTTGATATATGGAATATAGCCATGATTCATGACGTTTGGCGGGAGTTCCGTCTTAAAAGTGCAGTCGGACGTAAAGAACACCAGGGAATGAAATTTCCCTTCGTCAATTCCCAAAAAGTCAGATAGCGTCTTGATATGCTTATAATTCTGATGCAATGGATTCTGAAATTTTGATTTCTTACCGAACAGGTTTTGAGTCCATGACGGACCCTTTGCATCCCCGAAAATCCAGCCTTCCA
This sequence comes from Citrifermentans bemidjiense Bem, assembly GCF_000020725.1. Lineage (NCBI taxonomy): Bacteria > Pseudomonadati > Thermodesulfobacteriota > Desulfuromonadia > Geobacterales > Geobacteraceae > Citrifermentans > Citrifermentans bemidjiense. The sequence goes on along the minus strand of NC_011146.1, from coordinate 2,317,366 downwards.
CGTTCTTGGTTTCGACAATGAAAATGCCGTAAAGAGACACTATGATGTGGTCTATCTGAGTGGTACCGTTGGCTGCTGGGATGGTCACGTTATTAAGGTCAAAATAGATTTCTGAGTCTAGGAATAGCTTCTTCGCAAGCGTCACTTGCGCCTCGCCAAACCAGCCCTTTATAGCTGCCTTTATTGTCATTTCAGTCCTTTAATTCAAGTCCAGCCTTAGGTTAGGAAACCTGGGGTGGCAGGGCTTTATTCTTGCTAATGTCCCTTTCGACGTGAGTGTCAAACGGTAGTCCTGGTTCCAGATGGTCAATTTGCGGAAAGGGACAAGCCATAGCAATTGTGGCGACATTAACCGCCGCTTGGGGGTATCACGTCATAAATGAGCAAGAAACAAGACCTGACCCCCAGGCCCCCCCAGGCCCCGTGATTAATTATGTTTCTGTAAATGTACCGCGCATCAACAAAATGAGCCTTCCATAACCCCTTCAGCGGTTCGTGCTTAAATTGTTCAGGTGCTTTCGTGGCTGATCGCCAAGGATTACGCCCCTCTAGCCGCTGAATCACATCTGTAACTGCAAAAGTGTTCAGTGTCCGGAATTTTTTGGCGCACGCAAGCTGAGCGGAAAGGAGCCAACCCACCTGAGCAATAGAAATCCCATTTAGCCCGAAACTATGCTCTCTGAAGTCGATAACGTCTTCTTCAGTAATACAGTACAGCTCGAGAATTTTATCTTTCAGTTTTTTTGGCATAACGGCTCGGCAGACTACCAGCACGGCAAGATCGACCTACCCTTCAGACACGATTAAGGATGCCTCTCACTATTTAGCTTTTAGCTTTTGGGGACCTACAAATTATCGTCTATTGTGTCCTCGGAAATTTCCGCTCACCGGCTTGTTTCAAGTTCATCGAGTAGGTTCAATACCGCTTCCACGAAAAGTTCAATAGACAGATCTAACGTCCAAGACCTCTTATGATGTACACCCTTAAATTGTATGGTGGACTTGCTGCTGCCAACAACCTCTTGAGGGATCACTTCTTTGCTCACCGTGTTGGCATGAATTATTTTGTCGCAAATATCTTTTAGTGAGAACTCTTGGCCAATTAGTTCGTGGTCGCAATAGTAAAAGCCACAATGAGTGAGCTTGCTTGTATCTAGGTTAATGCGTCCATCTTGGTATAGATTGATTCTCATTGATACTGCGAGATTTAGAAGTGCGCCAGATGCTAAATTTTTATATACACGCTCAGTACAATTGGTTTTATTATTGTAGGTTGAGTCAGTGAATAATATATCACCTGTCCGCTCAAGACCGTGACAAATCAAGCACAAACGTCGAACTTCATCAAAATCCTGCACGTGCTTGCCAAATATCTCTTTCATAGTCCCTTTCGCCAAAAACCAGAAGTGAAGTACGCCTTCATCCAGCAACACACCGGCATCTTTAGGATAATCACCATGTGCCGTGTCCTGGATGCTTCACGTGCCGGTTATTATTGCTGGGTGGGAAGCTTGGGGGTCAGGTCGGAAGCTTGGGGGTCAGGTCTGGACTTGGACAAGTCAGGGGTTATCACCTCCATAGGAGGGGTCCTGTTAATGTCCAGACCTGACCCTACCTGACCCTACCTGACCCTACCTGCCCCTACATCCTTATTGATCCACCTGCAAATACCATTTTCCGCCCTTATCCAGTATTTGATATGTGTAATTATATTTGTTGCATTTGAGTGTATATCCCTTTGATAACATGTTATCTGATGCGGCGCTCACGCTATCACACCTGTTTCCATGCGCCTTAACGAATTTGACTAACGTATCGACAATGTCCATACGACCTGCCACGTTCCCATATATTTGAGCATTTGGTTCTACAGTGTAGTTTTTTTTCTTTACTGCACAATTCGCTGTCTGGGCTAAAAATATCGTCATAAACGCTGTGGCTACTGACAAAAGGTTTTTTTTCACTTCACACCTCCTTTATTATTCATTTTTGAAACTGGGCAACGCTGATTTATAGCTGCGTTGGCTGGTCATCGTGGTGACAGGTGCAGGACGGGCTGTAGGAGCCGTCGCAACAGACAACGCTGCCACCGGAACAGCCGCAGACACCGCCGTGCCAGGAGCAACAGCCACGGCGGCCAATCTCGTCCTTTTCTGCTGACGTGGCGTTGCAGATCTCTGTCTTGTCAGGGGTGACGGCGGTGATGACTGCGGATATTTGGGGAGCAGTGAGTACAGGGGGCAATTCGGCGGCGAAGGCGGTTCCGGCGGATAAGACGACTGCGGAGACAAACAAAGCTACTTTACCCATGATTCCCTCCTCAGCAAATGTCTCGCACTGTCATAGGCTACGGGCCGTAATGAATTAGTGTAATATAACCCAATCATTTCCATAAGAGAAGGAATTTGTATACATATTAATTATCGAGGACTATCGACCACCTACAGTCAAACGTAAGGCTCGCCCCAGAAGGAAAGGAAAACTCGGCGTCTTCTGAGAGAGTGGCGAGAGCGCAAGTGACAAAAAAGCCCCGGTTCATCGCCGGGGCTTTTCCTCTCTGCAATTGTTGTGATGCTTCGGCGTAAACCGCGTTAACGGCATCGCACACGGATTTAGCGGATGACGCGGACAACGACGGATTAAACTGGAGTTCAAACCTAGTCCTCAGTCCCTACCACCTGGCAGGTCTTTCACAACTAGGTACAAAGGGCGAATGCCAGCCAGGTAGCCGATAGGGTTAGAGCCACTACCAGCCCGATTTCCGAACCAAACTGCTTTTGGCCAAAACCAAACTGAATTGGGGTCAAATCAAACTGATTTAGGGTCAAATCAAACTGATTCGGGGTCAAATCAAACTGATTCGGGGTCAAATCAAACTGATTCGGGGTCAAATCAAACTGATTCGGGGTCAAATCAAACTGATTCGGGGTCAAATCAAACTGATTCGGGGTCAAATCAAACTGATCCGGGGTCGAATCAAACTGATTTGGGTGAGAAAGGATCTCTGGTGAGGGGAACTGCGAAGATATCCCCTGGAGGCTTGGAACCTGCCAGGGGATCGGTAACATCTTTAAGCTTAAATTGCCATCAATGACGCGTACGGTGACCACGGACCGGGGCCGTTTGCTCCGATCCCTCTTACCCGGAACCAGTAGACCCTCCCAGGTGTCAGGCCCGTCACCTTCATTTTCGATGCGTGGGCCACCACGCTGTGATGCTTCCAACTCTCTTCAAGAGACGGATCCCCTTCGCAATAGTCGATGTCATAGCTCCTCGCGTATTTGATGGGGACACCTTTCAGGAATATCTCACCTGAGATGTCCCCGTGGACAGCTTTCAACTTTTCGGATCTGCTCACGGTCGCGGGGGAAGCTGATTTTTTCGCCTTGGGTTGGCTGAGGCCGAAGGTGGCAAGCAGGCTCGGGTCGTCTGTGGCGGCCAGCTTTACCGCCGAGTGGAATGCACCAAACTTCCGGTTGAGCAACTGCCGCTTCGCTTGGTGTTCCATCACCTTCTCGGGCTCTCCGCTGCTCGGGTCGTTGAGGGTGGCGATGTGGTTCTCGTGCAGATACTTGAGTTCCTCCAAGGTCGGGTAGACCCCCATCACCCTACCATACAAAGAAGGGTTCTTGGTGAGCACAGTCATCAGCTGCGTCGTTAATGGGACAACTTGGGCATCGGATAAATTGGAGATAGAGTCCATGCGCTCCTCCTTTAGAGATTTCCAATGATCTTAGCAGCAACTGTTGCCGGTGCAAGAAGGAATCGAAAAAAACATGAAAGGCAATACAGGCATAGCACACGGATTAAACGGATGACGCGGATAACTACGGATTAAGCTAAAGCTAAACGCGTCTTAATCACTAACCGAGGATATGGAGGGGCAGTGGTAAAAGGGTGCAGGAGATCGATGACCTTCTGGTAAAGAAAGACCCTCATCCGGTGGGGCCGGCGAGAGATTAATCCGTCATATCCTGTCATCCGCAAAATCCGCGTGCGATGCAGTTGCTTTGCCGTCGGAGCCTTCTACCGACCACTTCCGAATGGCGAGTGTCTCTTCTTCTGATATCCCAAGGGACAGCAGAAATTGGTGATGGGCTTCGGGCGCCCGGCGCTCGAATTCGGTGTGCCACCTGTTCATGGCGGCTTCATCCATTCCGGCAGCGCGAAGCATCTCGACCCATGCCTCCTTGTCGATGGTAACGGGAAGTTCTGCCTGCGACTGAACCTGCAGCATCTTCCCCAGTAAATGCTGCTGGACCTGCAGGGTGCGGATCTCCTCGCTGAGTTCACGCATGCGCCGGTTCAGGATGGCGGCGTTGCTATCCTCTTCCTTTGCTAAGACGCGCTGGATGTCTTCTATGCTCAACCCGGCCTGGCGGAAGCTGCAGATGGTCGACAACCGGTCCCGGTTGCTTTGCGAATAAAGACGATAACCGGCCTCGCTGCGTCCGGACGGCGTCAACAGCCCGATCCGGTCATAATAAAGCAAGGTGCTGCGCGAGAGGCCGAAGATGCGTGCCAGCTCAGTAACGCGAAACATTGTCACCTCGATTAGATAAGAAGGAACGCCTCCTGTAAAGCTGGAGGCGTTCCGGTTGGAACCTACTGCTGACGTATCTCCCTTATCCTCTCGGCCGGCAGGCCAAGCCACTCCAGGAAACTTTGGTGCCCTTCCGGGTTCTCGTTCTCGAACAGCTCGTGCCACTTATGCATGACCGCGTCATCCAGGCCGATGGCCCGGAACCTCTTCACCCATTCCTCTACCGTTACCTTGTTTTTCATATCTCACTCCTTTCGCCGTTGATTTTGTCATGGCCGTGACAAAAACAAGACTAAAGTGTGAAGCGGTAGACGGGTCAAGGGAAAAAGGCAAAGAGGCTACAAAGCTTTCAGCATCTTCTGCGCCATTTCCAGGTTGTGGTAGGCGATCACCCTGATCTTTCGCAGCTCATCGCCACCCTTCCGCTTGCCAAGCTCGGCCAGGAACTTGTCAAGCTCTCCCCTCTCCTTCCCTGTCTTCTTCTCGTCGAAGGGGATGGAGAGGTCTATACCTTTCACATCCCAGGCGTCTTTGGGCAGCACGGCAAATGGCGCTATGTCCTCCACTTTGCGATTGGCTGCCATGATCGGGGTCTCCCATACGGTGTCGCTGAACCTGATGCCGTTCTTGTCGGCGGTTACCGTGTAGCTCCCTTTAAACCGTTTGGCTACGTCCTTTGATTCGAAATAGCTCCACTCGGACTTTCCGACCTGCACGTGGGAGTCGTGACAGGTGGCGCATCCTCTCGGCTGGCCCAGGGCGTGGCTTAGCTTGTCCATCTGCACCCAGAGGATCGCCTTGTTGCCGGAGGGGAGATCGTTGCGGGTGCCGACGATGATAAAGGCGTCATTGACATCGGTGGCGGCGCGGGAGACTTCGAATACGGGAGGCTCACCTATCCTGACGTTGCCGGGAACGCTTCTTTTTGGGATGGAGCGGAACAAAAGCCCGGTGGGCCCCAGTTCCATCGTCTGGTTCAGCACCGCCATAGGATACGGCTTGACGGGAATCCAGCGGCCAGATGCGTTCTTGATCAGGGTCGGGAGGTCGCGCGTGCCGTAGTACTCCTTATGTTTTCCGTAGGGCGTTTCCACGCCGGCAAAGTTTCCCTTACCCCAGAAGGTGTACTGGTAGGCGCCGGAGACGGTTATGTGGCAGGCGGCGCAATCGACCTTGCTATGCGACGAAGTCTGCACGGCCTTGACGATGTCGGCATGGCACTTGGCGCAGGCCCCTCTTGCGTCGTCAGAGGCTAAGTGGCCGAATTGATGGTTCACCGGCTTGTGGCAATCCAGGCATTGTACGCCGGCCTTTATGTGGGCCCCTCGCGGCAGGTTGCTCGGAAAGGCGTACTCGCCGCGGACGTATCCGGCGCCGCGCCGACGGTCCATAGGTCCTGCATGACAGATGCTCGCTCTCCCCCCGCCGTAGCAGCTGTCGGTGTCGGGTTTGCCATAGGAATGCCGCCCCTTGCCAGTGAAGGGCTTGTAGTGACAGTCGTTGCAACCGGGATGGCAGGTGTTGCAGCTGCGATCTGTGGCTGCATTCTGTGCGGCTGTGAAAGGTACCGAAGTCTGGCTCTTCATATTCTCGTAGTTCTGCCCGAACCACATGCCGCAGTTCTGCGGCCCGGGAAGGGGCTCGGCCCATTTCCGGAAGGCGCGCTGGTGTTTCAACAGCCCCTTGGCGGAACTGTTGTAATCCTTCACCTCTTTTGCATGACACCTGCCGCAGGTCTGCTCCGCAACCTTGGGAGAATAGGCGAGGGTTTCAGGGTCGCGGTCGTGCCACTCGATTCCCGTCAGCATCTTTACCCCGAGCCCCTCCAGCTTTTTGGGATCGCCTTCCGGCAGCATCCGATCCATGCCGTCTCCGAGAGGAGCTATGGGCTTCAAAACCCCTGCATCGGCGCGGGAAACCGCCTGCCCCTTGACTTTTGGCCCCACCCCGACCACGAAAGGACGCAACATGTCCTTGTGCGATGCTTCCTTCGAGGGCTGCGCAGAATCCCCCAGGTGGCAATCCGCACAAGTGGCGCCGTCCATCCCCACTTCACGATCGACCTGGGCCGGGTCCAGGTACATCGACGCGGCGCCAAGAGACTCCATCTTGCCCTTGTCTCCATGGCAGATTACGCACTGCGATTTAGCATCGAAGGCCCAAGCCTGAGTGGCCAGCAGCAGCATCAACATCGTGAGCAGCGTATTCATCATGCCTCCTTTTCATCACTCTTTCACGACTCTGATTATGTTCGGAAGCATCACGGAACTTCAGGAAGTCAGAAGAGGCTGCAAAGATAGAAGCAATTGTACACGCTAGTCAAGAAATGTGAATAATTGGATATGCCATGACTCATACAGCCATGCCTGCGACTGTCTGAAGGATAGTGGAAAGGTCGAAATACACAGATGCGATCATTATTCAGTGAGATTTGGGAGGAGCCAAACGTAGCGATGCCGCGACCTGGTTCAACTTCGTTTTAGTTGCCGAAAAGCTTCCCATGTTTCCCCTAAAGCCAACGGGAGGGAGGCGAAGGTCGCTCCGCTGGCTACGAGGCACCAGAAGCAGAATGCGCGGTGCCGGGTCCACTGATGCGTGCTAAGTCTCGCAGCTTGAGACGCATCTAACAAAAGCTTTGCGGCAAGCGCCAGCGGTATCCAGGGATGGACGGCGGCGCGGTCTTTTCCCTCCATAGCGGCCAAGGCTGCCGTAGCCCCGAAGCTCGTCAGTCCGAGCAACGCATCCGGCGTATGGAGCATTGCATAGGCCTCCTCCGAGGCAACTACCTTGTCGGCATCGAAGCGGGGAAGCGGCGGCTCCGGGATGTGACGGATGATGCCAGTCTGGTAAAGGGCGATGAGCCCCATGGAGCCTGCGGCGACAAGGGAAAGGCCGACTATGCCGCGGCGGCGGGAGAGAGATCTGGACTTGCAGTTGCGCAGTTCGTTCCTTATTTTTCGGGGTTCCATAGTTTTGCCTCCGCGTGCAAGAAGTTTGCAGGCTAAGAGCGTAACAGCCTTCCCCCCTGCTGCAATCGTCTTGGCATTTCGCGTCCGATATGGATGGCGGATCAGAGTATCAAACGCGAAAAAGCCTCCCGATCGAAATCGGGAGGCTTTTTCTATTAATGGTGGCGGTGCAGGGACTCGAACCCCGGACACTACGGATATGAACCGTATGCTCTAACCAACTGAGCTACACCGCCAAGCTCTAAAATTCTTAATAATGTCAAATAGCTACTGCGCTACAAGCAACTTCTTTTCTGCGCCTCAAGGGTTTTCCTTTATAGTGCAGCCGCCCTCTTTTGTCAACGAAAAATTCTGATAGAAATTTTTAATATTGAAAGAAAGCTTTACCCGAGAAGCGCTACTTGACTACGTCGAGAAGTTCCACTTCGAAGATCAGGGTGGCGTTGGCAGGGATGATCCCGGAACCGCGCTCGCCGTAGGCCAGATCAGGAGGACATACAAGCTGTGCCTTGCCGCCGACCTTCATCTTCTGTACGCCTTCGGTCCAGCACTTGATGACCTGGTCCAGCCTGAATTCGGCAGGCTTGCCTGCTGCAGCGGAACTGTCGAACTCCTTGCCGTCGATCAGCGTCCCGCGGTAGTTGACCTTCACCTTGTCGGTGGCAGCCGGGCCGGCCCCCGTCCCTTCCTTGAGCGACTTGTAAATGAGACCGGAGGGAGTCTTCACAGCACCCTTCTCTTTGGCAGCTTTTTCAACAAACTCCTTGGACTGTGCGGCAAGCTTCTCGCCCTGCGCGTTGCGACGCTCGACGGCGAGCTGCTGGATCTTCGTCTTGTAAGCCTCCATGTCCACTTGCGACTTCCCTTCGATGCCGTCATCGAGCCCCTTCTTCACCTGGGTCAATTCGTCAGGTGCCAGGCTGAAGACGCCTAGCTGGCGAGCCATGACCTGCCCTATGGCATAAAAGGTCTTCAGTTCTTCCGCTTTCTTTTCATCTGCAGCAAAGGACGGTACAGCGGTTAATGCAACAAGAGCAACAATCAACAGTTTCCGCATAGGATAGGCCTCCAGAAAATGGATTTTAAAAGCAGGCAATACTATACCAACATTTTTTACTATGTCATTACAGCTTAACACTGATGTAAATCCCCCCTGCCCCCCTTCGCGGGCTAGAGATTCTTACAGAGCGCCATGACAAAAAAAGGCACCTCTAAAGGAGGGGCCTTTTTTTACCAACTTCTGGTTCTGCTATTTCTTTGCCTTGGCAGCGGCTTTGGGCCTGCCTACCTTGGCCGGAGCCTTTGCAGCCTTGGCAACCTTTGCAGGTTTTGCAGCCTTGGCAGGCATTGCTGCCTTGACGCCGGCGACCCCGCCCTCTTTCTTGGCTTCGATGTTAGCCATGCGGACTTCGCGCGCCTTGGCCAGGTTGTCGGCAAGGCCCCTGTCCTGGGCCATCTTCCTGCGCGCCTCGGAGTAGCTCTTTGCGGAGAGCGCCTGCTTGCTGGAGATGCCGAACTGTTTCTTGTAGGCGCCAGGCTTCATCCCATGGGCGGTGCTGAGATGACGGGCAAGGGTCTTGAAGCCGCCTTTGCCGCATACCAGGCAGACCACTTCGTTCTTCCTGAAGGCTTCCTTCATGCTGACAGAAGGTTTGGTTTCATCGATTCCTTCTATGCTTTCTCCTGCTTCAAGGCTCTTTAGTGCTGCATGTACTTTGCTTATTTCTGCGAGAAGCTCGTCTGAAGTCATCGGAGTGCTGGAAGCGTGCGATGACACGAGTTGCGCTGCGATCTCTACCAAAGTCGCCATCTACTATCCTCCTTTGTAAGTAATATTGTCCGATTAATAGCAGACACAGAAATATTGTCAACGATAAAGTATAAATTAAAAAAAGGAAGATAGATTATTAGAAGAAAAAAGCAGACAGAGCGTTTAATGTAAACAGGGTGGAAAGGTTGTGAGGCGGCTGCACGTTAACAAAGAGGACAACGACAGTTCACAGTGAAAAGATAAGGTCAACTGGATGAGATTGAAGCAGCCCTTCCCGCACCTAGCAGTGCTGTTCTCTCATTTAATATGACGTGCACCGGAATTGTTTGCACCAAAGAGCTAAGTCGCCCTTTTGCGGTAAAGGCAACGATGAAGGAAGCCCCGCGCAGCTTGTCCAGGATCTTGGGCGCAATCCCCCCGCCAAGATAGACTCCGCCGGTGGCGAGAAATCTGAGAGCCGCGTTCCCGGCTTCGGCACCGTACACGGTGATGAAGATATCGAGAGCCTTGCTGCACATTGGGCAACTTCCGTCCATTGCGGCGCGGGTGATGACCGCAGGGGCGTCGCCCGCGTTCATGGCGGCAATGATGGCTTCATCCTCCTGGAAGTAATGCCTGTCCCTGAGAAAGCGGTAGATATCGAGGAGCCCCGGACCGGACAGGACGCGCTCGTAGCTGACCCGGCCATGCTTCGCCTGGAGGTATAGCAAAAGATCGGCCTCGATCTCGTTGCGCGCTGCGAAATCGGCATGCCCCGCCTCGCTGGGAAGCGGCCTGTGGGAGGAGCCGTCCCAGTAGGCAAGCGACTCGCCAAGGCCGGTGCCGGCGGAAACCACGGCTATGGTGCCTGTGGGGTCCGCCACTCCGGGGTTGAGCGTCAGCAGGTCCTGGGCCTTCAGTTCCGCGATGCCGTAGGTGTTGGCCTCTAAATCGTTGATCAGGCGCACCTGGCCAAGGCCCAAGGCTTGGGCAAGTTCGCTGCCGTCGATGTTCCAGGGGAGGTTCGGGGTCCTTACCCGCCCGTCGATGACCGGTCCCGCTATGCCGAAGCAGGCCCTGTCGGCATCCAGGCGGGATTGGGCGGCAAAGCGCCGCACGATGTCGGAGAGGCTGCTGTGTTCCTGGCTTTGGTAGCGCCCCTCGGCCAGCACCACGAGCCCGGTTGCAGCGGATTCGAAGTAGGCTAGCCGGGTGGAGGTCCCGCCGACGTCTCCAGCAAGTATGACCATGACTCCCTCCTGATGGGGCTCAAAGCCCAATTGTACCATCGTTCGGTCCCCCCTCCCCTCGCGGGAGGGGGTTAGGGGGTGGGGGCAGGTGCCACGGGGAGAGTTCCCAATCAAGGAAGTGCCGCGGCATCGGCACGGATGGCCTTGGCTATGTCCGAGCTCACTCCGCCGAGGGCCCGGCTGCAGGCGGAGATCAGTTGATCGTAGCCGGGGGCGGAGACCTTCTCCCTCACCAGCGACTCTCCTTTGATCCTGGCGTTGCCGCGGCGCACGGTCCAAAGCGCCTGGACGGTCGCCGCATCACCCGGAACAGCCTCAAGCCTGACGATGTCGACCAGCACGCGATAGGTCGCGTCGGCACCGGCACTCTGGCCGTAGCTGGAAACGCGGGAGGAGCCGAGCATGCGGCCCAAATCCTGCGCCATCAGGCGCGGTATCTCGCTCTTCAAAGGTTCCGCCCAGCGGTGGCTCTCCAGGACTTCGACCCGGTTCTCGGCGACGCGCACGACGATCTGGGGGCGGTCCACAAGCTCGGGGATAGTCACCGGACCTACGGAAACCGACGGCGCAGCGGGAGAGAGCGCCGGCGGCGGAGCGGCCTGGGGAACCAGGGTATAGAAGCTTGAGCGTGGCGATCTGCTGCAGGCGGTAACGGACATTACCAGGGCGAGCGAAATCAGGCATAGGGCTGGCTTGCGCATGGCTATTTCTCCTGTTTCTTGCCGCGGATCAGGGCCTCGGGGTGCTGTTCCAGGTAGTCGCCCAGAACCCTGAGCGACTGGGCGGCGCGGGACACCTCGCGCATGGTGTCGCGCAGGTCGACCTGCACCGGGGCATCCGGTGCGAGGACGCCGTTGGCGCCACCGAAGGTCTGACGCGCTTCGGCAAGGGTCTTCTTGACCTCGTCGATGGCCTGCCGCGACTCGGCAAGGACGCTCCGCGCCTCCGGGACCAGCGTACGGTCCATGTTCTTCAGCAACTGGTCGGCGCTTTTCAGCGTGGAATCAAGCGAGCGTATGGTGGTGCCGGCGTCGCCGGCGATCTGCTCCAGGGGGAGCTTCTCGATCCTCTGCACGATCTCGGTCAGATTCTTCTGCAGCTTCTCCATCGACCCCGGGACGGTCGGGAAGCGCGGCGGGTCGGCTCCCCAGTTGATCTTCGCGGCACGCGCTCCAGGCACGAAATCGAGCGCCACGTAAAGCTGCCCGGTCAGGAGACTGGCGCTTTTGATCTGCGCACGGAAGCCGTGGGCGACCATGTCGTCCAAAAGCCTTCTCAGCGTCCTGTCGCCTGTTTCGGGCGCTTTTTCCTGGCCGTTACCCTTGGGAAGCAGTTGATCCGGGTAGAACTGGATCTCGACCGGAACGGTGAAATCGGAACCCTTGCGGTCGAGCGCCACGTTTATCTTGGTGACCTCGCCTACCGTCACCCCCCGCAGGTCGACAGGAGCCCCCACGGCGAGCCCGCGCACGGATTCCTTGAAGACGAGCACGAATTTCTCCACGGCAGCCGAGTGCTTCGCCGCGTCGTCTTTCGTTGGGTACAGGGAGAATATAGTATTGGGCGGAGCCGGGGAGGCGTCCTCTTTTCCTTCCGGCGCCTCGAAGGAGATCCCCCCCAAGAGGATCGAGACCATGGACTCGGTGTTGACCTTGACGCCGCTGGCGCTGAGAGTCAGGTCGATGCCGCTGGCATGCCAGAAGTAGGTGTTGACCTTGATGAATTTGTCGTAAGGGGAACGGATGAAGACCTTGACCGTCACCCCCTTGCCGTCGCGGTCCAACTCGGTGCCGACCACCTGCCCCACCTGCATGCGGCGGAAGAAAATGGGGGAGCCGGTATCGAGCGAACCGATGTCGGTGGAGTGCAGGACGAACTGGCGTCCGGGGACGTCGACGGACACAGCTGGAGGCGTTTCGAGACCGATGAACTCCTCATGCGGCTCGTTCGAGCTTCCCGCCTCGACCCCGATGTAGGATCCGCCCAGAAGGGTGTTCAAGCCGGAGACGTTGCCGCCGGAGATCCGCGCGCGCACCACCCAGAAGCGGGTGTCTTTCACCATGAGCCCGCGGGCGTCCTTGGTTACCTCCGCGGTGACAACTACGTGGGAGCGGTCGTTGGAGATGGCGATGGACTTCACCTCGCCTATCATCACGTCCTTGTACTTGAGCTTGGTCTTGCCCGCCTCCAGCCCCTCCCCCGTCTTGAAAGTGATGGTGATGGCCTGGCCGCGGTCGATGTAGGCCTTGACGGCGATGGAGAGGCCGATCAGCGCGGCGACGATGGGAATGATCCAGACCAGCTGGATGCTGAAGCGGCGCTTGGGTTCGCTGACCGCCTCGGGGATGTCGTCCAGGTTCTTTTCAGGTGTTTCAGTCATGAATATCCTCTTTCTGCAGGGGGTCCCAGATAAGGCGCGGATCGAACTGCATGGTGGCGAACATGGTGAATACCACCACGGCGCCGAAGGCGACGGCGGCAGGGCCCGCCTTTACCACCGCCAGCGAGCCTAACTGCACCAGCGCGGCAAGCAGGGTAACCACGTAGATATCCAGCATGGACCAACGCCCCACCGCCTCCAGAAGCCGGAACAGGCGGGTGCGCTGCCTTGGGCGCCAATGAGAGCGCCGCTGCACGCTGATCAGTAAAAAAGTGAGCGAGAACAGTTTCAATAGCGGAATGGCCACGCTGGCTATGAAGACGATGACGGCGATCATCCAGGAGCCGGTCTTCCACAGGTGCACGACGCCGCTTACTATGGTGTCCTTGCGGTAATTTATCAGGGAGCCCGTCTCCATCATGACCAGCAAGTTGGCCGGTATGTACAGGATGTAGGAGGCTATCAACAGGGCCCAGCAGCGCTGCACGCTCCCAGGCTTACGGAAGTGCAGCGTGGCGCCGCAGCGGGGGCAGTGCTCATGGCGCGAGAACCGGCTTCGGCGCGAGACCAGGCGGCAGACATGGCAGGAGCAAAGGCCGTTGCCGACGGCGCTCGGCATGCCGGAATCGACGGGTGTCACGACTCCTCCTGTCCCAGCATTTCGTCCAGCCTGTTCCAGATATCGCGCGCGCTGAACGACGCTGCAGCCGCAGCTATGAGCAGGGTCAGAAGACCGAAGGAGTAAAGCGCGAAACCGGGGATGACCCGGAAGTTGTTGGTCAGCTTCACCAGGGAGACCAGCACCCCCAGCATGAATACCTCCACCATCCCCCACGGCTCGATGAACTGCAGGGTGCGCATGAACAGGGTGTAGCTCGGAGGAACGAACCCAAGTTTCAGGGGGAGCAAAAGAGCGGTCAGCGAAAAGAGCTCCAGACAGGGGACCAGGATCGCCGTGATGAAAACCATCGCCGAGATGGTGCGCACCCCCTGCTCCCAAAGGGCATGAACGGCGCCGAAAAGGGTGATGGCGCTGCGGTCCCCGGAGACTTCGATACTGAAAATGGGGAAAAAGTTGGCGACGAGAAAGAGCATTCCCGCCGCGAGGGTGTAGGCAAGGGTGCGGTTGATGCTGTCGGTCGCGTTGCGGTATAGGACAGCGCCGCAGCGCCGGCAACTGGCGGTGCAGCCGGGGTTGAGCGGGATGTCGCGCTGCAGCAGGTCGCACTCGCGGCAGGCGATAAGTTGTGCGGGTCGGTCGGCCATCAGCTAAGTAGCTCCCATGCTTGCGCCGGTAGATGGATCAGCCCCGGCGCTCGTCCGGCAAGCGATACCGAAAGAAAACATACCATAAGTGCGGCAACATCGCTCATTACGCGTAGTTAGCGGTCTCTAAGCCAGAAACGAAATCAGCCGCCCAGGAAGTCTCCCAAGCGGCTGATTGAAATGGTCGGTGCGACTGGATTCGAACCAGCGACCACTAGACCCCCAGTCTAGTGCGCTACCAGGCTGCGCTACGCACCGATTAAACCTGATAATTACAACTGATCTCGCAAGCTTGTTAACTCCAGTTTCACGTCCTCGATGAGGGCTGCGAGTGCTTCACTGGAAAGCTCAGATTTTCGGTACTTTTTCTTCCCCTCCAACCGCTTCCTAGCCCCTTCTATGGTGAGCTTCTCCGCGTAAAGGAGTTGTTTTATCTCTGCGACCAGCTCCACGTCTTTCCTGGTGTAGAGCCTCTGGCCACTGCTGCTTTTCTTCGGGGACAGTCCGGGAAATTCCGACTCCCAGTACCGCAGTACCGAGGTGGCTAGCCCCGTGATGCCGGAGACTTCGCCTATTCTCAGGTACAGCTTATCCGGGATCCCGGTCGTCATCCCTACTGAGTGTTGATCGCGCTCTTCAGCACCTGGCTCGGCTTGAAGGTGAGGATCTTCCTGGCGACGATGGTGATCTCTTCGCCGGTCTGCGGATTCCTGCCGCGGCGATCAGCCTTCTCTTTAACTACAAAGTTGCCGAAGCCGGCAATCTTGATTTTGTCACCTTCTTCAAGAGTGGTCTTAATAAGGTCGAAGACCGTCTCAACGAGTTCAGCGGACTCTTTTTTGGAGAATCCCACTTTCTCATAAATCTTCTCGACTATGTCAGCTTTAGTCATAACCCCCTCAACAGCTTCAGCATTTCATTTATGTGTGCTTCTCAACAGCGGCTTAATCTAATACCATAGCGTTTTCGATTTCGCAACCGTTTTTATCTAAAGGAAACATTTAATTTCTTAGTGAGGGCATCGGTGACCCGCTGATGCAGTCGGGTGACCTCGTCGTCAGTAAGAGTCCTTTCCTTGGAGCCGTAGCGTACACGGATGGCGACGCTCTTCTCTGCTGCGGAGATGTTCCCCCCTGTGTAAACGTCGAACACCTCAACCCCTTCCAGCTCGGGAGCCTTGACCCCTTTCACGCAGTAAAGGACGTCCGCCACCGGGAGCTCCTTGGGAAGCAGCATGGCGATGTCGCGGAAGGTGGAGGGGAAGCGAGACGGCACCTGTGCCGCGCCTTTCCCCTTCCTGGAGGCAAGAAGTGCCTCGAAATTGAGCTCAAGGTAGTACAAGGGCGTCCCTATGCCGTAGTTCTCCTGCACTGTGGGGTGCAGTTCCCCCAGGGAGCCCAGCACCTTGTTGCCGCAAAGTATGCGGCAGGCCTTGCCCGGGTGGTAGTACGGATCGAGGCTTTCGGCCGAGAAGCTCACGTTGGGGATGGAGAGCTCGCCCAGGATGTTCTCGGCGATTCCCTTCACGTCGAAGAAGTCGATCTCCCCTTTTTGCTGGTTCCATCCTTCCAGGTCGCGGCTTCCGGTGAGAAGGGCCGAGACGTAGAGCGGCTCTTCGGGAAGCTCCTTTCCGGGAGCGGGAAGATAGATGCGGCGCATCTCGAAGATGCGCAGGTTCAGGGTCCGGAAGCTGATGTTCTTGACGGCGGTGTCCAGAAGCCCGGGAAGCATGGTGGTGCGCATCACGGAAAGCTCGTCCGAGATGGGGTTCAAAAGCACCATGCCGTTACTTCTGACGTCGTCGGCGGAAAGCAGGATCTTCTCGCAGGATGCAGGCGCCACGAAGCTGTAGTTGATCACCTCGGAAAGCCCCTGGGACACCAGGAGGTCCTTCACCCGCGCGGCAAGCCGCTGGAAATCGGAGGGGAGGTCGGAGAAGACGGAGGCCTGCGGCAAGGTGGCCGGGACCTTCTCGAAGCCGTTCAGCCGCACCACTTCCTCTACCAGGTCGATCTCGCGTTCCAGGTCGACCCTGAAAAGCGGCACCCGCACCTGGAACACGCCCGGCTCGGGCTGCTTCACCTCGAATTCGAGGCGCTCCAGGATGTCCTGCACCTCGGCGGCATTGAGAGAAAGGCCGGAGACCGCGTTGATGCGGGCAAGCCTCGCTTTTATCACGCGCGGCTCGACGGGGTGCGGGTAGACGTCGATGATACCTTTGGCGATCTTGCCGCCGGAGAGTTCCGCGATCAGCTGAGCGGCGCGGTTGAGCGCCCGGGTCAGGCCGGCGACGTCGGTGCCACGCTCGAAGCGGTGCGAGGATTCGGTGTGGATGCCCAGACGCTTGGAGGTCTTCCTGATGGCGGAGGGGTTGAAGTAGGCGCTCTCAAGAAGCACCTCGGTGGTCCCCTCCCCTATCTCGGAGTTGCCGCCGCCCATGATGCCAGCCAGGGCCACCCCTTTTTCGCCGTCGCGGATGGTGAGGTCGGATGCGGTGAGGATGCGCTCCTGCCCGTCGAGAGTGACGAACTTCTCCCCCTCGCCTGCAGCGGCGACCACGATCTTTCCACCGGCGACAAGCGTGAAGTCGAAGGCGTGCAGCGGGTGGCCGTATTCAAGGAGGACGTAGTTGGTGACGTCGACCACGTTGTTGATGGAGCGGATACCCGCGGCCTGCAGCCGGTTGGCGAGCCAGGCCGGCGACGGGGCCAGGGTGCATCCGGTGATGTGGCGTGCGGTGTAGCGCGGGCAGAGTTCCGGCGCTTCGATGGTTACCTTGGCGATGGTGTCGATGGGGGCGCCGGTCTCGGCGACCTCGAGCCCGGGATAGTGCACCTTTTTGCCCAGCTTGGCTGCGATCTCGCGGGCGATACCTACGACGCTCAGGCAGTCGGCGCGGTTGGGGGTGAGCCCTATCTCGAAGACGGTGTCCTTGGTGCCGAGCGCGTCGAAGAGCGGGGTGCCGAGCTTGAACGCCTCGGGGAGGATCATGATCCCCGCGCTTTCCAGCGAGAGCGCCAGCTCCTTCTCGGAGCAGAGCATGCCGCAGGACTCTTCGCCGCGGATCTTGGAGCGCTTGATCTTGAAGTCGCCGGGAAGAGTCGCGCCGATCTGGGCCAGGGCGACCTTGTCGCCGGCCTTGAAGTTCTGCGCGCCGCAGACGACGTTCAGGATCTCCTTGCCGTTGTCGACCTTGCAAAGGGAGAGCTTGTCGGCGTTGGGGTGCTGGTTTTTCTCCAGTACCTGGGCCACCACCACGTCGTCCATGCCGCCGCCCAGCTCTTCCATGCGCTCGACCTCGAGGCCGAGCATGGTGAGCAAGTGCGAGAGTTCCGCCGCAGGCAGGTCGCAATCGACGAATTCCTTGAGCCAGTTATAGGTAACTATCATGTCTTTTCCATCCGTTTGAGAGTCAAAGGCGTTGCACGCGGATTTTGCGGAAACTTACGGATAACTCCAGATAAACCAGAAGGCTTGGGTTAAAAGCTTGAACCAAGCCTTAAAGCTTGATCTGTTTCTATCCGTCAGCTTTTGCCTTTTCCGCGTGCGTGCTTTTGACTTTGTTTTTAGAACTGTTTAAGGAACCTGAGGTCGTTTTCGAACAGGAGCCGCATGTCGGCGATGCCGTACTTCAGCATGGCGATCCTCTCGATACCCATCCCGAAGGCGAAGCCGGTGTAAAGCTCGGAGTCGTAGCCTACGTGGCGGTACACCTCGGGGTCGACCATGCCGGCGCCCAGGATCTCTAGCCAGCCGGTCTCCTTGCAGACCCGGCACCCTTTGCCGCGGCAGATGACGCAGGCGATGTCGACCTCGGCCGACGGCTCGGTGAACGGGAAGAACGACGGGCGCAGTCTAACGCCGATGTCGGAGCCGAAGAGCTGGCTGATGAAGAGGGTCAGGATCCCTTTGAGATCGCCGAAGGTGATTCCCTTGTCGACCATGAGCCCCTCGACCTGATGGAACATCGGGGAGTGGGTGGCGTCGGAATCGCAGCGGTACACGGTGCCGGGGGCGATGATGCGGACCGGCGGCGGCTGCTTCAGCATGGTGCGGATCTGCACCGGAGAGGTATGGGTCCTCAAAAGAACGCTCTCGCCGAAGTAGAAGGTGTCCTGCATGTCGCGGGCGGGATGATCCTTCGGCAGGTTGAGGGCCTCGAAGTTGTAGAAGTCGAGCTCGATCTCGGGCCCTTCGGCTACGGCGAAGCCGAGCGCGCCGAAGATGGAGGTGATCTCCTCGGTGACGAGCGTGATGGGATGCTTGGAGCCCAGCGGACGGCGGCGGCCGGGAAGGGTCACGTCGATCCTCTCGGCGGAAAGCCGGGCGCTCTTTACGACCTCGCGGATCTCGCCGCCGCGGACCTCGAACGCCTCTTCGAGCTTGCTTTTGACCGTGTTCACCACCTGGCCGATGACGGGGCGTTCCTCCGGGGTGAGCGCGCCCAACCCCTTCATCACGGAGGTCAGCTCACCCTTTTTCCCCAGGTACTTGACCCGCAGCTCCTGCACGCCCTCCTCGGTGGAGGCTTGCGCCAGCTCGGAGAGGGCCTGATCTAATAGTGCTTCCAGTTTATCCTTCATGTGCAATGCCCTATTACGGAAAAAAAAAGAAATGAGACATCGCTATCCCATTTCTTTTTTTATGCCCGCGGTATGTATTAAAATTTTGCTTTGGCTGCCGCCGCGATTGCCGCGAAACCGTTCGGATCGGAAACGGCCAGGTCGGCCATCACTTTCCGGTCGATTTCTACATTGGCAAGCTTGAGACCGTGGATCAGTTTGCTGTAGGAGAGACCGTTGATCCTCGCTGCTGCGTTGATCCTGGTGATCCAGAGAGCCCTGAAGTCCCGCTTTTTCACCCTTCTGTCCCTGAACGCGTAGTTCAGTGCGCGGTCCACCGCTTCGGTGGCGCTCCTGAACAATTTGCTCCTGGCGCCGCGGTAACCCTTGGCAAGTTTCAATACCTTGTTTCTTCTCTGTCTCGCTTTAAAACCGCGCTTTACTCTTGGCATACATACTCCTTCTGGTTTTTAAATTAGCCGGATCCGCAAGGGGAGACGTTTCCTCACGGTTCTCGGACTTGGTAAACCCGGGGCTAGGGACTGGGGGCTAGGGGCTGGAAAAATCACAGCATCCCTGCACAACTCCCTCCCGTTACCTGGGTCATTAACTATTTAGTCTCCGGTTCTAGTCCTCGGTCTAGGTTTTGCTACCCCCTAGTCCCTACCCCCTAGTCCCTGGTCTTGGCTAGTCCCTGGCCCCTGGTTACTTGTAGGGGATGAGGCAGCTGATGTTCTTGTGGTCGGAAGCTGCGACGATGCCGCCCTTACGGAGGTTGCGCTTGTTCTTCCTGGTCTTCGAGGTCAGGATGTGGCTGGTGAAAGCGTGGGCCATCTTGATTTTGCCTGTGCCGGTCTTGCTGAAACGCTTGGCGGCGCCCCTATGGGTCTTCATTTTAGGCATTGTTTTGCTACTCCTTTGTGGTGGTGTTTATTTTGCTTTTACTTTGGGGGCCACGATCATGAACATGCTGCGGCCTTCCATCTTCTGCCTTACCTCGACCAGAGCTATGTCGGCGAGTTCGGATGCAAATTTTTCCAGAGCGGCCATACCCAGTTCCTGGTGCGTGATCTCGCGTCCGCGGAAGACGACGGTGATCTTCGCCTTGTTCCCTTCTTCCAGGAAGCGGCGCACGTGCTTCACCTTGAACTCCAGGTCGTGCGTGTCGGTCTTGGGACGGAGCTTTACTTCTTTGAGCTCGACCTGAACCTGTTTTTTCTTGGCCTCGGCCAGTTTCTTGGCCTGCTGATATTTGAATTTGCCGTAATCCATGATACGGCAGACGGGGGGAACGGCTGTCGGCGAAACCTCTACCAGGTCCAGTTGCTGGCTCTCGGCCAGCGCCAAGGCCTCCCGAAGCGGAAGAATACCAAGCTGCTCACTTTCGGCACCTACTACCCTTACCTCTTTGGCCCTGATGGTCTGATTGATGTTGACTGTAGGTTTAGCTATGACGCCACCTCCTATTGTTATTTATAACTTTTGACTTCGCTTTCGATAAAGGAAACAAACTGCTCCGGGGTCATGGACTCGAGGTTCTTGCCGTCGCGGAAACGCGGCGCCAGCATACCGCTCTCGACTTCCTTGTCCCCCACAACCAGCATGTACGGTATCTTCTGGAGCTGGGCTTCGCGGATCTTGAAGCCGAGCTTCTCGTTTCTGAAATCCTTCTGCACCCTTATCCCGGCCGCGCGCAGCTTGTCGAACGCTGCCTGCGCGTACGGAATCTGGTTGTCGGTGACCGTAACGATGGTCGCCTGAACCGGTGCCAACCAAGTCGGGAAGTTTCCAGCGAAATGTTCGATGAGGACACCGATGAAGCGTTCGATGGCACCCAGAATAACCCTGTGCACCATGACGGGGCGCTTTTTTTCACCGTCTGCGTCGACATAGGTGAGATCGAAACGCTCAGGGAGGGTAAAATCGCACTGGATTGTAGCACATTGCCATCTTCTGTCAAGCGCGTCACGCAGCTTGATGTCGATCTTGGGACCGTAGAATGCGCCGTCCCCCTCGTTGATTTCGTAAGGGCGGCCGGAATCCTTGAGCGCGTTCAACAAAGCGTTGGTGGCGAGCTCCCAGGCGTCGTCGGAACCGATCGACTTTTCGGGACGGGTGGAAAGCTCCATCTCGAACTCGAAGCCGAAGATACCCATCACCTCGGTGACGAACTGGATGACCCCTTTGATCTCGGCATCGAGCTGCTCCGGGGTACAGAGGATATGGGCGTCGTCCTGGGTGAAGCCGCGCACGCGCAGAAGGCCGTGCAGAACGCCGGCGCGCTCATGGCGGTGCACCGTGCCGAGCTCGAAGTAGCGCAGCGGCAGGTCGCGGTAAGAGCGAAGCTGCGAGCGGTAGATCATCATGTGGGCCAGGCAGTTCATCGGCTTCACGCCGTAGCTCTGCTCGTCCACCGTGGTGAAGTACATGTTCTCGCGGTAGTTCTCGTAGTGCCCGGAGCGCTGCCAGAGTTCGGTCTTGAGGATCTGCGGACCCAGGACGATGTCGTAGCCGCGCTTTAAGTGCTCCTTCCTCTCGAAGTCCTCGAGGATAGTGCGCAGCATCGCCCCTTTGGGGTGCCAGATCACGAGTCCTGCGCCGACCTCGTCGTTGAAGGAGAAGAGATCCAGTTCGCGGCCGAGCTTGCGGTGGTCGCGCTTTTTCGCCTCTTCGATCCTGGCGAGGTAGGCTTCCAGTTCCTTCTTATCGCCAAAGGCGGTGCCGTAGACGCGCTGCAGCATGGGGCGCTTCTCGTCGCCGCGCCAGTAGGCGCCTGCTATGGAGGTGAGCTTGAAGGCCTTGATGAAAGAGGTCTTGGGAAGATGCGGCCCGCGGCAGAGGTCGACGAAATCGCCCTGGCTGTAAAGCGAAACCTTGTCGGCCCCCAAGTCCTCGATCAGTTCGACCTTGTAGTTCTCACCCATCCCTTTGAAGAGGGCGATGGCGTCGGCGCTGGTGAGCTCCTTGCGCTCGATCTTGAGATCGGCCTTGGCGAGCTCGCGCATCTTTTCTTCTATCTTCTCGAGGTCTTCCGGGGTGAAGGGGTGGTCGACGTCGAAGTCGTAGTAAAAACCGGTCTCGATGGCGGGACCGATGGTCACCTTCGCCTGCGGAAAGAGCGCCTTTACGGCCTGCGCCATAAGGTGCGAGGTGGAGTGCCTGATGATCTCCAGCGCCTCGGGGCTTTTCTCGGTGATGATCTCCACGCGCGCGCCGTCGGCAAGAGGCGTATTGAGGTCGACCAGGTTGCCGTCGATCTTTCCGGCGATGGCCGCCTTGGCAAGCCCCGCTCCGATGGATGCGGCAAGATCGAAAATGGAGGCACCTGCAGGCAAGGGTCTTTGGGAACCATCCGGTAGCGTGACGTTTATTTCGTTCATGCAAAGCCCCTTTTGAAAAATCATTAAGACAAACAGAAAGAGGCATCGAAACTCGATGCCTCCGTCGAACCTCGTACTGAAGGTCTCTTTTGATTGGTAGGCGCGGGCGGTTTCGAACCGCCGACCCCTAGCGTGTCGAGCTAGTGCTCTACCCCTGAGCTACGCGCCTGTTTGCTGCTGTGGAACTCGGACTTTGTACCAATTCACCAAAACAAAGTCAACACTTTTTGTCTGATATAAACGAATTTTTCTCATTGGAGTAACTATTCCAGCGACACCGGAAAGGTCCCGCGGTGCAAGCGTCCGTTTTAGCGCCACTTACACAACCTCAGCACGGCTGCAGTCACTTCAGTCGGCGCGGCGTCGAGACAGCGCGCGCCGGTGCTGCAGCGGATGGTTCCGTACCTGGAACAGGGAGCACAGGAAAGGGACGAAGAAAATGCCGTGTGCCGCTCGCCCTTGGGAGCCCACTTGGCCGCGTCGCTGGGGCCGAAAAGCGAAACGGTCGCGGTGCCAAGCCCTGCGGCGATGTGCAAAAGCCCTGAGTCGCCGCTTAAAAGGACCCGCGCCTCGGCGAGGACAGCGGCGCTTTCCATGAGCCCCCCCTTACCCGCCAGGTTCAGGGCAAGACCGCCGCGGGCAATGAAGTCGCCCGAGGCGCGGGCGTCGTCGGCGCCGACCACCACCACCGCGATCTCCGCCGCGGTTAAGCTCTCCGCCACCTGCCGGAAGTTCTCCCTCCCCCATTGCTTCTCGGGTACGCTAGCTCCGGGGAAAATGGCGACAAACGCCTTCCCCGCCAGCGGGGCCAAGAGCCGCCGCGCCCCTTCCTTCGCCCCGGCGGGGAGTTGGAGGAAGGGAGCCGCAGATTCCTTGGGGGGCTGCACCTCCAGCGGGGCTAGGAGCTTGAAGAAGGAGATGAGTTCGTAATCCTGCAAGGGATAAGGCACGGGGTCGGTGAAGAGCCTCCCCCGGTCGTTGGTTGAAAACCCGATGGAGCGCAGGGCGCCGACCAGCCTCGCGATCACGGCGGAGAGGCGGTACCACTGCTCGGTGTCGATCACCACGTCGAAAGAGGTGCTGAACAAAGCCGTTATGTCGGAGAGGGAATCGTAGCGGTACACCCGGTTCAGCCCGGGGCACATGAGAAAGGCGGCGGCATTGCGGCTTTCGGCGAGAACGTCGATGCGGCAGCCGGGAAAAGCTTTTTGCAGCGCCGACAACGCCGGGACCAGGAGGACCGCGTCGCCGATGCCGCCGGGACGGATGACCAGGAAACTTCGGGGGGAAAAGTGAGTGTCGGGCAAACGCCTCTTGGGAAGGAGCCGGGTAAAGAGCGGACCCACCGCGGCGTCGAGTCGTTTCAACAGGGTTGCCTTCAATACTGCGCCCTCCAGGACCAGAACCCGGCGCCGTTGGATAAGGCCGGAGCGGGTTCATCTATACAGAAAAAGCCGGCTTTTTGCAACGCCGGCTTTTTTTCCGGAGGCTCATCGAAGAATACCGGGGAAAGCCGCTCTTAGCCCCCCTCCCCTTGCGGGAGGGGGGCTAGTATCACCGCAATCCCGGAAGAGCCCCCCTGGAGCGGCTACCTTCCCGGCAGCCCCAGCTCCTTGATCTTTCTGTAGAGGGTGTTGCGGGCTATCCCCAGCGCCCTCGCGGCCTCGGTGATGTTGCCGTCGTACTGCGCCAGCGCTTCCTTGATGGTCTCGGCTTCGGAATCCTTCAGCGCGTGCAGGGCCGGAACGATCTTCTTTTTGCGCATAACGCCGAGGAGGTTCGACTGCGCCTGGCGCAACGAATCCAAAAGCCGGTTCAGCTCTTCGGCATCCAGCCGCTCCAGCTCTTCAGCGCTGTCACAATGCTCCAGGAGTGTAGCCTGCAGCCTGCTGCGGTCCGGTTGCTGGATTGTTTTCGCCGCACTCCCCCGCTCCGGTGCCGTGGGTCCCGCGAGAAAGGTCCCACCCAGGTGCTCGGGAAGAATGGTGTCGCCGTTGCAGATCACCACGGCCCGCCTCATCACGTTAGCCAGTTCGCGGATGTTCCCAGGCCAGGCGTACCCCTGCAGCATGCGCAAGGTTCCCGCGGCAAGCTTCAGTTCGCGATTTATCTGGTGCACGAAATGCTCGGCCAAAAGCGGGATGTCCTCGGAACGGGCGCTAAGAGACGGTATCTCCAGCCGCACCACGTTCAGGCGGTAAAAGAGGTCCTCGCGGAAGCTCTTCTCGGCAATGGCCTGCTCCAGGTCCACGTTGGTCGCGGCTATCACCCTGACGTCGGTCCTTATGGGGCGCTCCCCCCCTACCCTCATGAACTCGCCGGTTTCCAAGACGCGCAAAAGTTTGACCTGGATCTGCGGTGTCGCGTCCCCGATCTCGTCCAAGAGGAGCGTCCCGTTGTTGGCGAGCTCGAAGATGCCGCGGCGGGTCTGGTTGGCGCCGGTGAAGGCGCCCTTTTCGTGCCCGAAGAGTTCGCCCTCCAGGAGGTTCTCGGGTAGCGCGCCGCAGTTGACCGGGATGAAGGGCTGCCCGGCGCGGCAGGAGGCGGCGTGGATGAAGCGGGCCAGCACCTCTTTCCCGGTGCCGGTCTTCCCCTGGATCAGGACGCTGATGTCCTTGCCGGCGACCTTGTAGGCGAGTGAGACCATCCTCTTCATGGACGGAGAGCTCCCGACCCTGAAACCTACCCCCTGGGCCACTTCGGCCCACTCGTCGTGGGAGTTGTCCCCTCTCAGGAGGCTTGCGCCTGAACCAGCGGCCCTGCCGACCAACTGCTCGATCTGGTCGATGTCGTCGAAGGGCTTTTCCAGGTATTCGTAGGCACCGAGCTGCATGGCGGCGACCGCCGTCTTGACGGTGGAGTACCCGGTCATGATGATGACCTCGCAGGCGGGCTGCCGCGACTTGATGATCTCCAGCAGGGTGATGCCGTCGGTGTCGGGGAGCTTCAGGTCTACGAGCGCCACGCTGAACTGCGCCGCCTCCAACGCGGAGAGCGCCTCGGGCTCGCTGGCGGCGGTGACCACCTGGTACCCCTTGCGCGACAAAAGCCGGCTGAAAAAGGTGCAGACATCCCTCTCGTCGTCGATGATAAGTATTCTAGTAGATGAGTCCGTCATGGTTGCTCCAATATATATGTCTGCTTACTGCTGGTCGACGGGAAGAATCAACCTGAAACAGCTCCCCTGCCCAAGTTCGGTGTCGACCTCGATGCGGCCGTTGTGGGACTCCGCTATGCCGAGGCTCACCGAAAGGCCGAGCCCGGTCCCCTTGGAGGCCTCTTTGCTGGTGTAGAAAGGGGTGAAGATCTTGGAGAGGTTTTCCTTCGCGATGCCGATGCCGTTGTCGGCGACGCTTAAGACGGCAAAGCGCCGCTCCCCCTCGACCCGAAGCACGGTGGAGACCTCGATGACCTTCTCCTTCCCTTCCACCTCCATCAGGGCGTCTCGCGCATTGATGAGGAAGTTAGTCAGCACCTGCTGGATCTGCGGCCCGTTCGCGTTCATCATCGGTATGTCGCGGTCGAAATGCTCGAAGATGGCGATCTGGCTCCGGTTGATCTGGTACTGGATCATGTCGAGCACCCGCTCCACCTCGGCGTTCAGATCGATAGCCATGACCGGGACCTGGTCCTGGCGCGAGAAGGTAAGGAGGTTCTGGATGATCCTCTTGCAGCGCAGGCCGCAGTTGATGATGTCGGACAAGGCCTCGGCCCCTTCGGAATCCCCTTCCTGCTGCATCTCCCTGGCGAGCATCTGGGCGGTCCCGATGATCACGGTCATCGGGCTGTTCAGCTCGTGCGCCACCCCCGCCGCCATGACGCCCAAGGCCACCATCTTGGCCGACTGCACCAGTTGGGCCTCCATCTTCAGCCTCTTGGTGACGTCCTTCATGATGATGGTGACCGCGGAGAGCTGCTTCTCCTCGTTGAAGACCGGGTAATAGGACATATCCAGGCACTCGCCCTGCGGGGTGTTCCACTGCTGGAACACGGGGTTGCCGGTCTCCTTGATCTCCTGGATGGGGCAGTTGCGGCAGGGCCCGTTTTCGCCGCGCATCTTCGCGAAGCACTTCTTGCTGATGGAGCTGTTCCACATCTCGGCCATGCCGGGGGGAAGACGGTCGTTGTGCAAAAGCACGTTGTAATCGGTATCGATCAGGAAGATGGGGTCGGTCACGGCCTTGAAGGTCGCCTCCCACTCCTTCTTGGCGCGGGAAACCTGCTTGTAGAGCCGCGCGTTCTGCATGCTGATGGCGAGCTGGTCGGCCAGGTGCTGCACGAAGTTCAGCTCCGCCCCCTCGTAGGCGGACTCGAGCG
This sequence comes from Citrifermentans bemidjiense Bem, assembly GCF_000020725.1. Lineage (NCBI taxonomy): Bacteria > Pseudomonadati > Thermodesulfobacteriota > Desulfuromonadia > Geobacterales > Geobacteraceae > Citrifermentans > Citrifermentans bemidjiense. The sequence goes on along the minus strand of NC_011146.1, from coordinate 2,290,949 downwards.
CGCTTCCCAAAAGCAACAGCCCGTTGACCGAGGAGCGCTCGAAAAGCGGCGCCGCGGCCAGGGAGCGCAGGGTCAGGGGATGTTCGGCGGCAATCTGGGCAAAGCAAAGGGGGTCGTCGGCCGGTTCGTAGCTGGTCGCCCCCTTGTCCCGGAACGCGTCCCAGAGGACGGACTCCTTGGGTATGAAACCGAGCGTGGAAAATTCCCTGGGGGCGACCGCGATCAGCTTCAACTTGCCGTCGCTCAACTTCGCCAGCCCCAGGAAGTCGCAGGGGAGCGCCTCGGGGAGCTTTTTGAACGTCCTTTCGATGATGTCGCCGATGGACATGTCGATGTTCATGTCGCGCGTGAGCTGCTGCAGGATCTCCAGGCGGCTGTTTTGCTTCAGCACGTCCTGGTTTCTCTTTTTGAGCTCGACGTAGTAGTTGAGCTTGGAGGAATCGACCCCCGTCAACTGCTCCAGCAGTTTGCCCCTGTTCTTCACGTTCTTTCCTTCGCGGCCTCGGCCGCACTTACATGGCGTTGCGGTAGATCTCCTCGATCTGCTCTCTGGTGGCGCTGCGCGGGTTGGTGAGGAGGCAGGCGTCCTTGGTGGCGTTTTCGCTCAGAAGCGGGATGAACTCCTCCCGGAGCCCCAGTTCGGAGAGCCCCTGGTCCAGCCCGATCTCGGCGATGAGGGCCTTAACCGCATCGATGGAACGCTCGGCCGCGGCCATGAGCTCGAGACCGGTCACGTCCTCGCCCATGGCGACGGCGATGTCGCGGAAGCGCTCCGGGCATGCCTGCAAGTTGAAGCGCATCACGTGCGGCAGGATGGAGGCGTTGGTTTCGCCGTGGTGCTGGTCGAGCAGGCCGTCCACCTGGTGGGTCATGGCGTGGGCGGCGCCCAGGATGGCGTTGGAAAAGGCGAGCCCCGCGGTGAGGCTGGCCATGGCCATGTTGGTGTTGGCGTCCATGTCGCTGCGCACGGCCACCGCCCTTCTCAGGTTCTTCGAGATGAGCTGGATCGCCTTCAGTGCATGTATGTCGGTTAAAGGGGTTGCCGCCAGCGATACGTAGGACTCGATGCCGTGGGTGAGCGCATCGACCCCGGTGGCGGCTGCTAGTTTGGCGTCCTTGGTCTTCAGAAGTTCCGGATCGACGATGGCGATATCGGGGATGAGCGACCTGGAGATGATCGACATCTTCAGCTTTCTTTTGGTGTCGACGATGATGGCGAACTGGCTCACCTCCGAGCCCGCGCCGGCGGTGCTGGGGACGATGACCATCGGGGGGAGCGGCAAGCTGATCTTATTCACTCCCTCGTAATCCTGCAGCTTCCCGCCGTTGGAGGCGATGATGGCGATCGCCTTGGCGACGTCGGTCGGGCTTCCACCCCCGACGGAGACAATGCCGTCGCATCCGGAAGAGAGGTACTTCGCCGTCCCCTCGGTCACCTCGCGGTCCTTCGGGTTGGTGGTGAGGCTGGAGAAGATCACCGTCTCAAGCCCTGCGGCGCGCAGGTATTCCACGGCCTGATCCACCCACCCGGCGGCGATGACATGGTCGTCGCTCACCATGAACACCTTGGAGACGCCCAGGCGGACCACGCTCTCGCCGATCTGGCTCAAAGAGCCCCGCCCGAAGATGATTTCAGGCGCTACAAACTTGCTTATTTCCATTTTCGACTCCCTAAAGCGGTGTTGCATCCGTCGTGATTGTGTTTACATCAGGCAAGATCGGTACCAACCTTGGGGTGCCGGCGACGGCGCGGCGATATTTTTAATGAAGACCGAAGGTAACATCTTGAATACAAAATGATGAGACGTTTTTCTACAGATAGGGACGAAATCGGCCTACAGCGCCCTTGCCGCCTCCCCCTGCCCCGGCCGCACCTGCGCCGTTTCGAGACAACTGTCACCAAATGTAACAGATATGCGTATCGAAATGGAACAGTTAAAAATAGGCCAGGGGAAATGGTGGCTGTAAGGTCCCGTTTTTCCTTCCGCCGGCACCGGCCGACGGCACGGGTGGGATCTCAGCGTTGCGGCCGGCCTCCAGGGGTGCGGCATTTTCTATTCAGCTGTAAACACGGCATTAAATTGCAGGAGAGGACGTGCTAGAGGGGGGTGATCAGTTCTGCTTGGGCCGAATCTTTATCTGCGGCTTGAAGTTCCAGGGGGGCTGCGGGTTTTCCTGGGCCCAGAGCCCGTTTTTCCTGTTACGGGCGATGCGCTCGGCGGTCATGTAGCGGGGGTGGTCGACCCTGCTCAAAAACCTGCCGTCCGCCCAGGCCCAACCGTCCCCCAGCATCTCCATGTTGATGTTGCGGCCGTCGAGATACACCACCGCTACGGCGACCTGGGTGGGGTCCGTCTTGGAAAGCAATGTGCTGTGGATCACCACCTTGACCTGCTGGTGCAGGACCTTGATGGAGAGGGCCCGGAAGGCATCCTCGGCATAAGGCTGCCCCGGTTTGTACCAGCCGGTGAACTTGTCCACCTTGGCGGTCTGGGGCGCGGCAATCCCGTAGAGGCGGACCGGGATCTCGGTGCCGAAGGAATTGACCGTGAGCCGGTCGCCCTCGGCGACTCCGACCACGAGCCCTTCAAGGACGCTGACAGGATGAGGTGAAGGGGGCTGCGCGTGTACCGGCAGGGCCAGGAAAATAAGGCAGGACGAGCATAGAGCGATGATGCGGCTGGCGGTTCTCAAAAACCCCCTCCTTTCTCGGCGCGAACTGCGTCTTGGTGCGTTTCCGCGCGCCATATTAACAAAAGTGCCACGGCAAAGCAATCTTCAATACCCTGCGCGCTCGGCGGGAATGGGCGGAAGCAACTTGATGAGCACCTGGTAGATAAGAATCTCGAGCGAGACGATCCCGGCCGAGATGGTCACTTCCGCGAAGGAAGGAAAGTAATGCCAGCCATTGCCGGGGTTGAAGCCGATCAGGTAGACGTTGAAGCGGTAGAGGCCGCCCCCAAGAAGCATCATGCTTGCGGAGATGAAGAGCCGGCGGGGCGACTGCCGCTTGCGGCGGTTGAAAAGCGGCGCGGAACCGATGGTCATCAATAAGCACTCGGCCAGGAAGAAGGCGGAGTAGAAATCCCCGTGGAAAACGGCCTCGATCTGTCCCCGGTTCACCAGATCCCCAAGCCGCACCACGAGCCACGCGCCGGAAAGCCAGGGGATGAGGGCGGCAGCGGCGGCGAGGTCGGCGCTTCTGAAGGGGCGGGCCTGGACGAAGCTGGCGAGAATCGATTCGAAGACCACGATGGCGTAGCCGATGTAGATGCAGTTGATCAGGAAAAGAAGCGGCAAAAAGGGGCCGTGCCAAAGAGGATGCAGCTTGGTCGAGGCGATGAGCATCAGGGAGCCGAGCGCGGATTGGTGCATGGTGGGGAGCACGATACCCGCCAGTGCGATGAGGATCAGGAGCTGGTTGATCCTGCATCGCAAGAGCCCGGTGGGAACGGCACCGCTCTCCGGGGAAACCCGCACCATCCCGCGCGCCTTTAAGAAATTGAACAAAAGCGTGCGGAGCGAGGTCGGGTTGCCGCGCCCAAGCATGGGTACGATGGCGGGAAGATACTCGATCACCTCGGCCACCAGGTATCCGGCGGCGCAAAGGGTGAGTTCGAAAAAGGCGGAGTTCGGCTGCCAGCTGGTCGGCGCGAAGAAGCCGTGGGCGTTCCAGGGGCGCCCTATCTCGACCACGATGGAGGAGGCAGCCAGGAAGGCGCCGAAGAGGCTGGTGAGGATCGCGGACTTCACCAGGGAATGGTAAGCGCCGCGGTGCATGAGGTAGCTCAAAAGGGCGACGGCGAAACCGCCGCAGGTGACCGCGGTGCCGATCGCCACGTCGTAGGCGACCCAGATCCCCCAGGGGTAGCCGTCGCTCAGATTGGAGACCGCCCCGATCCCCTTGACGAAACGGACCCCGATGAAGAAGAGGCCGGCCAGCGACAGGAACAAAAGGACGATAAACGGCTTGGTAAAAAGCGGCCCCCTTGCCGGGTCCGTTCTTTTGCTGTCGGTGCTCATGGATCCCCCGCCTCATGAAACGAAAACAGCGAGCAGTTTAATGGGAGAGCGTGCGGGGTGTCAACATCTTCCGGGAAAACGGACCCCGGACGTAAAAAGGCCCCGGGGAAACCGGGGCCTCTATCGATGCTTTTCAGCCAGGAAAGTATCAGGCTTCTTCGAAGAGTGCGGTGGAGAGATAGCGCTCGGCGAGGTCGGGGAGCACCACCACGATGGTCTTGCCGGCAAATTCCTGCAGGTTGGCCAGCCGCACGGCGGCGGCAACCGCGGCGCCGCTGGAGATGCCGACCAAAAGGCCCTCTTCCTTGGTAAGGCGCTTGGCGAACTCCAAGGCCTCGTTGCTGTCGATCTGCTCGACCCGGTCGATGACGGAGAGGTCGAGGGTATCGGGAATGAAACCGGCGCCGATCCCCTGGATCTTGTGCGGGCCGGGCTTGAGTTCCTGGCCGGCAAGCTTCTGGCTGATTACCGGGCTTTCCTTGGGCTCGACCGCAACCGCGACGACCTGCTTCCCCTTGGTCTGCTTGAGGTAGCGGGCGATCCCGGAGATGGTGCCGCCGGTACCTACGCCGGCTACGACGACGTCTACGGCGCCGTCGGTGTCGGCCCAGATTTCCGGGCCGGTCGTTTTCTCGTGAATGGCGGGGTTAGCAGGGTTCTTGAACTGCTGCGGCAGGAAGTAGCGCGCCGGATCGGAAGCCGCGATCTCCTCGGCCTTGGCCACGGCCCCTTTCATCCCGGCGGAACCCGGGGTAAGGATCAGGTTCGCTCCCAATGCCGCCAGCACCCTGCGGCGCTCGATGCTCATGGTCTCGGGCATGGTGAGGGTCAGCTTGTAACCGCGGGCCGCCGCCACGTAGGCAAGCGCTATGCCGGTGTTGCCGCTGGTCGGCTCGACGATCTCCACCCCAGGCTTCAGTACGCCACGCTCCTCGGCATCCCAGATCATGTTGGCACCGATGCGGCACTTTACCGAGTAGGCGGGGTTGCGCCCCTCGACCTTGGCGAGCACGGTCGCCTTGGCCCCCTTGGTTACATGGTTCAGCCGCACCAGCGGCGTGTTGCCAATGGACTGGGAGTTGTCTAGGTAGATACGGGACATGGCGAATTCTCCTTTCGGTCGTGATTTGCGTAACGCCTCAATATCTGACGGCGGATGGTAACATGGTTCGTATTTTTATATTTATCCTGCAACACTGTCAACTATTTTTTTTGCATTCTTGATCGCTTAACTTTGTTTAGGGCAAATTGCGCCCGTTGCGGAGGAATAACGCACGTCATATTGCACTGTTCCGAGCTTGGACAGGGCTCGAATGCGCTGAATCCGAGACCAAACCTGCACGTATCGGTATTTTTATTTACCACTGCAACGGTGTATAAAAAAGAAATAATTTCTTGACAAGTACGGTATCAAATATTACCCTCCCCGCACTACTGTTCCACTCAACAGTGCTACAGTATTTGCCGACATGTCCGATTTGCCCTGGAATTCCCGTGGCATCGACATCTAAAGATGGCATTTTGGAGGGGTTGTGGGAGAGAAAGAAAAGAAGCTGAGATTCGACACGAAACTGATCCACGGCGGCACCTCGCCCGGGCCCTCCGGCGCCACCAAGACCCCGATAGTACAGGCATCCGCCTTCGCCTACGACACGGCGGAAGAACTGGAAGACATCTTCAGGGGAAGAGCCGTAGGCCAGGTGTACACGAGGATAGGCAACCCCACCGTGGACACCCTGGAAAAGAGGCTGGCCGCGATCGAGGACGGCATCGCCGCCGTCGCCACCTCTTCGGGCATGGCGGCGATCACCACCTCGGTCATGGCCGTAGTCAGAAGCGGCGACGAGGTCCTCTCCTCCTCCTCGCTTTTCGGGGGCACCTACTCGCTGTTCCACGTCACCCTGGCCAACTTCGGGATCGAAACCCGCTTCGTCGACCCCGTCGACCTTGCCGCGGTCGAGGCGGGGATCAACGACAAAACCCGACTGATCTTCGTGGAAACCATCGGCAACCCGAAGATGGACGTTCCCGACATAGCGGCTTTCGCAGCCATCGCCAAAAAGCACGGCATCCCGCTCATGGTCGACGCCACCGTTTCCACGCCGTATCTCGCGCGATCCAAGGAACTCGGGGCCGACATCGTCGTCCATTCCACCAGCAAGTACATCAACGGAACAGCCAACTCCATCGGCGGCGCCATCATAGATGCCGGGAGCTTCAACTGGCAGAGCCCGAAGTTCCCGCACTTCGAGCAGTTTTTCCGCAAGTACCGCAGCTTCGCCTTCACGGCACGGGTCCGCAAGCTGATCCACAAGGATTTCGGCGCCTGCGCCGCGCCGCTCAACTCGTTCCTTTTGGGCGAGGGGCTGGAGACGCTGGCCCTGCGCATGGAGCGGCACTGCTCCAACGCCCTCCAGGTGGCCCGGTTTCTTCAGGCGCACGAAAAGGTCACTTGGGTCAACTACCCCGGCCTCGACGATTCCCCCTTTTACGAGGTGGCGAAGCGCCAGTTCAACGGCCGCTTCGGCGGGCTCTTGACCTTCGGGCTCACGGACAAGGCCGCCGCCTTCCGGGTCATCAACAACCTGCGGCTGGCCAAGAATCTCGCCAACATCGGCGACACCAAGACTCTGGTGATCCACCCGGCGAGCACCATCTGCGCCGATTACACCCCCGAGGTGAAGGCGCTCATGGGAGTGAGCGAGGAGCAGGTCAGGGTCTCGGTGGGGATCGAGGACATCGAGGACATCCTGGAGGATTTCGCGGCCGCGCTGGAAGAGGCCTGAGGGAAAATCTGTTCTTTACCAATCATCTATGTTACTAAACAAGGAGCGATCTTAATGAATCTTACAGTCAACGGCAAACCAGCCAGCATCGCAGAGGAGAACCCGGTCCCGGTAAGCCGACTGCTCGAACTTCTGCAGGTGGAGCAACGCGAATACGTCACCGTCGAACTGAACGGCGACATCCTCGACCGCGGCGATTTCGACGGCGCAACGGTGAAGAACGGCGACAACGTGGAATTTCTCTATTTCATGGGTGGAGGTAGATAGTGAAGCTCAGCGAAGAACAGATCACCCGCTATTCCCGGCACATCCTGTTGAAGGAAGTCGGCGGTAAGGGGCAGAAGAAGCTGCTTGAGGGGCGCGTTCTCATCATCGGGGCTGGCGGCCTCGGTTCCCCGATTGCCCTGTACCTGGCGGCAGCCGGTGTCGGCACCATCGGCATCGCGGACGCCGACGAGGTGGACCTCTCCAACCTGCAGCGCCAGGTCATCCACACCACCCCTGACGTGGGGAAGGCGAAGGTGCTCTCGGCCAAGGAAACGATGCTGGCGATCAACCCCGAGCTCACCGTGAACGCCTACCAGACCTGGGTTTCCGCCGAGAACATCGCCGGCCTCATCGCCGACTACGACTTCGTCATCGACGGCACCGACAACTTCGCGGCCAAGTTCCTCATCAACGACGCCTGCGTCCTCGCCGGCAAGCCCTACTCCCACGGCGGGATACTGCAGTTCGACGGGCAGACCATGACGGTCAAGCCGGGGGAATCCCCCTGCTACCGCTGCATCTTCCCGGAGCCTCCCCCGAAGGACGTGATCCCGACCTGCTCGCGGGCAGGGGTCATCGGCGTCCTCCCCGGCGTGCTCGGCACGCTTCAGGCCACCGAGGCGATCAAGTACCTGCTGGGAGCCGGCGATCTTTTGACCGGGCGCCTGCTTACCTACAACGCTCTCAGGATGCGCTTCAGGGAAATCCCGGTGAAGAAGAGCGCCAAGTGCCCGATCTGCGGCGACCACCCCACCATCACCGAGCTGAAGGACGAGCTTGACGCCATGACCGTCTGCGACCTGGGACACTGATATGGTCGAGATACCGAAAGAGATACTGGCCGCGGTGATAAGCCACGCCCAGAACGGGTTTCCGCTGGAGGTCTGCGGCATACTGGGCGGCAACGGACAGGTAGTGGCGAGCCACCATCCGATGACCAACACCGACGCCAGCAACGACCATTTCATGATGGATCCGAAGGAGCAGTTCGCCGTGGTCAAGGCGCTGCGAGCGAGCGGTGAGGAGATGCTGGTGATCTACCACTCGCACCCCGAGTCCCCCGCCCGCCCCTCGCAGGAAGACATCCGGCTGGCGCTGACCCCCAACGTCCACCACCTGATCGTGTCGCTTGAGGCACGGGACAAGCCGGTCGCCAAGGCGTTCCGCATCGAAGGCGGCGCGGTCGAACCGGTGGAGATTGTGGTAGCGGGATAAACGCCAAGTGCTTTTTTGTGATTTTTAGTCCTTAGGAGAGAAACGTGGCAGACCAGAAAATAGACCTGAAAAACCTGAAGGCCGGCGGCTTCATCAAGGAGCGCGGCAAGGACATGTTCACCGTCCGGCTGCGCGTCCCCGGCGGCAGGATGTCGGTGGACCGCCTGGCGAAGATCGCCGCGGTGGCACAGAAATACGGCAAGGGGTTCGTCCACTTGTCCGTGCGCCAGTCCATCGAACTGATCAACATCAACTTCGCCGATTTCGACGCGGTAGTGGCCGAACTGGGCGAAGAACAGCAGAAGGTCGCCTCCTGCGGCGCGCGCGTCCGGGTCCCCACGGCATGCGGCGGCTGCGAGTATAACCCCAACGGCCTGGTCGATACCCAGAAGTCGGCGCTCGAGGTCGACGAGAAGCTCTTCGGCACCGTCACCGGCCACCATAAGTTCAAGGTCGGCTTCGCCGGCTGCCCCTTCGACTGTCCCAAGTCCGCAACCAACGACGTCGGCCTCCAGGGCGCCGTGTGGCCCGCGCTCGACGCCTCCGGCTGCATCAGCTGCGGCCTCTGCGCCAAGTCCTGCACCGAGGGGGCGCTCACCATGGGCGCCGACAACAAGCCCGTCTTCGACACCGCCAAATGCATCTACTGCGGCGATTGCATCAAGGTCTGCCCGACCGACGCCTGGAAGGCGGAGAAGAAAGGTTACACCGCACGCATCGGCGGCAAGTGGGGACGGCGCCCGCTGGTGGGAACCGTGTACGCCACCTTCCTCCCGGAAGATCGGGTGGTCGACTTCATCGGGTCTGTCCTTGCCTGGTACCAGGAGAAGGCCGAAGGCGCGGGCAGGATCCGGATCGGCGACATCATCCTGCGCGAGGGAAACCAGTCGCTTCTCGACCACCTGCGCAAAGGATTCCCTGAGGTCGTCGTGGCCGGCACCATCGACCCGCAGGTCATCAACACCCAGCTACCGCTGGGCAAGCCATAGGAGCCATAGACTTGCTCCCCCTCCCTTGACGGGAGGGGGTCGGGGGGTGGGTGAAGCCGCCAACGAAGTCGCATCTGGCGCCTTCCCCCCCACCCCGGCCCTCCCCCGCAGGGGGGGAGGGGGAGACTTTTGAGGAGAGAAAATGGAAACCATAGATTTACGCGGCGTCTCCTGCCCCACCAATTTCGTGAAGGCCAAACTGGAGCTGGAAGATATCGAAGCCGGGACCACGGTGGAATTTCTTCTGGACGACGGCGAACCGGTAAAGAACGTTCCCCGCAGCCTCAAGGACGAAGGGCACAAGCTCCTCGGACTCAAAGAGGTGGATGGCTACTACGTACTGACGCTGGAAAAAGGCGAAGACTGAAATTTAGACACGGCAACTGAACCAAATTGAACAGGGATAAAGGGGATGAATGGGATGGCGCTTCGGCGACTATTCCCGCATCCCCTTTATCCGTGTTGCACGCAGTTGGTTTTCCGGCTGCGGCTCGGGAGAAGCTTTAAGAAATGAGCGATAAAGCAGGGAAAAAACAGATATTGGTGGCAATGAGCGGGGGCGTCGATTCATCGGTCACGGCCGCGCTCTTGAAGGAACAGGGACACGACGTCATGGGGGTCTCGCTGCAGCTTTACGAGCGCCCGGAATCAACCCCCAGCGGCGGGAAAACCTGCTGCTCGCTCACCGACGTGATGGACGCGGCCAGGGTCGCCAAGCGACTGGGCATCCCCTTCGAGGTCATCGACCTGAGGGAGCGTTTCAAGGAGCTCGTAATCGACAACTTCACCGCCGAGTATGCCGCCGGCAGGACCCCCAACCCCTGCGCCCGCTGCAACGAAAGGATCAAGTTCGGCCTGCTGCTGGATATGGCCGCCTCCTTTGGCGCGGATCTCCTCGCCACCGGGCACTACGCGCGGATAGAGCAGGATGCCGAAGAGATCTACCAGTTGCTTAAAGGGCTCGACCCCGGCAAGGACCAGAGCTACTTCCTTTTCGGGATGAACCAGGAGCAGCTCTCCCGCATCGTTTTCCCGGTGGGGAACCTGGAGAAGCGCGTGGTGCGCGAGCACGCAGCCCGATTCAACCTGCCGGTGGCCCAAAAGCAGGAAAGCCAGGAGATCTGCTTCATACCCGACAACGACTACGTCAGGTTCCTGGAAGAGGCGGGAGTGCGGCCCGAGGCGGGCGACATCGTGGACAAAAGCGGCAACAAGCTCGGGAGCCACGTCGGCATCCACAAGTACACCATCGGGCAGCGGCGCGGTCTGGGGATCGCCTGGAAAGAGCCGCTCTACGTCACGGCGATAGACGGCGCTACCTCGCGCGTCGTCGTGGGCCCGGAGGAAGATCTGAAGATAGGCGGACTGGTCGCCGGGGAACTCACCTGGACCGACAAACCCATCAGTGGCGGCTTTAACGGCAGCTGCAGCATCCGTTACCGGATGCAGCCGGTCCCCTGCTCCGCGCGGCTTATCGAGGACGGGCGCATGCAGGTGGAGTTCGAAACCCCGCAGCGCGCAGTGACCCCGGGGCAGGCAGTCGTCCTTTACCAGGGGGATAAAGTCGTAGGCGGCGGCTGGATAAAATAGTTACCCAAGCCGCCTGAAGGATGAGGCCTTGATCACCGCGTACACCTCGGTCCGCGCCTGGATGGCGAGGTCGTCCGCCGCCTGCACCACCACCTCCGCGATCAGGGTCTCGTGGCCGCATCTAAGCTCCACCCCGACCTTGTTCCCGGAGGGGAAGGTGTCCACCACGGTGCACTTGAGGAGGTTTCGGGCGCTGACCGCCTCCGGGTGCCTGGTAAAGAGGATGATGTCCCTGGACGACAGCTCGAAGAGCCCCATCTCCCGGTCGTCCCCAGCCGAAACGAACAGCTCCTCCATACCCCAGCGGTAGACGTACAGCCCCCCCAGTCGGCGCAACTTCTCGACCTGCAACAGGTTGATGTAGCCGACCTGGCTCTGCCCCATCCGCTCGCGGGCCAATTCCTCCGGCGTGGTATGCCCCGTCACCCTCCCCCCAGCCATGGCCAGGACCTGGTCCGTCATGAGCCGGATTTCCAGCATGGAGTGCGAGATAAAAAGATAGGGGATACCGAACTTTTCGCTGGCACGCTTCAAGTAATGCATGACCTGCATCTTGAGCGTATCGTCCAGCGCGGAGAGCGGTTCATCCATTAGCAACAGGCGCGGGTTGGCCAGTATCGCCCGTCCCAACGCCACCCTCTGCTTCTCCCCTCCGGAGAGCTTGTTCACCCCCCTTTCCAAGAGACCCTCCAGCTTCAGGACCGAGACCAGGGCGGAGAAGTCGACCTTGCGCCCCCCCTTCGGGGAGCGCTTCTGCCCGTAGCGAAGGTTTGCCTCGACGCTCAGGTGGGGAAAGAGGCAGGCGTCCTGGAAGACGACAGCTACCCGGCGCCGCTGCGGCGGCAGGTTGATCCCCTGGTGGCTACTGTACAGGCAGTCTCCGTCCAGGTAGATCTCACCGTGGTCCGGCGCAGCCAGGCCGGCGACGAGGCTGGCCAAGGTCGACTTGCCGCTCCCTGACGCGCCGAACACACCCACCCTGTCCCCGGATACCACTAGGTCCGTCTCCAGGTTGAAAGCCCCTCCGAACCCCTTGCCGGCTTTTATGCGCAGTTCCATCTCAGTCCCTCCCAGCCAGCTTCCGGGCCAACGCCTCGTGGAACAGCAGCACCAGAACGGATATGGCAATGGCCACCACGCAGAGCGAGAGTGCGGCGCCCTCTGCACCCGGGGAGCCGGCGTAGTCGTAGATGGCCAGCGGGATGGTCTGGGTGGCGCCGGGGATGTTGCCGGCCACGATCACGGTGGCGCCGAACTCGCCCAGGCTGCGAGCGAACATCAGCGAGGAACCGGCCACCACCCCCGCCTTGGAAAGCGGCAGCACCACCGAGAAGAGCGAGTCCAGCCTGGTCGCCCCCAGGGTACGGGAGGCCTGGAGGAGCCGGCTGTCGATCCCTTCCATGGCGATCCTGATCGAGCGTACCAGTAGGGGAAATCCCACCACGGCCGAGGCCAGCACAGCCGCTTTCCAGGTGAAGATCAACCGCACACCAAGCGGTTCGAGCAAAAAGGAGAGCCACCCGTTTTTCCCGAGTGCGAGCAGCAGCAGGTACCCCATCACAACGGGAGGAAGCGTCAGAGGGAGGTTGACCAAGACTTCGAGCAGCACCTTGCCGCGGAACCGGCAAAAGGTCATGAGATAGGCGTAGGCGAAGCCAAAGGGGATGCTCAGCAGCGTGGCCGCCAGGGCAACCCTGATGGAGAGGGCTATGGCATCATGATCGGCGCTGGTCAGAAGTGGCATTCATCCTCCTTGCCGCCGCCGGAAGGGCAGCGGTCGTGAGTGCGACTTCTTCCTAAGCAGGTTCCATTCCAGAGGCGGCCGGAGGCTGCAACTGCGCCTGTCACCGCAGAATCAGGCAGCGGAATTGCCATCCTTGCGCCGGCGCGTGCCGCATTTTGAGGCACCTCTTCTCCACAAAGTGCACTGGCGCAGAAAAAAATACCCGTTCGGCTATCTGCTGCATAACGGCAATGGTGTTGGAAACGACTTCGGCTCAGGACTGGGCCAACGAACTGGTATACCGGGAGTTCTCGGCGGCGTGATGGCAGCTTTGAGATATCTTATGGGAGGTTGCGGTCATTTGTTCGCCTGCCGTGGCTATGGTGACCGACTCGGAGACAGCATTCTCGGCATTGGTAGCGATCTGCTCGGAGGTGACGGAAAGTTCGTTGGACGAATTGACTAGCACGCTGGAAGTGTCGTTCGGCGCGTTTTCTTTAGCAGAAGCTGGTACCCTCCTGACACCGGCTCTTCGGGACAGCACAAGAGGAATTTCATGATTTAGTCAGGAACAGGTGACAGAGGGCGGGTTAAAGGACCGCTTTGAAAAGACCTAGCGCGGCGTCTGTTCCGACTTCCGAGGCGATAGCTTTGAAACCCGCGTCGAGCATGCGCTGAAGGTTTGCGCTGCTGTGGGCATCGCTTCCGATGCAGGCATAGACGCCGTGCCTCAGAAACAGTAGCGCACGTTCGCGGATGTCGCTGCCGTAAAACCCTGCAAAGCTCCCCAGGTTCCCCTGGAAGAGGCAGCCGCTGCGCCGCAAAGCGGCGACTTCACCTTGTTCGAAATCCTCTGCAGCTTGACGTCCCAGCATGACGGAAAGAGCTCCACGCAAACCGTGCTCCGCAACTGCAGGCTCAAAGGCGCGGCACCTTTCAGGATGCGCTAAGAGCGGCGCCAGGCCCAGGCGGGTAAAAGCGTCCACCATCGGGCGCAACAGTTCCGGGCCTGACCGGAACGGGACCTCGACAAGGACCCGCTTCTCGGCTCCGATGGTGAAGGCGCCGGTCAACCGCTCGGGGAGGGACTCGTCCAGGTAATGCTCGCATCCAGCCACCAGCTTCAGCGGAATACCAGCCTCGTGCAGCAGGCATTGCAGAATCTGCGTGGTGCGTGCCACCCGCGGCGGGTCGTTTTCGTAGGAACCACTGATCAGATGAGGTGTGCAGTAAACGGTGGAAAAGCCGAAATCGGAGAGGATGCGGGCCATCTTCAGGGATTCGTCGAGGTCGGTGGCACCGTCGTCCAAGGCGGGAAGCAGGTGGCAATGGTAGTCGATCATCTCTTTCATGTACATCTCTCTAACATTTAAGCAGTTGCAAGTCAAAAATTCTTGTCGAGTCTGCCTTACTCACCAACCTTACGCCTCCCACGCTACTTGCCATCGACAACCTCCCCGGTAGAATTGAGCCTTGTGTGCCCGGAGGGAAAAGTTGCCAAAAACAACGTTAAAACACGCACATTTATCTCCTTTCCTGGAAATCCTTCGCCTCTTCGGCGAACTGCATGGGCCGGTACTCTCGGACCAGGGGGTTCTCTCCTTCGCACCGCTTACCTCAGCCTCCGACCTGCAGCTTGACTACTCAAGAACGCAGATCCCCCCCAAGAAATACCTGCTCCCCTTCCGGGAGGAAATCCTGCATTACCAAAAGGGAGCCTACCGGCAAGCTGTCCCTTACGGCTCCGAGACCGTCCTCTTCGGCGTTCACCCCTGCGACCTCGACGCCATAGCCTACTTGGACCGTGTCTTCCTCGCCGACACCCCGGACTCCTGCTACGCGACCCGGCGCGCGAACCTCACCCTGGTCGGGCTCTCCTGCCGGCCGGACGATTTCTGCTTCTGCTCGGGACCAAGGGAGAGCGCCGCCTGCGATCTCTTCCTGCAGGCCGGCGGCGACGGTTTTAGCCTCACGACCCACAGCGCCAAGGGGGAAGCGATAACCGCCGCGGCAGCGGATCTCTTGGTCGAAACGGAAAAAGAGCTAGAGCCTCCCCCCTGCGGGTCGTGCAATGTGCTTCCCCAGGACCCGCAGCTGCGCTTCTCCGACCATCCGCTTTGGGAGAAGTTCGCCGAGACCTGCGTTTCCTGCGGCGCCTGTTCGGTCTGCTGTCCCACCTGCTACTGCTTCGACTTGAGGGAATATCCTTCGCTTTCCGGCGGCGGAGAGAGGGTGCGCGAGTGGGACAACTGCCTTTTCGTTACCCACGGCGAGGTGGCGGGGGGAAACTTCCGGGCCACCAGGCTGGAGCGGCTTCGTTACCGCTTCCTGCACAAGTACTGCGGTTTCACCCCCTTAACCGGGATAACCTCATGCGTTGGTTGCGGCCGCTGCAAGGAATTCTGCCCGGTCGGCATCGACCTGCGCGAGCTGTTCCAGGATCTTTCCCTCGATTGCGGGAGGACGCCATGACCCTCCTGGCAAACCATCCGGACACCCCCTTCGCGGCCAAGCTTTTGCAGCGGCGCCAGCTCTCTGAGGACACTGCGCTCTTCACCCTGGCGCCCGAAGCCGCAGCGCTTCCCTCCCTTTCCAGATTCATCCCCGGGCAGTTCGTCCAGCTCTCGGTTCCCGGCGCGGGCGAAATTCCCATCTCGCCCGCCGATCTCGCCCACGAAGACGGCACCGTGGATCTCTGCGTGCGCCGGGTGGGGCACGTGACCGATGCGCTGCACCAGGCGCTGGAAGGAAGCACGCTGGGGCTGCGCGGGCCTTTCGGCGCCGGCTTTCCGCTCGCGGAAATGGAGGGGCACCCGGTGCTCCTCTTGGCGGGAGGGCTCGGCATCGCGCCGCTGCGCTCCCTGCTGCTGCACCTGTTGCGCAACGGCGAACGCTTCGGGGAGATCACGCTGATGTACGGCGCGAAAAAGCCCCAGCTGATGCTCTTTCGCGAAGAACTGGCGGAACTCGCCGCGCGCGGTGGGCTGCGGCTCTACCTGACGGTCGATTTCGCGCCCGAGGAGCCTTGGGGCGGCTTCTCCTGCGCCGTGGGGCTCCTCCCCGACCTCTTGAAGGGATTCAGCTTCGACGCCGCCAACAGCTACGCCGCCATATGCGGCCCCCCCGCCCTCTACCGCTGCCTGGGCGCCGACCTGGAAAGGGCCGGCGTCGCGCCGCAGCGGATCCTTTTGAGCCTGGAGCGCAGGATGCGCTGCGGCATCGGGCGCTGCTGCCATTGCGCGCTGGGGCAGAAACTTTGCTGCGTGGACGGCCCCGTCTTCCGGCTCAGCGAGCTGAAAGAGATACCGGAGGCGCTATGAACCGCCCAAGGCTCGCCATAGCAGGGCTCACCGCCTGCTCGGGGTGTCAGCTGACGCTGCTCAACTGCGAGGACGAATTGGCCCAAGTGGCCGCCCGCTTCGATCTGGTCTCCTTTCCCATGGCGGAGAGCGTCGAGGGGGGAGCGCCCTTCGACGCGGCGATAGTGGAGGGTGCGGTATCTACCCCGGGCGACCTGGCCAACCTGTTCCGGCTGAGGAATTCCAGCAGGCTTTTGGTGGCCCTTGGCACCTGCGCCATCTTCGGCGGGGTGGCGGCCATGAACAACGGGGTCTCGACGAGAGAAGAACTGGTCGCAGCCGTCTACGGAGATGGGGAGAAGACAGTGGAGAGCTTCGCCCCCGCCCCGCTTACCAACTTCGTAAGCGTCGACTTCTCAATCACCGGCTGCCCCCCGGAAAAGCAAGAGGTCATGGCCCTACTCTGCGCCCTTCTTAATGGAACGCTCCCCCCGTTGGCGACCTACCCGGTCTGCACCGAGTGCCGCAGCAGGGAAAACCTCTGCCTGCTCTTGGAGCGAAAGGAGCTTTGCCTCGGCCCGATCATCCAGGGGGGATGCAACGCAAGATGCCCGGCGACGGGGATAGTCTGCGAAGGTTGCCGGGGACCGGTGCGCGAGGCGAACGTGGCGCAGGAGTTGGAGCTGTTGTTGGAGCGCGGGTTTGGCAGGAAGGAAATCGAGCGCAGGATGAGCCGATTCAAGCCGGAGTGGGACTATGGGCAGCGTCGTTGAGTTGAACCTGACCCGGGTGGAGGGTCACGGCAGCGTCAAGGTCTACCGCGAGGGGTCGCGCGTGGAGCGGGTGGAGCTATGTCTCACCGATTCTCCGCGGCTCTTCGAGGCGCTTCTGGTCGGCAAGAGCTATCTGGAAGTGCCGGAGATCGTCTGCCGCATCTGCTCCCTCTGCTCGACGGTGCACAAGGTGACCGCGCTCCTGGCGGTGGAGAATGCCTTCGGGGTGGAGGTCTCGGGGGCGACGGCCCTGACCCGCGAGCTCATCATGCAGGGGGGAATGATCCAGGACCACGCGCTGCATCTGTACTGCCTGCTCCTTCCCGACCTTCTCGGCGTGCCGGGAGTGACCGGGCTGGCCCAGAAGGCGCCCGAACTGCTGAAGGCGGGACTTAGCATCAAGAGGGTCGGCAACATGATCCAGGAGACGGTCGGCGGTCGCCTCATCCACTCGGTCAACATCCGGCTGGGAGGGCTGGGGCAGAGGGTGGGCAAAAAGGAACTGCTGCGCCTGCGCCATGAGCTTGAGTCGGTCCTTCCCGCCTGCCGCGACGCCTACCGGCTCTTCCGCACTCCCTTCCCTTTCCCGGAACTCCCGTCCCCAAACGCATTGGCGGTGGACCCATGCGGCGCCGGCCGTTCCGCCGCCATCCGGTGCCGCATGGGCGGAGGGGAATCCTTCGCCGTCTCCGGGTACCGCGAGGCGATCAAAGAAAGCGTCCTTCCACACTCCAACGCCAAATATTCAAAGGTGATGGGGAAAGAAGCTACGGTGGGCGCGCTCGCCAGGCTCTCCCTCGGCGTCCGGCTCAGAGCGCAGGCTCAGGGCGTGTTCGACGAGGTAAAGCACGAGATCCTCGGCAGGGACATACGGGGCAACAGCCTGGCCCAGGCAATCGAGCTTTGCGACGCAGCCGAGCGCGCGATAGAGCTCATCGACCGCCTCGTCGAGGAAGGCCAGGGTCCCCCCGACGACGTCGGACCGGTCCTGCGCGCGGGGAGAGGGAGTGCCGCCTGCGAGGCGCCACGCGGCCTGCTGATCCACAGCTACGGCTTCGACTCGAACGGCATCTGCACCGAGGCCGACGTCGTCACCCCCACCGCCTTGAACCAGGGGGCCATGGCGCGCGACCTGCTGGCGCTGGCGCGGGGAATGGAGGGGGAAGAGACGAAAAAGATGACCACGGCGCTGGAGCGCCTGATCAGGTGCTACGACCCCTGCATCTCGTGTGCGGTGCACGTGCTGAAGCTCTGACAGGGGCCAACGGTGCTACTTGCACAGCGTCTGCGACACTGGCATTGCATGCCGTCGCTGCCGCTTCACGAGATGAGGCTGCAACGTTTATTGCCACCGCAACTGTCATACCACAATTTGCCGATTGCACTGTGACAGAGGACGACCGACCGGCCCACTAGCAGGCAAAACGATTGAAATGATTTATGGTTCGCCCGACTCACTCGGCTTAAAAAATAACTATTTATCGCGCACTTGGATCAGATGAAATTAATCTCATCTTCATCTTGACACATAAAATGGCGTTGATAGACTTGCTCACAAGTTTCGCATGTCAGTGCGAGCCGCTCTGGGTTACTCGTAGCGCATCCCGTTGAGTCCCTGACTACCTTTCTTTGCCAAAATGTTCCCGGTTTCAGACGTGGTGAGCAGGCCCTCCTACAGCAGAGGGAAGCCTGAAGCGTTTCACCGGGCGATATTGCGACTGAGGTCAGTAACTCGACACTTCCCGCAACGGTATCCCGGAGCAACTTCAAGATTGGCGTTATTCGGGCAACGCTAAACGCGATTTGTCTCATCCGCCAGGCGGCCTCACACCCCGTCTTTAAAAGGAAAAAACCGAAACCGAGTCAACCGCACGGTCGGCAACACCGTACGGCGCCACCGGGAAAGTTTCACCGACGGATTGATAGAAAGTGTCCCGTTTTAACGCCAATGCAAACCGAAAAGGTCCTGGTTTCCCGAACCAGGGCCTTTTTTTTCCACCTTCGCCAAGGCTACGGTGGATAAACCTCCCTTTCGCCAAGGCTACGGCCGGTAAATTCTATAGACGCGCCGCCAGCGCCCACAATACCCCCCCGTTCCGGGTCCGCAGCGGCGCCCGCTCCCATCTTCAATTCAACTGGTTATATTCAGTGGGGATTTGACTGAGGAAGTCTTCCACAAAAGCTGTGGATAACTCTGTGGGAAAAGCCGCATCGGGGGAAAAAAATCTCTGAGTAATCGCCACCCGATGGCGTTTTGCCTAAATTATAGGCAGCCAAAAAGGGGATGCGGACAAAAGTAATGGCCGCGGTTTTCGCCGCGGCCATTTCCGTTTCCGACCGGTGGGGAAATCATTCCACGTTCAGTTTCTTGACCCTCTGGGTCGCCGCCTCGCTCTTCAGTATCCGCACCTCCAAGACGCCGTCCTTGAAGCTTGCACGCGCAGTGTCGGTGATGGTTTCCACCGGAAGCCTGCATGTTCTCATGAACGAGCCGTAGGAGCGCTCTACCCGGTAGAAATCCTTCTGTTCGGTCCGCTCGGCCTTGCTCTTCTTCCCCGAGATGGTGATGCTGTCGGGGGAAAGCTGCACGTCAATGTCTTCCTTGCGGATTCCCGGGATCTCTGCCTTGACCACCACGGAGTCCCCTTCCTCAAAGACATCCACCGGCAGGTAGAGCTCCTCCATCTCCCCTCCAGCCATCCTCTGCGACCAGAGAGAGAAGAAAGGCTTCTTGAAAACCTCGTCGAACATCCGCTCCATCTGCGCCATGGGGGAGGTGGAGTGCCGCCCATGCAGTTCGCCCTTCTCACTCTCGCGCTCTAACTGCCGTCTTTCGCTTTGCGGCCGGTCGTCGCGTCTCAAAATATCCCGTTCTTTTTCGAGCATTTCGATGTCCTCCTATTAAGGTTGGTTTAAAGATCGGAAAACCTTAATTCGGCGACCGCGAAAGTCAAGCCGTGCGACCTGCAGGCAAAGCTACCCCTTGAGCCCCGACTCGAGGTCAGGGTAGAGGAGCTCTATCCCCAGCTCCTCAATCATTTTGCGGTTCGACACCACCCTCCCCTCGGAGAAGTAGGAGATCATGAGCGGGCTCATCACCCGGCGCGCCTCCTCCATGGCCACCTGGCGCGGCCTCGGGAGCCCGAGCCGATCGGCGGCGGCGTTGAAATAGCTGGTCATGGTGGTGGACTGGCCGTCGCTCACGTTGAAGATTGCCCCGTCTTTCCCCCGCTCCAGGGCGGCGAGGCAGATCCGCGACAGGTCGTCGGCATGGATTCTATTGCTGGGAAGCGATTCCTCCTCGCGCAGCACCGGCTGCCCGGTGGTGAGCTGGGTGACGGGGAGGCGGTCCGCAGCATAAATGGCAGTTACCCTGAGGATCACAACGGGAACGTGGCGCTCCCTCCCCCAGTCGCTTAGCAGGCGCTCGGCGTGCAGCCGGCGCTTTCCCCTGCTGGTCTGCGGGTTGGCCTCACTCTCCTCGGTGACCGTCGCGGTGCCGCAGTCCCCGTAGACCGCGCTGGTCGATATGTAGACCATTTTTTCGGGCTCTTGCCCGGGGGCGATGGAGGCCAAGAAGTTGCGCATCCTAGTATCCTCGTTGCCTCCACCCGGAGGGGGCGCGAGGTAGATAACCCCAGCACCTTTGACCGGCAGTCCCGCAAGCGTCGCCGGCTGGTCCAGGTTTCCGGTGTATGTGGTCGCGCCTGCAACCTCTTCTTCGTTCCTTCTGAAGCTGGAGACCTTCATCCCCCGCGCAAGCGCCAGCGCTGCGACCCGTCGCCCAATGGCGCCGCAACCGACTATCAGCAGTTGTTCCATGTGTTGCCCCTTTCCCTATACTGATTATCGATGATCTTTTTCGAAGCGGAGAGAATGCTGCGCCACCTCGATTGCCCTTTCCGAAAGGGAATCCGGGTGCAAACCTCTGACGCAACCCACCGCTAATGAACACCCCTGTCGGCCCTCTCTATCTATCAGAAAATACGCCCCGATGACCAGCAAAATTGCCGTCATGCAACCGCCTGGCCTTGCTTTTCAGGTTTCTTTTAAATAAATTTTAATATGTTAAGGTTTACCTTTCCGCGGGGGGGACCCACATGAGACAAGCAACCGGGACATACGTCATGCTGCTCTTGGTGGCCGGACTGGCAACGGGAGATCTAGACCCGAAACCGCAACGGCAGCCGATCGACCAGGAGGAATACCTGGAGGCGGACGACTGGTTCGAAGCGGGGGTACTCATGAACAGCGAGGGGCGCTACGGCGAAGCGGCCGAGGCCTTCAGCAAAAGCATCGCCCTTTCTCCCGGGAACGCCGTCTCCTGGCTCAACTTGGGGACCGCCCAAGCGCTTACCGCGGACTACCCTCGCGCCATCGAATCCCTCAAAAGATCAATAGCACTGGATCCAAAGCTAGCCCTCGCCTTTTCCAATTTAGGGGAAGTCTGTTTCAGGATCTACCGCTATGAGGAAGCCGTCGAAGCTTACACTTACCTGCTGGAGTTATGGCCCGGCAATGCCAATGCCCTCTATAAGCTGGGACTGTCACATCTGTTTCTGAACCAGTGGGGGAAAGCACAGGCCGAGTACCTCACACTGAAACTTGTCGACCCGGAACTGGCAGAAAAGTTGAAAAACGCTATTATCCAGAGTAGTAGTGATTAGAATGGAGGGATTTCATGCGCTATTCACCGCTGCTCACCGACCTTTACGAGTTGACCATGCTGGCAGGTTACCTGGACCAAGGGATGCAAGAGCATCGCGCCGTCTTCGACCTGTTTTTCCGCACCCCCCCTTTCAACGGAAGCTACGCCGTCTTCGCCGGTCTGGAAAACGCGCTTTGCTACCTGGAGGAGCTCCGCTTCAACGAGGAGGAGTTGAGCTACCTGGACGGGCTCAAGATCTTCCGCCCCGCATTTTTGTCGTACCTGGAAACCTTCCGGTTCCGGGGGAGCGTCACCGCCCCGGCCGAGGGGAGCGTAGTCTTCTCACGCGAACCGCTCCTTACGGTGGAGGGGAGCCTCGCCGAGGCGCAGTTCGTCGAGACGGCGCTCCTGAACATCATCAATTTTCAGACGCTAGTCGCCACCAAGGGAGCAAGAATCACCCTCGCCGCGGCAGGCGGCACCGTGCTCGAGTTCGGGCTGCGCCGCGCCCAGGGCCCGGACGGGGGGCTTTCCGAGGCGCGGGCCGCCTACATCGGCGGCGTGCGCTCCACCAGCAACGTCATGGCCGGCAAGTGCTACGGCATCCCGGTCCGGGGAACCCATGCCCACAGCTGGATCATGGCGTTCCCCGACGAGCTTACCGCCTTCCGCCACTACGCCGGCACCTTCCCAGATTCCTGCATCCTCTTGATAGACACTTACGACACCCTTAAAAGCGGCCTTCCCAACGCGCTCACCGTCGCCCGCGAGCTGAAGGCAAAAGGGCACGACCTGGTAGGGGTGAGGATAGATTCAGGCGACCTCGCCTACCTCTCGCGCCAGGTTCGCGCCGCTTTCGACGCGGCCGGTTTTCCCGGGGTGAAGATAGTCGGCTCCAACGAGCTCGACGAGTACGTGATCGAGTCGATCCGCAGCGAAGGGGGAAAGATCGACATCTACGGCGTCGGGACCCGGCTCGCCACCTGCGCGGGCGAAGGGGGGGGGGCTCTCGGCGGAGTCTACAAGCTGGTCCGGATAGGGGAGGAGCCCAAGCTGAAGCTGACCAGCGACCTGTCCAAGGCGACGCTTCCCGACCGGAAAAAAGTGCTGCGAGCCGTGGCGCCGGACGGCTCCTACATACAGGACGTCATTACCCTGAAAGACGAGGAGCTGCAGCCGGGCGCACTGGTGTTCGATCCGGCCAACCCATTGCAGCATATCCGCCTCCCGGCGAACGCGAGGCTCGTGGAGGTGAGAAGCCAGGTAATGCACGAGGGGGTAAGGTGCGCCCCCTCCCCCACCCTGGACGACTGCGCCGACCGCGCAGCGCGCGAACTGACCCTGCTCCCGCAGGGGTGTCACCGGCTGGTCAACCCGCACCTCTACAAGGTATCCATGAGCCAGGGGCTGAACACCCTGCGGCTCAAACTCATGTCCCGGATTCAGAACCGGTATGCGGCGGGTGAAGCAGACGGGGATACGGCATAGGAGGCGATAATGCAACGAAGAGGAGCACTTCTTGTTGTCGACGCGCAGGTGGATTTCTGTCCGGGCGGGGCGCTCCCCGTCCCCCGGGGCGACCAGGTGATCCACGCACTGAACCGGTACCTGGATCTGTTCAAGCGCAGGAGCGCGCCCATCTTCGCCTCGCGCGACTGGCATCCGAAGCAGAGCAAGCACTTCAAGGAAAACGGCGGAGAATGGCCCGCCCACTGCGTCCAGGGAACCCTCGGCGCCGAATTCCACCCGGCACTCGTACTTCCAAGCGACACCATCGTCATCTCCAAGGGGATGGCCTCCTGGGACGACGGATACTCGGCCATGCAGGGGGTAACCGAGAACGGCACCCCCTTCACCATGCTGCTGCGGCACATGGAGCTGGACCGGCTCTACGTCGGGGGGCTCGCCACCGATTTCTGCGTGAGACAGACGGTGCTCGAAGCCTTGAAAGCGGGATTCGACGTCACCCTCCTGACCGATGCCGTAGGGGGGGTCGACCTCAGGCCGGGGGATTCTGAGCGGGCCGTGGCAGAGATGATCCACTCCGGCGCCGACGTCACCACCCTCGCCTCCATCGGCACCGCGGTGGCGTGGGATGGGGCGCCGCAGCGGCAGCAGGGAAGCGGATAGCAAACAAAAATATACCCTCGGCAAAATTCACCACGCCGAGGGTATTTTTTTTTGACACTACATGAGAAACGCGCTAGATTACAGCACATTAAAAACTGCTAGCGCGGGAGTCTCAGATGATCAAGACCAACAATCTCAAGGTAAAAAGCATCACTCCGATCATTGCACCTACCGATCTCAGACAAGTCTTCCCCATTTCCGAGAAATCCGGGACCTGCGTGAGCAACAGCCGCGCGGCCATCACCAGGATCTTGAAGGGAGAGGACAAGCGGCTCATGGTGGTCGTCGGCCCCTGCTCCATTCACGACCCCAAGGGAGCCCTGGAGTACGCCGAGAAGCTCGCGGCGCTCGCCAAGGAGGTCTCCGAGGAAATGCTGCTGATCATGCGCGTGTACTTCGAGAAGCCGCGCACCACCATCGGGTGGAAGGGGCTCATCAACGACCCGGACATGAACGGCACCCACCAGATCTCCAAGGGGCTTGGCATCGCCCGCAGCCTTCTCTGCAAGATCACCGAGATGGGGCTGCCGGTCGCGACCGAGATGCTCGACCCGATCACCCCCGAGTACCTGGCCGATCTCCTCTCCTGGGGCGCCATCGGGGCCCGCACCACCGAATCACAGACCCACCGCGAGATGGCAAGCGGCCTCTCCTTCGCGATAGGGTTTAAAAACGGCACCGACGGGAACCTCCAGATCGCCATCGACGCCATGAAGGCAGCGCTTCATTCACACAGTTTCCTCGGCATCAACCGCGACGGCCTGACCTCCATCATCCAGACCACCGGCAACCCCGACGTGCACATGGTCCTGCGCGGCGGGAGCAAGAAGCCGAACTACTCCCCGGAGGACATCGCCAAATCCGAGGAGATGATCGCCAAGGCGGGCCTGACCCCGACCATGATGGTCGATTGCAGCCACGGCAACTCCGAGAAGAAGTACGAGCGGCAGCCCGAGGTGATGAAGAGCGTGATCGAACAGATCGCCGCCGGCAACCGCAGCATCTCCGGCGTGATGATCGAGAGCTATCTGAAGGAAGGGAACCAGCCGATGCCGAAAGACGGCGATCCCTCCTCCTTGACCTACGGCGTATCGATCACCGACAGCTGCATCAGCTGGGAGACCACCGAGGCCACCCTGCGCGAAGCCCACCGCAGATTGAAAGCATGCGGCGGCAGGAAGATTTCTTAGTTAGTTAAAGGCTACAGGCGGAACACAGAGTTCACGGAGGTTCGCAGAGGACGCTGAGGAAGAACAAGGCATTGAACAGGGATGAAGGGGATACAGGGCCGTTGCAGTTTTAGGGTCTGGTTTCTCCTCTGTGACCGCCTTGGCTTTTCCCCTGTGCCCTCTGTGTTCCGCCTTACGCTTTCAGGTTAAAAAAAAGGCCCCGAGCTTTCGCCGGGGCCTTTTCCTTTTGCCTGTGGTTTCCTTCCTACTTCGCGGTCACCAGGTAGAGCGGTTTGACGAAGGTCGCATCGGTGGCGCCTCGCACCTCTTCCACGACTTCCGGGGTCACGGCGGAATCGAGGGAGAGGATGACCATCGCCTCCCCTTTCTTCTCGCGACGCCCCAGGTTCATCGAGGCGATGTTGATCTCATGGGTGCCCAGGATGGTGCCGATCTTGCCGATGATGCCCGGACGGTCGCCGTAAGCCATGAGCAGCATGTGCTCTTCGGGGCGGAAGTCCATCTGGTAGTCGCGCAGCTTGACGATGCGCGGAATCCCTTCGAACAAGGTACCGCTGATGAGCCTCTTTTCGCCGGGGCCCTCGATGGCGATGGTGATCATGTTGGAGAAGGCCTCGGCCTGGTTGGACTTCACCTCTTCCACGACGATCCCCATGTTGTCCGCGACAAGCTGCGCGTTGACCATGTTCACGTCCTGCTCGACCCTGCGGTTCAGAAGCGACGCGAGACCAAGGACGGTGATCGGCGTGCAGTCGTACTGGGCGAGGTTGCCGGTATAGGTGAAGGTGATCTTGTTCAGGTTGGTGTCCACCAACTGGATGACGAAATCGGACAGGACGTTCATCAGGTTCAGGTAAGGACGCATCTGCCCCATGAGGGCTGCGTCGAACCTCGGGATGTTGATGGCGTTCTCCAGCGGCTGCTCGTCCAGGTAGTGGATGATCTCACGGGAGACGTCCACCGCCACGTTCACCTGCGCTTCGAAGGTGTTGGCGCCCAGGTGCGGCGTGACCACCATCTTCTCGTGCCCGATCAGCTTTTTCAGGGTATCGGTGTCGGGGGGCTCCTGGCTCCAGACGTCGAAGGCTGCGCCGGTTACCTTGCCGGAATCGAGCGCCTCCAGCATCGCCTCCTCGTTGATGATGCCGCCGCGCGCCGCGTTGATGACGATGACCCCTTCCTTCATGGCGGCGAGCTCTTTCTTGCCGATCATGTTGCTGGTCTCCGCGGTGAGCGGGGTGTGGACGGTGATGATGTCGCAGACGCGGACGATTTCATCCAGCGAAACCAGCTTGACGCCGAGGTCGTGCGCCCTTTTCTCTGCGATGTACGGGTCGCAGGCGAGCACTTCGCACTCGAAGGCCTTGAGGCGGGTAGCCACCCTTCCCCCTACCTTGCCCAGACCGATGACGCCGGCGGTGCGCCCTTTAAGTTCGTAGCCGGTGAAGGGGGCACGCTTCCAGGCGCCACCTTTGAGGGACGAGTTAGCCTTGGTGATATTGCGGCAGAAGGAAAGCAGCAGCGCCATGGCGTGTTCCGCCGCGCTGTTGGTGTTGCCGAAAGGTGCATTGACGACGATGACGCCCTTGGCGGAGGCATAGTCGACATCCACGTTGTCGACGCCGACGCCGGCGCGCGCCACCATTTTCAGGTTGGTCGCTGCGTCAAGCAGGGGCTTGTCCACGGTGGTGCCGCTTCTGGTGATGATAACGTCGTAATCACCAATGATCGAGTAAAGCTCTTCCTTCTTCAGTCCCAGCTTGATGTCCATCTGCACGCGCGGGTCGCGCTGCAAAAGTGCCAGTCCTTCCTGAGCCACTTCATCGGTTACGATAATCTTCATTGCCACTCCTTTGGTTTGGGTTAAAACCGCTCATGCTTCAAGGTTCTACGTTATCAGGTACAAACTCCCCCTGCCTTGTGGAAAGGGTCGGGAGAGGATTCGACTTAAATTAAGGCGATCTTCTTGGCTTCGGCAATGAGACGCCTGACTTTCTCGGGGTCCTTGCGGCCGGGGGAAAGCTCCACGCCGCTGGAGACGTCGACCGCATAGGGGGCGACCTTTGCCACCGCCTGGGCGACGTTGTCGGGATCGAGCCCCCCTGCCAGGACTATCCTACCCTGCCCTTTGGCGGCTACGGCGTGATCCCAGTCGAAGCGCTCGCCGGTCCCGCCGTGTGAAGCCGGGGAGTAGGCGTCGAGCAGATAGGCCGAAACCTTGTAGTCGGCAAGTGCGGCAAGGCTCTCGGCGCCGCGCACCCGGAACGCCTTCATCACCCTCCGGCGCACAAGCCCGCAGTATGCCGGGCTCTCCTCGCCGTGCAGCTGGACCAGATCGAGGCCGCAGGTGTCTGCGGTACGGTTGACGAAATCGAGTTCGGCGTTGACGAAGAGCCCCACCACCTGGACGAAGGGGGGAAGCTCCCGGATGATCCGGGCGGCCGCTTCAGGCCCGATATAGCGCGGCGACTTCTCGAAGAAGACGAACCCAAGGGCGTCGGCCCCGGCCTCGACTGCCATGAGAGCATCCTCAAGCGTTGTTATGCCACAGATCTTCACCTTTGTCATCGGCGTATACCCTTAAAATTGTACAATTTCCCACCTACCACCGGGGAATATCGCCCGAGCGGAGCCTTCATTTCGGCCGGAAGAAACATCCTTTCCAGCAGGCAGACCTTCAGCGCCCTTGACATGGGGCAATCGTCGTCCTTAGCAGCAACGGGGACAGGCACCTTGCGGAGCCAGTCCCCTATCGTCCCTAGAAGGAAACCTTCGGCAGCCGCTCCAGCGATTGCCGGATCATCTCCTCGGGGTACTCGAAGTCCTCGAGCGCGCCGGAGAGGTAGGCGTCGTAAGCCATCATGTCGAGCTGCCCGTGGCCGGAAAGCCCGAAGAGGATGGTCTTCTCCTTCCCTTCCTCCTTGGCCAGCACCGCCTCGTCGATGGCGGCGCGCACCGCATGGGAGGATTCCGGCGCCGGAACGATCCCCTCGCTCCTGGCGAAGAGCAGGGCCCCTTCGAAGCAGGCGTTCTGCTTGTACGACTTCGCCTCGATCTCTCCGGCGTGGTAGAGCTGGGAGATGAGCGCGGACTCGCCGTGGTAACGCAGCCCGCCGGCATGGATCCCCGGCGGCATGAAGTCGTGCCCCAGGGTGTACATCTTGGTGATGGGGGCGAGCTTCGCCGTGTCGCCGTAATCGAAGGCGTAAATCCCCTTGGTCAGGGTCGGGCAGGAAGCCGGCTCCACTGCCAGGCAGCGCACCTTTTTCCCGTTGGCGCGGTCGGAGAGGAAGGGGAAGGCGAGCCCGGCGAAGTTGGAGCCGCCGCCGCAGCAGGCGATGACGATGTCCGGGTAATCCCCGGCCAGCTCCATCTGCTCCTTCGCCTCCAGCCCGATCACGGTCTGGTGCAGGCAGACGTGGTTCAAGACGCTCCCCAGCGCGTAGTTCGTGTCGTCGTGGGTCGCCGCGTCCTCTACCGCCTCGGAGATGGCGATGCCGAGGCTTCCCAGGTTGTTCGGGTCATGCGCCAGAATCGAGCGCCCCGCGTTGGTGAACTCGGAGGGGGACGGGATCACCGTCGCGCCCCAAAGCTGCATCATGCTCTTTCGGTACGGCTTCTGGGTGCAGGAGACCTTCACCATATAGATGGTGCACTCCAGCCCGAACATGGAGCAGGCCAGAGCCAGCGAGCTACCCCATTGCCCCGCGCCGGTCTCGGTGGCGAGCCTGCGGATACCCGCCTGCTTGTTGTAGTAGGCCTGCGGGATGGCGGAGTTCGGCTTATGAGAGCCGGCGGGCGAGACCCCTTCGTACTTGTAATAGATCTTCGCCGGGGTCTGCAGCGCCTGCTCCAGCCTTCTGGCCCTGAAAAGCGGGGCCGGCCGCCAGAGCCGGTATTTCTCGCGCACGTCTTCGGGAATATCGATCCAACGCTCGGTCGACATCTCCTGCTCGATCAGCGACATGGGGAAGATGACGCTCATGTCCTCCGGAGTCACCGGCTTCAGGGTCTGCGGGTTTACGACAGGATGCAGCGGCCCAGGCATGTCGGGGATGATGTTGTACCACTGTTTAGGGATGCGGGATTCATCGAGCATAAACTTGGTATTCATAGCCACTCCTTTGGGACGGATTGTCGCAGTTAACCCACCAGTTCGCGCAGCTTCGCGCCGAAGTCGTCCTCGCGCATCAGCGACTCGCCGATGAGAAAGGCGTGCAGCCCCATCGACATGAGGTGCACGATCTCCTCGCGCCTGTTGATGCCGCTTTCCGCTACCACCAGGCGCCCCTGCGGCACCAGCGCGGCCAGACGCTCCGAGGTGCGGATGTCGACCACGAAGCTCCTTAGATCGCGGTTGTTGATGCCGATCATGCTGCAGTCGGTCTGCAGGGCCGTCTCCAGCTCCTTCTCGTCATGCACCTCCAGGAGCACGTCCATGGAGAGCTCCTGGGCCAGCGCGGCGAAGTCCCGCAACTGGGGGAGATCCAGCATGGCGGCGATGAGGAGGATGGCGTCGGCCCCGGCGGCGCGGGCCTGGTAGATCTGATAGGGGTCGAAGATGAAGTCCTTGCGCAGAAGCGGGAGCGAAACCTCTTCGCGGATGGCGGCCAAGTAGCTCAGGTGCCCCATGAAGAAATGCTCGTCGGTGAGGATGGAGAGGCAGGTGGCGCCGTTTTCCTGGTAGGTCCGGGCTATCTGCAGCGGGTCGAAGTCGGGCCTGATCAGCCCCTTGGACGGGGACCCCTTCTTCACCTCCGCGATGATGGGGGTCCATCCCGAGGAGAGCGAGTTGATGAGCGCTGCCTGGAACCCCCGGGGGTGGTCTTCCAGTTCGGCGAGCCGGTCCATGATTTCGTTCAGCGGCACTTCCGCCTTCATGGCCGCGACTTCGCCCTGCTTGTAATCGACTATTTTTTTCAGCACATCGGGGAGCTGCGTCATAAATGTAAATCCTTCCGTATCCTGCGACCCTTGATCTGCTCTTATCACAATGGTCCCGGTCCTGATCTAAACCTCCCTCCCCCCTTGCGGGGGAGGGTCGGGGTGGGGGGGAAGGCGCCAGATACGACTTCGTTGGCAGCTTCACCCACCCCCCGACCCCTCCCGTCAAGGGAGGGGGAGAGAAGTCTATTCCGCCTCGGCGGGGGAGAGAAGTCTACTCCGCCTCGTTGGTAAGCGCGACCAGCCGCTCCAGCTGCTTCATCGCCGCGCCGGAGTCAATGGTCTCGGCGGCGAGACGTATCCCCTCGGCGACATCCTTCGCCTTCCCGGTGGCGACCAGCGCGTACCCCGCGTTCAAAAGCACGATGCGCCTCTTGGCGCCGTCCTTGCCGGAGAGGATGTCCCTCACGATCACCGCGTTTCCCAGCGCATCGCCGCCGTGGAGTTCGGCAAGCGGAGCGCGCTCCAGGCCGAACTGTTCCGGGGTTACCTTGTAGAGCTTCACGCCGTCGGCGGTGATCTCGGCCACGGTGCTCTCGCCGGTCAGGGTGATCTCGTCCATGCCGTCGCAGCCATGCACCACGAAGCCGCTGCGGCAGCCGAGTTTCTTCAAGACCTGCGCGAGCTTCTCCACCAGGTCCTCGCGGTAGACGCCGAGCACCTGGCAGTCGGCGCCGGCGGGGTTGGTCAAGGGGCCCAATATGTTGAAGATGGTACGGATGCCGATCTCGCGCCTGGGGCCGATGGCGTGCTTCATGGCGCCGTGAAGCGCCGGGGCGAAGAGAAAGCCGATGCCGATCTGGGCGATGCTCCGCTCGACCACATCGGGGGTGACGTCGAGGTTCACCCCCAACGCCTCCAGGACGTCGGCCGAGCCGCAGGAAGAGGAGACCGCGCGGTTGCCGTGCTTGGCGACCTTGACGCCGCAGGCGGATACGATGAAGGCTACGGTGGTGGAGATGTTGAAGCTGTTGGTGCCGCTGCCGCCGGTGCCGCAGGTGTCGAGGATGGTCTCGCGGTCGAGGTTGATGTCGTCGCGGTCGATGCCGAGCACGCTCTTGCCGACCCGGATGGGAAGCGCCCGGTCGCGCATGACGCGCGCGGCGCCGGTGATCTCGTCAACCGTCTCCCCCTTCATCCTGAGGGCGGTGATGAAGGAGGCGATCTGCGCCGGGGTGGCGCCGCCGGACATCACCTGGTCCATGACCTCGATCATCTCTGCTTCGGAAAGATCCTGCCGTTCCACAACACGTGCGATTGCCTTGCGAATCATAGCCGCTCCTTATCAACCAAAGATCAAAAGCATCACCACAGAAAAAAGAAAGGCAGCACTGGGGAAAACAGCGAAAGACGGGGTGATCCGGTGCGGGACGTTCTCCTTGCTGGCCATGCATTTTGCGGCGCCGGCCAGGGAACCGGGCCCGGGCGGATGCAATCCGGGTCCCTGGTAGCGCAGAGGTTACTTCGTCATCTGCAGAAAGTTTTGCAAAAGCTCCATCCCACCCTCGGTGAGGATGGACTCCGGGTGAAACTGCACGCCCCAGATCGGGAGGGTGCGGTGCCGCATCCCCATTATCTCCCCCTCGGTAACCCAGGCGGTCACCTCGAGCTCGGCGGGAAGCGACTCGCGCTCGACGATCAGCGAGTGGTAGCGCGTGGCCGCAAACGGGTTGGGGAGGCCGGCGAAGAGTTCCTTGCCGTCGTGCAGGATGGGGGAGGTCTTGCCGTGCATCAAGGTGGCGCTCTTGACGATCTTGCCGCCGAAGGCGTAGCCGATCGACTGGTGCCCGAGGCAGACCCCCAGGATCGGAATGCGCCCGGCGAAGCGGCGCACCACCTCGACCGAGATCCCTGCCTCCTCTGGGGAGCAGGGGCCCGGGGAGATCACGATGCGCTCCGGCGCCAGGGCCTCGATTTCGTCTAGGGTGATCTTGTCGTTGCGGTACACCCGGACGTCCTCGCCCAGCTCGCCCAGGTATTGGACGATGTTGTAGGTGAAGGAGTCGTAGTTGTCTATCATCAGGAGCATATGGATAACCTGTCGGAATACAGAAGTTTTATCGGACACTGCGTGGGAAGGAGACGCGGGAGGCCCCGATCCCCACTCGTTTGGTGTTTAATCGGAATCGCAGAAATATATAGGTTTTGCCGACAAAACTCAAGTTATTCCGACAGGAAGTAGGGAGGAAGGCGCTACCGGAAGGCTGCCCGCAAGGCGAAGCAGCCGTTTTTACGGTCTAGATGGGAGGGAATTTGGAAAACTACCAGGGGCGTTGGTTCCAGGCCAGCCAGTAAAAGCCCATGTCGCGCAAAAGCTCGCTGAAGGAGTCGAAGTCCACCGGTTTGGTCAGGTAGCTGTTGGCGTAATTCTGATAGGCCTGGGCAAGATCGCGCTCCGCCGCCGAGGTGGTCAGTATCACCACGGGAATCGCCTTCAGCTCTTCCGAGGCCTTCACCGCCTTCAGCACCTCGATGCCGTCCACCTTGGGAAGACGCAGGTCCAAAAGGATCAGGTGCGGGCGCGGGAACTGCTGCGGGTCGGCATAGATCCCCCTGTGATTGAGAAAATCGAGCGCAGCCTCGCCGTCCTCCACATGGAAGATCTTGTTGGCAAGCTTGCCGTCGTCGAGGTTACGGATAGCCAGCTCGGCGTGATCTGGGTTGTCCTCGACCAGCAGGATGCAAAGCGGTTCGCCGTTCATGTTGTCCCTCCTTTTGTGGCACTGTCATTGTCAGCGGGGTTCTTGGCCCCGAGCGTAAAGCAGAAGGTGCTCCCAAGGCTTGGGCCTTCCGACTCCACCCACAGCCTTCCGTTGTGGAATTCTATGATGCGGCGCGCCAGAGCGAGTCCGATACCGGTACCTTCGGAGTGCGGGTCGAGCTTGTTGAAGAGCCCGAAGACGGTTTCCCGATACTGCTCCGCGATCCCCATGCCGTTGTCCCGTACCCAGAACACCTGCTCGCCCTGCCCTTCCCGTACGCCGATCTCCACCAGCGGCTGCAGTTGATCCCCCATGTACTTCACCGCGTTCTCCACCAGGTTTTGCAGCACCTCGGCAATGCGCGGCGCGTCTCCCCAGACCGCGGGTAGCCCCGGCTGCAGGACCACCTCCACCCCGCCCTGCGCGATCGGGCCGGAAAGCTGTCCCAGCACCTCCTGCGCCAGCAGGTTCAGATCGATCCGGGTGGGAGGGTTCATGATGCGGCCGATCCTCGATAGCTCCAAGAGATCGCTTAAAAGCGCGGCCATCTTGTCGGCGGCCCCCATGATCCTTTTTACGTCCGAATCGAGCCGCGAGAGCTTCCCGGCCTCGATGTCCTTAAGGACCGCACCGGCGAACCCTTTGATGGTGATGAGCGGGCTCTTCAAGTCGTGGGAGACCGTGTAGGTGAAACGCTCCAACTCCGCGTTCTTCGCCTCCAGTTCCACCTCGCGCACCATCCGCTCGCGCACCTCGTTTTCCAGGAGCGCTGCCTGCTCCTTCACTGCTGCCTCGACCTTCTTGCGGTCGGTGATATCCCGGTTGCTGGCGCGGATGCCGTTCTCGGCCCCTTCGCTTGTGTACACCATCTGGCAGACGTGCGAGATCCACCTAACTTCGCCGTCGCGCCTGACGATACGGAAGTCGATCGGCTCGGCCGCCCCTTGCCTCGCCGCATGCAAGTGGCCATCGAAGGCTGCGAGGTCGTCCGGGTGGACGATCCGCTGTATGAGCCCTGGGTCGCCATGGAACTCGTCGTGACTGTAATCCGAGATCTCCTTGCAGGAGGGGGAGATGTATTTGAAGGAACCGTCGAGCCCCTGCCAGTACTCCCAGTCGGCGGTGTAGTTCGCCACGGTGCGGTAGCGCTCCTCGCTCTCCTCCAGGATGCTCAAATTCCTGGAAAGCACCCTGGCTCCGACCAGAATCAACCCCATCCCGAAGACCCAGAGCACCCCGTAGCTAAGAAGGCCGACTACGACGGCGCTTTCGGCATACCCCTCCTTGTTCTCGAGCGGAACGGAAACGCTGACCCCTCCCCGCACGTCCCCCGCCTTGTATCCCTGCGCCGCGTGGCATTTAAGGCATCCCTCCTCTGTTATGAAGGGCCGCATGAGCCTCAACTGCACGTGGCCGCCGACATTTTGGATCTCGCTCACCTCCTGGACCCCGTTATCGAACTGACGGAGCGCATTCGCCTCCCAAGGGTCGGGGGTGTTTTCGGGGCGCAGCGGCTTCAAGCTGGTGAGGTGGCCGCGAACCAGGTCGCCATGGCCGTCCGCCAGTTCGAAGACCTGCCGCATCATGTATGCCGGGTTGATGAGGGTAAGCCGCCTGCCGGAGGGGGTGGTTAGGTCACGTTCGGGTATGTGGGCCAGGTAAGGGTTCGGGAGGGTGGTATCGGTAACCGCGGCATAGACGCCGCCGTGCCTGTTTCCCCAGCGGCGAAACAGGGCGTCCTTGTTGAAGGAGGCGCGGGCCTCGGCACGCGCCACTTCCACCACGCTGTCCTTTTCGTGATGATAGAGCCAGGCAAACGAGATCCCGATGGCAATGGTCCAGAAACCGGCCAAAAGCAGCGCGAAGCTGCGGATCCGGTTTTTCTGCTTGATCATGCTTTCCCTCCCCTGCCTGATATCCGCGGGGGCCGGTCCAGCATCTCCCGCACCTTCTTGAGCAAGAGGGCAGGCTTGACCGGCTTCATGATCAATTCCGCACTCTCCTCCAACTCGCATCTGCTCTTGATTATCTCCGCCGTGTAGCCGCTGGTGAAAAGAATCCTGGCCTCGGGCCGCAGCCGCCGGATCTTTTCGGCGGCCTCCTTGCCGTTCATGACCGGCATGATGATGTCCATCAGCACCAGCGCTATCTGGTCGTTCTCCTGGAACTTCTGCACGGCTTCCTCCCCGTTGGCAGCATGGATGATGCTGTAGCCGTACTGCACGAGGACGTTCGTCACCAGGTCCAGGACGTACAGATCGTCCTCGGCAACCAAGATGGTCTCGCAGCCGCGCACCTCAGCCTCGACGGTGACGGCCTCGGTGCCGGCGAGCTGCTGCGGCTCCACCACCGGGAGATAGATGCGGAAGGTGCTGCCCACACCGGGCTCGCTGTAGACGTTGACGAACCCCTTGTGCTGGATAACGATGCCGTAGACGATAGCGAGGCCGAGCCCTGTCCCCTTTCCCGACACCTTGGTGGTGAAAAACGGATCGAAGATCCTGTTCCTAGTCTCCTCGTCCATCCCCTGGCCGGTATCGGAAACGGTAAGCAGGGCATAGCTGCCGGGAGTCCCGAAGCCGTGGGCTTGCACGAAACCGGCGTCGATCTCCTGGCGCTCCAACTCCACGAACAGGCTCCCCCCCTTGGGCATGGCGTCCCTCGCGTTGGCCGCGAGATTCATCAGCACCTGGTCGATCTGCCCCGAATCGACCACCGCCCAGATGGCTCTCTCGGGGACCTTGGTGGAAAGGGTGATGTCCTCGCCGATAATGCGCTGCAGGAACTTCTCCACCCCTCGCAACAGCAGGTTCAGGTCGGTCGGAACCGCCTTCACCTCCCCCTTGCGGCTGAAAGCAAGCAGGCTGCGGGTCAGGTTGGAGGCGCGCTCGGAGGCGGCGGATATCTGCAGCACCTTGTCGCGCAGGGGATGGCCGGGCGCGAGATCGAGTTTGAGCATCTCGCAGTACCCGCCGATCACGGTGAGGATATTGTTGAAGTCGTGAGCCACTCCGCCGGCCAAAAGGCCGACCGCTTCCAGCTTCTGGGAGTGGCGCAACTGTTCCTCGAGCTTGTGCCGTTCCGTGACGTCGATGGCGATCCCCAAAAGGCGTTCGCTGCCGTCCACGGTGATGGTCTCTATGTAGAGTTCGGCCTTGATGGTCCGCCCGCCCCTTGGGTGGAGGCTCAATGCCAACCCCGAGACATGCCCTTCCCGATTGAGGGTCTCGAACAGAATTGCCCGGTCGTCGTTGTTGATCCAGCCGACCTCTCTGGTGGTCTTGCCGATGACATCTTCCCGGCACCAGCCGGAAACTTCCAGGAACCTGTTGTTGACGTCGAGGAGGGTGCCGTTTTCCCGCATCGTGATGGTCATGATCATGGGAGCGTTGTCGAAGGCCTTCGAGAATTTTTCCTCCGAAAGCCGCTGAGTCTCCTGGGCCTGCCGGCGCTCCGCGATCTCGTTTTGCAAAAGCACCGCTTGCGCCTGCAGCGCCTCCTGGGCGATCTGCCGCTCGGCCACCTCATGTTCAAGTTGACGGGTCTGCAACAGGAGCGCGTCCACGGCGTGCTTGTGTTCGAGCATCAAGTCCCATTCGCGCAAGGCGCGTTCTATGATGCGCGGCATTGCCTCGAATACCTCAGGCATTTTGACCACGTAATCGAGCGCGCCGGCCTTCATGGCGTCGACTGCGAGTTGTTCGTTGCCGTGCGAGGTCATGATCACTACCGGCGTGGTCTGCCCGCTTTTCAGCACCAGGTCCACGCCTTTGCCATCGGGAAGGAGGTAATCGGTGAGCACTATGTCGAAATTATTGCTCTGCACCCTGGCGAGCGCTTCCTGCATACTGGTGGCGACGGTCAGACGATAGTGGTCCGAGGCCTCGCTGAAACCTCTCCTAATCAGTTCCGCGTGAGACTCGTCATCTTCCACGATAAGAATTCGTTTGAACTGGGGTGAAGAGTCCATGGCGTCAGCTCCTGCTCTGGTACAACCAGGGCACTTTACCGCACCTGTCAGAGCAGACAAAGGGAATGCTCCTCAATTGATACAGGTTGCAAGTCCATAGTCTTTTCGGGTTGTGGAGAGAGAAGTTTAGAATTTTATGAGCTTTCTACAGCGAAAGGGGGGAGGTGAATGAGTATAAAGAGGCAGGAGTGGTCCATCAGGTCCATCAGGTCCATCAGGTCCATCAGGTCCATCAGGTCCATCAGGTCCATCAGGTCCATCAGGTCCATCAAGTCCATCAAGTCCATCCGGTTCCCAAAGTCCACCTTGGGAACCGGAGCCTACGCTTTACCGCACCTGCTGCCGCGTGACGAAGCGATAGGCGTGCCACGAGTACAGGGCCAGGCCGCTCCAGATGAAGAGGAAGCTCACCAGGTGCGTATGGGTAAAGGTCTCGCCGAAGATGGTGATGGCGAGGAGGAAGTGCATGGTGGGGGTGATGTACTGCAAAAACCCGATAGTAGCCAGCCGCAGTTTCTTGGCAGCGGCGGCAAAGAGCAGAAGCGGTATGGCGGTGACGATACCGGACATGGGAATGAGCAGGTCCAGACGGGTGGAATGGGTCAGGAAAACCCCGGCGCCGGTTTGGTTCAGGTGAACCAGGTAGTACAGCGCGAAAGGTGCGAGCAAGAGCGTCTCGACGGTGAGCCCGACCAAAGGCTCCACATGAAGCGCCTTGCGGATCAGGCCGTAAAGCCCGAAAGAAAGCGCCAGCGCCAGGGCGATCCAGGGCATGCTGCCGTACTCGATGGCCAGGTAAAGGACGCCGGCAACGGCGAGCGCCAAGCTGATCCATTGCGGACGCTCCAGCCTCTCGCGCAGGAACAAAAACCCCAGCAGCACGCTCACCAGCGGGTTGATGAAATAGCCAAGGCTCGACTGCAGCACCTCCCCCACGCTGATGGCGTAGATGAAGACCAACCAGTTGGTGGCTATGAGCAAGGTGGTAGCAAAGAGCACCGCCAACGATTTGGGAAGCGTAAGGAGCTCCAGCATGCTCCGCCACGCCTTTTTCCAGGTGATGAGCAAAAGCAGGAAAGCAAGCGACCAGACTATCCGGTGCGACACCATCTCAAGCGGCGGCACGACCTTGACCGATTTGAAGTAGAGCGGGAAAAAGCCCCAGCAAAGGTATGCGGCAAGGCCGTAGATGACGCCTAGGCGCCGCGCCTCGGTCGCAGCCAGTTCGGAAGTGTCGGCAGGTTTGGTCATATCGGGTTCCGGTAAGTTAGCGCCCCCTGCGGGAGGGGGCGCGAAGTAGCTATATGATCTTCAATCCGCGCAGCAGGATGACGCCGATGGTGATGGGCGCCACATACTTCACCAGGAAGAAGAAGATGCTTATTACGGCGCTGTTTTGCAGCCTGCCGTCATTGGACAATGCCCCCCTCACCTTCTGCTCCCCCCACACCCACCCAACGAAGATGCAGATGAAGAGCCCCCCTACCGGCATCAGCAGGTTGGAGGTAAGGAAGTCGTACAGGTCGAACATGGTCATGCCGAACAGCTTGAAGTTTGCGAGGACGCTGTTGGAGAGTGCGGCAGTAGACCCGATCAAAGCCAGCAGGATGCCGGTGGCAGCCGTGGCCTTGAAGCGGCTCACGCCGAAGCGCTGGTGCAGATAGGCGACCGGCACCTCCATGATGGAGAGCATGGCGCCGGTCGCGGCGATGGCCCCGAGGACGAAGAAGAGGACCACGAAGACGTTCCCGAAAGGCATCTGGGAGAACACCGCCGGGATGGTGATGAAGAGAAGCGACGGCCCGGCCTCAGGCTTGAACCCGAAGGTGAACACAGCAGGGAAGATGGCGATCCCAGCCAGGATGGAAACGGTGAGGTCGGCAAGCATCACGCGCAGAGCGGTCATGGGAACGTTCTGGTCGTCCCTGAAGTAGCTCCCGTAGGTGATCATGGTCCCCATCCCGACCGAGAGCTTGAAGAAGGCAAGCCCCATCGCGGTGAGCACCACGGCGCCGGTGACCTTGGAAAAGTCGGGGCGGAAAAGGAAATCGAGCCCTTGGGCCGCGCCCGGGAGCATCAGGCTGCGCACGCCGATCATGACCAGGATCAGGAACAGGACCGGCATCAGCCGTTTGGTGGTCTTCTCGATTCCCTTGGCAACCCCCATGACGATGATGGCGCCGACGAAGACGATGACCGCGCACTGCCAGAAGACCGACTGCACCGGGTCAGCGATCAGTTTTTCGAAGGCGGCCGAAGTGACCTTGGGATCGGCCGAGAGGATGCTCCCCGACGCCGCCTTGAAGATATAGGCGAAGACCCACCCCGCAACCTCCGTGTAAAAGGCAAGGATGAGAAAGGCAGAAAGAACCCCTGCCGCGCCGATCAGCGACCAGGTTTCGCGTTTGGGGTGCAGCACCCGGAACGTGGTCAGTGCGTCGGACTTCGAGCGGCGTCCGAGCATCAGTTCCGCGATCATCACCGGGAGTCCGGCCATAAGCGTCGAGAGGAGGTAGACGATGATGAAAGCCGCCCCGCCGTTAAGCCCGGTCAGCGCCGGGAATTTCCAGATATTGCCCAGCCCCACCGCGGAGCCGAGAGTAGCGGCGATGACGCCCAAACCCGTGGTGAAACTGTCGCGTGCCTTTACTGCCTTGGCTGTTTCCATGCTTTGCATTTTTCCTTTGTTTGCGGCATTAAAAGTCCCCCCTCCACTGGCGGGAGGGGGTTAGGGGGTGGGGTAGGTGCTGCCTACGCCGCCGGTACTTTCTTTATGTTCACCACTTCCCCCGAAGTGATCAGGCAGAGCTGTTCCGGAGTCAGCGAGAAGAGCGCGTGAGGCGTCCCCGCCGCTGCCCATAATTCGTCGTAGCCCAAGAGGTCCTCGTCCACGTAGGTGTGCAAGGGAGCCGGGTGCCCGACCGGCGACACGCCGCCGATGGCGAATCCCGTCTGTTCCCGCACGAAATCGGCGTCAGCCTTCCCTATCTTCTCGCCCACGATGGCCGCCAGGCTCTTTTCGTTCACCTGGTTTGCGCCGCTTGCGACCACGAACACGGCCTTGCCGCTCGACTTGCCCCTGAACACCAGCGACTTAACTATCTGTCCCACGTCGCACCCGACAGCGTTGGCCGCGTCGACCGCAGTGCGCGTGCTTTCCGCGAGTTCCTTCACCTTGCAATCCAGGCCGAAGCCATGGAGCGCGTCCTGCACCCGTTTGGCGCTTGCGCTCAAATTGGAATCCATACCAGCCTCCTGTCGCATAGTTTCAAAAGCCCCCAGCCCCTAGCCCCAGCTTTTAGCCCCTAGCCCCTGCTTTTAGCCCCTAGCCCCTGCCTCTCGCCGTCACCCTGGTGAAAAGGTAGAGCCCGGAGAAGATGATGGCACCCCCCACGGCCTGGCGCGGGGTCGGGTTCTCGCCCAGGAAGACGGCGGCCCAAAGGATCGCCCCCAGCGGTTCGCCAAGAACGCTCACCGAAACCACGGAAGCCTGCACATACCGGAGCACCCAGTTAAATACGGTGTGCCCCAGGATGGTGCAGACCAGAGCCAGCGCCACGAAGATGAGCCAGTCCTGGGCAGGATGGGGATACATGGGAAAGCGTGCGGCCAGAGCGGTCGCGGTCAGCACAGCTGCACTGGACCCGTAGGTGACGAAGGTGTAGCCGGTAAGGGGGACATCCCCCCTGAGTCTTCTCCCGATCAAAAGGTAGCCTGAGACCATCACGGCGGCGAAAAGAGCAAGCATGTCGCCGATGAAGGCGCTACCTCCCAGCTGGAAGTCGGTGGCGCCGATGACGACGCTCCCGGCAAAGGCGAGCGCACCGCCGTAAAGCGCCATGCGCGGCACCCGCTCCTTGAAAAAGATCCAGGAACCGAGCACGACGAAAAGCGGCTGGGTGGTGACCAGCACTACCGAACTGGCGATGGAGGTGTATTTGAGCGAGATGAACCAGGTGACGAAATGAAAGGCGAGGAAGACGCCGCTCGCGGCGGACAGGAGCACCTGCCGCTTCGTCATTCCCCTGAGAGCGGGTGCGCCGCCCCAGAGCGTGAACGGCGCCAGGAAAGTGAAGGTGAAGATGAGCCTGTACGCGGCTATCACCAGCGGCGGCGCGGAGCAGACGCGCACCAGGATCGCGGAGAAGGAGACAGCAAAAACCCCTACCAGGATGGCCAGGTAGGGGTTGATCCAAGGCTTGATGGTGACGGTTTCGGACACCCTACTCTCCCAGGTACGCCTTCCTCACCTCGGGGTTGGAGGCAAGTTCCTTGGCGTCCCCCTGCAGCACGACCTCGCCAGTCTCGAGGACGTAGGCGCGGTGGGCGATGGAGAGCGCCATGTTGGCGTTTTGCTCCACCAGCAGGATGGTGGTGCCGCCGGCGTTGATCTCCTGGATGATCTGGAAGATCTGCTCCACCAGCATCGGGGCGAGGCCCATGGAGGGCTCGTCGAGCAGGAGCAGCTTCGGGCGGGACATGAGCGCCCGCCCCATGGCCAGCATCTGCTGCTCGCCGCCGGAAAGGGTCTTGGCCGCCTGCTTCTTGCGCTCGTTCAGGCGCGGGAAACGCTGGAAGATCTTCTCCATGTCGGAGCCGACCTCGTTGTCGTTGCGGGTATAGGCGCCCATCTCCAGGTTCTCCAGCACGCTCATCTTGGCGAAGACGCGGCGCCCTTCGGGGACCTGCGAGATGCCGAGCTTCACGATCTCGTGCGGCGGGAGCTTGGTGATCTCCCGGTCCATATAGGAGATCTTTCCGGCGACGGAGGGGACGATATTGGAAATGGTGTTGAGTATAGTGGTCTTGCCGGCACCGTTGGCGCCGATGAGTGCCACGATCTCCCCCTGGTTGATCTGGAAGGAAACGTTTTGCAGCGCCTTGATGGCGCCGTAGTTCACGCTGATGTTCTCTACCTTAAGCATGCGCTGCTCCTTTGCCGAGGTACGCCTCGATCACCTTGGGATTGGTCCGGATCTCCTCCGGAGTCCCCTCGGCGATCTTCACCCCGTAGTCGAGGACGGCGATGCGGTCGGAAATCCCCATGACGAATTTCATGTCATGCTCGACCAGGAACACGGTCACGCCGGTCTTGCTGATCGCTTTCACCATCTCCGCCAGGACCTGCTTTTCCTGCGGATTCATCCCCGCGGCAGGCTCGTCCAGGAGGATGATCTGCGGCTTGATGGCGAGTGCGCGGGCGATCTCCAGGCGGCGCTGTTCGCCGTAGGGGAGGTTCCCCGCCAGCTCGTCCGCCTTGTGGCAGAGGTCGACCTGTTTCAGGCAGGCCATGGCCAGCTCCTTGAGCTCGGATTCCTCGCGCCGCACAAAGGGGAGGAACTTCAGCACGGCCCCGGTCAGGTCCCATTTCCCCCTGGTGTGGGCGCCGATCAGGACGTTCTCCAGGACGGTCAACTGGGTGAAGAGCCTGATGTTTTGGAAGGTGCGGCCGATCCCCGCGGCGGCGATGTGGAACGGGGTCTTCCCGGAGATGCTCTCGTCCATGAAGGAGATCCGCCCCTCGGTCGGGGAGTAGATCCCGGTGATGAGGTTGAACATGGTGCTCTTGCCGGCGCCGTTGGGGCCGATGAGGGCCATGATGTTCCCCTTCTCTACCGTGAGGTTTACCTTGTCCACCGCGACCAGGCCGCCGAAGCGGATGGTGACGTCTTCGAGTTTAAGTATCGACATGCTTTGCTCTCGCTCAGTGAAATTATTTACGTTTCTTGCCGATGGCCCGCAGCAGCAGTTCCGTGAAGTTGACGCCGCCCAGAAGCCCGTTGGGGCGGAACACCATCAAGAAGACCAGCAGCGCGCCGTAGACCAGCATGCGGTACTGGGACATGAAGCGCAGGAACTCGGGCGCCGAGGCAAGCAAGGACGAGCCGATGACCGTGCCGGGGACGCTCCCCAGGCCGCCCAATACCACCATGGCGAGAATATCGACCGATTTGAGGAAGCCGAAGTCCGAGGGGTTGATGTAGCTCAGGAAGTGGGCGTAAAGGCCGCCGCCGACCCCGGCCATGAAGGAGCCGAGCGCGAAGGCCTGGATCTTGTAGCGTGCGGTGTTGATTCCCATCGCCTCGGCTGCGATCTCGTCCTCGCGGATCGCCTTCAGCGCCCGCCCGAACCGGGAGGACTGCACGAAGGTGACCAGCACGATGGAAAGGATAGCCACCACCCATACGTAGATCGGCATGGGGATCATGGTCTTCGCCGGGGGGACCGTGAGGCCGAGCGCCTTGTTGGTCGGCTCGAAGTTCAGGAAGAACACCTTCACGATCTCGGCGAAGCCCAGGGTGCAGATGGCGAGATAGTCGCCGGTCAGCCTCAGGATCGGGAAGCCGATGGCGGCAGCCACGATGCCGGTGACCACGCCGGTGACCAGGAGGTTCATGCTGAAGGGGAGTCCGGTCTTGATGGTGACCATGGCGCTGGTGAAGGCTCCAATGCTCATGAAGGCAGCGTGCCCCAGCGACAGCTGCCCGGTGAGACCGACGATCACGTTGAGCCCCAGCGCCAGCACGATAGCGATGCCGATGTTGACCAGGATCTGCATCATGTACGGGTCGACGGCGCCGACCAAGCTATTAAGGAAATCTGCCATCGAATCTACACCTTCTTTGTAATTTTTTGTCCCAAAAGGCCTGTCGGCTTTACAAGGAGAACGAGCACGAGAATGGTAAAGGCGATCGCATCACGGTAGGACGAGTACCCGATGGCGACACCGAAGACCTCGGAGACGCCCAGCAGAAGCCCCCCCAGCATGGCGCCGGGAATCGAGCCGATCCCACCGAGGACTGCGGCGGCGAAGGCCTTGAGGCCGGCCATGAGACCCATGTTGAAGGAGACGGCGTTGAAGAGGACCCCGACCAGCACCCCGCCCGCCGCGGCGAGTGCGGAGCCGAGGGCGAAGGTGAAGGAGATGACCCGGTTCACGTTGATCCCCATCAGGGCCGAGGTGTTGTAGTCCTCGGAGGTGGCGCGCATTGCCTTGCCGATCTTGGTCTTTTGGACGATGAACTCAAGCGCCATCATGAGGGCTGCAGAAACGCCGATGATCAGGAGCTGCAAGGTTGAGATGTCGGCGCTGCCGACCTGGATCTGGTGCACCGGGAAGGCGCCGTCGGGGAACCCTTTGGCGTCGGCCCCGAAGACCATGAGGGCCAGCGAGGAGAGGAAGATGGAGACGCCGATCGCGGAGATGAGAGCGGAAAGCCTGGAGGACTTCCTAAGCGGACGGTAGGCGATCAGCTCGATCAGCACCCCCATGATCATGCAGAAGATCATGGCGCCGATGATGGCGACGAAGACGTTGAC
This sequence comes from Citrifermentans bemidjiense Bem, assembly GCF_000020725.1. Lineage (NCBI taxonomy): Bacteria > Pseudomonadati > Thermodesulfobacteriota > Desulfuromonadia > Geobacterales > Geobacteraceae > Citrifermentans > Citrifermentans bemidjiense. The sequence goes on along the minus strand of NC_011146.1, from coordinate 2,247,380 downwards.
CTTGAAAAAGGAGACCAGAAGCAATCCGATGAAGGCCCCCACCATGAAAATCTCGCCGTGGGCGAAGTTGATCAGGGTGATGATGCCGTAGACCATGGTGTAACCCAGTGCGATCAGCGCATATACGCTTCCAAGGGCGACTCCGTTGACTAGCTGTTGTAAGAACATGTCGACTTCCTTCGACTGAGATTGTAATCCGGCGACAGATGCATGTTGCTGTGTGGTATTACCAAAAACAGTGAACCTGCGCGAATGATTGTTACTTCACACGAATAGAACAGCAGATGCCCAAGACGTATACCATAAACTCCTTAAAGCAAGCAAGTCTTTGATAATTATGAGAGTTTTTTACTAAAAGCTGTCAGCGTAAAAATAGAACGCTGAGTGCCAGCGTCAGTTGTCAGTCCAGATTGCCATTAAAGCTGCAGCACCGCATGGTTTAATGAGCGTGGCTGGCGTTGACAGCGCGACACTGTACAACAGCTTCCACTGTTTCGCAATGTTAAACTTTTGATTACCAACTAAAAAAGTTGGGTTCGGCGTCTCTTCGTTGACCTTGACGGAAACGACTGTACTAGCAGCGGAAAACAAATAAAAAGGGGACAGGCTACTTTTTGATCTCAAAAAGTAGCCTGTCCCCCTTGCCCCTGGTTCCCAAGCTCCAGCTTGGGAACCCGATGCGAGGCAAAGCTCCAGCTTTGCATGCTGGCCTATCACCCTCTCACAGCATCGTCCCGTTGAGCGCAACCTGCATCCGCGAGATTCCCTCTTTGAAGGAGGTGGCCCCGGTAAAGCCCGGGCGCGGCTTTCCGGCTACTGCCGCGTACACAGGCTCCAGCACCAACTGGTTCGCGCTGCCGCTCCCAAAGGTGATGTCATGCACCACTCCAACCTGATCCTCCGGCAGTGAAAGCGCGATTCTGTGCGTCCCCGCCTGCAACCGCAGGGTCTTGGTAAAGAGATAACGGACTCCTTTACCTGCTTCAGAATGTGCAAACGGGCTGGCTTCCATTCGCTCCGGCCGGGCCTCCCCAGTCACAATCACCGCCTGCCCGTCGATGGAGAGAAGCAGCGTGTAATCGGCGCTGCCGTGGCGGTCGCGCACCAGGGACGCGCGCTCTTTGTGGGTCTTTATGGAAGCGGTGACGGTGAGATCGGCATACCCTTCCGGAGCCCCCCCTCCCTTGCCCATTTCCCAAAAGACTTCACCGCTTTTTACTATCTCCTGTTTCAGCATCGCTTGCGGACTCCCTGCGCACCCGGCAAAAACCGCGAAGACAGCCCCCAGCGCCAATAACCTTACTTTTTTCATGCTTGCTCCTTTTTCGAAGGGGGACAGGCTACTTTTTGATTTCAAAAAGTAGCCTGTCCCCTTTTTTTGTGCGGCTAGCTTTCCTCTTGAATTTCCCTCTTCTCGAACCAGCTATACACCGAAGGGATGATGAGCAGGGTCAACAAGGTCGAGGTGACGAGCCCCCCCACCACAACCGTCGCCAGCGGTTTCTGGATCTCCGACCCGGTCCCGCCGGCCAGGAGCATCGGTATCAGGCTGAAGATGGCAATGGCCGCGGTCATCAGCACCGGGCGCAGGCGGTCCAGGCTCCCCTTCCGGATCGCCTCCTGCATTTCCATACCCTCCTCGCGGAGCTGCGATATGCGCGACACCAAGACCAGGCCGTTCAACACGGCCACGCCGAACAGCACCACGAACCCGACCGAGGCGGGAACGGAGAGGTACTGGCCGGAAAGAAAGAGCGCGAACACGCCGCCTATCAGGGCGAAGGGAAGGTTGGAGATGACCAGAAAGGCGAGCCTGATCGACCTGAAGGTCACGTACAAAAGCAAGAGGATCAGGGCGATTGCCACCGGCCCGATGATCATCAGCTTGTTCATGGCGCGCTGCTGGTTCTCGAACTGACCGCCCCAGGTCAGGTAGTATCCCGGCGGCAACTTCACCTTTTCCTTTATCTTCTGCTTCGCCTCGGCGACGAAGCCACCTATGTCGCGGCCGGTGACGTTCATCTCGACGCCGATCCGCCTGACCCCGTCCTGGCGGCTGATCTGTGCCGGCCCCTCGACCATCTTCACCTCGGCCAACTGCTCCAGGGGGACATTGACGCCGGTCTTGGTCGTGACCAGCAGGTTCTTGATGGCGTCCAGCGAGTTCCTCTGCTCCTCGGGGAGCCGGACGGTGATGTCGAAGCTGCGGTTTTCCTCGTAGAGCTGCGATGCAGCCTTGCCGGCAACGGCGATCTCGATCACCTTCTGTACGTCGCTTATGTTAAGCCCGAAGCGCGCGATCTTCGCCCGGTCGATGTCCACGGTCAGGTAGGGCTGGCCGGTAACCTTCTCCGCGTTCAGGTCCGTCCCCCCCCTGACGGTGGAAAGCACCTTGGCGATCTCGGCGGACTTCTCGCTCAAAACGTTTATGTCCTCGCCGAAAAGCTTCACGATCAGCTGGGCACGGGTTCCGGCCACCAGTTCGTCGATGCGGCACTGGATCGGCTGGCTGAAGCCGAAGTTGATCCCGGCGATGGACTCCAGCGACTCGCGCATCTCGTTGGTGAGCTCTTCCTTGGTGATGTCGCGCTTCCATTCGCTTTTGGGCTTGTAGATGCCGACATACCCCGTTTTGTCGGAGCCGCGGGTGTCGAGCGCCACGCCGGTCTGCCCGGTCCTGGAAATCACCGTGTCCAGTTCCTGGAACTGCTGCAGCTTCTCCGCGGCCCGCTGGTTCACCTCCATCGCCTTCGCCAGCGAAACTCCCGGAAGAAGCGCCACGTCCATGTCGAAGGACCCCTCGTCCATGACAGGTATGAACTCCGTCCCGAGCTTCGTGACCAGCAGGAGCGAAACCAGCAGGAGGAATCCGCCCCCCGAAAGAACCAGCTTCCGCTTCTGCATGGCCCAGTCGAGAAGCGGCAGATAAAGTTGATTCGCCTGCCGCATCAGGTAGCTCTCCTTCTCCGGCTGCGGCTTCAGGAACATGATGCAGAGCACAGGGATCACGAAGATGGAGAGGAACAGGGAGGCCAGGAGCGCTATGGCGACCGTGATGGCGAGCGGGCTGAACATCTTCCCCTCGATCCCTTCCAGGGAGATGATGGGGATGAAGGTAAGCGCGATGATCAGCTCTCCGAAGATGCTGGGCTTTCGCACCTCCATCACCGCTTTCAAGACGGTGGCAAGCTTCGGATGCTTCCCCCCCTCCTCGCTCAGGTGCCGCTGCACGTTCTCGACCTGGATGATGGTGGTGTCGATGATCATGCCGATGGAAATGGCAAGGCCGCCCAGCGACATCAGGTTTGCGCTGATGCCGGCAAGCTTCATGACGATGAAGGTGGCCAGAAGCGACAGCGGCAGGGCGATCAGGACCACGAGGCTCCCCCGGAAGCTGTTCAGCAGCAGGTAGAGCACGATGAGGACCAGGATGGCCCCCTCGATGAGTGCCTTGTTCACCGTCCCCACGCTCGCCTTGACTATGTCGCTGCGGTCGTAGAAGGGTACGATCTTCATCCCGTCGGGAAGGACGTTGTTCTCGTTCATCTCCTTCACCTTGGCCGCGACCCGCCGCACGACGTCGCGGCTGTTCTCGCCGCGCAGCATCATGACGATGCCCCCCACGCATTCGTCCTTGCCGTTTTTCATGGCGGCGCCCATCCGGACCGCCTCCCCCACCTTTACCTGGGCCACGTCGCGCAGATAAGTAGGCGTGCCACCCGCGGATTTGAGCACTATGTTCTCGATGTCTGCTGTGTCCCGTATCAGCCCCACGCCCCGGACGATGTACTGGTCCGTGCCCCGCTCCAGGAGGTTGCCGCCGACGTTTTCGTTGTTGCTGCCGATGGCCGAGTAGACATCCTCGACTGTGACCGCGTGCTTCAAAAGCTTTTCCGGCGCGACCAGCACCTGGTACTGCTTGAAGTAGCCGCCGAAGGAGTTGATCTCGTTGACGCCGGCCACGTTTTTCAGCTGCGGGGTGACTATCCACTCCTGGACGGTGCGCAGGTTGGTGAGATAAGCGATCTTCTGCTGCGGATCCTCCGGCATCTTCCCTTCCAGGGTGTACTGGTAGATCTCCCCCATGGCGGTGCCGATAGGTCCCATGGCGACCTCGACCCCCTTGGGGACTTTCTCCCGCGCCTCCGCCAGCCGCTCGAAGACGAGCTGCCGGGCGAAGTAGATGTCGACGTTGTCCTTGAAGACGATGGTGACGATGGAAAGGCCGAACTTGGTGACCGAGCGCATCTGCTCGATATCGGGCAGGCCGCGCATGGCCATTTCTATCGGGTAGGTGACGTTTCTCTCGATCTCGATGGCGGAAAGGCCGTCCGCATGGCTCACCACCTCGACCTGGATGTTGGTCACGTCGGGAAAGGCGTCGATGGGCAGGCGGTAATACGAGTAGAGCCCGAACGCGATAATCAAGAGCGACAGGAAGAGGATCATCGCCCTGTGCCGCAGTGTATAAGAAACTATTTTCTCTAGCATGGTCCCTCGCTATAAATCACTGTAAGCGCTGCAGGTCATTTCCCGTGGCCGTGTTCGTCGACCACTTCCCCTTTTTTCACTTCCGACTTGAGGATGAAGGCCCCCTTGGCGGCGTAGTTCTCCCCCTCTTTCAGGCCGGAGGCGATCTCCACGAGCCCCGCGGCGCTCCTTCCCAACTGCACCAGGCGCGCCTCGAACCGGTTCCCCTCTTCGGCGACGAAGACCACCTTCTTGCCGTCCAGATCCTGGACAGCGTCTTCCGGGACCGCGAGTACCGGGGGGGCGTCTGCCGCCAGGGCAAGTTCCGCCGTGGCGAACATCTCGGGTTTCAGCTTCCGGCCGGGGTTCGTCACTTCTACCCGCGCCTTCACCGTGCGGGTCGACTCGTCCACGAGGTCGGCGATGTAGGTGATGCGCCCCTTGAGCTTCAGGTCGGGGAAGGCCCCGACGGTGACCACAGCCCCCTGCCCTTTGTGGACCTTCGCCAGGTCCTTTTCGTTTATATCCACCAGCACCCAGACCGAGGAGAGGTCCGCGACCGTGTAGAGGCTCTTGGATGGGTCGGCAAGCTCGCCGACGATGGCGTGTTTCTCGGTGACGATCCCGCCGATTGGGGAGCGGACCGGCAATAGCGGCTTCCGGGCGCCTCCCCTTACCTCTGCGACGGATACCCCGTACAGGGAGAGGCGCTCCTCGTCGGTGGCGAGCTCGGTCTGCGCCGTCTTATAGTCGGTCTCGGCCTGGAGTATGTCCTTTCTCGCCGCGATCTTCCTATCCACAAGCGCCTTGACCCGGTCCATGTTTCCCTGCGCCAGGGCGAGCCTGGTCTTCGCCTGGCGGTAGCGGCCGATCGCTTCCCCGACCTCGACGCTGTCGAGGGTCGCCAGGGACTGCCCCGCCGACACGCTGTCGCCGAGGGAAGCCCGCACCGAAACCACCTTCCCCGGGATGCGGGGCGCCACGTGAGCGATCCGGTCCGCGTTCACCTCGACCTTGCCGGTCGCCCGTATCACTCCCGCCAGCCGCAGCGGCTTCGCGGCCGCCAGCACCACGCCGTTTTGCTTCTGGATCTCGGGTTTCATGGTCACGCTGCCGGCAGCTCCGTGTTCGTCATGCCCCGCTACTCCGGCATGCTCTTCCTCGTGCCCCTTTTCCTCCTTGGCGTGCCCCTCTTCCTCATGCTTTGCTTCGGTATGCCCGGCCTCGCCGGCATGCTCGCCTGGTTCCGAACCGGCGGCGCCCATCTGGACGAAACGATAGGTAAAGGCTCCCGTCAGGGCGAGGGCCAAAATTAATCCAACGATCTTTGCTTTCTTGCTCAATGCACACCTCCGGTAAGTTCGGTTGCCGCCGCCGCTTCCAGTTTGAAAAGCGCCTGCTGCCGCTGGTTCAGGGCTTCCAGGTACCCCTGGTTCACCTCGAGGTACTTCTTCTGCTCCTCGAAGACCGTCAGCACAGGGACTTCACCCAGTTGGTAAGCCTCGCTGGTCAGCTTCAGGTTCTCCTCGAGCTGGGGCATGACGTTTCTGAGGTACAGGGAAAGGAGCTGCTCGGCGTTGGAGAGGCTGGCATACGCCGTGGCCACCTCGCGCTCTACCCGTTTGACTGCAACGGCTAGCCGGCTGCCGGCGGTGTCGCGTCTGACGCTTGCCTCGCGGACGCCCGACTGGTTCTTGTCGAAAAGCGGTATCGGCATCGAGAGAGTGATCCCGACGGTATAAGAGGTGTCTTTCCCTTCCAGCCCCGCCACCTCGACGGTGGTGGTGTCGCGCTTGAGCCCAAGGCCGGCGGTGAGGTTCGGGACCCCCTCGGCCTGGGCCAGGGAAAGCTCCGCGCTCCCCTTCTCCGCCTCTGCCCTAAGCGCCTTGAGATCCGGGCGCCGTTCCAAGGCGAGTCGGAAAAGATCACCCTGTGCCTCCTTTACCGCCCCCCCAGCTTCCAGGGGCCCGGTCGGGAGCGCCGGGTCGACCTCGCTCCCCCCCAAGAGGAGGGAAAGCTCGGCACGGCTGGACAAAACGGCCTCAAGAGCGGCGGTTTTCGCCCCCTCGCTCCTGGCCAGCTCCACCTGCACCAGGTTCAGTTCCAGTTCGGGGATGTCGCCGGCGGCGAGACGCTCCTTGGCCACCTGGTAAAGGTGGCGGTTCAGTTCGATTCCTCCCTCGGCCAGCTTTAGCTTCCTGACGGCCAGCAGCACCTGATAAAACCGCGCCTTCGCGTCGAGGCGGAGCAGCCTTTCCCGGTCGGCCAGTTGCCAGCGGTATACCTCCAGTTCCTTTTGCGCCAGGGCAAGCCTCTTCTCCCTTTTTCCGGCGAGGAGAAACTCCTGCGATACGCCGACGGAAAAGGCATTCTCCCCGCTGTTGCCGGTCAGGGCGCCGGATTCGAGGCTGAGCTCCAGCGTCGGGTTGGGGAGCAGGCCCGCCTTCGTCTTCGCAGCTTCGCGAAGCCCCTCTTCTTTGCGGAAAGCGTTCAGCTCCACGTTATTTTGGACAGCGATCTCCACTGCCTTTTGCAGCGAAATCTCCTCGCCCCGGGCCGGTCCCGCAGTAGCGCAGAGCAGCACGGACATTGCAGCGGCCAGCAGGCCGTATCTATTCATCAGCGGCACATCAAACACGTACCATCCTCCTAAAGTAGTTTTTCGGAAACAAAGACAGGCGCCGACTGCACGGATCCCTTTGCAGCTGAGCCTCCAGGGTTGAACCATACCAACCCAGCAAAGACGGGAGCTGTGCCTGGATGCGCAAACGCGTGCATAACACGACGCGCAAAGGCGAACGGGGGCGGCGCAGCGGTCGGCAGCCTGACCTGCAAGGTGCTGGCGAAGCCAACCCGCGCCAACAGTCAATGAAAATACAGCTGGGGATTAAGCGAGATTCTGGGGGGGAATGAACTTGGGCAAATAGACTTCGGGAATAAATCTGAAAGCAGTAAAGGAAGAGAGATCGGAAAAGACCGGTAAGTAGTTCAGACTGAAAAGCTGGGGAACGACTGTGACGTGGCACAGGCAATTGACGCAGTCATCGCATGCGGGGCCGTCGGAGTCATGATGATCGTCAGGACAGCAGGGAGTATCGACGCTGTCCGCTGTGCCGGTGACGGCGGAATCCTGCGAGTTGGAGATCTGGGACTCCAGGGCATGGGCCGTACTGCATACACCGTTGCAAAGCACCGCAAAAACGGAGGCAAGTATGAACCAGGAGACGAGTTTGAAAAGTGGTTTCTCTGTCATAGTCTGGCGCGAATATAGCGAAGGTATACGGACCGTGTCAAGAGAAACCACTTAACTGTAACAGTCGCCATTAATCGAAAAGCTCCTCCAGGAAAGACTTTTTACGGTAAGGCTTTTGACCGTAACCATGACCGTGGTCGTCATGCTTATATCCATGATGCTGTTGCTGCCCCTGGTATTGAGGTTGCCCTTGGTACTGGGGCTGACCCTGATACTGCGGTTGTCCCTGGTACTGAGGCTGCGGCGCCTCGGGCGCGCTGGAACGTTCTACGATCTTGTCGAGTTCGCCGCGGTCGAGCCATACGCCGCGACACTCAGGGCAGTAATCGATCTCGACTCCCTGGCGCTCAGCCATCACCAGATTCACCGTGTTGCATACCGGACACTTCATGATGATTCCTCCTTTGTAATTGAGCTTGTTCTTTTCCCACCGATTTGGAAAAAGTCGAACTGCGGCATATTCTCGTTGCTTAGCCGCCGTGCGCCTCGGCAACTGCTACCGCTTGCACTTTTGTCCCCCCTCCCCTTGCGGGAGGGGGGCAGGGGGTGGGGGTAGGTGCCACCTTTGAGCTGCTGGCAAGTCCCCCCCTGCCCTTCCTGCCTTCGCGGGGGCCTGTTGCAAGTTGTAGTTACTTTCCCTTCTCCGCCGAATCGAGGTGCGGCTCGTGGAGTTTGACCGGCGTGCCCCTGCGCATCCTCAGGTTGAGCATCTCGACCAGCACCGAGAAGGCCATGGCGAAGTAGATGTACCCTTTGGGGATGTGCATGTCCAACCCGTCCCCGATCAAGGCGACACCGATCATGAGCAGGAAGCTCAGCGCGAGCATCTTTATGGTGGGGTGTTTTTCCACGAAGGCGCTGATCTTGCCGGAGAAGAGCATCATGAAGCCGACGGCGATCACCACCGCGGCGATCATTATGAAGAGCTGGCTCGCCATGCCGATGGCGGTGATGATGGAGTCGAGCGAAAAAACGATATCCAGCAGCAGGATTTGCACCAGAACCGCCCCGAAGGTCGCTCCCACCTTGGCGGAGGCGACCACCTCCTCTCCCTCCAGTTTCTCGTGAATCTCCATAGTGCTCTTCCAGATGAGGAACAAGCCGCCCGAGATGAGGATGAGGTCGCGGCCGGAGATCTCGTTGTTAAGGACCGAGAAGAGCGGGTCGGTGAGCCCCATGAGCCAGGAAAGCGAAAAAAGAAGCGCCACCCTGATGAACATCGCCAAACCGAGGCCGGTAAGCCTCGCCTTTTCCTGCTGGTGGGCCGGGAGTTTGCTGGCCTGAATCGAGATGAAGATGATGTTGTCTATACCCAGCACTATCTCAAGTGCGCTCAGGGTAACCAGTGCCAGCCAGACCTGCGGGTCGGTAAGCCATTCCATTTAAATCTCTCCTTAATGCTTGAACTTAGGAAGTGCAAGCCGCTGCAGGTGCGCCTCACCCTCGCTCCCAGAGGCCGCCAACTCTCCCCCTCCCCTTGCGGGAGGGGGGTCGGGGGGTGGGGGAACGTGCCCCTTTTTATTGGCGTCACTTCTCTGTGGCAGCTTCACCCACCCCCTAGCCCCCTCCCATCAAGGGAGGGGGCTAGGGGGTGGGATTGACCTGATACCTTGCCGCACCTCAACTTTGATTGGCCCCTCCCCCCAGCGGGGGGAGGTCGGGAGGGGGGAAGGGTTTAACGCCTGAACGAAACTACTATCTCGCCATCTGCTCCAGCCGCGCGATCCGCTCCTCCATGGGGGGATGGGTCGAAAAAAGCGATGCGATGCCGCCGCCTGTAAGCGGGTTGACGATGAACATGTGGGCGGTGGCGGGCCGCGCCTCCTGCATCGGAAGCGCCTGCGACGCCAGGTGTAGTTTCCTGAGTGCAGAGGCCAGCGCCAGGGGGCGGCCGCAGATCTGGGCGCCAGAGGCATCTGCCAGGTACTCGCGCGAGCGGGAAACGGCCATCTGAATCAGCATGGCGGCGATGGGCGCGATGATGGCCATGGCGAGAGACCCGACCAGGCCGCCGATACCGCCACCCTCTTCGTCGTCGCCCCGCCCTGCCCCGAACATGGCGCCCCACTGGAGCATGTTGCCGATCATGGATATGGCGCCGGCGAAGGTGGCCGCGATGGTGCCGACCAGGATGTCGCGGTTTTGCACGTGGGCCAACTCGTGCGCCATCACCCCTTCTAGCTCTTCGGGAGAGAGGATGCGCAGGATCCCTTCAGTTGCCGCGACCGCGGCATGCTCGGGGTTTCGCCCGGTGGCGAAGGCGTTGGGGCTGTCCGAGGGGATGATGTAGACCTTAGGCATAGGAAGCCCGGCGCGGGCGGCCAGGTGGCGCACCATGTTGTAGAACATGGGGTTGTCGTGCTCCTCGATCTCCTGGGCGCCGTACATTTTTAGGACGATCTTGTCGGAGAACCAGTAGGAGAAGAAGTTCATGCCGAGCGCCAGGACGAAGGCGGTCACCATGCCGGTTCTGCCGCCCAGCGCGCTTCCCATGGTGACCATGAGAACGGTGAGTAGAGCCAGTAGGAAGGTTGTCTTGAGTCTTTGCATAGTATTTACCTCGACGATTGTAGTAAGTCCGCTGTTGGGACCGTTTTGTCACCGGGCAAATAAAAAAACCTTTACCCGCGACACGTTAATGCCTGGATAAAGGTCTTGTTGACAGGATATCTGCCCCGGCTCCGGGTCCTAAGACCGTATTGACGGAAACCGGGTCGGCCATTTCTCCGGCCGATAACTACTCCCCTTTAACTTGATGAAATATAATTTTTCTCATTGTTCTTGTCAAGGGGTAAACGGTCAGTCACTGAGAAATCTGTCTGACCTGTCTGAGTAAAAAAAAAACGGCCCCTGTCGAAACAGGGGCCGCTGGTACTGCGGGGTTCAGGCCTTAGTCCATTTTGACGGGGACTTTTGCCTTCAGCACGAACTTGCCGTCCTTCACAAAGAGAAGGGAAAGCGGGCTCTTGATCGGCTCGCGGTTGGCCTGCATGCTGATGGTGCCGGAAACGCCTTCGAAGCCTTTGGTCTTGGCAAGGGCATCCTTGAATACCTTGGCGTCTACGCTGTTGGCGCGCTTCATGGAGTCTGCCAGGAGCATCACTGCGTCGTAGCCCTGGGCGTCGAAGAGGCCCGGGAGTTCGCCGTTATGCTTCGCCTTGAACGCCTCGATGAATTTCGCGGTCGCAGGGGAAGCCTGCTCGGTGGAGAAGCCCAGAGCGGACATGGAGCCCTCGACTGCGGGGCCGCCAAGCTCGATGAATTTAGGCGAGAAGAGTCCGTCGCCGCCGAACATCGGGGACTTGAGACCCTGCTTGCGCGCCTCTTTCATGATCAGAGCGCCCTCGGTGTAGTAACCGGAGAAGAGGATGACGTCCGGTTTCTTAGCCTTGATGTTGGTGATCTGAGCGGAGAAGTCCTTGTCGCCGTCCTTCACCTTCTCGTCGGCTACGATCTTGATCGAGGGAACCTTGGCAGCGGCATCGCGGAAGGTCTGGGAAAGGCCGACCGAGTAGTCGTTGTTGTCGGAAGTGATGATGGCGACCTTCTTGAAGCCGAGGTCCTTCGCGAAGTACTGGATGCAGGCCGGAATAGCGATGGAGTCGAGCAGGGTGTCGCGGAAGATGTAATCGCCCACTTCGACCACGCCCGGGCCGGTGGCGCCGGCGGACAGCAGCACCACGCCTGCCTTCTGCGCGATGGGAGCGGCAACCTTGGTGATGCCGGTGGTCGGGTCGCCGACGATGGCGGTCACGTTGTCGCGGGAGATGAATTTCTGGGTGACCGAAGCGCCTTCCTGCTTGTCGCCGCGGTTGTCGGCCTCGACGATCTCGATCTGCTTGCCGAGAATGCCGCCGGCTGCGTTGATTTCAGCAGCAGCCATCTTCATACCTTCGAGGGTCGGCTTGCCGAACATCGCCACGTCGCCGGTGAGAGCGCCGAGGAAACCGATCTTCACGGTGTTGCCTGCCGGTTTGGCGGCTCCTGCAGCCGGGGCTGCGGCCTCTTCCTTCTTCTTGCAGCCGAATGCGCCGGCTGCCAGCATCGCTACCAAGAGCAATGCGCTGATCTTCTTAAAGCTCATGCAGACTACCTCCTTTGGATGTCGTTCTCATTGTAAAGACAAAATTCACACGTCAACTGATTCTAATTGTCACTACTTGATTGTCAAGACAGACACAGACGTAATTTATCTTCCCCGGTACAGAGAGTACCGGGGAAGATCGTATGCGTCTTAGAAGTTGTACTTGGCAATGAGCTTCACATCGTAGGGGTTGTCTTCGTTGGTGAAGTAGTCGCCGAGGAAGAGGTAGCCCGCGCGTGCGCCGAGAGTAACGTTGGCGGTCAGCTTGTAGTAAGCCTCAGCGTTGATCTCGGTGCCGAGGTAGTCGCTGCTCCCTGCGTGGGCGGTGTTCTTGGCAACGGCGGCGAAGCCGGCATTGGCGCTGGCGGAAACCTTGTCGTTGAAGGTGTAGTCGTAGCCGACGGTGCCTTCGATAACGCCCTGACCGCTGTTGTTGACGTCGTACATGATGGCGTTATCGATGGTGGTCGCGTACTTGTCACGGTTCAACATGATCATCTCGGCGTCGTAGAACTGGCCGCCCTCGGTCGCGCCCGGTTCGCTGTGGGTGATGTAGAACTGATCGTTGCCGCCGCTGACATAGAGGAACTCGGAGCGCAGGGTGCCGCCGGCCAGGGGCATCTTGGCGCCGACGTTGAAGGTGTAGCCCTTGGCATCGGTGGTCTTGGAGAGGTCGCCGAACTGCTTCAGGAAGAAGCCGTTCAGGGCAACAGGGCCGACGTTGCCGGCGGCATTGATACCGAGGTTGTGCACCTTGGCGCTCTGGATGGTGGAGACGAAGTCGTTGCTGTCGTCTTGGATGTAGTAGTAGGCAGCGCCGACGGTCAGGTCCTTAGAGACGGTGTACTTGCCGTCCAGGGTGAACATGTCGTTGGTGTTTCTACCCAGGCGGGTGAAGTCCTGCTGGCGACCGTCTTTAATGATGTTGCTGTCTTTGGTGGAGTCCATCAGGCGGAAGAAACCCGCGGAGATGCTGGCATTGGAGTAATCGTGAGAGAGAAGGATGCCGGCCATGTCGGCGTCGAACACCAGACCTTTGAAGGAATCGTTGTACGGCATCATACCGATCTTGGTGTTGAGCTGCGGATAGGTCAGGTCGAGATAGAGGTGCTTGGTCTCCATGTTCACCGTGTCGGCACCGATAGCGCCGCCGCCGCCGCGAGCGTTGGTGTAGGAGCTGTTGCCCCAGTAGTCGTAGTCGAATTCGAACTTGGTGACCAGTTTGACGTGGTCGTCAGCCTTGGCGGTGTAGCCCAAACGAACGCGCTGTACGAAGTAGTTCTCGCTGGGCGCGTTCTTCTGGGTGACGCCGCTGCCGCTGAAGTTCGACATGTCGTAGAAAGCGGTGAAGGCGCCGTTGAACTGGTTCTCCAGTGCTAGGGCGGGTACTGCGGACGCTGCGGACAGAGCTGCTGCAATTGCTGCCACCAAAAGCTTTTTGTTCTGTTTCTTCATTTAACATCCTCCTCTTTTAAGTTAATTGCATGTCCTGCTGGTACAACTGGCCTGCTAGTTAACCCGGGGGAAAACGACCACCACCTTTCCATTCAACTGAAATATAAACAAAGCATGTACCGCCGGCGCCCAGGTTTCCCTCTCAGAGCGCCGCGGCAGCGGCTACAGTATCTGGCTTAAAAACAGCTTTGCGCGTTCGTGGGAAGGTGCGGTGAAGAAATGCTCCGGCGTCCCCTCCTCCACGATCCTCCCGGCGTCCATGAAGATCACCCGGTCCGCCACCTCGCGGGCAAAACCCATCTCGTGCGTTACCACCGCCATGGTCATCCCATCCCTGGCGAGATCCTTCATTACGTCCAAAACCTCGCCGATCATCTCGGGGTCGAGCGCCGAGGTCGGCTCGTCGAAAAGGAGCATCTTCGGATCCATGGCAAGCGAGCGGGCGATAGCTACGCGTTGCTGCTGACCGCCGGAGAGATTCCCCGGGTAGGCCTTGGCTTTTGCCACCAGCCCGACCTTCTCCAGGAGCATCATCGCCTTTTCTTCCGCCTCGAACTTGGAGCGCTTCCTGACCACAATCTGCGCCAGGGTGAGGTTCTCCAGCACAGTCTTGTGCGGGAAAAGGTTGAAGGACTGGAACACCATCCCCACCTCCTCGCGCACCTTGGTGATGTCGGTCTTGGGGTCCATGATATCCATGCCGTCCACTATCATCTTGCCCCGGTCGATCTCCTCGAGCCTGTTGATGGATCGAAGCAGCGTCGATTTGCCGGACCCGGAGGGGCCGATGATGACCACCTTCTCGCCGTCGAAAACGTCCAGTGAAACCCGGTCCAAAGCCCGGAAAGAACCGTAGATCTTCACGATCTCGGTCGCCTCGACCATCTTTCTGCGCTTACTTGTTGACACTGACACGCTCCTCCATGACGCCGATGATCTTCGAGAAGAACAAGGTGATGATCAGGTAAATCAGCGCTATGACCGTGTAGGTCTCGAAATAGGTGAAAGACTCGGAGGCGAATTCGCGGCCGCGGCGCAAAAGATCCGCGACGGCGATGATGGAAACAAGCGAGGAATCCTTCAAAAGGGCTATGAACTCGTTGCCCACCGGGGGCAGGATCACCTTCACCGCCTGCGGCAGGATGACGTGGATCATGGTCTGGCGCCCGTTCATGCCGAGCGAAAGCGCTGCTTCCCTCTGCCCCTTGTGGATCGACTCGATCCCCGCCCGTACCACCTCGCCCATGTAAGCGCCGTAGCAGACAGCCATGGCGATTATGGCGGAAAGGATCGGGGGGACCTGCACGAAGCGCCCAAGGGCGTAGTAGATGTAGAAGATCTGCACCAGGAGGGGGATGCCGCGGATGATCTCGACGTAAAGCGAGGCTGCGCCGTTTAGGAACCGGTTCTTGGAGATCCTCCCCAAGCCGGTGAAGAGGCCGAAGACGATGGCTAAAAGTATCGCCCCGAGGGTCACCTGGAAAGTAACCAGTATGCCGTCGGGAACGAACTTGAGAATGTTGAGATAAGGGTCAGGTTTTGTCTTTACCAGATAGATCAGGGTGCCGATGGCCCCAAAGAAGGCTATGCGCCACGCGGTAAAGAGTCCGCGGTCGCTTTTGCGGGGGATGGCTGCACCGTCCCCGACGTCGATGATCTGCTTTTTTGCATCAATACTCATCAGTTTTTCATACCGTCCTGGCCGGGCTAACATCCCGGCTCAACTTTGATTTTTTAACTTTTCCCGTATACGCGCTTGGGCCAAAAAACAGCTCCTGCAGGGGGCTTCGGCGGGGTCAGCGCCATTGCGTGCCGCTCCTGCAGGAGCCAATCGTGCACTACTTAAGGTGCCACTTCTTCTTGATCTGCTGGTCGATCTTTTTCTTCTGCACTGCCGCGATTCCCTTGTTCAGCTGGTCGACCAGCTCCTTGTTACCCTTCTTGACCACGATGCCGTAAGCCTCTTTGGTGAAGGGCTGGCCCACGATCTTGAACTTGTTGCTGTACTCCTTCTTGTCCAGCGCGTAGGTGACGGCGGTCGGCTGGTCGCAGACGACACCGGAGATGCGCCCGGCTGCCATGTCCTCGAAAGCGAGACCTACTTCGTCATAGGTCTTCAGCTCCACGCCGGCGACCTTCTTGATCTCCATGGCACCGGTAGTGCCGATCTGGGCGCCGATTTTCTTGCCCTTCAGATCGCCGATCTTCGTCCCCTTCTCGGCTTTGGGCACCACCAGGATCTGGCCGATGCTGATGTAAGGAACAGTGAAGTCGAACTTCGCCTTGCGCTCGTCGGTGATGGTGACCGAGGAGATGATGGCGTCGTACTGGCCGGCGGCGATGCCGGCGAAGATGCCGTCCCAGGCAGTGTTCTTGAAGGAGGCCTGGAAACCCGCCTCCTTGGCGACTGCGTTCATGAAGTCGATATCGAAACCGACGATCTTCTTGTTGGCATCCACAAACTCCATCGGGGGCCAGGTCGCGTCGGTAGCGACGGTTACCGTTTTCGGTGCGGCCAGGGCTGCAGAGGCAAAACAAAGACCTGCGAATGCCACAACGACTGCCATGATACGAATAGCTTTCATACTTCCTCCTTGGTTCCCTTTAATATTAAACAGAACACACCTTTAACATTTTCGGGCATACTTTTAAAGATAAAATCGTCTCTTGTCAACCACTTAATAAATAAGCAGTTGCACCGTCTGAAAGCTCATGTTAAGTTGTCATACCACAATTAAGTGAAATCAAGGTTTTATGAGGTCAAACAACGTTGAGATCTGTGAAAAAAATTCAGGCGGGTATACTGCTTCTGATAACGACGTTCTTCTGGGGAGTAACTTTTACCATAGTAAAAGATGCAATCAGTCAGGTTGATGTCTTTGTTTTTCTTTCACAAAGATTTTTAATTGCTTCTGCAGTCATGCTTCCTCTTGCCTTGGCACGCGCTAATAGATTAAACGCCCGCCTTCTCTTGAGCGGTTGCGTGCTGGGCATTCTGCTTTTTGCCTCCTACGCCTTTCAGACCATGGCGCTGCAGTACACCAGCGCATCTAACACCGGCTTCCTTACCGGTCTGAACGTGGTGCTGGTCCCCCTGTTCGGCGCGCTCCTCTTCCGGTTGCCTGCAGGCCCTGGCATCCGCTGGGGCGTAGCTCTTGCGACGCCCGGGCTTTTTCTCCTCTGCGGCAACGGCACTCTCAGTTTTAACTACGGCGACATCCTTGCCGCCATCTGCGGTGCCTGCGTCGCGCTGCATCTTCTTTACACCAGCCACTTTTCCCGACAGGCCTCAAGCGACGTCTACCTTCTGACCACATTGCAGCTCACCGTGGTCGGGCTCTTGAGCCTCGCGACAGCTACGGCGCGCGGCAAGGAGGTTTTCGTCTGGCATCCGGAACTTTTATGGACCCTGGTGGTCTGCGTGCTGATCGCCACCGTCTTCGCTTTCCTGGTGCAGACCACGATGCAGAAGTTCATCAGCCCGGCCCACACCGCCCTCATCTTCTGCACCGAACCGGTATTCGCTGCCGGCTACGCCTATTACGCCGCAGGCGAGCGGCTGGGCTTTTTCGGGATGACGGGGGCGGCGCTGATTTTCGCAGGGATGATCGTCTCCGAGCTGCTGCCGGACGAGGGGAAAGAAGAAGCTGAATCGGCCGCCGTTGTCGCTGAAGGATAGGGACTTAATCATTGACATAATTTTGCTCATATAATACAAAAATTCGATACAACCAATTCCATGGTGGCCGTGAATGTTAGTAAAGTGGCAAAGGTAGCCTGAGTCGAAGCACAAACTGTGATAGGTCCAAGACAAAACAGCACACAAAGAAGTGAAAGGCGAGGAAGAGAGGAAGAGATGAAGAAAAAGGAAAGCGGACACAGCGAGCTGAAGCACCATTTTGCCAGCGACAACTATGCAGGGATATGCAACGAAGCCTGGGCGGCGATGGCGGAGGCCAATCGCGGCATGGCCAGCTCCTATGGCGACGATTATTGGACCGCCGAAGCCTGCGAAAAGATCCGCGAACTGTTCGAGACCGACTGCGAAGTCTTCTTCGTCTTCAACGGCACCGCAGCCAACTCGCTCGCCCTCGCCTCCTTGTGCCAGTCCTACCACTCCATCGTCTGCCACGAGATGGCGCACATAGAGACCGACGAGTGCGGCGCCTCCGAGTTCTTCTCCAACGGCACCAAGGTGCTGCTGGTTCCCGGAGAAAACGGCAAGATCGACCTCGATGCGGTGGAGCACACCATCCACAAGCGCACCGACATCCACTACCCCAAGCCGAAAGCGCTCAGCATCACCCAGGCCACCGAGCTGGGGACGCTTTACAGCGTGCAGGAACTGCAGGCGATTGGGGAACTGGCCAAGAAGCACTCGTTGCGGGTGCATATGGACGGCGCACGCTTTGCGAACGCAGTAGCGTCTTTGAACGTCGCCCCGAAAGAGATCAGCTGGCAGGCCGGGGTCGACGTCCTCACCTTTGGGGGGACCAAGAACGGTTTTGCCATAGGCGAGGCGGTAGTCTTCTTCAACAAGGAGCTCGCCTTCGAGTTCGACTACCGCTGCAAGCAGGCGGGACAGCTCGCCTCCAAGATGCGCTTTCTCACCGCCCCCTGGATCGGCATGCTGGAAAGCGGCGCGTGGCTAAAGAACGCGGCGCACGCCAATAACTGCGCGAGGCTCTTGGAAAGCGAGATCAGGAAGATACCGCAAGTGCGGGTCATGTTCCCGAGCCAGGCGAACTCCGTCTTCCTGGAAATGGCGCCCGAGGCGCTGGAGGCGCTGCGCGGTCGCGGCTGGCACTTCTACACCTTCATAGGGTCCGGCGGCGCCAGGTTCATGTGCTCCTGGGACACCGATACCGCCGAAGTAGCCAACCTGGTAGCCGACATCAAAGCCTCGGTGGCATAAATCCAAAGGCACACACCACAGAGGGGCACAGAGGAAAAGCAGAAGCAGGAAAGTCCACACCTTTCCCAGTCGAACCACAGGTTCATAGCAACACGAAGAAGAACCTTAAGAAACACCGGATAAAGCTTTAAAAACAAAGGGGACAGGCAGATGCATCATGCATTGCCTGTCCCCTTTTTTGGTTTTTCCTCTGTGGTTCCTCTGTGCCCCTCTGTAGTGAGTGCCTAAGCTTTGGTTATTGCCTGCAAATACCTCAGTGACCTCCGTGGACCTCCGCGACCTCTGTGTTCCGCCTTTCGGTTATTCAATTGTCAATCCTCAATTAGTATTGTACGATTACTTGTACAACTATCGCAGGAGTTAGATCATGAATTCGATAACCTACAGTTCCGTGCGCAGCAAACTGGCAGAAACGATGGAGAAGGTATGTGACGACCATGCCCCCGTCATCATCACCCGCAAAGCGGCAAAGCCGGTGGTCATGATGTCACTTGACGACTACGAAGCGCTGGAGGAAACGGCGTACCTGCTGCGAAGCCCTAAAAACGTGCGGCGGCTGGTTGAATCTATAGCCGAGCTAGAGACCGGAAAGGCAACCGAACGGGAGCTGATCGATTGAAGCTCATATTCTCGGAAAGCGCTTGGGAAGATTACCTGTTCTGGCAGAGCACAGACAAGAAGGTCGCCAAGCGCATCAACACCCTGATCAGGGAGATCCAGAGAAAGCCCCACGAAGGGATAGGGAAACCGGAACCACTGAGGCATGCTCTATCCGGGTACTGGTCCCGCAGAATCAACGACGAGCATCGCATCGTGTACAAGGTCGAAGATGACTCAGTAATGATCGCGCAGCTTCGTTACCACTACTAGCAGGCAGATCGCTTCATACGGTGCCTGTCCCACCTCTTGGTTTTTCCTCTGTGTCTCCTCTGCGGTGAGCGTCTTTCCCCTGTGGTTCCAGTTGTCAATTGTCAATTGTCAATTGTCAATTGTCAATTGTCAATCGTCAATTGTCAATTGCTGTTAAGCGCCGCCTCGATTGCAGCGACGTCTATCTTCGTCATCTGCATCATCGCATCGAACGCGCGCTTGGCGGCAGCGGTATCGGGATCCGTTATCGCCTTGGTCAGGACAATCGGCGTAATCTGCCAGGACACCCCCCACTTATCCTGGCACCAGCCGCACACATTCTCTGCCCCGCCGTTGCCTACGATGGCGTTCCAGTAACGATCCGTTTCTTCCTGGTCAACGGTCGCGACCTGAAACGAGAATGCCCAGTTGTGTTTGACCTCCGGTCCGCCATTGAGCCCAAGGCAGGGAATTCCCATCACGGTAAACTCCACCGTCAACACATCCCCCTTCTTGCCGGACGGGTAGTCACCCGGTGCGAGATGCACCGCGTCGACCGATGAATCGGGAAAGGTCTTGGCGTAAAAGCGCGCCGCCTCCTCCGCATCGCCGTCGTACCAAAGGCAAACCGTATTCTTTGCTGGCTTGGTCATGTCATTTCTCCTTTCTGCGCTCCCCCAATTCCCGCCTTGGCATGCATCATATAGGTTGTATAGAATCCGGTCAATTCCCTCAGGCCACAGGTTGAAGTAGCGCGCCAGCTCAAGATTTCCTATCAGGTTTATCAACGTCTCGAAAACCCGCGTAAAGCCAATCCGACGGTCAAAACCCTGGAAAAGATCGCCCAGGTTTTTGGAAAGCGGGTTGAGTTGGGGTTTGTCTAAGGCATCACCGCTTACCTTTTCGCAGTGTGACGGGCGGACGGGGGTCGCCTCGCCCCGTCCTGGCAGCCTCATCGCACCGACAGTGTCTACGATGTCGGCTGAAAATCGCGCTTTGCGATGACCCTTCTCTGCTATTTGAAAAAATAAGACACGCGTTATTCAAGTTTTATGTTGTCAAGAAGGTAACAAACATCGGTGTTTTTCCTGTGCCGATTTCGAAGCCTAATCCTTGGTAGAATCCTACTTCTTTATCATAGGCAATAAGTACTTTACGAGCGTAGTCGTTATACTTATCCAGAGCGAGAGAGGCAAGTTGCTTTCCTACGCCTTTGGCCTGGTACTCTGGATGCACGAGTAAATAGTGAAAGTAGGCTGTCATCACACCGTCGGAAAGTGCGTTTATGAGTCCGACCAACGTATCGCCATGCCATGCCGAAATAACACAGTCAGAATTTTTCATGGCGACTTGCAATTTGTCAGGGTATTGCCCAGAAGACCATTGGACGGAAAGAAAAAGGTCTTGCAGTTGTCTCTGTTCAAAATCCTGCGTGTATCTGTACTCAATATCCATAGCCCCTCCTCGAGTTTGCATTGTCAGTCTCAACTAATCCATTTTCCGACGGATCGAATACATCCCCCTCTCCCTCTGGGCCGTTTTGCGGCAGCAGTAAAAACTTGTTCCTGGTCAACCAGCCTACCCTACGCTACAGGTTTCAGGGGTGACCGGCATTTAACTTCTTTTCGGGAAGTGAACCGAGCTAACGCTGAGGTTGCTAAGGAACCGCAATATCATCAATCCACGCCACATCTGACCCGGAAGAAACTGAAGAGTCTTTGGTATATGACCATCTGAAGGTATGGTTGCCGGCGGTTACAGGAAACGATGCCTGGTTCCAGGCGACTGTACCAGACCATTTATTCTGCTCGACTCCATCGATGTAGAAGTGGAGAAAGTCAAAATTCGCCTCGGAACTGACCGAATACCAGAAGGTAATGTTGCCGGCGGCACAAGCAACAGGGACTTCAAGCGTGGCGCTTTGATTGTCAACGATGGACACCGGCGCTTCTGCAGCATAAAGTCCGCCGCGCTTCGTTGTGGTTTTCGCGGACCATGTACCATTGCCGCTCGTAACCCAGGGCAGTCTGGTAATGGTTCCGGACTCGAAGTCCTCGGTCAGGTTGGTCAGCGGGGCATTGACGGTAAAAGTCACCTCTGCAAACCCTATATTCCCCGCAGCATCCCGCGATTCAACCCGGACGGTGTGCGCTCCGTTCGCCAGGGTACTCAACCGACTGCCGGACACCTTGGCGACGCTAACGCCGTCGACTTTAACGGTCACCGTTCCGTCGCTCACCGTATAGGTCAACAGCGGCGGGTTGTCGGTGGTGGTACCCGTGGTCGGCGAAGAAATAGTTACTGTCGCAGCCACGGTATCGATCGCAAAAGTCCTTTCCGCATATCCCGTTCCGCCGGCATCCGTTGCCTCGACACGAACGATGTGCGTGCCGTTGGCGAGGGCGTCCAGGCTGTTGCCCGAGACCTTGTTGACAATCACACCATCAACCTTCACGACAACGGTACCGTTGCTGGCAGTGTATGTCAGGAGCGGTGTCGTGTTGTTGGTGGATCCCGATGCCGGCGAGGTGATCGATACCGCTGGTGGGAGATCTACCGTAAAAGTTACTTCGTCAAATCCGGTATTCCAAACTGCATCTCTTGATTCAACCCGAACCGTATGTGTCCCGTCAGTAAGTGCAGCAAGCCTTTGGCCGGAAACGGTAGTAACAGGGGCATTGTCCACAAGTACAGTCACATTGCCGTCTGAAACCGCATAGATAAGAAGTGGCATGTTATCATTGGTAACTACGGCAATTGGCGAGGCAACGGAAACTGTCGGTGCCGTGGTATCAACTATGATCGTGCTGCTAAAGGCACCTGACCAGTTGCCGACGTTGTCCTTCAACT
The DNA here is from genome assembly GCF_000020725.1 of Citrifermentans bemidjiense Bem. Taxonomy (NCBI): domain Bacteria; kingdom Pseudomonadati; phylum Thermodesulfobacteriota; class Desulfuromonadia; order Geobacterales; family Geobacteraceae; genus Citrifermentans; species Citrifermentans bemidjiense. Next base: position 2,225,504 of record NC_011146.1, on the reverse strand, counting down.
TCGCGAATACCGTCTTGGTCCCATCACCAGGCTCAAGCGTCCAGGTTCTCGTCGTAGCGTAGGGCTCGGGGTTCGTCCATGTGCTGCCATCATTGCTGAACTGCGTTGCTGCAATACCGTTGGCATCGGCGGCCAGTACCCTGAGGGAAACCGAGCTGTTCTTGGTATAGATGCCCCCGTTGTTTATGCTAAGAATCCTGTTTATATGTGTTGGCACGTATTTAGTGGCCGTTGTCGCCCCATCTCTTTCAGAGGCGGTACCATCTCCCAATCCTCCATACCAGTTATTCCCCCATGCCCAAAGGGTACCGTCTGATTTGGAAGCGACCGTATAGGAATCGCCAGTTTCCATGGTTGTCCATGTGGCGTTCGTACCTATTCGTACAGGATAAACTTTATCGACACTGGTTGCATCGCCCAATTCCCCTGATGAATTCCGCCCCCAAGCCCACAAAGCTCCATTCAAATCAAGAGCCACGGTATGACCATAGGCAGCGGAAACGGAAGACCAATTGCTTACACTTCCTATTTTTACCGGAAAGCTTAGTTGACCATAACTGCTTGTAGTGCCATTCCCTAATTGGCCATATTGATTGCTACCCCAACCCCAGAGAGTATTGTCGGTTTGGAGCGCCATGCTGTGATAGGTTCCAGCCGATATAAGTTTCCAATTTCCAGCAGTACCTATTCTGGTCGGTGAGGTGTACTGTGCCAACGAACCGTATCCCAATCCCACTTGACCTGAACTGTTGCTACCCCAGCCCCACAAGGTACCGTTTGCCTTGAGTGCCAGGGTATGGGCACCTCCTGCTGAAATAGCAGTCCAGCTCCTGTCTGTTCCGATTTGCAGCGGGAAAAGCTGGTTCAGTGTTGAACCATTTCCCACCTGACCGTTATAATTGCCCCCCCCATGCCCACAATGTACCGTCAGATTTGAGCGCTGCGGCGTGGTAGCCTCCTGCATGGATCGAAATCCAGTCGGTACTATTTCCTATCTGGACGGGTGAATAACGAAACGTGGTAGTGCCATCTCCCAATTGTCCTAAATCATTCCTGCCCCAGCCCCACAATGTACCATCGGATTTCAGAGCCAATGTGAAATCCACTCCTGCTGAAATGGAAATCCATTTATTGTCATCCCCTATTTGAACAGGGACATATCTATTTACCGTCGTGCCATCTCCCAACTGTCCGAAAGCGTTGTAACCCCATGACCATAAAGTGCCATCTGACTTCAAAGCTATTGTGTGCCTCGTTCCTGCTGAAACTTTTGAAAATACCGTTTGTTGAGGTGGAGTAGTATCTACAACAAATGTCACCACGGCGAAGCCCACATTTCCTGCAGTGTCACGTGACTCCACCCGTACGGTATGAATCCCGTCGGCAAGCGTATCGAGATAGTCGCCAGAGACCTTGTTGGCGACAACGCCATCCATGCTTATTGCGACGTTCCCGTCGCTTGCGGTGTAGGCGAGGAGAGGAGTGTGGCTGCTGGTCGGTCCGGCAGTCGGCGAGGCGATGGCAACAATCGGTACAACTGTGTCCCGGGTGATGGCGATTGCAGTGGTGGCGCTGTTGGAAGCAGCATCGCTGGCAGTAAGCGTGACGGTGTGGTCCCCCTCCGCCAGGCTGTTTACGAGACAGTTCCAGGTAGTGGCAGTCGGGTAGGTAACCGCGCCGACAGTGGCAGGCGCGGTTACCGATATGCTGACTGCCGCGTTGGTCTCACGGGTGCCGGTAACGATCTGGCTGTTGGTTTTGGTGGGAGCAACCGGATCGATGAAGACGACCGGGGGGATGGTATCAACCGTGAAAATCACCTCGGCAAAATTACTCTTGTCGCCTGCCGTGGACTCTACTCTTACCGTGTGTGCTCCATCGGCCAGCGGCCCAAGAGTGTCGCCGGGAGCTTTTGCAACCACGATACCGTCAACGGTGACGACTACGGACCCATTGTTTACGGAGTACTGTAACACTGGCGTGCGATTGTTGGTCGGGCCTGCTGCGGGGGAAGTAATAGCTACGGCAGGCACACCACTTTTGAGCTCAAACGTTGCGGTAACGGAATGTGGTGCATTAATGGCGACGCTGCAGTCACCTGCGCCAGCGCAGTCACCTCCCCAGCCAACGAAAAACGAGTTGGAGTTCGGCATTGCGGTAAGAATGGCCGTTGTGCCAACCAGATATTTCTGCCCGCAGCTGCCGGCGGCACAGGCAAGATCGGGTGCAGGTGAAGAATGTACTACCCCGCCGCCCGTGCCGGAAAGGCTGACGGTCATCGGAAACCCGATTTCTACGAAGGTCGCTGACAAGGTGTGGTCGCCCGAGACGGCGGGGATCAGATAACTCCCGGCGGTAACGGCGCCAAGCACGTCGGTGCTGTTGTCAGTCAACCCGGAAAGGGCATACCCGGCGTCGGGAGACATGCCGCAGGTCGCGTCCTGCCCGGGCGCCGGGCTACCCGGGGTGCAGTTGATCGAGCCGCCGGCTCCGCCGGAAACGGACGAGGTTATGCGATAGGAGTCGGCAACGCTGAAGCTCCAATTATAGGGAGCAATCCTTTCGCCTGAAACGTTTTCAATCGCACCGCTCAGGGCGGCATTTACCGTTGCTCCCAGCGGAAACGGCTGTTCAGGTAATAATGTCACCGTAAGTGTTGCCGGATCCCAGCTGACAGAAGCGTTGAGAGGTGTCCCGTATGGAGATTTAGGCAGGGTTGCCTGACCAAACCTGTTATCTCCCCATCCGACTACCGTGCCGCCTGATTTCAGGGCCAGGGTGTATCCGTTCCCCGCTGCCACAGCCACGACATCAGTCAACCCGGCAGGGACCGCTGTCTGGCCGTAGGTACTGTCACCCCAAGCGATGACGGTCCCGTCTGTCTTGAGCGCAACCGAATGCAGGTCCCCGGCCGCCACTTGCCGCACTCCTGAGAGCCCTGCGGGTACGGTTGCTTGTCCACTGCTGTTAGAGCCCCATGCTGCCACCGTGCCATCAGACCTTACGGCCACGTTGTGATCCATCCCTGCAGCTATTGAGGTCACATTGTTGAGTCCGGCGGGTATCGATACCTGGCCATAGCCATTATTCCCCCAGGCAACCAATGAGCCATCTGCCTTCAATGCCAATGAATGATAGAAGCCGGCTGCGATCGCGCTCACTCCGTTTAGGCCTGCAGGCACCATGGTCTCGCCGTAGTAATCTGTACCCCACGACACAACAGTGGCGTCTGGCTTGAGCGCTAAGGCATGAAACCCACCGACGGCTATTGCAGTTACTCCGGAAACCGCAGGAGGTGTTTTGCTGTTGTGGCCCCATGTGACCACCGTCCCATCGGATTTTAGCGCTACGGTAACCCCTTCACCGATTCCAACGGCAGAAACATTATTAAGCCCTGTTGGCACGTTTGCTTGGCCATAAAGATTACTCCCCCATGCCGTTATGGTCCCGTCCGGATTTATTGCTGTAGAATGATACCCGCCGACGGAGACTGCTGAAAAGCATCCGGGTTTTTGGGGGATATTATCTTGAGAATGGCTGTTATAACCCCAAGCCACTATTGTGCCGTCAGACTTCAATACAATAGTATCCGTCCCTCCAGCGGACACGGCAATTACGTCGGACAGGCCGGCAGGAACCCTTGCCTGACCATAGTTGTTGTTTCCCCAGGCCACCACGCTGCCATCTGACTTTAAGGCAACGACATGCCCCCCTACCGCAATTGCCGCAACTCCCGTGAGGCCGGCCGGCACGTTATTGTTGTTGGTGTAGTTCATGCCCCAAACTACAACCGTACCGTCAGTTTTTACCGCGGCGGAATTGTTCGCTCCCGCGGCTATGGCCGTCACACCGGCAAGACCGGTCGGCACAGTAACTTGCCCATCATAGTTGTATCCCCAAGCCACCACCGTGCCGTCGGACTTCAAAGCAAGGGTATGAAGGTCGCCGGCAGCTATTGCAACGACACCGGATAGTCCTGCGGGCACTGAAGACTGCCCGTAACTGTTGTCACCCCACTCGATAACCGTGCCGTCAGATTTCAAGGCAGCACTGTGTCTCTCTCCCGCGGCAATAGCCACTACGTTGGAAAGTCCTGACGGGACCGAACTCTGGCCATAGGCATTACTTCCCCAAGCCGCTACCGTGCCGTCGGATTTCAAAGCAAGGGAGTGGCTCCCACCAATAGAAACGGACGCCACCGCGGACAGGCCGACGGGCGCAATTGTCTCGCCGTAGGTACTACCGCCCCATCCCCAAATGGCACCATCCGAGGTGATTGACAGAATATGGTCTCCAAAAGTGGAAATATTGGTAACTTTTGAGGCGCGGGTCAAAGATGCGTTGCACTTGTTAACCGTCTGCGGATTCAAGGATTCGGTAAACGTTGCATGTACCTTAGATGAGCTTGGTATACCAGATGAGCCTGCCGCAGGATCAACAATTGTTACCACAGGGCCTGCAAAGGCTTCGTGATGACTGCCAGCCAATAAGAGGAAGATTGCGGCGAAAAAGACATTTAATAATAGAACACAGTGAAGCAGCCTGGGTTTAGATGTTTCCATAGATAATCTCCGACGAACCGATAAAAATTTACCCTATTAACGTCAATCTTTCCGCCCATGTGGCAGGTGCGACATTTTCCTGTCTGAAACAAACACGAGCTTCCCTGTATAGGTCGCATGTGCTCATCCGGGCGGCATACTGGCCGGCGCAGCCGGACAACTTGCCCCCTTCCGTTCCACTTGATTATCTGCTCCCTCATTCGAATCTTAGTTTGCATCAATACAAACATTACCATTATGTAACTTTTCATTTGAAAAAACTTAATGTGGTCGCAATATATAGATATCTTTCATTGGTGTCAAACTCGAAGTTGATTGTTATCCTTGACCATTTTGGCAGATGTCCTTCAGAACCAGCAGACACATCGAAAAAAAAAGGCAGAACACCACGCCTCATGTGGTGCCTGCCCTGTTTTGTTTGTTCCCTCTGGACGTGACTCAGCTGCCGGTTTGGTCCAGGGGGCGTCTGCCCTCTCCGTCACTTCGTGTTGATAAGAAGCTTGATTCTGGAGACCTCGTCAAGGCCGATCTTGTGGTCGCCATTGAGATCAACCCAGGCGTAGGCATACAAAGTACCTGCGTACCTTGATACACTGATTTCTTTGGATGTTTTCAAGAAATATAAATTTCGGACTTCATAGGAATTTTCTGACTTCGTAGTCTTTTTTAGTCCGCTGTAAGAGTCAATGGAATTGTTGGACGACAAAGGGTCGGTATGATCCGCTACAAACAAGGTGTCGGAGTCGCTTTCTGACGCGCCGCTCAACACCGAAGAAAGGACATTCAGCTTGGTGTCTTTGCTTTGCCTGAATTCTCCAGCATCCTTCTCTGCAAGATATATCCGCAAGCTTTTGTATCTCGTTCTGATGGTGAAGTCGCCGTTAGTCAACCGGTAGGTGAGGTAGCCGTTTTCCCAAGGGGCATTTACCAGCCGCCCCTTTTGATAGATAGAGAAACCGGCTTTATTGCCGTCTGTAATGTACAGCGCGTCGGCGTTGGCGCCCTGCGGGGGCGAAGGGGCGACGGACTGTGTTGCACAGGCGGCAAGTAAAACAGATACCAGTAAAGCGGCGTAGATTTTCACGTGCATATGTAGTTCCTTCCATCCTCCGACCGGGTGCAGTTCCGCGCCGCGTATTGGCAGACCTTTACCACCCTCTGTCGAGGGAAGGACAGGCGCATTTGTCGCCGGCGGCCCATTGTTTCAGCGGGTCGGCGATCTTGCCGCGCCTCGCATGGTATATGTCGAGTTCGGTTTTGGTTTTGCCTGCCGCGCGAATTTCCGCCACCAGCGTATATAGCCCGTCCTGTGGCGCTCCGGACATAGGCCGGTCATTGTACTCTTCCTGCAGCGAAAGGGTCGTCTGATTGTTACCGACTTTCTCAATTTTTGTACGGAAGGTCGTCGAGCCTCCTGCCTCCTTTAGAGCGTAGTTCGGTGGATTTACGACGCGTATGTTGAGGCAGTTCTGGGAAAATGCCTTAATATCGGCTGCGACCGCTTTAGCCGGGCGGTTGATCGTGACATGCTCCGCCTTGCCGAACACGTGGGCATCTTTATACATGTCCACAAATTCGCCCCGGTTTTGCGGAACACCGATGGCGCAACCGGTGACGATGGTGAGGATAAACGTCAAAGTAACGCTGCAGAAAAAATTTGGCATTAAGAAGCCTCCTGTTTTTGATGCGAACTGTGTCGGAGATAACCTGACGTTTCTTGCTGAGGTGCAGCCCCCGGAGCGGCTCGGCTTATTCCCGGCTGCTATCAGCTATTGCCAGCCCGCGGAGTCTGTTTTCACGGTCAGCCACACGCTCCCGTCGGGACCATGATGGTTGCCAGAACGCCTCCTGCCACCTTGTCCTCGATGGAAAACCTGCCGCCCAGATGCTCAATTCTTTGTTGCACGTTGAAGAGACCGAATCCGCCCTTCATGGTGTTGGTGCCTTGTGAGGACCTGGCCTGTAAACCGATGCCATCGTCTTCGACGCAAAGCGTGAGGAAATCGTCGTCAAAATTCAAGGTAACTCGGCAGGCATTGGTTCCAGCATGTTTGGCGACATTCAACATCAGTTCGCGCGCAGCCTGAAAAACAGTCTGATTAACATCATGTCTGAGCGGTTTGTGGCTGTAGTCGGCCTTAAGTTCCACTTTCAGCCCAGACGTTGCGTGCAACTCCTCACTCAGCCAGTGCAAGGCGGGGCCCAGGCCTCCGGTGACAAGTATCGACGGCCTCATCTGGAAGGTGAGCGACCGGATGTCCTGGATCGCTTGGTCTATAATCGTCTCAAGCCCCGCAGCCACATCGAAAGGCTCGCCGCACTGTAGCAGTTCCATCAGCGCGTCGAGCTTCATTTTGCACAGGATGAGATTCTGACCGACCTGATCGTGCAACTCCCCTGCGATGCGGCACCGCTCCCGCTCCTCGGCCATAGACAGTTCGATCACCATTGATTGAAGTTTTTGCTGATACTCGGAAATTTTGCGTTCAGCCAGTTTTTGCTCGGTGAGGTCAATGACGGTCCCAAGGAGCGAGACGGGGTTGCCGAATGAATCAAATTCGACGTCAAAGCCGCTCGCCAGAACGATCCGCTCCTCTCCCCCCGGGGGGCAGAGGCGGCACTCGAACGGCCCAACCGACACGCCGGTCAGCGCCATGGCAACAAAATTGTTGTGCATGTCCCGATCATCCGGATGAATCAATTCGTTGGCCCTGGTATTTGTCGGAATGAAGGTCTGCGGATCCACGCCGAAAATCCGGTACAACTCCTTGGACCAAGTCACCTTATCGTTCACAATATCCCACTTCCAGCTGCCAAGATGGGTTGCCATCTGGGTCTGCGACAGGTCTCTCTCGCGGCTTGCCAGATATTCCTCCGTCTGCCTGCGCAGGCTTATCTCCCGCACGAGTTGTTCGTTTGCAGATTGGTAGGCATCGACCTTTTGCCGCACGATCTCTGAAAGTAGACACAAGCAGGCACCAGACAAGACAAACAGCGCAAGACCGACGCCATCAGAGGAATTTGCGACGTTATTACTGCCCGTCGGGGAGAGATGCCAGTAAGCGGAATATGCCGCCGCCGCAGCTGCGACAAGGATTGCCGGTGTCCGGCCAATCGCAAGGAGCACTATCAACACGATGGGGAAGAAGGCGATATAGAGAGGAAGATCTGCTCCCGTCAGGTATTGAACCAACTGGCGCAGCGAAAAGGCGGCTCCGGTTGCCAGGAGAGCCAGAGCGTAGTTTGCATGTCTCAGTCTGCTAAAAATCATAGTATTCCTGGCACACCATCTCCTCCTCTACAAGGAACAATTGATGGGACCTTCTTCCCGAGTTACCATTTATCAATGCCTGGCCCCGTCGCCCCCCGTCGCCCCTAACGCTAGCCTGACTGGTTCACCCAGTCTAGACGGGAGTTGGCGTCAGTTTCCTTCAGCCAAATCGATTGCATAAGCCGTCGACATGCGCTACAGTCTTACTGATTTCTTACAAGGAGCATTCTATGGAAACGGTAAAGCTGTCGAGCAAAGGGCAATTCATACTACCTAAAGCCATTCGGGATCGGCATCATTGGGATGCAGGTACCGAGTTCGTCATCATTGATCGAGGGGCAGAACTGGTTATCAAACCAACCAAAGTCTTTCCGCCGACTCAGCTGGAGGCCCCCGACACCCCTTCAGTGTATCGTGGCAAGCGGCTTTCTTTGGAGGATATGGAACAGGCTATCCTCTCCGAAGCTGGTAAGCATCTATGATCGCCCTCGATACCAATATCCTGGTGCGGTACCTGATCAAGGACGATCCCGACCAAGCTGTACTGGCGACCAATTTTTTAGCAAACAACCGATGCTTTCTTCACAAGTCGGTCCTTCTCGAACTTGTCTGGGTGTTGGCGTCGCCAGCCGGTTATAAGCTCTCCCGGGAAACGGTACACGAAAGACTGCTCCACGTTCTCGGTCTTTCCTGTATTGAAAGTGAAGACCCCACCATTGTATCCCAAGCGCTTACGTGGTATGCGGAAGGCATGGACTTCGGTGACGCCCTCCATCTAGCCAGTAGCAGTGAACTTGCTGGCCTTGCGACTTTTGATAAGAAATTTGCATCAACTGCTGAAAAGCTAGATGCGAAGCCCCCGATTACTCTAATCAGTTAATCCCATCATAACGTCGCGGCGTGACCTGCGGAGCGCTCGGCTCCCTCCAGCTTTTTCCAACTTTTATCAACTGCAGAGACCTGGTCCACGCACATTGTTGGGGCCTTCTTCTTCCCGAGTTATTAATTGATCAATGCCTGGCCTATCGCCCACTCTCAAGCGAATCTTGTAATGCTTTGTGTTTGGCGCTTCGCTAGGCGCCATGTACTCTTGCCAGGTTTTCCCCCTTATGCTACTGTTTCCAGGCCGAAGGAGGTCACATCATGCCCGCCAACCCCAAACAACTCGATCTTACAGCCCTTTCTCCTTCCGCACGCCGGGAGATGAGGGACTTTTACCAGTTTTTGCTGTCCCGCCAGACAAAACAGCCCCGACGGAATTCACTACCGGGGAAGAGCAATGGTTTTACCAAGCTCTGTGGCAAGTTGTCCTGGAAAGGGGACGCAGTAGCAGTTCAGCGGAGCATGCGTGATGAGTGGTAACCGCCGGTTTCTGCTAGATACGAATGCTGTTGTCTCCCTTCTAGCCGGAAATCGTGACCTTGCCGATAAACTTGAAACTGCCGAGTACGTTGGCATCTCCGTCATCACCTATCTCGAATTTCTCGCCTTCGACAGCTTGTCTGAAAGTGACCGTGACTGTTTTGTGAGGTTTGTGGAGCTTGTAGAGGTAGTACCGCTTGCGCACGACGACAGCGGACTTATTTCCAAGGCTCTTGTTCCTTCGCCTGCTTCGCCTGGGGTCGGACCAAGCTAATGTGCGGAAATTGTTCAGCTAATATCCCAAAAATAAGTGTTTTGGAGGCTTAAAGCGCCCTTTTTGACGCCATAATCAGCATTGTAAGCAGCGGATTCCTCGCGCAGAGTAAGCAGGGTCCCACCTTGCTCCCGAATCTTTTTCCCAATGGCTTGAATTCCAAGGCGTGCCTTGACCTCTTCTATAAATTTTCGATTGCCCACCGCCACGCTTTCTGTCCAACTGCTTTCTCGCTCCACGCTACCGCCAGTAAGGGCAACCTCTACCCACTGCTTGTACTGTTCCTTAAATTTTTGCGGGTCAGAAATTCCACACAGTCGCTGCAGTTCCTGGTGATCAATCACACCATAGCGGATGGGAGGCTTCTGGATCTCGTTGTACCCATTCATATCCCACTCCGAAGGGTGGCTCACAACACCGGCTCGGATCATGTTCAGGTCTATGTAAACCAGGCAGCGGAGTAGGTGCTCGTCGTGATCGATTGCCGTCGCATGGTAGCGATCCTCCCAGAAAGCACCGTTACGCTCCTTTCGCTGGTTATATTCTTGAGCGGTCCTGCCAGCGATCAACTGCAGACTCTTCGGTATGGTATCCATGTGATTATCAACGACCAGAAGATGAATATGATTTGACGTGGCCGTATAATTCAGCACTTGAAGACCAAAGCGCTTTCTGGCCTCGAAAAGCCAGTAGCGCCAACGTTGTCGATCCTTGGCGAACTTCAGCAGGAATTCCTTTTTATGGCACCGATGGGTAATGTGCCATACCTGCCCTGGTATGTGGTGCCTGTTAGCTCTTGCCATGCCTTATTGGCCCCATTTTGCCGGTAAAAAGGTGCTTCTAAGGGTGAAATACAGGGAGTTTTTCCGGTATTGTCGTGTCATTACAGCATCCTACCTTGGTCCGACCCCGCCACACCCGTTCCCTTGGTCCGACCCCGCCACACCCGTTTGGTTTTTATCGTGTAATCATAACACGTTACCTTGGTCCGACCCCGCCCCGACCCCGCCCCGACCCGCCATGCCTTATTGGCCCCATTTTGCCGGTAAAAAGGTGCTTCAAAGGGTGAAATACAGGGAGTTTTTCGGGTATTGTCGTGTCATTACAGCATCCTACCTTGGTCCGACCCCGCCACACCCGCTTCGATTCATCTGTCACCAAGATCTCTATCTGTATAGCCAACGGGGCTGAGGCACCACCGGCTTGACCGGTGTTGCCGATGGTTAGTCTTTTTTTCCAATTCTTGTGCCAGCTGGGAGCTGCGAAACTCCTTTGATTATTGTGTCCATACCAGATACGATGCACTCATCCAGACCTTCGCACGACACAATCTTGTAGCCCCGAATTTCTTTGTCGATGTCAATCAACACACTCGGGGAGCCAATTAAAAACAATTGTTCCGAACAAGGTTTGGCCCATCCACTGTTGATCTGATTGATCTCATCTTCCCCCAAATTAATATTTTTGAAATGGGTGGGAAGATCAGGTTCAATTCCAGCGTCAATTCTGGCAATTTGAGCATTCAGTGCTTCCTGAAGGCTATCGCTGGACGAAATTGGTGCTGACTCGTAATAATAGATGCACGAAGCAAAGACCAAATACGAGTGAATCGTGTTTTCCACCATCGCAATCACTAATTGCTTTGAAAAATCAGTGACGTTCATGCCCGCCCCAATCGCTGCAGGCATTTTACAATCTGTCGGATACATATTAACTGATTGCTGTGCCGTGATCTTTTTGAAAAAATCAGTAGAGAGAGAAGGGGCATCGAGAGAGTTGCAAAAGAATATATGTGGGGGAGGCCATCGCTTGCATTTTTTTTGGACTTCTGTAATTACGCTGTTAACCAATACGTCATACTGCTGTGATGCAAAGTTAGCGTCTTGCAACTGAAATGGTGCCGGTTTGTCAAAAGGAGTTCCGCAAAGGAAGATCTTATAATCTGAAGTCAAGTAAATACCAAGCCAGTCTGACCGAAAAATATTTCGTAATTTATTGTTGAAGCCTTCAAGGAATCCAAAACTCAAAATTTACCCCCGCTAGTTTCTTCTTCTATGGTGTTTCTTCCTTTATGCATAACGGGCGGGAGTTGACCGGGCGGCTTTTCGGGCCGGTCCAACTGCCTGGTTGGGACTTTGTTCGCCGTGACAATCTTGAAAGTCCCCTTTTCGCCATCAAAAAGCAGCTTTTAATGCTTAAATTTAGGTCGAATATGGGTTGTTTGATAATAGTCCCAGAGAGTTAGCTTGGTCCGACCCCAATTCAACACTTTTTGCCAACGTCTTCGAGCCTGACTAGCGGCTTTAGCTGAATGGTATTGGCGAGTGTTGGAATCCAAGGCAGCCTTATCACCTAAAAAGATTTATTCTGAGGTCATTGCAAATGTGACGTAAGCTTTGATTATGAGTATCGACTGTGATTTTTTTGTTCTTGTACTTATTGATCAATAGATTAAGCAATTGTGTCATATACCCGCTATTCCGGATTTTTTCTTCCGTATAGCAGACCCAAATTGTTATTTCCTTCCCGGTCACCTCGTACATCAGGTAAGCCTTGTTGTGTATTGCTATGACTTCATATTTCGTAAATTTATTGAACGATTGATCTAGATAAATTTCCTCAAACTTATAGGTTTTGACCATTCCGTCGTTTTCGAATCGGGCACGTTCATTTACAAACTTCATGGCTCCGCATTCGTACGTAATTCTCGCAAAATCGATATCCGATTTTTCACAGATACATACGAAGTCAGTCAAATTGTTAGTGGTAACCATTTCTTTCATTCTTATTTCCAACGGGGCCGGCCTTGACCTGCCAGGCTTTATCGGGCTGGTCCAAGGCCGTGGTTATGCTTCAAAGCTCGTTAACAGCTCCACCTTTAGCCATTACGAAACCGGGTAATAGGATGTACCCAATTCTGTAGATTTTTTCATCAATCTTGCCAGAAGAGTAAAGTCCGAGCAAGGCTCCTATCACCAGCAAATTGAACTTCTTTTCCTGCGCAGAGTCTCCCAGGCCAGCGCACTCATCTAGGTAATTCTTGGCGATCTTATAATGGTCATGATTCCAGTTTTCTGTCCGATCATGGTAAGAGAAACCCACAATGGCCATTCGGATGAATTCATCATCTTCCGCGTTGGGTGTTTTGAGAGTTACAGCTACTTCACAGCAAACTCTGTAGCAACGCCAGAGTCGCTCAAACTCATCAAAAAGATCAGACTCTGTCATGTTCATTTCCCTGCATAACGGGGTGCCCCCATGACCCGCCCGCCCTAGTTTTTCGGGCGGTCGGCGTCCATGGGGCTTGTTGGAACATTTGCTTTTTCAGCTTCCATCCAAACCAGAGGGGGTACCATTTAAAGACTCGGTAAAAGTTAAATGGCTGAAATTGTTTTTGACCAGTTGCTGTATTGAAGCTATCACCACTCGTCCTGCCAATGCCACACAGTCAACATCATCTGATTCATCCCAATCCCATAGTGACTGATCTAATACCTCGTTATGCATTGGGTGTGGAATTTTCATTCTACCGTGGAAAAACGAACTGCGAATGTCATAGAACCGTGAGAGTTTTTTCTTTACTGCGGCTGTTGGCATTCCATGCAATAATGCAATTCTCTTCGTGATAGCGCTTTTGATATTGAAGGCTGGAGTATCATACAGGCCTTCTAGAGCATAAGATATCCACAGAACACCATCAAGGAGCCATTCATTTGTGGTAGATAAATACAAAAAGGAAAAGAGTGTTTTGTCCGTTCTGGTAGTTGCAATTTGTTTGATACCATAACCGACTTTTTCAAGCCAAACCTTAACATCATTGATATCTAGATTACAGATTTCGGGCCAATTTGAATTTTTTGTAGCTATCATAAGACCATAGGTATCGCCTGAAAGCATAAATTTATTGTTGATTTCAGCAAGTGACGAATGCTTGAGTTCTGAGCTATAAAAGCTGATGCATCCTGGTGATGCAATATTAGCAGCCAGAAAAACATAATGAATGTATGCATCTATTAAATGGGAGTAGTGTCGAGTCCTTATTGTATCGTCTTTAATCGATTTTTTGGTACAACCACTAGCAATTATGGTAATGGTGGTCGGGTTACCTGGTAGTAACTCCGCCCATTCAACTTCAATAATTGCTTTACAATTACCAGAGGCAAGAGTCACACAACCAAAGCTTTCAGTTATCTTTTTAAGATACTGTGGGCATACATGGTGCAGATTGAAGTCACCATTAAGGCATACGCCAGACAGGGTGAATTTTTCGGGATTAATACGCCTCTTCATTTTAGGACACATATCGGGACAGGATTGCAAAACTGGAAAGTGAATCGAAAGCAGTTATAAGTTTGCAACTTTGCAGTCCTGACCACACGTGTTTCCATAATAGTTCGCATCTCGACGGTTCCTTATTTCGTTTCGCCAACGGGCCGGGCCTTGACCCGCGCCGGGGCGCTTCTCAGCCCCGGTCGGAGTCCAAGGCCCTGGTTGTGTACGGACTTACTTTCGGAACATGTTTACGAAGTGGATTCCCATGCCTACAAAACCCGTTCCAATACCAGTGGCAGCAAGTATGAAACCGGCAGATTGGGAAGTATAAACTGCGACAATACAACCGCTTGCTGCCACACAAAAGCCAATAACTCCGATTCGTAACCCTAGTAATTTTTTCGGTGGTGTAGTGTTTTCTAATTCCTTCGTTTTGGTATTTAATAATGCACCGATGCCGACGGCTATAGCAGCGATAATCCCTCCGAAGGCGGCTGAATATCTTTGATCAAAATCTGCGACTTTGCCGATTGATGCACCGAAAAGAGCCGCGACAGAGATGATGAGTATCCGTGGGATAATTGAGTTTTTCATGGTTCGTTTGTTTTCAATCATTGCACAACGGGCATGGCTTTGACCTGCCGGTTTTTCCGGGCAGGTCGTAAGCCTTGTTGGCGTCCCCCGCCGTGTTACTTCTCTTTGAGTCCAGACTCAGATTTTTCAAGAGGTTGAGTTCCAAATCCGGGGCCTTTGTTATATCCGCCCCGCTCCGAATCATAAACTCTGCCACCTCGGATTACAGATTCAGAGTGTTCAGAATTTGTTCCCGTCTGGTTTGAACCAGTGTTCCCAGTTTTATTCTCGTTGTCCTTTGCCATAAAGTTGCTCCTTTCCTTGTTGATGATGTTATAAGAAATGTGACCGAAAGCTATAACTAAGAAAATAATGGATATTATCATCAAAACACTGCCAAACTTAATGAGCCTTACCTTTGATCCGGCAGCCTCAGCGTTGTATTTAATGCATTCATAATAGTCATGGGACAGGTTATACATAACTTCTTGTTTGTCCATCTGAAATGCTTTGTCAGATAATAGTGCATTATGCGCTATTTGCTTAAAGGTTTTGATTCTGAAGGCCAAAAGAAAGCTAATAATAGCTGCTATCAAGAATAGGAATGAGTGGGATAGAATAATTAGGATTGTCGCTTTTGGACCCGCTGAATCGACAATGGCCTTAAGCAACAGCATTAGAGCAGAGGCAAGGACACCAGAAACAGCAAGTAGCACTTGAACTTTTGTTTCAAGGTGCTTGTTCCGATTCTCTTCCCCTTCGTACTCCTTTTGAAGTGTGGGGAAAATAGTCTCTATCCCATCGTTATATGGCTTTTTTTCATTTGGCTCCATTTGCTCCCTCTATTTTACGTCGACCAGCGCATGGCTGGCCTTCTGCAAACCTATATCAGCCTATTCATTGCTCACAGACCCTCACATACCTCCATCAAACCAGGCAGCTGGCATAGCCGAAAAACTAGAACCACTCAGAAATACTTTAAAAACTGACTGTCTCATTTTCCAATATGCGCCCAAGCCTAACTAACATATACCCATTTTTTGCTACTTCTTTTTTTGCGATTTCATAGATTTGTCCTTCATCGTCCGTCTGAATTAAGAGTTTTACCGTGCCTGTTGCTTTCCTATCAGTTGGTTTTCTGACAAAACACTCAACAATGTAGTTCACACTATCCTCCTAGGTTTGCTTGTAGTCTTTAAGTATATTTTGCTTGGGGCGCATATTACTGAACAAGAACGTCGGAAACTGTGGTACCAAAGTAAAAGTCATAAGCCTGAGCCAGCACAACTACGGCTGGCTTTAGGGTTGGCAATGTTTGGAGTGCCGCCACAAGCATCATTATGTAGCCTTGAAGTTTAAATACATTTACGCTTTCCTGATCGAGTTCTTTGATGCCTTCATCAATAGTGTCAATTATATCTAGTTTGTTAGCTATGTCTTCACCAGTGAGTACTGACTTTAAATTTTCGAGCGCTTTTAACAGGTCTTCTTTGCTCCCAACTCCATTTTGTGATATTTGAGCAGTCATATTACTACCTGATTGAATTGCACCTATTGTTCCATAGTTATAAAGCGTCAACGTTTGACTGGTGGAATTGGAGGGAACTTTTTTTGTCAGCGTGAGGATGCCTATCTGAGCATCAATTTGGTCTAGGCCATCCGATATAGCGACCTCGAGCATTGATGTTGGGTCGAATTTACCAATCATCGGCCTATCAGTCACTGTTTTTAACCTTTGCAAGTCAGACTTCATGTGATCCCTTGCGATACCAAAAAATTCATCTCTTGTTTCAGGGATAAATGAAAGTACCCCGCGTTCTGCAAGATCTGAGAACAAGTCACAAATTTTCTGACCTCTGTTTTTTATATGTTTGCAGCACATTTCTGCCACCATGCGAAGAGCCATAGGGCTTACAATGTTTCGTCTAGCAAAATCATTGTATATTTGGGCTGCTTCAACTTCAATTTCGCTTCTACTTGACTGGATTAGGTCGCCGAGTCTTACACTCAAGATCTTTAATACCTCGCGGTCAAGTCTCATAACATGTCTCCTAATGGCCAACTATGTAATTAGAGGGAAGTTGCCGTCATCCCCCCTTGTCGCCGCTCAACATTAAATTTTTTTACCAAACCAATTGACGTAACCCACTGATATGGCAGACTGTAGCGACCGGATTTTGCGCCAATTGGGGGGATGGACAGAAAACCGTCCATCCCCCCTCCTCCCCCTGAATCGACTCTGCAAACGATATCAATATGTATATTTCATTTGACGCAACTTAAACAATCGCAATATATAGACATCTATCATCCATGTCAAAGGTCAAGTGATGAATGGTATCCCTGAACCGATCTTGTCGGCGTTTATGGCCCTTCTGAAGCAGTCGAGGGTCCCGCCGTCAAGTCATGCGGAGTACTTGCAGTGGCTCAGGTATTATCTTGCCTTTTACGACAGATATTCACCTCCCGAGGCTAAGTCCGACCGCCTCCCCCCGTGCTTTCCTCAGTTCAGAATTGACACCCATAAACAATTTGTTTACAGTTGACGCAATGATTGTATCGTTTGGCAACAAAGAAACCGAAAGGCTCTATACTACGGGTAAGTCTAAAAAGCTTCCTCCGGACATCCTCGCTCGTGCGGCCATGCGTCTGACGCAGTTGGACAGCGCACGCGAAGTCACGGATTTGCTGATGCCGCCTTCGAATCGGCTCGAAGCTCTTTCCGGAAACAGGGCCAGACAGTGGAGTATAAGAATCAACGACCAGTGGCGAATTTGTTTTTCCTTCGCAGATGGTGACGCCACCCTAGTCGAGATAACCGACTATCACTGAGGAGACCCTTATGTCCTATACAAATAATCTGCCTCCCATTCATCCTGGAGTATTCTTAAAAGAAATACTTGATGACCTTACCGTCACGCAGACTGCTTTTGCCAAAGCTATCGGCGTTTCTCCTATGCGAGTTTCGCACGTCATCAAGGGTACACGCCCTGTGACTGCGGAGTTGGCCTTACTCTTCGGCAAAGCCTTTAGTCAGACGCCGACGTATTGGATGAATCTGCAAACCAGCTTCGATCTGAAAACAGCAGAAAAGGAACTCGCACAAAAGGTGCGCCAAGTACATCCGCTCTCGCAGGCAGCGTAGCCGACTATCTTCTTCAAAAAGGCAAAAGGCGGAACACAGAGGGCACTGAGGTCCACGGAGGTCACCGAGGTTTTCAGGTAAAGACAACAGAAAAACAGATTTGAAATTAAGGGGACAGGCGCCTCGCTTCATGCGACAACGCCTGTCCCCTTTTTGCGTTTTCAGCCGTGGTGCTCTTGGTGCCACCCGGTGCCACCCGAAGCCTTTTTGATTAATCTGATGTTATCCGCGACGTTTCCGTCCAATCCGTGTGCAATGCCTTTGACTTTTCGCTGTTGAGGAACACTGGGGCAGGTGATATTGGAAAGGCTTCGAGTTAAATTTTGGGGTGCGACTTGCTTTGCCGGAAGGCAGGGTTAAGATGTTGGAGATTTTTAACCCAACAACGGAGGTACCTCTATGAAAAACCTATTTGGTGGGGGAAGCGACGAAGAGGTGATTCGCTTGGCAGGAGAGTTTTTGACTAAGGACGCTGTCGTGGAAAGTATCTTCACGGTGCTGCCGAACCTTCAGAAGCTCAAGTTCTCCCATGATCGTCACCTGGGCCTGTTCAACGAGGTCCTGGGGGGCAACCGCGAAAAGGAGGGAGAACTGCAAGCAGTCAGGCAAGAAGTCAGCGCCCAGTTGGGACTCTTCCGCGGAATGGCGCTGTTGGCTGGGACCCAGGACCCTACCATTCCCCAAAAGCTCGGGCTGCAGCAACAACAGCCGATAACAAAGCGTACAGCAGGCATTTTGACCGCGCCGGAAAACAGCAGAATGGTCTATGACGGACATACTATCGTGGCCAGAGCGAATGCTGTCAAAGGCGCCAAAAGCTACGAGGTGTGGGGCTGCGATGGCGATCCTATGACGGAGAGCAACTGGAGACACCTCACTACCTCCTGTCGGGTGAACCGGATCGAAATAGCAGGCCTTACTCCCGGAAAGATGTTCTACTTCAGAATCAGGGCGATCGCGCCCTCCGGCCCGGGTTCCTGGACGAATTTTATGAGCATGATGGCCATCTAACTATCGTCGCCTATAGAGCTGTCCACCATCGCCTGGTCTCATATCCGACTCGAGCAGGCGATGGTGACTTTCATTCCAAACATCCTGCATTAAGAAGGACTCGCCCCAAAACCTGCCCATCAAAACCGACAAAAACCTTCCAGTTTTTTTTCAAACCACCACCGTTTTTGAAAAAAGATGACCAAGTTGTTCGACGACTTGACCAAGTTGTTCGAGGACTTGCCTAAGTTGTTCGAGGACTTGCCTAAGTTGTTCGAGGACTTGCCTAAGTTGTTCGAGGACTTGATCAGGTTGTTCGAGGACTTGACCGAGTTGTTCGGAAAATCGACCTAGTGTTACAGGACTCGACCGAATTCAGCGAGTCACCCGATGCTGGCGAGCTCCAACCTCCCGCCCCAGCGGAGCATCATTTCCCCGCGCAGACGTTCGTGTCCGGGCGCGGACAGCTCCGGGTCGCGCTCGACCAGGGCGAAGGCGTCTTTGCGCGCCTGCTCCAGCACGCCGCCGTCCCGCAGGATGTCCGCCACCCGCAATTCGGGAAGCCCCGCCTGCCTGGTGCCCAGGAAGTCGCCGGGTCCCCTGATCTGAAGGTCGGCCTCGGCGATGACGAAGCCGTCGGAGCTCTGCACCATTACCTCAAGACGTTTCTGGCCGTCCTCGGAGAGCTTGTCCCCGGCGAGCAGGATGCAGCGGGAGCGCTCGCTGCCGCGCCCCACCCTCCCCCGCAACTGGTGCAGTTGGGAAAGACCGAACCGCTCGGCGTGTTCGATGACCATTACGGTGGCGTTGGGGACGTCGATGCCGACCTCGATGACCGTGGTGGCGACCAGGATGTCGGTAGTCCCCGCCTTGAACTCCTTCATCACCGCTTCCTTCTCGGCGGCGGGCATGCGCCCGTGGAGGACGGCGACGCGCAGGTCCGGAAAAACATCCTGCGCCAGGTGCTCGGCCATTTGCACTGCAGCCTTCAGGTCGCTCTTCTCGGTCTCCTCGACCAGGGGATAGATGACGTAGGCCTGCCTCCCCTTCGCCGCCTCCTCCCTCACCAGCGCGTACACCTCCTTGCGGCGCGACTCGCGCACCATCCGCGTCTCGATGGGGGTCCTCCCCGGCGGCAACTCGTCGATCACCGAAAGCGAGAGGTCTCCGAAGACGGTCATGGAAAGAGTGCGCGGAATGGGAGTCGCCGTCATCACCAGGATGTCGGGGTTCGCCCCCTTCTTCTTCAACTGGGCGCGCTGCACGACGCCGAAGCGGTGCTGCTCGTCGATGATTCCCAGCCCCAATCGGTGGAATTCCACCTTCTCCTGGATGACGGCGTGAGTCCCGACCACGATCTGGGTGGCGCCGGAGGCAATTTTTTCCAGCGTGTCACCCTTCCCCTTCACGCTCGCAGTCAGGAGCGTCACGCCTATGCCCAGTTTCTCGCAGTAGCCATGGATGTTCAGGTAGTGCTGTTCGGCTAGAAGCTCGGTGGGGGCCATGATGGCGACCTGGTAATCGTTTTCCACGCAGACGAGCGCGGCCATGAGGGCGACGAGCGTCTTGCCGCAGCCCACATCCCCCTGCACCAGCCTGTGCATCGGGTGGGGCGACATCATGTCTTCCTTTATCTCGGAGAGTACCCGTTTCTGAGCAGCGGTCAGGCTGAAGGGGAGGAGCTTTAGGAGTTCCTTGGTGTAGCGGTGGGTCACCTTGAAGCTGATGCCGTCCTCTACCGCGATGCCGCGCCTTTTAAGGGCGAGCCCCAACTGCAGGAAGAAGAGCTCGTCGAAAGCGAGTGAGCGGTGTGCCGAGCTGCGGCCGCTGTTGAGCGCGGAAAGGTCGCTGTCCTGGGCAGGAAGGTGCGCCTCGCGTAGCGCCACGGGAAGCGTGAGGAGCTTGTGGCGCTGCAGAAGCTCGTCGGGAAGCGCCCCCTTCACGTAGCGGCTGTAACGCTGCACGGCGTCGCGCATGATGCGGCGCATCACCTTCTGGCTCACCCCCTCGGTGAGCGGATAGACCGGAAGTATGCTGCCGAAGTTGTCGGGGTCGCGCGCCATCACCTGGGAGAGGTCCTCACCCTCCGCGGCCCACTCGACCTCGGGATGGTGCATCTCGCGCTGGAAGCCGAACTGGGCGACGTCGCCGATGAAGATCCCCTGCCTACCGGGAACCAGCTGTTTCTTCAGGAAGTTCGGGTGGAAATGGAACCACTTGAGCGGCAGGCTACCCGTTTCGTCCTTGACGATGGCCTCGAAGTAGCGCCGTCCCCCCTTGGTGGTTTGCGCCGCGGCCGAAACGACGGTGGCGAAGAAGGCCTCGCTGTTGCCGGGGCGCAGTTGCGCTATCTTCTTTAGTTCGCGGCGATCCTCGTAGCGGTTGGGGAGAAGATAAAGCGCATCCTCGACCGTGTCCAGCCCCTTTTTGGAAAGGGTGGCGGCAAGCTTCGGCCCTACCCCCTTGATGCTCTGCATCGGGGTCTTCAGTTCTTCGGGGACGGTTACCTGCGCGACGGCGGCTGCGGGCTTTGCTGCGGGGGGGGTAGAGCGTGTTTCTTTGGCTGATTTTTGCTTGGAGATACGTAGGGTCCCATCGACGACCTCTACGCTCACCAGGTCCCCCGGGCGAAGCTTCAGATCATTCCTGAGCTGTTCCGGAAGCGGGATGGACCCGTCTGGCGCGAGGGTTATCGTCGGCATGGGGAGAGAGGGTAAGAGCGCCTGGCGCGGGAAAACCGCGCCAGGCAGCGGAAACTGCTAGAAAAGCTTGTTGATGTCGGCGACGATCTCGTCCACGCTGATGCCGTGAGCGGCGCAACCCTGCTCCAGGGACTCGTTCTGTGCACCCATGCAGCCGATGCAGCCGAGGTTGTATTTGGCAAGCACCTTGACGACGTCCGGGTGCATCCTCATTACTGCGGCAAAAGTCATATCCTTGGTTACCTGAGACATTTAATCCTCCTGTTACGCGCTTGGCGTATTGATCCTTCTCTGCTGCCGGACGGGGCGCACCCTGTCCAGTCCTTGATCCGGCCTCCTCCGCGCCTCGCAACTAGCGAAACGCGAAACTGCCGGCGCTATTCGTAGCGGATCTCGATGATCTCGTACTCTTTGACCCCCGCGGGGACGCTCACCCTGACGCTGTCGTCCAGCTTGTGCCCGATGAGGGCCTTGCCGACCGGGGAGGTACAGGAAATCTTACACTGCTTGATGTCGGCCTCGTCCTCTCCCACGATCTTGTAGGTGAGTTCTTCCTCGGTCGCCGTGTCGTAGACCGTCACCGTGGCGCCGAAAACCACCTTGTCCGGCTTCAGGTTGGAGAGATCGACCACGTAGGCCCGTGCCAGCTTATCCCCCAGCTCGAGGATACGGCCTTCGATGAAACCCTGACGGTTCTTGGCGGCATCGTACTCCGCGTTTTCGGAAAGATCACCATGGGCCCTCGCCTCGGCGATATCCTGGATCACCTTGGGGCGCTCTTCCTTTATCAGGCGTTTCAGGTCTTCCTGAAGGGCCTCGTAACTCTCCTTGGTCAGTGGAACTGTCTGAGACATCGGTATTCTGCTCCTGTTGATGAACTTGTAGGGGGGCCGTTTGGCCCCCCGTTGGTCAGCGTTTTCGATTTTTAAGGGAGCGCAGGCATCACGCTGCCGGGTCCATCGGTTATTTCAAGTAGTGCTGGATCGAGTTGACTTCCAGCTTCGACTTGGACATCGCTATGATACCGTCTACGGCAGCTCTCGCGCCGGAGGCTGTGGTGTAGTAAGCGACGTTGTTGATCAGAGTGTTCCTGCGAATCGAGTAGGAATCGGCAACGGCCTGCGCACCGTGGGTGGTGTTGATGACCATGCAGATCTCGTTGTTCTTGATCGCATCGACTATGTGGGGGCGTCCTTCGATTACCTTGTTTACTACCTGAACGGGGATCCCTTTTTCCTGCAGATAACTCGCCGTGCCGCGCGTAGCAACCAATTCGAAGCCCTGATCATACAGTCTTTTTGCAGCGCTGACAATATGTTTTTTGTCCGTGTCCTTCACTGAAATGAACACTTTACCGGAAGTCGGGAGCTTCACGTTGGCCCCCATCTGCGCCTTGGCGTACGCCTTGGCGAAGGTGTCGCCGATCCCCATGACCTCGCCGGTCGACTTCATCTCCGGTCCCAGGATGGTATCGACGCCGGGGAACTTGGCGAAGGGGAAGACGGATTCCTTGACCGAGATATGGACCGGCACGATCTCGTCGGTAACCCCCAGCTCGGCCAGGGTCTTGCCCGCCATGACGCGCGCGGCGATCTTCGCCAAAGGCCTGCCGGTCGCCTTGGAGACGAAGGGCGAGGTGCGCGAGGCGCGGGGGTTGACCTCGATGATGTAGATGTCGTTCCCCTTGACGGCGAACTGCACGTTCATGAGCCCCTTTACGTTCAGCTCCAGCGCCATCATCTTGGTCTGGCGCCTGATCTCCTCGACGATCTCCTTGGAGATGGAGTAAGGCGGCAGCGAGCAGGCCGAGTCGCCGGAGTGGATACCCGCCTCCTCGATGTGCTCCATGATGCCGCCGATGACGGCGACTTGGCCGTCGCAAAGGGCGTCGACGTCGATCTCGATCGCCTCGTCCAGGAACTTGTCGATCAGGATCGGGTGCTCGGGCGAAGCCTGTACCGCGGTGTGCATGTAGCGGCGCAGGTTGTCCACGTCGTACACGATCTCCATGGCGCGTCCGCCGAGAACGTAGGAGGGGCGCACCACGACAGGGTAGCCGATACGCTCGGCGACCACCTCGGACTCCTCGAAGGAGCGGGCGGTGCCGTTTTCGGGCTGCCTGAGCTTGAGCTTTTGCAGCATCTCCTGGAAGCGCTCGCGGTCTTCGGCGCGGTCGATGGCGTCGGGCGAGGTGCCGATGATGGGAACCCCCGCCTTCTCAAGAGCCACGGCGAGTTTCAACGGAGTCTGGCCGCCGAACTGCACGATAACGCCGGTCGGCTTCTCGACGTCCACGATGTTCAGCACATCCTCGAAGGTGAGCGGCTCGAAGTAGAGGCGGTCCGAGGTGTCGTAGTCGGTGGAAACGGTCTCCGGGTTGCAGTTGACCATGATGGTCTCGTAGCCGTCCTCGGAGAGGGCGAATACGCCGTGCACGCAGCAGTAGTCGAACTCGATACCCTGGCCGATTCGGTTGGGTCCGCCGCCGAGGATGATGATCTTCTTCTTGTCGGTGGGCTCGGCCTCGCACTCCTCCTCGTAGGTGGAGTAGAGGTATGGGGTGTGTGCCACGAACTCGGCTGCGCAGGTGTCGACCCTTTTAAAGACCGGCTTGACCCCGACCGACAGGCGCAGTTGGCGCACCTCGGCTTCGGTTATCTTCCAGAGCTGGGAGAGGAACTTGTCGGAGAACCCGTAGCGTTTCGCGTCCCAGAGGATGTCGTGCAGCTTTTCGCCGGATTCATTCTTGATGTTGATCTGCTTGAGCTCCTCCTCCATCTCGATGATCTGGCGGATGTTGTTCAGGAACCAGGGGTCGATGGCGGTAAGGGCATAGATCTCCTCCACGCTCATGCCGCAGCGGAAGGCGTCGCCTACGTACCAGAGGCGGTCGCAGTTAGGGGTCCTCAACTTGTCGTTCAGGAGGTTGCGCTCTTTTTCGGTGAGCGCGCGGCGGGTGTCGCCGCCTACCCCGAAGAACTTCGACTCGAAGCCGCAGGAGCCGATCTCCAGCGAGCGGAGCGCCTTCTGGAAGGACTCCTTGAAGGTGCGGCCGATGGACATGACCTCGCCCACCGACTTCATCTGGGTGGTGAGGGTGGCGTCGGCAGCGGGGAATTTCTCGAAGGTGAAGCGCGGGATCTTGGTGACCACGTAGTCGATGGTCGGCTCGAAGCAGGCCGGCGTCTCCTTGGTGATGTCGTTGGTGATCT
Source organism: Citrifermentans bemidjiense Bem (assembly GCF_000020725.1). Taxonomy (NCBI): domain Bacteria; kingdom Pseudomonadati; phylum Thermodesulfobacteriota; class Desulfuromonadia; order Geobacterales; family Geobacteraceae; genus Citrifermentans; species Citrifermentans bemidjiense. The sequence continues at coordinate 2,201,141 of NC_011146.1, read as the reverse complement.
CGTCCAGGGTGTAGCCGACGGCGAGTTTGGCGGCGATCTTCGCGATCGGGAAGCCGGTCGCTTTCGAGGCGAGCGCCGAGGAGCGGGAGACGCGCGGGTTCATCTCGATGACGATCAGTCGGCCGTTTTTCGGATTGGTGCCGAACTGGATGTTGGAGCCGCCGGTGTCGACGCCGATCTCGCGGATGATCTTCAGCGAGGCGTCGCGCAGGATCTGGTATTCCTTGTCGGTGAGGGTCTGTGCAGGCGCCACCGTGATGGAGTCGCCGGTGTGCACGCCCATAGCGTCGAAGTTCTCGATGGAGCAGATGATGACCACGTTGTCGGCGGTATCCCTCATCACCTCCAGTTCGTACTCCTTCCAGCCGATCAGCGACTCCTCAACCAGGATCTCGTCGGTAGGCGACGCCTCGATGCCGGCCATGGACATACGCTCGTACTCTTCCATGTTGTAGGCGATGCCGCCGCCGGTGCCCCCCAGGGTGAAGGAAGGACGGATGATGGCCGGGAAGCCGACGAACTTGATGACCTCCATCGCCTCCTGGTAGTTGTGGGCGAGACCCGATCTCGGCACGTCGAGGCCGATTCTCACCATGGCCTCCTTGAACAGGGTGCGGTCCTCAGCCTTCTTGATGGCCGGCAGTTTCGCGCCGATCAGCTCAACCCCGAACTTCTCCAGGGTGCCGTTTTCCGCTACCGCCACGGCCGTGTTCAGCGCCGTCTGCCCCCCCAGGGTCGGGAGCAGCGCGTCGGGGCGCTCCTTCTCGATGATCGCCGCGAGGATCTCCGGGGTGACCGGTTCGATATAGGTGAAGTCGGCGAAGTCCGGATCCGTCATGATGGTAGCCGGGTTGGAGTTCAGGAGCACCACCTCGAACCCTTCTTCCTTGAGCGCCTTGCAGGCCTGGGTACCGGAGTAGTCGAACTCGCACGCCTGGCCGATGACGATCGGGCCTGCGCCGATAATGAGGATCTTCTTGATGTCTGTGCGTTTAGGCATTGAAATCTCCCTGGAAAAACCGTTCAACGTTCAACGTTCAACGTTCTGTTTAAATCATAAAAACTGTTCTACGTTCTATGTTCTACGTTCTGCGTCTAATCTAAAAACGTTCAACGTTCAACGTTAAAGTCACTTTGTTGCCAAACAAGCCGCACGGATCCTGCGCCAGGAAATCCAACTTTTGCTCCAACGTTGAACGTTGAACGTTGAACGGAAGTTCTCACTCCGGTTCTTCCTGGACCCAGCCATTTTCCAGATCCAGCTCTTCCAGCGCCTCTACCGCCTCGGCGTACTCCTCTGCGGTTATCCTGCGCTCTATGCCGGGCGTCTCTGCCGCCGCATGCGCCGGGAAGAACTGGCTCATAAGCGCTATGTGCGTTTCGGCGCCGAGGTTCTCGGCGATCCACTCAAGCGTCTCCGCGCTCCCCGCCTGCCCCTGCGGCAACACCAGGTGCCGGACTATGAGTCCCCTCTCACCGATGCCGTCCTCGTCGCAGCGAAGCTGCCCCACCTGCCTCAGCATCTCGGCAAGCGCCTGGCGGTTCGCTTCGGTGTATCCCGGCGCCCCGGAAAGCCTCACCGCCACCTCGTCGGAGCAGTACTTCATGTCCGGGAGGTAAATGTCAACCACCCCGTCCAGAAGCGCCAGCGTCTCAAGGCTCTCGTACCCGCTCGTGTTCCAGACGATGGGAAGCGTGAACCCCTTGCGGATGGCCAGGTAGAGGGCGGCCAGGATCTGCGGCGTGAAGTGCGTCGGGGTGACGAAGTTTATGTTGTGGGCACCCTTTTGCTGCAGCCCGAGCATCTTCCCCGCCAACTCCCCCGGCGTCAGGTCCTTGCCGTTACGCAACTGGCTGATGGGGAAGTTCTGGCAGAACTTGCAGTTCAACGTGCACCCGGAGAGGAAGATGGTCCCGGAGCCGCGCGTCCCTGAGATGGGTGGCTCCTCTCCCCGGTGGACGGCGGCAGAGGCTATGCGCACCGTCTTCGCGCTTTTGCAAAGGCCGCTCACGCCTGCCAGCCGGTTCACCCCGCAGGCATGCGGGCAGATGTCGCAGGCGACCAGGCGGGCATATGCCGCCTTGATGCGCCGCGCCAGCTCGCCGCTGCGGTAAAGCTCGAAATACCGCCGATTCGTCTTTGAAGCCAACCCGTCACCTTCATCCCCTAGCTAAGGGGGTCTCTCTATCCCCCCTCCCCTTGCGGGAGGGGGTTAGGGGGTGGGGGCAGTCGCCATCGATGACCAAGCCGCCGGCTCCTCCCCTCTGTCCTTTCCTACGCCTTATGCTTCTCCATCATCTCGACGAACCTGTCGAACAGGTAGTGCGAGTCGTGCGGCCCGGGGGACGCCTCGGGGTGGTGCTGCACCGAGAAGATGGGGAGGGTCTTGTGCGCCATACCTTCGACGGTCTGGTCGTTCAGGTTCTCGTGCGCCAAGCCGGCGACGTTGCTAAGCGACAGGATATCGACGGAGAAGCCGTGGTTCTGGGCGGTGATCTCGACCTTTCTCGTGGCCATATCCATGACCGGAAGGTTGGAGCCGTGGTTGCCGAACTTGAGCTTGATGGTGCGGCCGCCCAGGGCAAGGCCCATGAGCTGGTGTCCAAGGCAGATGCCGAAGATCGGCTTCTTGCCGACGAATTTCTTGATGTTCTCGATGACTTCCTTCATCGGCTCAGGGTCGCCCGGGCCGTTGGAAAGGAAGATGCCGTCCGGATTCATGGCGAGCGCGGACTCCGCAGGGAAGGTCGCCGGAACCACGGTGACGTCGCAACCGGCGGAAACCAGGCAGCGCAGGATGTTCAGCTTGATGCCGAAGTCGTAGGCCACGACCTTGTACTTCAAATCCTTGCGGTCGACCTGCGGGTAGCCGCTCTTCAGGTCCCACAGACCTTCGGTCCAGTGGTACGGGGCGCTGCAGGTGACGCCGGTGGCAAGGTCCAGACCGCTCATGGAGGGGATGGCGCGCGCCTTCCTGGCCAGGCTCTCCGGATCGAAGTCGATGGTGGAGATGATGCCGTTTTGGGCCCCCTTGTCGCGCAGGTGGCGGGTCAGGGCGCGGGTGTCGATCCCCTGGATGCCGACGATGCCGTTCTCCTTGAGGTAAGCGTCCAGGCTCATGGTGGCGCGGTAGTTGGAATAGCAGTCCAGGTACTCCCTGACGATGAAGCCGGACAGGTAGAGCTGCCCGCTTTCCACATCTTCCGGGTTGATGCCGGTGTTGCCGATCTGGGTGTAGGTCATGGTGACCATCTGCCCCTTGTAGGAAGGGTCGGTGAGGACTTCCTGATAGCCGGACATGGCGGTATTGAACACCACCTCGCCGCTTGTTTCGCCCGTCGCACCGAAGGCCTTACCCTTGAAAATCCGGCCGTCCGCCAGAGCAAGTACTGCTTTCATGTTTCTTCTCCCAAGTCCGTTATATTTCTGCCGCGCAAAAAAGCGCAAATTTCGTTTTAACTTCCCCCTCCCGTCAAGGGAGGGGGAGCATGTGGCGCGAGTCAATCTTACGCCTGGTACACCACCTGCCCCTTCACGACGGTGTAGACCGCCCTCCCCTTCATCTTCCAGCCAAGGAAGGGGGAGTTCTTGGACTTCGACTCCAGCTTCGCCGCCTCTACCTGCCACTCCTTGGCCGGGTCGATGATGGTGACGTCGCCCACGGCCCCGACCTTCAAGGTGCCGCGGTCGAGACCGAGGATCTTCGCCGGGGTGCAGGACATGAGCGACACCAGCTGGTTCAGGTCCAGGCGCCCCTCTTCGACGAGCTTGAGCGAGAGGGAAAGCGAGGTCTCAAGGCCTACGATGCCGTTCAGGGCGACGTTGAATTCCACGTCCTTCTCGTCCGGGTGGTGCGGCGCATGATCCGTGGCGATGGCGTCGATGGTGCCGTCGGCAAGGCCGGCCTTCATGGCCTCGACGTCTGCGGCGCTTCTCAAAGGCGGGTTCATCTTGGCGTTGGTTTCATAGCCGCGCACCGCCTCGTCGGTCAGGGTGAAGTAGTGCGGCGCGGTCTCGCAGGTGACCTTGACGCCGCGCGCCTTAGCGTTGCGGATGATGCGGGCCGATCCCACGGTGGAGATGTGCGCTATGTGCACCGGTGCTCCTGCGAACTCGGCCAGGTACACCTCGCGGGCCACTGCGATGTCTTCGGCAGCCCAGGGGATTCCCTTCAGTCCCAGCTCGGTGGAGACGAACCCTTCGTTCATGACCCCTTCGCCCACGAGAGCCAGATCCTCGGAGTGCGAGATAACGGCGATGCCGATCCCTTTGGCGTACTCGAGGGCGCGGCGCATCAGCTCGGAGTTGCAGACCGGCTTGCCGTCGTCGGAAACCGCGACGCAACCAGCTTCCTTGAGCTCGCCCATTTCGGCGAGGCTCTCACCCTTGCCCCCCTTGGTGATGCAGCCGATCGGGAAGACGTTGACCAGCGCCTCGCTTTTGGCCTTGTTGATGATGTAGGAAGCGATGGCCTTGCTGTCGATGACCGGCGAGGTGTTCGGCATGCAGGCAACCGAGGTGAAGCCCCCCGCCGCAGCGGAGCGGCTACCGGTGGCGATGTCTTCCTTGTACTCCAGGCCCGGGTCGCGCAGGTGCACGTGCATGTCGATGAGCCCAGGCGTCACGATCAGCCCGCTGGCGTCGATGGCCGGAGTTCCCTCCGGCGCGGCAAGCCCCTGCCCCAGTTCGAGCACGACGCCGTCGGCGATCAGGACATCGAGGTTCGCATCTATCCCCTGAGAGGGATCAATCACACGCCCGCCTTTTATCAAAAGATTCATCTCTTACCCCCCTAAAAAAGGTTCAACGTTCAACGTTCAAGGTTCAACTGACGGTTCTGTCTGTGGCACCCGAACCGGGACGGCTCCTCCATCCAGTAAAGGCGCCGGTTCAACATCCGGTTTTGCCTAACGTCGAACGTTGAACGTTGAACGTCAGTTTGGTAGGTTCAACGTTCGGCGTTCAATGTTCAAGTTGCGGCACTGCCTATGGCGTCAAACGTGGTACGGCTACTTCACTCGTGAGGCGCCAATTCAACATCCGGTTCTGCCAAACGTTGAACGTTGAACGTCAGCTTGGTTTACTCCACCGGCTCGCCGCCGCAGACGTGGTACAGCATCGCCATGCGCACCGCCACGCCGTTTTCCACCTGGGTCAGGATGGCGGACTGGTCGCAGTCGGCAACCGAGGAGGCGAGCTCGACGCCGCGGTTGATGGGACCCGGATGCATGACGATGGCGTTCTTCTTGGCCAGGCCGAGCACCTCGGGGTTGAGCCCGAAGTAGCGCGAGTACTCGCGCATGCTGGGGAGCAGGGTCTTGCCCTGGCGCTCCAACTGGATCCTCAGCATCATCACCACATCGGCCTTGTCCACGGCCTCCCGCATGTCCTTGCAGACCGTGACGTTGCCAAGCCGCTCGATGCCGACCGGCATCATGGTCGGCGGACCGGCGAGGAATACGTGGGAGCCCATGGTGGTGAGGCCGTAGATGTCGGAGCGGGCCACGCGGCTGTGGGTGATGTCGCCGATGATGGCTACCTTCAGCCCGTCCAGCTTGCCGAACTTCTGGCGCATGGTGAGCATGTCCAAAAGACCCTGGGAAGGGTGCTCGTGGGCGCCGTCGCCGGCGTTGATGACCGAGCAGGAGACCCGCTTGGCTAGGTATTCATGGGCGCCGGAAACGGCGTGGCGCATCACGATGATGTCGGGCTTCATGGCGAGGAGGTTGTTGGCGGTGTCGGACAGTGTCTCGCCCTTGACCACGGAACTGGTGGACGCGGTGATGTTCACCGCATCGGCGGAAAGCCTTTTGGCGGCAATCTCGAACGAAGTGCGGGTCCTGGTGGATGCCTCGTAAAAGAGGTTGATCACCGTTTTGCCGCGCAGCGTCGGCACCTTTTTGATGTCCCGCTGGTTGATCTCGCTGAGACTGTCAGCCGTGTCCAGAAGGAGCGTGATCTCCTCCTTGGTCAGATCCTTCAGGGCGATGATGTCTTTATGCCTGAAACCCATGGTCCCCCCCTCGGTTTGCGGAGCGCACCGGCGCGCTCCAGCGTTAAAGCAAAACGATATCAATTTATGGCTTTCCCCCCGTAGAGGAGGAAGTTTTTATTTCTGCAGGATCACTTCCGTCGGCTTGTTGCCGGCATCGAAAGCGACGACGATGTTCTCGCTCCTGCTGGTCGGGACGTTTCGTCCCACGAAGTCGGCGCGGATCGGGAGGTCGCGGTGCCCGCGGTCCACCAGGACGGCGAGCTGGATGCAGGAGGCACGCCCTTGGTCCATCAGCGCGTCCATGGCGGCGCGGATGGTGCGCCCGGTGAAGAGCACGTCGTCGACCAGCACCACCTTCTTCCCCTCGATGGAGAAAGGAAGCTCGGTTTTGCCGACCGGCAGGTGCTCGGCGTGCCCCTTGATGTCGTCGCGGTACATGGTGATGTCCACCGCTCCGCAGGGGACCTCGACCCCCTCGATCTCGACCAGGCGCTCGGCGAGTTCCTGTGCCAGGAAGACGCCGCCGGTCCGGATCCCGACCAGGACGAGCCCTTCGACCCCCTTGTTCTTCTCAAGCACCTCGTGGGCTATCCTGGTGAGCGCCCTTTTGACGCCGCTGCCGTCCAGAATTACCGTGTTGTCAGCCATAATAACCCCCTGTTATCGGCATAAGAGCCTGTTCTGAAGCAGTTTCGGGTCCGACCTAGTTTCAACTAAAAAGAGCCTTTCCGCGCGTAGGGGCGAAAAGGCTCTTCCTTTAAATAGTAAAAGAGTGCTTTATGCTCACCTTTGCTAACCTCACGGGGCTAAATTAAAAGGCAGGGAATAAATTTGAACCAAACTAACACCGAGGCCGGTGAGAGTCAAGGCGAAAGTTATAAGAAACAGATTGAGATTAAGGTTAAGATAAAGTAATGATCCCCAAATCTTAGAACCTTCGCCACAGAGGACACGGAGGACACAGGGGCAGCACAGAGTAAGACCCAAAACCCACAGGAAGGGTAAAACCTTAAGGCGTAAAAGCACTCACCACAGAGGACACAGAGGAACACGGAGTAAAAACAGAAGCAGGAAAACCACAAGCTTCTGGGTTTACCCCGAAGGCCTTGGGTTTATCCGAAGTTATCCGTCATTTCCGTTTAATCCGTGTGCAAGGTCTTTCTGGTTTGCCTTACCCTGGGCAAAGTGCTATAAAGCTCGCACCGTTTCGGAATATGGATAAAAGGAAGAACTAGATGTTGACAGGTAAACAGAAGAGATTTCTCCGGGCGCTCGGACATGGCCTGAAACCGGTGATCCAGGTTGGAAAGAGCGACGTGAGCGAGGCGCTGATCCGCGAGACCGGCGAGGCGCTGGCTAGCCACGAGTTGATCAAGGTGAAAGTGCTGGAGAGCTGCATGATGGACCGCCACAGCGTGGCTGAAGAACTCTGCAACGCGTGCCAGGCCGACCTGGCGCAGGTGCTGGGGCGAACCCTGCTCCTCTACAAGCCGGCCAAGGAACCTAAGCTGGAACTCCCCAAGACGGAGAAGAAGTAGGCAAAGGCACTCACCACAGAGGTACACAGAGGAACCACAGAGGAAAGACAAAAGGCTAAAGCCTTTGATTTTCCCTAAAAACGCTTTGTGATTTTCCTGCTTCTGTTTTTCCTCTGTGTTCCTCTGTGTCCTCTGTGGTGAATGATTTAATGATTTTAAGGTTTTAAACCCTCTCGTACGGCTCGAACAGCCTCTTGAACTCGTCCAGCGCAAACCTGTCGGTCATCCCGGCTATGTAGTCGCAAATCACCCTCTCCCTTCCGTCACGTTCCATCTTCACCTGGTGCTTCATGGGCAATAGCGTCGGGTGCTTGATGTACATCTCGAAAAGCTCGGCAAGATAACGCTCGGCCTTGACCCTCATCCGCTCTACCTTGTAATGCCGGTACAGGTTCTGGAACAAAAAGCGCTTCAACTGGGCGTTCCTGTCTGCCATGCCGGGACTAAAGGCGACGACGGGAAGGTTCACCCGCTTCAAATCCTCCTGGGTCTCTATCTTGAGCGTCCGCAGATTCTCGGCCGTGGTGTTGACCAAGTCTGTGATCAACACACCGATCAGGGCGCTGACGGTCTGGCAGACGCCGCGGTCGATGTCGATACCGGGATACTTGGCAAGTATCTTCTCGTGTACCTCGCTCCAGAGCTCGACATTCTTCAGCTGGCTCAGGTTTATGTAGCCGGACTTTAGCCCGTCATCGATGTCGTGGTTGTTGTAGGCAATCTCGTCGGCGAAGTTGATCAGTTGCGCCTCGATGCTGGAAACTGTGCCAGGGAGGAACTCCTGGTAGATGGAGGCGGCAGGGGTGTCGTACTGCGAGGAGTGTTTGACTATCCCTTCGCGCACCTCCCAGGAAAGGTTCAGCCCGTTGAAGTGCGGGTGGCGCTCCTCGAGTTCGTCGACCACCCGAAGCGACTGCAGGTTGTGCTCGAAACCGCCCGCCCCTTCCATGAGCCGGTTCAGCACCTCTTCGCCGGTGTGGCCGAAGGGGGTGTGCCCGAGGTCGTGGGCAAGCGCCAGGGTCTCGGTCAGCTCCTCGTTGAGCCCGAGTCTCCTGGCTATCCCCTTCCCTATCTGCGCCACTTCGAGGGAATGGGTGAGCCGGGTGCGGTAGTAGTCCCCTTCGTGGTTGACGAAGACCTGGGTCTTGTACTCCAGGCGCCTGAAGGCGGCACAGTGGATGATGCGGTCACGGTCCCGCTCGAAGGCGGGCCTGTTGTCCCGGAATTCCTCCTGGTACCTGCGCCCCTTGGAACCGGCGCTGGTCGCAGCGTACCCCGCCAGGTCGGCCCGTTCCATGGCATGCCCCTCTCTCATTCGCACCCCCTGCTCAAGTGAGCTAAAAGTCTGTAATTTATATACACGCTGGCAACAGTGTCAACAGCAAAGTTGATTGACGTGATGGAAGCATCGTGCTAATAGAGCTTCTGCGTTTTGTATTACTTTTAACTATATGACTGCCCCATCCCGAAAACAGAGACATAAGCTGCATCGATGAGGAAGGAGCATGTTCATTCATATGAAATACAGTAACCGGAAGTTCTTTGCATGCGGGTGATCGCGGGTGAGGCCCGAGGGCGCCAGCTCTTCGCCCCCAAGACCATGCGGGTACGCCCTACCTCGGACCGGGTCAAGGAGGCGCTCTTCAGCATACTCTTGAGCCGGCTGGGCGACCTGGGCGGCATGAGGGTTTTGGACGTCTTCGCAGGGACCGGGAACCTCGGCATCGAAGCCTTGAGCCGCGGCGCCGATTGCGCCGTTTTTATCGACGCGCACCGGGAATCGGCAGAGGCGATCCGGAAAAACCTGGAGACGACCAGGTTCACGGAGAAGGGAAAGGTCGTGACGCAGGAAGCGGCGGCGGCGCTCAAGTGGCTCGCGCGCGGCGAGAAGCCTTTCCATCTGGTCTTTCTCGATCCACCCTACGGCGAGGGGCACACGGAGCGGGTGCTGGAGCTTCTCTCCTCCTCCCCCCTCATCGATGCAGGCTCGACCGTGGTCGCCGAGTTTGCGGCCAAAGAAGAGATCCCCCGCAGTTTCGGCAGGCTAACGGAGATCGAGCGACGCGTCTACGGCGACACCGCCCTCTCCTTTTTAACTATTTCGGACAGAGGTGAAACGTGCCCCTGAAGCTGGCTGTATATCCAGGCTCCTTCGATCCCGTAACCTACGGGCATCTCGACATCATCGACCGCGGCCTTAAGATCTTCGACGGCGTCATCGTGGCGGTGGCCCGCAACTCCGAGAAGAACGCGCTCTTCACCGTGCAGGAGAGAATCGAGCTTTTGACCGAGATCCTGAAGGACCGCCCGGAGGCCAGGGTGGAGACTTTCGACGGGCTTTTGGTGGACTACGTGCGGCGCGTCGGCGCCTCCGTCGTCATACGCGGCCTGCGCGCCGTCTCCGACTTCGAGTTCGAGTTCCAGCTGGCCCAGATGAACCGCAACATCACCCGCGACGTGGAAACGTTGTTCATGATGACTTCCGTCCCTTACAGCTACCTCTCCTCTTCCATAGTTAAGGAGGTAAGCTGCCTGAACGGCCCGGTGGACAAGCTGGTCCCGCCGCTGGTGAAAAGCGCGCTGGACGCGAAATTCAGGGGCTGATCGGCATCGACCAGACGCTGCACCTTCTCGGAGGCCCAAGTGATCAGGAAAGAAATGACCATCAGCGAAATCCTCAGGCGTTACCCCGAAACCCTCCCGGTCTTCGAACGCCACCACCTTGATTGCTACGACTGCCAACTGGCGGATTTCGAGCAACTGGAGCACGGGGCGACGGTGCACAAGATCGACGTCGAATCCCTCTTGTGCGAACTCAACTGCAACATCAAGAAATAGCACCCCCACTTCCCTTTGATCCCGTCCGCTCGTGACGGGCAAGGCCGCCCCACGCACCGGACGACCGCCGTTTCCCTGCGCCCCTCATAATTTCCGGACCGAGGCAGTTTCACTTAGCCGCCGCTCGCCGAACTTCTCTTCGGCGAGACAGAACGCGGTCCGCTTTGCCGGCGCCAGGCGACGTAAACTTCGAAATAAACCACGGTCACAAAACGACGCCCCCGACCGGCGGCGCGCCCCGCGCAATGCGCCGATCCGCTCTTCATCGGCACTTTCACGACCTTGCCGTGGGCAATTAATTCTTGCCATCAAACAACAATTAAATTGACTTTTTATCAAAACTGAATAATTTTAGCATTAGTAAAACGGTGGATTACACCTAAACAGGAGTGAACTCAATGTCGTCAGAGTACAATATCGGGCCGAGGATCAAGAAGCTTCGTTTGGCAAGGAAGCTGACGCTTCAGGCTGTCGCCAACGAGACCGGTTTCTCCCCGGCGCTTATTTCTCAGATCGAAAACGACAACGTCTCCCCCCCCATCGCAACGCTGTCGAAGATCGCCAAGTTCTTCGACGTGAAGCTGGCGCAGTTTTTCAGCGAGGACGAGGACAACCGCAGGTTCGAGGTGGTGCGCGCCGATCAGCGTACCATCGTGCCGCGGGTCATCTCTAAGGAAGGCACGCGCCAGGGGTACTTCTACGAATCCCTCTCCTTCTACAAGCAGAACAAGAAGATGGACGCCTTCATGGTCACCCTCACCGAGAAGGCTCCGGAGGCCAACACCTACAGCCATGACGGCGAGGAGTTCATCTACGTGATGAACGGCACCGCCGACTTCATACTGGAAGACCAGAAGATCACCCTTAACGAGGGGGATTCCCTCTATTTCGAATCGACCCTGGGTCACCGGCTCCTAAGCCACGACGGCAAGGAGGTCCGGGTGCTGGTAGTCGTGACCAAGTAGTTGCACCGGCAGCAGAGACTTTAATGGCGCATAGCCGCGAATCTGATGAGTCAAAGGAGAAATGCATGAGCAAAAAATTGGGTGCCCTTGATTACCACTCAAGCGGCAGAAAAGGTAAGATCGAAGTCATCGCCACCAAGCCGTGCCAGACCGCAGCCGACCTGTCCCTCGCCTACTCTCCGGGGGTCGCGGAACCCTGCCTGGCCATCCAGGAGAACCCGGACGACGCCTACAAGTACACGGCGAAGGGGAACCTCGTGGCGGTCGTATCCAACGGCACCGCGGTCCTGGGCCTTGGGAACCTGGGCGCCCTCGCCGGCAAGCCGGTCATGGAAGGGAAAGGTGTCCTCTTCAAGCGTTTCGCCGACATCGACGTCTTCGACATCGAGCTGAACACCGAGAACCCCGACGAGATCATCAAGGCCTGCCAGCTCCTGGAGCCGACCTTCGGCGGCATCAACCTTGAGGACATCAAGGCGCCCGAGTGCTTCTATATCGAGGAGCAGCTCAAGAAGACCATGAACATCCCGGTCTTCCACGACGACCAGCACGGCACCGCCATCATCTGCTCGGCGGCCCTTCTGAATGCCCTGATGCTGGTGCAAAAGAAGATCGAGGACATAAGGATCGTCGTCAACGGCGCCGGCGCCTCGGCCAACTCCTGCGCCAAGCTCGCCATCGCGCTCGGTGTGAAACCCAACAACATGATCATGTGCGACACCAAGGGGGTCATCTACAAGGGGCGCGTCGAGGGGATGAATCCCTACAAGGAACTCTTCGCAGCCGAAACCCACTTCCGCACCCTGGAAGAGGCGGCGGTGGGAGCCGACGTCCTTTTCGGCCTCTCGGCCAAGGGGGCCTTCACACCGGAGATGGTCCGCTCCATGGCGCCGAACCCGATCATCTTCGCCATGGCGAACCCCGACCCGGAAATCACCCCGGAAGAGGCGCACGGGGTGCGCGGCGACGTGATCATCGCGACCGGCAGGAGCGACTACGCGAACCAGGTCAACAACGTCCTCGGCTTCCCCTTCATCTTCCGCGGCGCGCTCGACGTGCGCGCCACTGCCATCAACGAGGAGATGAAGCTCGCCGCGGTGCACGCCCTGGCGAAACTTGCCCGCGAGGAGGTGCCCGACTCCGTCAGCAAGGCCTACGGCAACGAGAAGTTCAGCTTCGGCCCGACCTACATCATCCCCAAACCCTTCGACCCGCGCGTGCTTTTGCACGTGGCCCCGGCGATCGCCCAGGCCGCCATGGACACGGGGGTCGCGCGCCTGCCGATCGCCGACATGGGCAAGTACATCGAGCAGCTCGAGTCCTCGCAGGGCAAATCCAAAGAGATCATGCGCATGATCATCAACAAGGCGAAGAGCGACCCGAAGAAGGTGGTCTTCTCCGAGGGTGAGGACGACAAGATCCTGCGCGCGGCCCAGGTGCTGGTCGAGGAGGGGATCGCCAAGCCGATCCTGATCGGAGACCAGAAGAAGATCAAGCAGAAGATGGACGATCTCAACCTGGACCTCGACGTGCCGATCATGGACCCGTCCGACTCCGAGTTCACCGAGGAGTACGCCGCGGAGCTCTACCGCTTAAGGCAAAGGAAAGGGCTCACCATTTCCGAGTGCCGCCGCATCATGCGCCGCAAGTCGCGGGCACACTTCGGCAACATGATGGTGCACATGGGGCACGCCGACGCTCTTCTGGGCGGGATCGACACCCACTACCCGGAAACCATCCGCCCCGCACTGCAGGTCTTAGGCAAGCAGGGGGGGCTCTCCAGCGTGCACGGCCTCTACATGATGGTGTCCAAACAGAACGTCTACTTCCTGGCCGACACCACGGTGACCATCGATCCGACCGCGGAGGAGCTGGCCGAGACGGCCATTCTCGCCGCCGAGATGGTCACCAAGCTCGACATCGAGCCCCGCGTCGCCATGCTCTCCTTCTCCAACTTCGGCTCGGTGGACCACCCGCAGACGCGCAAGGTCAAGCGCGCCGTCGAGATCGTCAAGGAGCGCGCCCCCAACCTGATAGTAGAGGGTGAGATGCAGGCCGACACCGCCGTGGTCCCCGATCTTCTGGACGGCTTCACCTTCTCGAAACTGAAGACCCCGGCCAACATCCTGATCTTCCCCGACCTCAACTCCGGGAACATCTGCTACAAGCTCTTGCACCACCTGGGCGGCGCCGAGGCGATAGGCCCGATCCTCATGGGGATGAACAAGCCGGTGCACGTACTGCAGCGCGGCGACGACGTCAACGACATCGTCAACATGGCCGCCATCGCCGTGGTGGACGTACAGAACCTGTAGACGGAGCCCCCCTCCCCCGAAAAGGCTCTTCCGAGAGTTGCGGGGATAATAGCCCCCCTCCCTTGACGGGAGGGGGGACCAAAATCACGTAAACACAAGTGGTGCGCACTTTTGCTTGACTAATGTGCGGCTTCAGCTTAAAAGACTGCATCCTACAGTGAGTCAAATTAACTTTTGCCAACAAACGGTGCTAAATGACCCTGCTTGACAAAGTACTAACCAACAACGAGAAATTCGTGAAGCCGGGGGCCTTCCCCCCCCTGCCCAAGGACCCTAAGCGGCAACTTGCCATCTTCACCTGCATGGACACCCGTCTGGTCGACTTCCTGGAACCCGCGATGGGGATCAAGCGCGGCGACGCCAAAGTGATCAAGAATGCAGGCAATACGCTGGTCGACCCAAACGGCGGGGTGATCAGGAGCCTCGTGGCGGCGATATTCCTTCTGGGAGTCGAGGAGATCTTCGTCATAGGCCACAAGGACTGCGGCATGTCATCGGTCGACGCAGAAAAACTGAAGGAGAAGATGATAGCCCGCGGCGTCGACCCGTCGGCCATCGACAGCCTCGTCCCCGACCTGGGCCAATGGATGGGAGCGTTCGCCTGCCCCGAGGAAAACGTGGAGCGGGTCACCCAGATCATCCGCAACAGCCCGCTCATCCCGAAAGACGTACCGGTCCACGGCCTCATCTTCTGCCCCAACGACGGGCACCTGGAGGTCATCGTCAGGGGGTACTGAGTGCCCCCCGAAAAGCAAAATTGAAGGGCCCGTGTCTTGATTCAGACACGGGCCCTTTTTATTGTGATTTTCTCGAACGCGGCTACGGACTCGAAGGGCCCGCAAAGCGCACGTAAAGAACACGCAACGCTTTGGTTTCATTTTGGCAACAATGCTATTAGATGCATTGACTTAGCTCGTTGCAAAGCATAAAGATTGACGGTGCCCGGCGCTCTGATAGGCCACGCGGCGCACTCCCATATCCAGGGCGTTAAAATTCCGCGGTCCCGGCCTTGTCCCTACCCAAGACGAGGTGTCACCGTGGACAGTAGCAACCCGCAGTAAAGCAGCCTTCTTTTCCTGTTATGGCCTGTGTTCTCGTACGGTGAACGAGAGCGCGGGCCGCTTTTTTTCCGCAGGAAGCACATCCCGCCGTTGCTCTGTCCAATTCCTCCATTGATCCACCCGTAACCGCAGCTAAATAGATTGCCTTTACATGATCGCCTCCCCGAAAGCGGAGGCGGCCAGTTCCACGGCGATTTTTGCGGTGCGGTTGCCGTGGTCCAGGATCGGGTTTATCTCCACGATGTCCATGGAGCAAAGAAGCTTCGTATCGGCGATGATCTCCATCAGGAGCTGGGCCTCGCGGTAGGTGATCCCTCCCGGCGAGGTGGTGCCGACGCCGGGAACCTCCAGCGGGTCCAGGCCGTCGAGATCGAGGCTCAGGTGCAGGCGGGTCCTGTGGGCGAGCTTTCCCAGCGCCTCCCGCGCGATGGCGCCGATGCCCCGCTCGTCTATGTCCCTCATGGTGTAGACGTTGACTGAACTCTCCCGCAGCCTGACCTTCTCCTGCGGATCCAGCTCCCGCAGCCCGATCAGGACCACGTCGCTGCCGCTAAGCTTCGGCCCCGGCCTCCCCAGGTGCACCAGTTCCGAATGCCCTTCCCCCAAAAGCGCCGCCAAAACCATCCCGTGAATGTTCCCGCTGGGGGAGGTCTCAGGCGTGTTGAAGTCGCCGTGGGCGTCGACCCAGATCACCGCCGTCGGCTGTTCATGGGTCACGCCGCCTATGGAGCCAAGCGCCAGCGAATGGTCCCCCCCCATGAAGACGGGGATGCAACCTTGCGCCACCGCCGTGCGCCCTGCCTGATAAACCGTCTCGCAGACCTTCCCTATCGAGGGAAGGTAATGCTGCTGCCGCTCAGCGGTCACCACGTCACGTACCGGCACCTCCAGGTTCCCTATATCCTCCACTTGGTACCCCAGACCGGTGAGGCGAGCCGACAGCCCCGCATAGCGCAGCGCCCCCGGCCCCAGGTCGACGCCGCGCTGCTCCTGCCCCAGGTCCAGCGGCACGCCTATCATCCTGATACGGTTTTCCATCTTCCCCCCAGCCTTTCCCATTCAGCTCATCCCTTTTGCTTCAGGTGGTTCCAGAGGTTCACTACGAAATCCTGCGCGTTGGTCAAAAGCCCCACCGCCTGCGCCGAGCCGCGGTTGGCCAGTTTGTCCACGCAGAACTCGGTCATGTCCACCACGTAAAAGTAGACCGGCCGCACCCTTCCGTCCTCCATTACCTTGTAGCTGGGAACCATGTTGCCGAAGGCTATGGAGTGCAGTTGCGTGGCAACGGCCAGCACCGTGGTGGCGCGCCGCGCGTGCACTCTCATGGCGTCCTGCGCCTGATAGGCGTCGGCGATCACCTCGGGGAGCGGGCCGTCGTCACGGATGGAGCCGGCGAGAACCAGGGGAACGCCCTTTTTGGCGCAGGCATACATGATGCCGTCCGAAAGCCCCAGCCCTTCGATGGTCTGGGGGATCCCCCCACGCAGGCGCACCTCGTTGATGATGTCCAGGTGGTTGTAATGCCCCATCGGCATCACCATCTGGGTATAGATGTTCTGCCCGAGGCCGGTGCGAAAGCGCGCCGCCTCCAGGTCGTGGGTGGCGAGCGCGTTCCCCGCTAAAAGTGCATGGCAGTAACCCGCCTCGACGAGCCCCTGCATCGCGTTGCGGCAGTCCATGTCGAAGGCTACCGCGGGCCCCAGGACCCAGACGATGTAGCCGTGGTCCCGGTCGTGGCGCAGCACCTGGTACAACTCGTCGTAGGAGCGGGAAAAGGGGGTCTCGCGGGTGCCGCGGCTGCGAAAGGAGAACTTGTCGGCGAAGGGCTCGGCCAGGTTCAGGAAGCCCCCGATGTGGAGGTAGATCCCCTCTTCGCCGTTTTCCGTCCTACCCACCACGACCGGGTCGCCGCGCCGCACGCGACGCGGCTCGACCACCTCCGGAACCCTTCCCTTGAGTACGATCACGCAGTCCATGCGGCTTTGAGGCGCGAGGAGCCACTCACCTCCACCCAGGTGCACGTATTCGGGATGGTTCGAGGTGGCGTGGTAGTTTTGCGGCAGCACCCCATCCCCGGGAGCCGGGATCGTGCGCGCCGCCGGGGCGTCGGCCAGCTTGGGCCGGCGGAAATCCGGCGCGGTATAGCTTGGTATCACATCTGAATGAGCCGCCATTGAAACCTCCTAGCCCCATGACAAAAGGGGCGGCAGGAGAAACTTTAACATGAGGGAGAAAGCTTACAACTGTTACAGGAAAGCCTCCCGCACAAGATGAGACAATATTCATCTAAAGTTTCACAGCGGCCATCCGATACGTCTCTCTATCAGGTCCCGAAATCCCTTCCGGGCCGGCAGCATGATGATCGATCTATAAAAAGGAGCCTGCGATGAACTTGTGGATGAACTTGAAGGTCAAGACGAAATGCCTTTGCCTGGTAGCTATAGCGGTGGTCACTCTGACAGTATTCGCAGCGACCAGCTTGCATAAAATGAGCGTCATGGCTGGCGACGAAAAGAACTTGAGCATAGCGGTCACCCATGTGAGCCTCTTGAACGACATGAAGAACGATTTTCTGGCCATCAGGCTGGACCTGGTCTACATGCTGTCCCTCGAGGACACGGCAAAGCTCAAGGAAAAGGTCGATGACCTGAACCAGCGCAAGAAGGCGATAGATGCCGGGCTGGCCAAATTCCTGAGCTATGAGTTGGAGCCCAACGAGAAAGAGTTGATCGGGCGGTTCAAGGAGGGGTACCAGGCCTACCTGGTGCAGGGCGCGAAACTGCAGGAACTGGCGCTGGCGGCCGTGGGTAACCCGCAGGCGCGTAGCGAGACCGTCGTATTCGCCACCGGGTCGGTGGCCCCGCTTTACAAGAAACCTGCCGACGCCGTCACGGAACTGGTCGCCTTGAACGAAAAGGATGCCGACAAGACCTACCGGCAGGACGTCGCCGGCTACCGTTCCGCCGTGGTGGTGATGCTGGTCCTGGCAGGTTTTGCCACCCTGTTCATGGCGCTGATAGGTCTTTTGATCGCCAACTCCATCAGCAAGCCGCTCCAGATGGTGTTCGACACCCTGGCCGAAGTCGCCGGGGGCGACCTGACCGCGCGTTCGGGAATCGATACCAAGGACGAAATGGGGATGCTGGCCACCGAGGTCAACGTGATGGCGGACAAGTTGAACGAGACCATGAACCGGGTCGCCCAGAACAGCGTGGAAGTAGCCGCTGCCGCCAGCCAGTTGCACAGCACCTCCGACCAGATAGCTACCGGGGCCGAGGAGGTCGCGGCCCAGACCGGCACCGTCGCAACAGCCAGCGAAGAGATGGCCGCCACCTCGTCGGAAATTGCCCAAAGCTGCCATATGGCAGCCGAGGGGGGCAAGCAGGCGACGGACCGGGCCAAAACCGGGACCGCGGTGGTCGAGCAGACGGTTTTGGTGATGAACCGTATCGCGCAGCAGGTGAAGTCGTCGGCTGCGACCGTAGCCGGCCTTGGCGAGCGGAGCGACCAGATCGGCGCCATCATCGGCACCATCGAGGACATCGCCGACCAGACGAACCTGTTGGCCTTGAACGCCGCCATCGAGGCCGCCCGCGCCGGCGAGCAGGGGCGCGGCTTCGCGGTAGTGGCCGACGAAGTGCGGGCCCTGGCCGAGCGCACCACCCGCGCCACCAGGGAGATCGGCGAGATGATCAAGTCGATCCAGAGCGAGACCAGGGAGGCGGTCGGCGCCATGGAGGAAGGTGTCCGCGAGGTGGAGAACGGCACCAGGGAAGCGGCGAAGTCGGGGGATTCGCTCCAGGAAATCCTGGAGCAGATCAGCGAGGTGACCATGCAGGTAAACCAGATCGCGACCGCAGCCGAGGAACAGACTGCCACCACCGGGGAGATCACCAACAACATCATGCAGATAACCGACGTGGTGCAGGATACCTCCAGGGGCGCCCACACCTGTGCCACCGCGGCGAGCCATCTTGCCGGCCTGGCCGACGACCTGCAGCGCCTGGTCGGACAGTTCACGCTCAGGTAGGAAAGTAAAACGCATCGTAAATCCGCCCCCTCCTCCCACGAACACCCGGGAGGAGGGGGTTTATTTTTCCCCAAAAAGTTCCCCCTCCCGTCAAAGGAGGGGGAGAACTTCCCTCTTCAGCGCCCTTTCCCTTAGGTTAAAGCCCCAGAAATCACTTTACAATTAACAACCCCTTCTATATATTTCATGAGTTAACCTCCGCGAGCTAAAGGACAATATGGTAATCGAGCATATCCGCAACTTTTCCATCATCGCCCACATCGACCATGGCAAATCCACTCTGGCAGACCGCCTACTCGAATTCACCGGAACCGTTTCGGCCCGGGAAAAGCAGGACCAGTTCCTGGACAAAATGGACCTGGAACGCGAACGCGGCATCACCATCAAAGCACAGACCGTGCGACTCAACTACCGCGCCGACGACGGCAAAGACTATATCCTCAACCTGATCGACACCCCGGGCCACGTCGACTTCACTTACGAGGTCTCCCGCTCGCTCACCGCCTGCGAAGGGGGCCTGCTGGTGGTCGACGCCTCGCAGGGGGTGGAAGCCCAGACTTTAGCCAACGTCTACTTAGCCCTCGACGCCAACCTCGAGGTGTTCGTGGTGCTGAACAAGATCGATCTCCCCGCGGCCGAGCCGGAACGGGTCAAGGCCGAGATCGAGGAGATCATCGGCCTCGACACCCACGACGCGGTGCTGGCCAGCGCCAAGGAAGGGATCGGGACCAAGGACATCCTGGAAGAGATCGTCAAGAAGATCCCCCCACCCAAGGGCGACGCGACCAAGCCCATGAAGGCGCTCCTTTTCGACTCGTGGTACGACCAGTACCAGGGGGTCATCATCCTGGTCCGCCTGGTGGACGGGACGGTGAAGAAGGGTGACAAGATCCAGCTCATGTCGAACCGCAAGAGCTACGAGGTGCTTAAGGCCGGCGTCTTCTCCCCGGAAATGCGGGAGACCCCGATGCTTTCCGCCGGCGAGGTCGGGTTTATCATCGCCGGGATCCGCGAGGTGGCCGACGCAAAGGTAGGCGACACGGTGACGCTGTTGCACAACCCCTGCGACGCCGCCCTGCCGGGTTACAAGGAGGTGAAGCCGATGGTCTTCTCCGGCCTTTACCCCATCGACACCTCGCAGTACGAGCAGTTGCGCGACGCGCTGGCCAAGCTGAAACTTAACGACTCCTCGTTCTCCTACGACCCCGAGACCTCGCTCGCGCTGGGCTTCGGCTTCCGCTGCGGCTTTCTCGGGCTTTTGCACATGGAGATCATCCAGGAACGCCTGGAGCGCGAGTTCAACCTCGAACTGATCACCACGGCGCCCACCGTCGTCTACCGCGTACACGGCACCGACGGCAGCCTCACCTCGATCCAGAGCGCGAACCAGCTCCCGCCGACCCAGGAGATCGCCTACGTTGAAGAGCCGTTCATCCTCGCCTCGATCCACGTCCCCAACGACTTCGTGGGGGGGATCCTGGCCCTTTGCGAGGAGAAGCGCGGCGTGCAGCGGGAAATCAAGTACCTGACCCCTACCCGCGTCATGGTGGTCTACGAGCTCCCCTTGAACGAGGTGGTGCTCGACTTCTACGACCGGCTGAAATCGATCACCAAGGGGTACGCCTCGCTGGACTACGAGCTTCTGGACTACCGCCAGAGCGAACTGGTGCGCCTCAACATCATGATCAACGGCGAGGTGGTGGACGCGCTGTCGCTTATCATCCACAAGGACAAGGCGTACTACCGCGGTAGGGAACTGGTCTCCAAGATGAAGGAACTGATACCGCGCCAGATGTTCGAGATCGCCATCCAGGCCGCGGTAGGGACCAAGGTCATCGCGCGCGAAACGGTCAAGGCGATGAGAAAGGACGTCCTCGCCAAGTGCTACGGCGGCGACATCACCAGGAAGCGGAAACTCCTGGAGAAACAGAAAGAAGGCAAAAAGCGCATGAAGAACGTCGGCAATGTGGAGCTCCCGCAGGAGGCGTTCCTGGCTATCCTCAAGGTAGAGGGGTAGCCCCAACTCGGACGGCTTACGCCTTTCCATCAAGACAAGGGGATCAAAGGGAATGGAAGATTACAAAAACGTCTGCGAAGACAACAAGCCTGCGCAGTCTCCGGTCCAGCCGGACCAGCCGGTCAAGGCGAAGCATGTGGTTCGCGAATACGCAGAGTCGATCATCATAGCGATCCTTTTGGCGCTCGTGATCCGTACCTTCATAGTGCAGGCCTTCAAGATCCCGTCCGGGTCCATGGAGGATACGCTTGCCATCGGCGACCACCTGCTGGTCAACAAGTTCATCTATGGCTCGAAGATCCCCTTCACCGGCAACCGCGTCCTCACCATCAGGGACCCGCGCCAGGGCGACGTGGTCGTCTTCGAGTACCCGGAAGACCCGTCCAAGGACTTCATCAAGCGCGTGGTAGGCGTCCCCGGCGACGTGGTCGAGGTAAAGAACAAGCGGGTGTACGTGAACGGGAAACTCTACGCGAACCCGCACGAGGTGCACAAGGAGTCCGACACCATCCCGAAGGAGATGAACCCCAGGGACAACAAGGATCCCATCACCGTCCCGGCCAACTCCTACTTCGTCATGGGCGACAACAGGGACCGCTCCTACGACAGCCGCTTCTGGGGGTTCGTGACCCGCGACAAGCTCAAAGGGCTCGCCTTCATCAAGTACTGGTCCTGGGACAAAGACAAGCTCAGGGTCCGCTTCGGGAGCATCGGCAAGCTGATCGACTAGCCCCCTCCCCGTTTTCTGTCATTGTCTTAAAAAAACCCCCTGCACGGCCACGCCGTTCAGGGGGTTTTTTTGTTCAAAGTTCCCCCTCCCCCGGCGGGAGGGGGTTAGGGGGTGGGGGAAGATGTCAACTTTTGCACTGCGGGCAACTTCACCCACCCCCCTGCCCCCTCCCGTCAAGGGAGGGGGGGGGAGCTGGAAACAGCGTCAGGTAGGTTTGTAGTTTTTATTGCGACTGCGATTCCATTTTCCGCTGTTTCTTGCTGTCACCGGAAAAAAATTTTCACGCATTCAAGCTCTTAGCTGGTACGGCAAAAGTCATAGTGATTTCGCTATGACAGAGACTTTTCCTCTAATGAGGAATGCGAGCATTGGATCAGCTTCGGCTGACAGTGAAAATATTTTTTGTTGACTAGATTTGTAAGAGTCTGATAGCCTCGGCACATCTAAAAAGCAATATATTGGTAGACGACAATACTAAACCATCCGCGAGGGTGGGACGGAAAGCCTACAGGGTCTCCACGAGACAGCCGGGTCGCCGAAATATCAACTACGATATTCCTGCCCCGGCTTTTTTGCGTCCAGGGGCAGGCAAAGGGGAAGGAAACAGGCAGGAACAACTGCCGCAAAAGCGCGCGGCCACATCGACTGGTAGACGACAAATGCTAAACCATCCGCGAGGATGGGGCGGAAAGCCCAAGGGTCTCACCGAGACAGCCGGGTTGCCGAAATATCACGTGAGTTAGATATGACGCAGCGCGGTTTTTTTGTCCCTGAAGTCCACGGCGCCAAGCAGCACAACCCCCAAAAGGAGATCGAATGAAGCAACTGATAAGGACCAAACTTGCAGTCTTGTACCTGTTCCTCATGGCAGTCATCGCAGGCTGCGGCGGCGGGGGGGGCTCCTCCTCCGCCAACGTAGTCAACGGCGTCGCCGCCGTCGGAGCACCCCTCGCAGGCCAGGTAACCCTGAAGGACTCCTCGGCGCAGCCGCGCGAGAAGAGCACCGCCATCGACCAGAACGGCAACTTCGCCTTCGACGTCACCGGCATGACCGCACCCTTCATCATGCAGGCCAAAGGAAGCGCCGGCGGGACCAACCACACGCTGCACTCCCTGGCCAAAGGAAGCGGAAGGGCCAACATCAACCCCCTTAGCGACCTGATCGTGGCAAGCGCCGCGGGCGTCTCCGATCCGGCGACGGCCTACGCCGACCCCGATCCCGCCCACACGAGGCTTATCGGGGACAACCTGGCCGCTGCCAGCACGACGGTACTGGCCAAGCTGCAGCCGCTATTGGCGCAGTTCGGTGTCGCGGGGACCGACCCGATCACCGCCCCCTTCGTCGCGAACCATCAGAGCATGGACCTGATGTTCGACCAGGTGACGGTGACCTTGTCGGCGGGCGCGGTCAGCATCGTCAACAAACAGAGCGGGAGCGTCATCTGTAACGGGAGCGTGATGAATCTTGCCGCAGCCACCTTCAATGCGGCAGCTATCCCGGTACCCGCAACCGGCGCTCTCGACGGGATGGCACTTTACAACCAGTACTGCGATGGCTGCCACGGCACGGCAAAGCTGGGGAGATCGGCGCTGGCGATACATAGCGCTATCATCACCAACACCGGCGGCATGGGAAGCCTGAGCACCCTCACCGACGCGCAGATCACCGCGATAGCGGCCGCGGCAGCGCCCGTGGTGACGCCTCCGCCGGCGTCGACGCCGCTGGACGGGCAGGCGCTCTACACCCAGTACTGCAACGGCTGCCACGGCAGCGCCAAACTTGGTAAAACCGCGGTGGCGATCCAGGGGGCCATCAATGCCAACACCGGGGGGATGGGAAGCCTGAGCACCCTTACCGCGGCCCAGGTCGCGGCGATAGCGACTACCACAGCACCCGTGGTGACGCCACCGCCGGCGACCACGCCGCTGGACGGGCAGGCGCTTTATACCCAGTACTGCAACGGCTGCCACGGCAGCGCCAAACAGGGTAAAACCGCGCTGGCAATCCAGGGGGCCATCAATGCCAACACCGGGGGGATGGGAAGCCTGAGCACCCTTACCGCGGCCCAGGTCGCGGCGATAGCGACCACCACAGCACCCGTGGTAACGGCTCCGACTCCCCCTGCCTGCGGCAGCTGCCATGCCATACCTCCGGCTACCGGCAAGCACGCCTACCATAGCACCCGCGCCACGTGCGCCAACTGCCACGGCACCGGCTACAGCACGACCACCGTCAATGCCGCCACCCATGCCAACGGCGTGAAGAACCTGACAACTAGCATCGGCTGGAATTCGACCAACCGGACCTGCTCCAACTCCTGCCACGGCACCAAGGCTTGGGGGATTTAGAGTAAGAGGCTGAGTCCACCCCCCCCAGTCTCCCCTTCGCAAAGGTTCATCCTGGGATTCCGTGGAGAAGAGTCCCCCCCTCCCTTGACGGGAGGGGGACGGGGGGTGGGTGAAGCTGCAAAGTACGGAAATAATGGCACATTTCCCCACCCCCTACCCCCCTCCCGCAAGGGGAGGGGGAACTAAGAGCGGCTTTCACCGGTATTTTCCGATGCCCATTCGCAAAGGGGGGGACGCAATAGCCTTGTCTTTGCCAAAGGGTGAGAGTGCAACATCCAACGTTGGCGAAGATGCAATCCGCATAAAAAAAGCCCCTGCCGCATACGCGACAGGGGCTTTCATGTTTATAGCGATTTCTCCCGTTTAAGGATAATCGCCTGCGGGACCCGAACCGGCTTTAGGCCAGGTCGAGCGCCGCCTTGTAGATGATGTCGAAGAGCTCGGGGATGTCCTTCTCAGCGATGCAGGAGAAGGCGATACGGAGGTCGGTCTTGGTGGTGGAGATGGCGCCGACGCCGTATTTTTCCAACAGGTGCACGCGGAGTTTCTCGGCGTCAACGTGCTTCAGCTTCAGGCACATGAAGTAGCCGGAGTTGAACGGATAGTAGTCCCACGCCTTCTCGTACTTGCCGCTATTGAGCACTTCCTTGGTCTTCAGCGCGCGACCCTTCATGATCTGGAACTTCTCCTCCTTCTGCTTGAGGAAGTCCGGGGAGCGCAGCGCCTCGACGACGAAGGTCTGGGAGGGGTGCGGGCAGTTGGAGATGCGGGCGCGGATGATGCCCATCGCCTTCTTCTCCAGGGCGTTCATGACCGGTGCGTTCTCGTAGTCGTTGCCGTCGGCGAAGGTGATGAATCCGGTGCGGAAGCCCCAGACGAACTCCTCCTTTGTGGCGCCGTCGAGCTTGACGGCGAGGATGCGCGGATGGAGGTTGGCGAGCTTGCCGAACAAGGACTCCTTCATGCTGTCTTCGTAGAAGAGGCCGAAGTAGGCGTCGTCGGTGATGGCGACCACGTTGCAGCCCCCGTCGGCGACTTCCTTGATGGCGGCCACGAGGGCATCACCCTCGGCCTGGGTCGGGGTATAACCGCTCGGGTTGTTCGGGAAGTTGAGGAGCACGACGACCTTCCCTTTCTCCTCGGCGGAGTTCTGCAGCACGGCCTTGAAGGCGTCGATGTCGTAGCCGCCGCTAGCGGTGAAGGTCGGATGCTTCTTGACGATGGCGCCGGAGCAGGTGCCGAAGGTCAGGTTGTAGTTGCCCCAGAGCATGTCGGGGAGGATCAGGTGGTCGCCTTTGTCCACGAACATGTCGGCGACGATGGAGAGGCCGTGGGTGAGCGCGTTGGTGACGATGGGGTTGCTGAAATGCTTGCCTACCTGGCTCGGGTTCTCGCGCAGCATCTTCTCACGCCACAGGGAGCGGAGCTCAGGCTTGCCTGCCGGCGGGGCGTACGGGTAGATGTCCTTGGGATCGAAAGCGGTGAGCTTGTCCTGGATGCAGGAGAGGAACATCGGGCCGCCGTTCTCGGTGGCGATGCCGATGGTGGCGTTGAATTTGTTGGCTTTCTCTTTGGCTTCAGCCGACTGGGTAAGGATACCTTTGGGGAAGAAGAGATTCTTGCCGAGATCCGACAGCATCTCCAGGACATAGGGGCTGTGCTGGGCTAGAGACTCGTTAAGTTCCGCGGCCAATGGATTCATTAATTCCTCCTGAAGCTTAATATGGTAGTGCCCGGGGGCAGTTCCGCTCTCTGGTGCGGCAAAGACACGCCATTAAATCTCTATAGCGTCTTCTTGTCAACGGTTAATGTGAGGGTTGAAGGGGTACGACTAATATTTGTGGTATACAGGTACGACTTTAGGCGCTCCCCTCTCCGGATGGAGGGGGAGCGCCCTGAAGGAAGCGATGCAAGGCGGGGATTAGCGCCCCAGGAGGAGTTCCATCAGCTTGTAGCCGGGGTCGACCTTGAGCTTGGTGGCGGCGGCGGAGGATTCGTCGTACCCTGCCACTTCCGGCTTCTCGTCCTTTTCGCCGGCATAGATGACGAAGGGGACCGGGTCGGAGGTATGGGTCATGAGCGCGATCGGCGTAGGGTGGTCCGGCGCACAGAGGATGCGGTACTCGCCGTACTTTTTCACCCCTTCCAGCACGGGGCCGACCACCTTCTCGTCGAAGAGTTCGATGGCCTTGATCTTGTCGGCCAGCTTCCCCGAGTGGGAGGCCTCGTCGGGTGCCTCCACGTGCACGAAGACGAAGTCGCGCTCTTTGAGCGCCTCTATGGCGGCCTGGGCCTTGCCGTCGAAGTTGGTATCGAGGTAGCCGGTGGCCCCGGGGACGTTGATGATGTCGAGCCCGGCGTAGACGCCGATCCCCTTGATCAGGTCGACGGCGGAGATGACGGCGCCGGTGAGGCCGAACTTGGGACCGAACTCCTCCATCGCCGGCGCCTTCCCCTGCCCCCAGAGCCAGATCGAGTTGGCTGCGATCTCGCCCTTGGCGGAGCGCCGCTTCATCTGAGGGTGGTTGTGAAAGATCATCTGCGCGGAGTTCATGATGTAGATGAGGCGGTCGCTCCCCTCCCCGGACGGCATGTGGGAGATGATGTCCTGACCGGTGATGTCGTGCGGCGGGGTCGCCTTGATCTGGCTCTTGCCGTTGTGCCAGACCATCAGGTGCCGGTAGCTGACCCCGGGGTGGAAGGAGAATTCCTCGTCCCCCAGCTGGCGCTGCAGCTCCTCGATCAGCTCGCGGCCGTCTTCGGTGGTGATGTGGCCGGCTGAGTAGTCTTCCATGATGAGCTTGCCGCCGCGTGCTTCCAGGTGCACCAGGTTGACGCGGAAGGCGACGTCGTCGGGGCCGAGCTCGACTCCCATGCTGGCGGCTTCCAGCGGCGAACGGCCGGTGTAGCACTGAACCGGGTCGTAGCCGAACATGGAGAGGTTGGCGACGTCGCTTCCGGGGGGGTACCCCTCGGGAACCGTGTGGGCGAGCCCCAGCTTCCCGCGTCTGGCCATGAAGTCCATGTTGGGGGTCTTGGCCGCCTGCAGCGGCGTCTTGCCGTCGAGAGCGGCGACAGCCTGGTCCGACATCCCGTCGCCCAGAAGAACTACGTACTTCATATTGGCTTTCCTTTTTGCTGCTTTGGTTTGGTGGTTTGCTTTTGGTCTTACCCTACCCTTTTGTGGACCCAATGGACTCTATGGACCCCATGGACCTCATGGACACTATCCCCTGGGGTGAAAATCGGCGTGCAGCTTTTTCATCCTCTCTCGCGTCACGTGGGTGTAGATCTGGGTGGAGGAAAGGTCGGCGTGACCCAACATGATCTGCACGCTCCTTAAATCGGCGCCGTTCTCCAAAAGATGCGTGGCAAAGGAGTGACGCAGGGTGTGCGGCGATATGCTCGTCCTCACCCCGGCCTGCAACGCCCTTTTCTTGATGATGTTCCAAAAGGCCTGGCGACTCATCCCCCCGCCCAGCCGGCTCAGAAAAAGAAGCGTACTCGCCTTCTCCTTCAACAGCTCGCCGCGCGCCTGCTGCAGATAGACCCCGGTGGCGTGGCAGGCGCTCTCGCCCATCGGCACCAGCCTCTCTTTGTCCCCCTTGCCGATGGTCATCAGATAGCCGGCGGAAAGGTTCACCTCGCTAAGCTTCAACCCCACCAGTTCGGAGACGCGCAGCCCGGTGGCGTATAAAAGCTCCAGCATCGCCTTGTCCCGCAGCTCCTGGGCGCCGGTGTCGAGCGGTGAGCTCAAAAGCGCCTCGACCTCGCGTCCGGAAAGGACCGCCGGCAGCTTCCGCACCCCTTTGGGGGCCTCTATGATGGCGGTCGGGTTCAGCTCGCTATACCCCTCCCGCAGCAGGAAACGATGCAGCATCCTCAGGGCGGAAAGAGCCCGGGCACGGCTCCTGGGGGCTATCCCCTCCCCCTTCAGCTTGGCCAGGAATCCGGTGACGTCGCTCGGGCGGATGCCGTCCGGCTCCCGCTCGCCCAGAAAGAGGAGATAACGGTTCAGGTCGCGGCTGTACGCGGAGACCGTGTTCGCCGCCGCCCCCTTCTCCACCAGGAGGTAGTTCAGAAAAAGATCGAGGTAGCGGTCCACTAGCCGTCGACTGCGTCGAGGAGCTCCTTGCGGATCTCCTCAAGCTTGCCGGGGTTCATGATCTTCTGCCCGAAGATGTCCTTCACGTAGAAGACGTCGGCGACCTGATCCACCTTGGTGGAGATCTTGGAGACGCCGATGTAGAGCCCGAGCCGGGTCAGGGTGCTGGTGATGCCGTACAAAAGCCCGATCTTGTCGTGGGCGTAGATGTCGATGACCGTGTAGTCGGAGGAAACCTCGTTGTCGATCTCCACCCGCGCCGGCACGGTCGGCTTGGCCTTCTCGGACAGGATGCTCGGGCGGTGCCTCTTCGCCACCAGGGCGCTCACCTTCACCTTCCCTTCCAGCACCTGCCTGAGATCGTTCTGGAAACGGGTCCAGCGGCTCTCCTCGGTGATGACGAACCCCTGGGGGGAGCCGACCTGGAGGATGTCCAGCACCTTCTCGTTGGTGTTGGTGTGGATCTGGGCGCCGAGGATGTTCATGCCGTTGGCGGCAACGACACCGGTGATCATGGAGAAAAGACCGGGAATGTCGTAGGTGCAGACGGTGCAGTTGGTGTACCCCTTGTCCACCTCGTGAGCGAGCTGGACCACCATCTGTTCCTTCGGGAGCCTCAAAAGCGTCCGGACGTGCGCCGCGATGATCTCGGGGGAATAGGAAAGGAGATGTCTGGTGGAGAGCGCCTGCAGCTCGTCCTTGACCAATTGGCCCGGGTAGTCGTCGGCCAGAAGTTCGAAGACGGTCTTTTTCACCCGGCGCACCCGGTCTCCGGAGGCCTCCAGCTTGAAGTCGCCGCGCTCCAGCACCCGGAACGCCTTATCGTAGAGCTCCTGCAAGAGAAGCGCCTTCCACTCGGTCCAAACCTCGGGCCCCACCGCCTTGATGTCCGCGTAGGTGAGGAGATAAAGCATCTTCAGGTTCTCGCTCTTCTCCATCTGGCGGGCAAACTGGATGATCATCCTCTCGTCGTGCAGGTCGCGCCGCTGGGCTATGTGGGCCAATAGCAGATGGTGCCGTACCAGGAACTGCAGCCTCTCGGTGTCCTCGCGGGTAAGCCCCAGCCGCCTGGCGATGGTCTTGGAGAGCTCGGCCCCGATCTCGGCGTGGCCGCCCCCGCCACCTTTCCCGATGTCGTGGAGCATCACCGCCAGTATCAGCAGCCAGCGCTTGTCCACTTCCCGGGCGAGCTGGGTCAAAAGCGGCAGGGTATCCGCGTGGTCGCCGCGACACAGCTTGACGATCTCCTCGACGGCGAAGAGCGTGTGGGTATCGACCGTATAGATGTGGTAGGCGTCGTGCTGCACCTTGCAGTAGATCCGCTCGAACTCCGGGATGAAACGGTTCAAAAATCCCAGGTGGTGCATCTGCTGCAGGGTCTCGGCAAGCCCCTTCTCGGACTGCAGGATATTGACGAAGGAGGTGCCGGCCTCCTTGGAACGGCGGAACTTGTCGTTCACCAGGTCCAGATTGTCCCGCACCAGCCGCTTGGTCCCAAGGGCCAGCGTAACCCCCTGCTTCTGGGCATGCTCGAAGATCCGCATCAGGCGGACCGGCTCCTTGGCGATCACCGACTCGTCGGGGACCACCAGCTCGCCCTTCACCACGTAGCAGCCGTCGCCTACCGGCCTGCGGGTGAAGTATCCCAGGATCTTGCGCTTGCCTTCGTCGCGCTGGGTGCACTTGGTAATCAATAAAGACGAGAAATGCTCGACGCGGTTGGCGTGCAGGTAGAAGTCCTGCATGAACTGCTCGACCGCCAGGGTCTTGCCGCTGTCTTCATAGCCGAAGAAACGGGCGATGGAGGTCTGCGCATCGAAGGTAAGCTGGTCGTTCTTCCTGCCGGCCAAGTAGTGGAGCTCGTTTCTGATGCGCCAGAGGTAGTTGAGCGAGCTGTAGTAAAGCCCCAGCTCCTCCTCGGAAAGCACCCCCTTGATCACCAGCTCGCGCGGCTCGTCCACCTTGTATTTGATCTTCGCCACCCACATCGCAGTATGCAGGTCGCGCAGGCACCCCTCCCCTTCCTTGATGTTGGGTTCCAGGATATAGACGCTGGAGCCGTACTTCTCGCGCCGCTTCTTGAGCTCGTCGAGCTTCGCCGAGATGAAGGAGTCGCTTCTCTTGGAGAGCACCTGGGTCACCATCAGCTTCTTCAGGTCGTTGTAGAGCTGCTCGCTCCCGGTCAGAAGGCGCGCGTCCAGAAGCGCCGTCTTGACGGTCAGGTCCCCCCCCGCCATCTCGACGCAGTCAGAAAGGGTGCGCACCGAGTAGCCGACGTCCAGGCGCAGGTCCCACAGGAAATAGAGCAGACGGTTGGCCGCCTCCTCCACCACCTTGGACTCCTTGCCGCTGTAGAGAAACATCAGGTCGAGGTCTGAGTAAGGGTTCAGCTCGCGCCGGCCGTACCCCCCGACCGCCACCAGCGCAAGCTGCCCGGTCTTATGCATCTGCAGGTCGTCGGAGAGCGCCGTGAAAAGCCGGACCACCAGGGCGTCGGTCATCGCCGTGATCGACTGCACCACTGAGATGCCGTCCTCCCCCTCGCGATGCCCGCGCTTGGACTCCTCCCTGAAGTGTTCCAGGAACTCGCGCGCAGCCGCGAAGTAGGCGCCGCGCTTCTCCTCGAAGCTCTTGCCGTCGCCTTTGAGCGACTCGGAGAGGTATGCGTTGATGTTCAGGCGCATCACTCTTCCTTGGCGATACGGACCACCTGCAGCACGCCAGGGAACGCCGCTATCTCCGCCTCCGGTATGCTCTCCGTGTCGCCGATCACGCCGATGATGACGCGGTTGGCGCCGGTGGATTGATGTATGTCGAAACCGCGGTCGATGAGGTACGCCTTTATGGTGTCCTGCGCCCCTTCGTCGGCCGTCTTGCGCATTACTATAAGCACTTGAACCTCCTGTTGCCTCAGTGATCCCCTGCGGTGTTGATCCGCTCCAGGCGGCGGGATTCGTCGACCACCCTCTCGAAGAGCCGCACGATGGCCTGGTCGTCCAGGGGACCGCTGTTTTCAGCACTCATCCTGGTGAAGATCCGCTTTTCCCGCGCGGGGTCGTAGACCGGCAGATCGAGACCCTTCTTGATTTCACCGATCTTCAGGGCAAGAGAGGCCCGCTCGTTGAAAATACGCAGCAGTTCACTGTCCAGCCGGTCTATCTCTTGCCTGATCTCGTCTATGGTCATGTCTTCCTCAGAACTGCTTCTTGACGAAGGTGTCGCGCTTCCAGTTGGCGTCGTCCACGTTCGGGTAATCGATGTTGTAGTTGAGCCCGCGCGACTCCTTCCTCATCTGGGCGCAGGTGACGATGAGCTGGGCGACGGTGGCGATGTTTCTGAGCTCGATCAGGTCCGAGGTGACGATGAAGTTCCAGTAGTACTCCTCGATCTCGTCCTGGATCAGCTCGATGCGGTGCATGGCGCGCGCGAGCCTCTTGTCGCTTCTCACGATCCCCACGTAGTTGGACATGAAGCGCCTGATCTCGTCCCAGTTCTGCGAGACGACGACCATTTCGTCGGAGTTCGTAGCGGTGCCGCTGTCCCACTCGGGGATGGCGTAGGAAGGAAAGCCCCCCCCCTTTAGGATTTCGACGGCGTGGTGGAAGGCGCGCCCGGCGTAGACGGCCGCTTCCAGAAGGGAGTTGCTGGCGAGCCGGTTGGCGCCGTGCAGGCCGGTGAAGGCAACCTCGCCGATGGCGTAGAGGTGCTTCACGTCGGTCTCGGCGTTCTTGTCCACCGCCACCCCGCCGCACAGATAATGCGCAGCGGGCACGACCGGGATCATCTCCTTGGTCATGTCGATGCCGTAGTCGAGGCAGGTCTGGTAGATGTTGGGGAAGCGGGAAGTGATATATTCGGCGCCGCGGTGCCTGATGTCCAGGTAGACGCAGTCGTCACCGTGGGTCTTCATCTCGTTGTCGATGGCGCGGGCCACGATGTCGCGGGGGGCCAGGTCTTTGAGGTGATGGTAGCGCTCCATGAAGGCGGTGCCGTCGCGCCGCTTGAGGATCGCCCCCTCGCCGCGTACCGCCTCCGAGATCAGGAAAGAGCGCGCGTTGGGGTGGAAGAGCGTGGTCGGGTGGAACTGCATGAACTCCATGTTGGCAATGGTGGCGCCGGCGCGGTAGGCCATGGCGACCCCGTCGCCGGAGGCTATGTCCGGGTTGCAGGTATATAGATAGACCTTCCCGGCCCCTCCCGAGGCTAAAAGCGTGATGCGGGAGCTGAAGGTCTTCACCACGCCCGCCTTCACGTCGAGGACGTGGGCGCCCAGGCATCGGTTTTGGTCCGTTTTCTTCTTGAGCACCTTGGACTCGGTGATCAGGTCGATGGCCGCATGGTTTTCGTAGATGGTGATGTTGTCGTGGGCGTGGGCCGCCTCGACCAGCGCGCGCTGGATCTCCCGGCCGGTGATGTCGGCTGCGTGCAGGATGCGCCGCTGGCTGTGCCCCCCTTCCCGGGTGAGGTCGTAGGCCTCGCCGCTGGTGTTCCTGGTGAATTTCACCCCCCACTCGATGAGGTTGGCGATCACCTGCGGTCCTTCCTCGACCACCAGGCGCACCACGTCTTCGTGGCAGATGCCGGCGCCCGCAACCAGGGTGTCCTGCACGTGGGCGTCGAAGGAGTCCTCGTTGGAGGAAACCGACGCGATCCCCCCTTGGGCGTAGTTAGTAGCGGTCTCCGCTATATCACGTTTGGCAAGCAGGGCGACAGTACCGTGAGCCGCCGCTTGCAGCGCGAAGGAAAGCCCCGCGATGCCGCTGCCAATGACAAGAAAATCACTCTGCACCTTCATATCTCCCCCGCTAGCCTATAATCGGCCGTTTGATTGAAAAACCGGCAAATTATTGATCTCCGCGGGATTTTTGTCAAGACTTTTGACAGGTTATCGCCCCTTCGGTTCACATTAGACCTTGAATTATCATGCTTATTGGTCTATATTTCCGGTGGCTGATTTCTCTCACCCATTAAAAAAGGAAGCTCATGCCCTGTAGGTCTCAACGACTGCTTTTTGCGGGGTTGGCGACGCTGCTGGCGCTCTCCAGCGCCCCCCTCGCCCCGGCCCGTGCCGACATATACCGTTACGAGGATCCCGACGGGACCCTGCACTTCACCGATGCACCTACCGACAAGCGGTTCAAGGTGTTCATGAGGGACATAAAGAAGGACAAGAAACTAAGGACCGCCTTCAAGCTCCCCGGCTACGCCAGGAACCCCGCAGAATTCGAGCCCATAATCAACTCCTGCTCACGCGAGTTCGGCGTCGACAGCTCGCTGGTCAAAGCCGTAATCCATGCCGAGTCCGGCTACAACCCCTCCGCCGTCTCGTCCAAGGGGGCCCAAGGGCTCATGCAGCTGATGCCCAAGACCGCCCAGGGGCTCAAGGTCTCGGATTGCTTCAACCCCTCCGACAACATCCGCGGCGGGGTACGCTACCTGAGGTTCCTTCTGGACACCTTCAAGGGAGACGAGTCGCTGGCTTTGGCCGCCTACAACTCGGGCATGGGGTCCGTCGCCAAGTACGGCGGCATCCCCCCCTTCAAGGAAACGCAGAGTTACGTGGCCAAAGTATTGAGTTACCGGAACAACTACAGATAGCGCAAAGGCATACAGCATGTCCTCCCCCCCCCCAGCGAAGATAATGAACATCCCCAACATCCTCACCATGGTGCGGATCGCGGCGATACCGATTCTGTGCGTCCTGCTCCTGTCGCCTGAGCGCGAGCCCTGCTTCTGGGCCGCGGCGCTCTTTGCCGCGGCGTCGGTGACCGACTGGCTGGACGGCTACCTGGCCCGCCGCATGGGGATCGTCACCGTGTTCGGGAAGTTCCTGGACCCGATCGCCGACAAGCTGATCGTCATGGCCGCCCTGATCATGATCCTTCCCTTCGACCGGGTTCCGGCCTGGATGGTGCTGGTGATCCTCGGGCGGGAGATGATCATCACCGGGCTGCGCGGCATCGCCTCCACCGAGGGGATCGTGATACCCGCGAGCAATCTGGGGAAGTTCAAGACCATCTTCCAACTGGTCGCCATCATCGGCCTGTTGCTGCACTACGACTACCGCTGGTTCTTTTCCATCGACCATCCATTGCTGGTAGTGAACATGCACAACGTCGGGATGTTCTATCTTTGGATCGCCACTGTGATAACTATCTGGTCCGGTGTCGACTATCTCAATAAGTTCGTCAGGGTCATAGCCAAGTAGAAATTTCCCGTTGACACAGAGAATGTTTCAGGTTATAAACGGGTTCCTTCGATGCACAAGGCGGCATGGCCAAGTGGTAAGGCAAAGGACTGCAAATCCTTCACTCATCGGTTCAAATCCGATTGCCGCCTCCAATAAAGACAAAGGGGTTAGCTTTTATAAGCTAACCCCTTTTGTTTTGTCCGCGCCCCCTGCCGTGGCCTCTATTTATCTCATCAGACCTGTGCTTCCCGTCCCGCTCACAATTCCATACTCCTGAAGGTACTATCAGTTCGTATGCCGAGTACACGCCACCCCTGCGCCAACTCCTGCAAACCCCATCTCAGCCTCCTTTCAGCTACCGGCTCAAATACACCGTATGCTCCTTTTCAGAATGATGTCATTGCATATAGGAAACAAATGCTTCCTGCATGCAACAGTTAAGTTACAACTAGGTGAACTTGTCTTGCAGAAAGCAGAACAGGGACAGAATATTCTGTCCCTGTTTCTGTTAATAGGCTTGCTGGTTCCTGTATAAAGGTCAGGTGTTGAATGTTTGCACTACAGCCGCACAAGGAGAATTAACTTATTCACACAACTATGATCGATTGTTCACGGCACTTTAACGAGCATGGGATACAACTTCTCACCATGGCACAAAAGTGCCGAGTCCCTTTCCAAGAGGAGCGTCCATGTTCAGCGCAGTGATTTTTGATTTCGATGGGATCATAGTGGACACCGAGCCGGCGCACTACGAGGCATTTCAGAAGGTGCTCGCCCCCCTCGGCCTGGGCTTTCCGTGGCAGGATTATCTCGACGGCTTTCTCGGCCTCGACGACCGCGACGCCTTCCGTAAAGTGTTCCGGATCGAAGGGCGCCCGCTTTACGACGCCGAGCTCGACGATCTGATACGCCTCAAGGGGCTCGCCTTCACGGACATGGTCTCAGCCGGGGTGACTCCGTACCCGGGGGTGGTGGAGCTGATTCGTGCCCTCTCAGTCCGCCTCCCTGTTGCCCTTTGCAGCGGCGCCCGGAGGAGCGACGTAGTGCCGGTGCTGGCCCTGCTCGGGCTGGCCGGCAGTTTCGACGCCATGGTGACCGCCGACGAGGTGGCGGCGAGCAAGCCCGATCCCGAGAGCTATCGGACGGCCGTGGCGCGACTGCGGAAGATCTTCCCCGCCGTAGACGCCTCAACCACACTCGCCATCGAGGACACCCCTGCGGGTATCGCGTCGGCGACGGGCGCCGGCGTCAAGGTCTTGGCCGTCACCAACAGTTATCCGCGAGAGCGTCTGGTAGAGGCGACTTGGATCGTGGATTCGCTCTGCAGCGTCGACCTGTCCAGCTCTTCCGACGCCCCGCCTGCGTGTGCATAACTCCGCCTGATCGGCGGTTTATCAACCTCTTCTGCCCGTGTTACGGCATGGAGAGGCCGAACGGTTTCTTACCGAAACGGGGCCATAAGAGTCGGCGGTAATTCCAGCAGGTTAAGTTCTCTGTCGAATCCATGTGCAAAACGCTAAAGCAGTTAAAAACACGTTACATTCACGTTAACAATCCACAGCAATAAGGGCTCTATCCACAACCGCAGTGGAAACGAACACAAACCACGGATTCGTGCGGCAACAGCCCGAGTCGGCGGGGCGAAGCCGGATCTCTTTTCCCACGACTAGGACAGGAGGTGGGCATGAAGCCCTATTTCGCCTACGGCTCCAACCTGTGGCTCAAACAGATGAGGAGCCGCTGCCCCGGCTGCCGGACCATAGGCGCTGGGGTGCTGATCGGCTATCGCTGGATCATAACGACCCGCGGCTATGCGAGTGTCGTCCGCTCGGTTGCCGACGTCGTCTTCGGGACCGTGTACGCCCTCTCCGAGGAAGACGAGGGTCGCCTGGACCATTCGAGGGGGTGCCGCAGGGGCACTACAGGAAGGAGCTTCTCGTGGTGGAAACGGAAAAGGGCAACCGCCAACGATGAGCCGGCGATGCAGCTCATCGAGAGCTACTGCAAGGTGCACCCGCAGGAGAGCTTCCGCACCTCCGCCACCGAGATGGCGCGCACGCTCTTCTACAGCGCAGCGAAGTAAAGGGGGGCGCCCCCGCCGCAGGCGCGGCAGAAGGGTTCCGACCCGCTACGTCGGCACCCGTTAGCTCCAGCAGTGCCTCAGTCTCAGAGGATCTGGTAGTAGTGCGGCACGCCCTTCCCCTTCGCCTGCCGCAGGTTCTCCATCACCGGGTACTTCTTCTGACAGGCCGCGCAGCAGACCTCGTCTCTCTCCACCCTGACCCAGTGGGTCAGGTTCCTCGTGTCGCACCAATCGCAGTACCAGACGTAGTGATCACCCCGCGGCATAAGCTGCATAAAACCCTCCTTTTCATGTTAGAGCTCGCCTTCTTTAAGGCAAGGTTACCTTCTCAACGTTAAGGAAAGGTTGCCGCCAGGTAAATTTTTCACGACTTTTGGCCGCGGCGGGCAGGGGTAACGTAGGTTTCACCGTTTGTTCACACCATTTCCACATTGCTGCGCTAAATAAGGGCTGCCAGACGGCAACATCCTCTGGAGACGAGTTGCCCGTAAAGGAGGCCTGCAATGTCACGACAGCTGGACGCTACCCCCACTTCCCTCTCCTCGCCTGCCACCATCACCGAACTCCATCCCCATTTCCTCAGAAACGTCATGACGAGGCTCGTCGGACAGGAGCCGACAGCGGCGGGTTCTCTGGAACGCCTACCCTTCGCCGCCGGCGACACCACCGGGGGGACCGAGACCGAGCTGCAAGCCGTGGTGGCTGGGGATCGGACCAGGGTCGACCTGCCGCTGGTGATCGAGCAATCCGACTACTTCGCCAACATCGCCAAACGCGCCGCTGCAGGCGAGACCCCAAAGCGACTGATCACGGAGCTCGAGCGCTACCTGGCGGGGAACAGGGAAAACGTCTGGGAAAACAGCTGGGTGAGGTTTCCGGCAAGAAGCCTCTCCCCCTTCGCGCTGCGGGTATTCGATAACGACCTCTCGGCCGACAAGAAGAGCCCGCAGGCTGGACGGCGCAGCGACGCCGGGCGCTTCTTCGTCACCGCGCCGGACGGGACGCAGCAACTCAGGGTCCCCGTCAGCTATCTCCTGAAACTCTCCCTCGCCGACCTGATCGGCTCTCAAAAACTTCCTGCTCCGCTTGTGGAAACCGGCAAGAGACTTCTGGGGCACTACCTGAATGACAACACCTCCCCCGAAACCTTTTCCTTCCACGTGGTGCCGCTCACCCGGCAGGGGGGAATGGGGCGGGCGCTCGCCAGGGAAACCTCCAAGCGCTTCCTCTTCACCCAGATGCTCGCCATGCACACCAACTATAGCTTCGGGCTTAAAGAGAGCGGCCAGCGCGCCATGGTCTACTTCGCGCCGCACCCGCCGCTCAGGCAAAAGGAGCTGAACGACCACGTTCCCGACGCCTTCTACCGCGACCTCTTCATGAGTCCCTGCCTCTCCGGCTGGGACCGGGGCGAGGAGAAGTACCGCTACATGCAGCTTTGCCACCAGGTCCTCTCCAGAAGCCAGCTGAACGCGGTCGCCAAGCTGCGCGAGGCGGGGATCATCACCAACAACCTGGTGGTGCTCCCGAACGTCTCCAACGTGAGCCTGGCCAACAACGGCACCCACGTGAGCCTGGGGAGCCGCAGGCTGGGGAACCTCCTCTCCGACCCGGCCTCAGGCTTCTCCCAGGCGCACGAGAAGTACCTGGGGGATCTCGCCATCAAGATGGCGGAGCACTTCCTGCCGCTCTTCGTCGGGACCTACTCGGCGGCCCCCTACCGGCTGGGGTACACCGCCTTCCATCCCGAGAAGGCGCTCGGCTTCCTGCCGCACGAACTCGACTACACCCACCTGCGCATGCTCTGGAGGCGCTGGCAGAAAAAGGCCAAGATCTCCGTGTTCGGCCAGCCCGTCACCCCGTTCGGACCGCCGTGGATCGACCGGATGGTGAGCGGGCTCTTCGGGCTCAAGGGGGACTTCGTCCCGGACTTCCGCCTGGTCGACTACCTGATCTGCCTGATGAGCACGCCGCAAAGCCCGGCCCTGAACGGCCGCGTGGGAAGCAGCGACAAGCTGAAACGCGACCTTGCCGAGATGGGGGTGTTCGATTCCCAGATGTCGCTCTACCTCCTCTACAAGCTGCGCGAGCACGCCGTGATGGGATTTTCCGGCTTCGAAGGACGCCACTACAGCCAGTTCGACTCGATTCGGGACGACCTGGCCGGCGCCACCGACCTGCAGATGCTGGTCAACGCGCTCGCCTTCAAGTACATGGCGCAGGGGACCCTCACCCACCCATCCATCCCCGACGACCCCACCCTGGAGAGCGAACGGCGCCAGATCTTTTTCGCCTGCGCGATCGGCAACCCGACCTTTTACGTCAGGCGCAACAGCACAAACCGGTTCCTGCTGCGCATCCTGGAAAAAACCAGGGGGGTCCGCAACAGCCGGCGCTACCCCGGCTACGCCAGGGTCAAGGTCGGGGAGTATCGCCTCGCCCTGCTGCGGCTCTTGCGCCAGGACGCAGGGGACCTGATCGAGATGATGGGGCTAGAGCGGACCATGGCCGACCTGGAAGCCCGGCTGGTCGATCCGGAGCGCTCTTCGGTGGCGGGTAAACTGACCAGCGGCATCCTGGCCGAAGTGGGGGGGAAACAGCCGCTCAAGGTCAACGCCGACGACTTCAACCGCGGCGCCGAGCGCTACTACCGCGAGGGACTCAGAAGGAAGCACATGGAGGAGGCGCTCGACGCGCTGGAGGAGGATTTCCACGCGCTCGACCGCGCCGCTTGCGAGGGAAGCGGAGCCGAACGGCTCCTCCTGCAGGGAGCGGGCGAGGAGCGCGGTGCGGCTGCCCTTTTGGCCAAGGTGCGCGGCGACTTCCTCGCCGAGCGGCTGGACCTTGGAACCCTCAGGCGCCTCATGAACCTGACCCTGATGACGGTGCAGCGCGATCAGGCCGAGGCGGACGCCGCGCTCAAGGGCAAAACCGGCGCCGCATCAAAGGCGCCGCCGCTCTACCGGGCCAGGTAGATGCGGGGGTGGCGCCCCTCTTCGTTGCCGTCCTTTAGCGCGGTAACAGGTCCCAAAGCAGCACAAACAGTTCAGCAAAGGAGAACGCGTCATGGAATGTCCAAAATGCAGGGCGAAGGTCGGTATCATGAGCCAGACACAGACGGTGAGTACCGGGGCCGTCCACTCCATCAAATGCTTCATCTGCGGCTACTGGATGCAGACCTGGCCCACCTCCCGCCCCCTGGGCGCCCCGCTGCCATCGGGACGCTTCGGGGCGGGGGCGGCACCTTCCGGTGCAACCGCCACTTCTAATGAAACCTTGACCGCCCTGTAACACAACCACAAGAAAAGCGGTCTATGCTGACACCCACATGCAACGGCGCACGGCGCCGGCCAAGGATTCGATCCGCGTTGACAAGGGAGAAACACGATGCAAGCTCGCCGACCGGCCCGGCAAGTGGGAAATGAAACAGCTGACGCGTCCAGGAATGCGCCCCCCGGCGGCTCAGCGCGCTGCCTCGCAGACCTCTGCAAACGCCTGAACGGCACGCCGGACCCGCTTGAGGCGCTGGGGGTGCTTTTGCAGGCGGCGATGGAGGCGGTCGACGCCGCCGAGGCAAGGGGAGGGATCGTCTCCGACGACGACGTCGTGACGGAGCGCCTGTCCTGCGGGAGCCCGGGCCAGCTGCGCCGCAGCAGTGCCGCAACCCACGCGACCTACCAGCGCCTGCTGCGGCAACCGGAGGTCTGGATCGGCAATGACGGTGCAACCGCGGTCCCCCTGGTGGACAGCACGAAGGGCCTGGTTGCCTGGATAGAGCTGAAGCACACGCCCCCCCTCCCCTTCTCCGAAACGGAGGTCGAGCTGCTCGAAGCGATGGCCGCGGTGACGACACTGGCGCTGGAGACAGCCAGGATGAGATGCGAACACCGCCATTCCAGCCGGGCCAGCGACGAGGCCAGCTCCCTGCTGTCGGCGACTATCGAGTCCACTCTGGACGGTATCATGGCAGTCGATGCCAACGGCGACATCGTGGCGTACAACCGCCGCTTCATCCAAATGTGGGGCCTTGAGGAAGAGGACCTGACCGGCGGGGACTGCAACCACCTGCTACTGTCGCTTCTGGGAGAGCTCAAGGACCCGGTCCTCTTCTTCGAGAAAGTGAGCGAGCTTTACTGGCAGCCCGAATCCGAAAGCTACGACGTGGTCGAGCTGCGTAGCGGCAGGTGCTTCGAGCGTTTCTCCCGCCCGCGCCTGACCGAGGACGGCAGGCCCGCCGGACGGGTCTGGACCTTCCACGACGTAACCGAACTGAAGAAGCTGGAAAACCAGCTGCTGCACGCGCAGAAGATGGAGGCGATAGGAACCCTCGCCGGCGGGATCGCCCACGACTTCAACAACATCATGACCGCGGTGATCGGCTACACCGACCTCCTCATGCTGGAGCTCGTCCCCCCCGCGCCGTACCGCGGCTTCCTAGAGAACATCCAGAACGCGTCGCACCGCGCCATTGCCCTGGTGAAGAACCTCCTCGCCTTCAGCAGGGAGGAAGCGCTCCCAACCGCCAAGCTCGAGTGCAACGCCCTGCTCCAGAACGTGGCCGGGCTTATGAAAAGGTTGATCGGCCACGAAGTGGATTTCGTACTGAACCTGTCGAGCGCGCCGCAAGGTATCCTGGTGGACCAGGGCCAGATCGAGCAGGTGCTGGTGAACCTCGCCACCAACGCACGGGACGCCATGCCCCACGGCGGCACCCTCACCATCGAGGTAGCCGCCATCGAACTCTCGGCGCTGGAGCTCGCCGGACACCACACCGCGAAAGCGGGACCGTACGTGCAGATCTCCTTTTCCGACACCGGCCTCGGCATAGACGAGAGCGTGAAAAGCAGGATCTTCGACCCCTTTTACACCACGAAGGAAGTCGGCAAAGGGTCAGGGCTCGGCCTCTCCATTAGCTACGGCATCGTGAAGCGGCACGGCGGGTTGATCGACGTGGCGAGCGGCCAGGGTCGGGGCACCACCTTCTCCGTGTTGCTCCCGAAGGTGGAGCTGGCCCCCGCGCTGCGCCCGCATCCCTTGGTCTCCCCGCTCAAGGAGGCGGGATCGGTCCTGCCGGTTGACTACGATGAGCCGGTGCGCAACCCGCAAAATTCAGCCCCGTCGCCGAGCCGCCATGGTGGCCCCATGCCCATCCCCCCGCTTGACCGTAACTCGCGGGCTGCAAGCCCCCTTTACCACCCCGTGGAGCCTTCCCATCTGCGTCCCATCTGCGTCCCATCTGCGTCCCATCTGCGTCCCATTTGCGTCCCATCTGCGTCCCATCTCCTTCCCTCTCGATCACCGCGGCCGGCTTTCGAGCCGCTCGCGCGCTCCTTTTAAGAGCTACGCCGAACGTTCCGTCCGTGAAAAGGACGAATTTACGACACATTGACAGAGCTGTAACGGTTTCTAAACAAAGAAGTTATATGAAGTATACGAGCCATGACTTCACTGCCTGACAAGCATGACGAACCTTAGAGAGGGATGCGATGCAAACTGTATTGATCATTGAAGATGAGAAAGACCTCGCGGAGTTGCTTTCTTTCAACCTTGAACGGGAAGGATACAAGACAGTGATAGCTCTCGACGGCGCCGAGGGGTTGGAGGCCGTGGAGCGGGTTCAGCCTGACCTTATCCTTTTGGACCTGATGTTGCCCGGGATGTTCGGCACCGACGTGTGCAAGACGGTCAAGAAATCCGAAAAGTCGGCGCACATCCCGGTGGTCATGCTGACTGCGAAGGGGGAGGAGATAGACAAAGTGGTCGGCTTCGAGGTCGGCGCCGACGACTACGTGATCAAGCCGTTTTCCACCAGAGAACTCATGCTCCGCGTCAAGGCGGTGCTGCGCCGAAAGGCACCAGAACCGGCGGCGACCAACATCATCAACGTTGGCGGGATCAGAATCGACACCGAGCGCCACGAAGTCACCGTGAACGGAGACGAGATCAATTTCACCACAACCGAGTTCAAGCTCCTGTACACCCTGGTGATGCGCTTTGGCAGGGTCCAAAGCCGCGACGTACTGCTGCGCGACGTATGGGGCTACAACTTCGTCGAGGACACCCGCACCGTCGACACCCACATCACCCGCCTGCGGACCAAGATGGGCAACGCGGGAGATATGATCAAGACGGTGCGCGGCTTCGGCTACAAATTGGAGGTGCAATGAGGTTAAAAGTCATCGGCATCCAGTTCGCAGTCGTCATGGCGTTTGCTGCGGTACTTTGCAGCTACGAGCAGCGCCTGCTCGGAGTTGGCTGGGCTTTGCTCTTGACCGCCACCATCGTCGTCTGCTCCACCTACCTTCTGGCCGATCTCGGCACCAGGCCGCTTAGGGCCGTTGCCGCCATGGCGTCCAGGATCGGCAAGGGAGAGATCAACACCAAGCTTCCCGCGGTAACCGACCCTCAGGTCACCGAGCTTGCCAGGGTGATCAACGAAATGGCGGCAAAGGCCAACGCGCAACTGGACCGCTTGGAGGCGGAGAAGAATCGGCTGGACGCCATCCTGCGCGGCATGGGCGAAGGAATCATGGTGGCCGACCCTCAGGGATGCATCACGCTGGTCAACCCCGCCTTCAAGGGACTCTTCGGGCTGCATGACGAGGTGGAAGGACGGCTGCTCATCGACATATCGCGCCATCCCGCGCTGCACGAGTCGTTCAGGGACATCTTGTCTTCGCGCCAGGAGCGCGTCGAGGAGCTGCAGTTGCACTCCCCTAAAGAGCGCTCGCTGCTGGTCCACTGGGTG
The DNA here is from genome assembly GCF_000020725.1 of Citrifermentans bemidjiense Bem. Classification (NCBI taxonomy): domain Bacteria; kingdom Pseudomonadati; phylum Thermodesulfobacteriota; class Desulfuromonadia; order Geobacterales; family Geobacteraceae; genus Citrifermentans; species Citrifermentans bemidjiense. Next base: position 2,158,176 of record NC_011146.1, on the reverse strand, counting down.
CCGCTCGTGGAGTGCGGGGTGGTGACCGGCGTGGTGGCGGTATTCCACGACATCTCCGACCTCCGGCAGATGGAGAAGATGCGGCGCGACTTCGTCGCCAACGTCTCCCACGAATTGCGCACTCCCATCACCATCATCAAAGGGTACGCAGAAACGCTTCTGGCCGGGGCACTGGAACACCCGACCCAGGCAACGAAGTTCGTCAGCATCGTGCACTCGCACGCGGACCGGCTCGCCTCCCTGGTCAGCGACCTGCTCACCCTGTCCCAGCTGGAGTCGGGTGCGGTCCCCCTGGAGGCCAGGAGCGTGAAGGTGCAGGAGATAGCGGAACGCGTGGTCGTCCTGCTGGAGCGCAAGATCCGGGAGCGCGGCATCATAGTCGACCTCGCCGGACTTAAGGATGCTCCCAGCGTGATGGCAGACCCGGGGCGCCTCGAACAGGTGATCGTCAACCTGCTCGACAACGCGGTGAAATACACCCCCGCCGGGGGCTCGGTGACGCTCAGCGCGGCTGATCGTGAAGAAAGCGTCACCATCGCGGTCCAGGATACCGGCATCGGCATCCCCTCCAAGGACCTCTCGCGCATCTTCGAGCGTTTTTACCGGGTCGACTCGGCGCGCAGCCGCGACGAAGGGGGAACCGGCCTCGGGCTTTCCATCGTGAAACACATAGTCCAGTTGCAGGGTGGAACGGTGTCGGCGCAAAGCTCCGGACAGGGCTCCACCTTCTTCGTCACCCTCAACCGGGCCGACCCGACTTACGGCTCCGGCATAGCGCCGGCCGCGGCCCAAGCCTGACCCACACACGAGGTGGCACGATGAACAAGGAACATGTAAGTAGCCAGTTCGACAGCAACTTGGCCTCGATCCGCCTGAAGCTCCTGGAGATGGGTGGCAAGGTGGAGCTTATGATCTCGAAATCGATGAAGTCGATCGTGGAACGGGATTCCGAGCTCGCCGAACAGATCGTCGCCATGGACGCAGAGGTGAACCGGCTGGAAGTGGAGATCGACGAGAAGTGCCTCCACCTTCTGGCGCTGCGTCAACCCGCGGCTCGGGACCTGCGCTTCGTCACCCTGGCGCTCAAGACGGTGGTCGACCTGGAGCGGATCGGCGACGAGTGCGTCAATATCGCCAGACGGGCCATGGAACTCAACCGCGAGCCGCAGTTGAAGCCGTACATCGACCTTCCGAGAATGGCCGAAGCCGCCGCGAACGCCGTGCAGGCCGCCCTCGACGCTTTTGTGCGTCAGGACGTGCAGGCCGCACTGGCGGTGTGCCGGGCTGACACCCCCATCGATGAACTGCACGGCCAGTTGCAGAGGGAACTCATCACCTTCATGATGGAAGACCCGACAGTCATACAGCGCGCCCTGAGCATAACCTGCATCTCGAAGTTTCTGGAGCGCATCGCGGATCACGCCACGAACATCGCGGAGATGGTGGTATTCATGGTGGACGGAGTCAACGTCCGGCATGCGAGGCCGACTTCTCAACCGTGACGACGCCCGGCATAACCGCAAGCGCCCCCCCACCCTGCCCGTCCGTGCTGCATCGCGCTGGGGAGTTCGCGGTGGCAAGGGTTGAGGGTTAAGGACAATCGCCGTTTCACGGGGCTCCCGCATCGGGGGCCCCTCTTCGTTTTTCCGGCGAAGGTAACCGATGTTTCACCTGTTGGTCACAAGATCTCAATGTAGTTGAGGTACACAGGTGGTGTCGGTTGCGAAACGGACGCGATCACAACTGCAAAGGAGAACCTCAAGATGCAGACGACACGGCACCAGTACATCGCGCGGGAGAGCGGCGCTGTCTGCGACGAAGCGCTCTTCGGCGACCGCTTCGTCCGGCTCATGTACCACGGCGTGCGGGAGAACGCGCCCGGGCTGTTCCGGCTTTTGACCAGCCCGCGCATGACCGGCATCCTCGGTTACGTCAACTACGACCTCCCCTTCGCCTCGGGGGGCTCGGCCTGCGCCCGTTTCCTGCACCAGCTGAAGGTCGACCTATCCGAATGCCTGCTGCGGCCCGAAGAACTCGACACCCCGCGCAAGGTCTTCGAGCGCCGGATACGCTACTGGGAGTGCCGCCCCATGCCGGAAAGGGCGGAGGAGGTGGTTTCTCCCGCCGACGCCCGGGTGCTGGTCGGCTCCTGCCGCGACACCTCCAGCCTCTTCATCAAGGACAAGTTCTTCAGCTTCGACGAGCTTTTGGGGGGCGAGCGCCTTCCCTGGCTCAACGCGCTGCGCGACGGGGACTTCGCCCTGTTCCGGCTCACCCCCGACAAGTACCACTACAACCACACCCCCGTATCCGGCGAAGTGGCGGACATCTACACGATCGACGGCGAGTTCAACTCCTGCAACCCGGAGGCGATCGTCGCCATGGCGACCCCTTACTCCAAGAACCGGCGGGTGGTGACCATCATCAACACGGACGTCAAGGGGGGAAGCAACGTCGGCCTGGTCGCCATGATCGAGGTGGTGGCGCTCATGATCGGCGACATCGTGCAGTGCTACAGCGCCGAGCGCTACCTCGACCCGCAACCCATAACGCGCGGCATGTTCGTCAAGAAAGGGCAGCCCAAATCGCTCTACCGCCCCGGGAGCAGTACCGACATCGTCATCTTCCAGAAAGGGAGGGTGAGCTTCGCCGCGGACCTCCTGGAAAACCAGGCGCGCATCGACGCGACCAGCAGGTTCTCGCAGGGGTTCAGCATTCCCCTGGTGGAAACCGACATCAGGGTCCGCGCGCTGCTGGCCTCGGCCCGCTGAGAGCCGGACAAGGAGACGCAACTATGACAGAGACCATTTTCTTGCTGGGGCTGGCGGCATGCTCGGCCCTCTACCTCATCTGGGGCTGGACTACGCTTCCGGCGGAGCGCTGGCAGATAGCGGCCTCGGTCCCCGTCAGGAAAAGCGACGACGGCTCCTGGGCGGGGGCCAACCTCACCTGGTACGGCATCTTGACCGCCAACGCCTACGTCGCGGCCGGCGCGCTCGCGCTGCTCCTTATGGGAGCGGCCGGAATCCCCTTCAGGAGCGTGGCGGCCATCGTCTTTCTCCTGCTGGCGGCCTGCATCCCCGCCTCGCGCCTGGTGGCGCAGCTCGTGGAGGGGAAAGCGAACACCTTCACCGTGGGAGGAGCGGTCTTCGTCGGCATCCTGTTCGCCCCCTGGATCGTGATGCTGGTGAACCGCTTGCTCGCGGAAGGCGCCCCGTTTCCCCCATCGGCCGCCCTCGCCGCTATCGGCATCGCCTACGCCTTCGGCGAAGGGTACGGCAGGCTCGCGTGCCTGAGTTTCGGCTGCTGTTACGGCAAGCCCCTTTGCGCCTGCCACCCCAAGGTCGCCACTTTGTTCTCCCCTATCGCCCTCACCTTCACCGGCAAGACCAAGAAGATCGCTTACGCCTCCGGGCTGGACGGGGTGAAAGTGCTCCCGGTGCAGGGTATCACCTACTTCCTGTACTGCGGCGCGGGGCTCGCCGGAAGCTACCTGTTCCTGAAGGCGCAGTACAGCGCGGCCTTTCTGCTCACCCTTTCGGTTACCCAGGCCTGGCGCGTCGTCTCCGAGTTCTTCCGCGACGACTATCGCGGCGCGGGGAGGCTTTCGGCGTACCAGTGGATGGGGATGTTCGGCGTCTGCTACGGCGCCTGGGCCGCTTGGCGCTTCGGCCGCAAGCTCGAACCGCTCCCGGACCTCGGCACCGGCCTGAAAGCTCTTTGGAACCCGATGCCGATCCTACTGCTGCAGGGGCTTTGGGGTGGCATCTTCCTCTACACCGGTCTGAGCCGGGTGACGGCGGCAAGGCTCAATTTCCACGTGCAGACGGACAAGGTGTAATCGCCTCATTAAACATTGACCCCCTTGTAACACGGTCGCCAAAAAAGGGGTCTATGCTACGGCGGTGAAAGGAAGGTTTCGCTATGTGCCATGAAGTATTGCTAAGACTCGGAGAGATCAGCAGGAGCGCGGTCAGCGTAGAAAGCGATTTTAGCGTGCAGCACGTCCTGCGCCTTTTCCAGGAAGATCCGGAACTGCCGCTGATCGCGGTTGCGGAGCAAGGGAGCTTCAAGGGGTCGGTGAGCCGCCGCGAACTGCTGAACCTGCTCAGCCGTCCCTTCGCCATGGAGCTGTATGCGAAAAAGCCCGCCGACTGCCTGCTCGAAGACCTGAAGGGGAAACGGGTGGTGTTCCCCCCCGACCTCGAAGTGAACGAGGCGGCGGTGCGGCTTCTTGCCGTGGACCCCGCCCTGCAGACCGACTCCTTCCCCCTGGTGACAGGCGGCGACTGTCTCGGCGTGGTGGCCGTCTCCGACCTGATGATGGCGGTAGCGGAGCAGCAGAAGGAACTTCTGCGGGCGCTCGACCTGCTCAGTTCCAGGATCCGCGAAGAAGTCGCGCTAGGGGTGAAGATACAGCAGGACCTTCTTCCCCCTCCCGAGTTCCGCTTCGGGCCGCTCGCCATCGGAGCCGGCGTCACCACCAGTTCCGAGATCGGCGGCGACTTTTTCGATTACTTCCCGGTGGGAGAAAACCGCCTCGGCGTCGTGATCGCAGACGTGAGCGGACACGGCGTGCAGTCCGGCATGGTGACCACGGCCGCAAAGGCAAGCCTGCACACGCTGGTTTCCCTCGGAGTCACCACCCCGTCGGGCCTTCTGGCCGGGATGAACAACGCCATCCTCGCTACAGCGCACCAGACCCTACTGATGACCTGCCTGATCGCGACCCTGGACCTGTCGGCGGGCTCGCTCTCCGTGGCCAACGCAGGGCACAACTTCCCCTTCCTCATGCGCGCCTCAGGCGCCGCTCCCGAGATGCTGGATACCCTTTCCGGGTTTCCCCTGGGATTCGAGCGGGACGCGCAGTATCCGGAAACGGTGACCGCTTTCGCCCCCGGGGACTGCCTCTTTCTCTACACGGACGGGGTGGTGGAGAGCGTCGACGCCTCGGGAGAGGAGTTCGGCTACCGGCGGCTGCAGGAGCTGTTGCTGAGGGAGAAATGCCTCCCCCACTTGCTCCATGAGCGCCTTTTGGAGAGCATCTTCACCTTCACCGGCCAAAGGACCCTGGAAGACGACGTAACGACGCTGATCGCCTGCTATGGCAGCTAACGACAACTCAAGGAGACACAAAGCGTGAAGAAGATTGCCGCCTTATTCCTGGATGCAACTGACCGAGCCGACTGGCGAGAAGCGCTGTCGGAGGTGGCGGAACTGGTTTGCCTCACCGTCGATGGAGACCTTGCCTCTGCGCTCGGCGCCTTCCGGGACTCCGGCGCCGACGCCGGCTTCGGCGTCATCATGCTCTCCGCGCAACTCTACCCGGAGGCGTACCCCGAGCTGGTGGTAAGGCTGCGCGCGCTCTGCCCGGCGGCGGAGTTCCTGGTCATCTCGCGCGAGGCGGGCGCGCCGCCGCTCAGGTCCCTGCTGGCAGACCGGATCCGGCACCTCACCATCAGTGCCAAACACGAGCTCCCCGGAGGGGAGCGACTCCCTGCCGTGATCGCCATGCTGGCGCAGCGGCGCCCCTGGGATACGGCCTCCTGCCTGAAGACCGGGACGCCGGTACACAGCTTCGAACTTGGCTCCAGCGAGGACAAGGAAGAGGTGATCGGCGCACTGGAGCGGGTACTGGCCGGCCAGGGGGACGATATGGAGCTGTTGAGGCAAAAAGCATCTCTTTTGGCCGACGAGCTCATGGAAAACGCCATGTACGGCGCCCCCCGCGCCAGCCACGGGGCCCCCATGTTCAACAAGGGAGAAAAACGGCAGATGCTGCCGCAGGAGGTGATCGTCTTTAGTTTCGGTTTCGACGGCGAGACGCTGGCGCTCAACCTCACGGACAACTGGGGGAGCCTTGAGCCGGACCAGGTACTGGAATGCCTGACGCGCAACGCCGACGGATACCAGGACGCCGACGAGTGCGGCGGGCGGGGGCTCTTCATCGTCTGGCGTTTCCTGGACCAGTTCCACGTAAGCGTACAACCCGGCAGGCGCACCGCGGTCGGGGGGCAGTTGCACCTTGCCTCCATGCTCGACCCGACGGCGCCGCGCGGCTTTCACATCATCGAAGAGGAGATAGCGGCATGATCACAGCAAAGACTTCAAAAGACGGCTCTGCAGCGTGCGATTACTTCGTACTGGAAGGCACCATCGACGCCTACTCGGAGGGGCTGCTCATGGCGATCCCTGCAAAAGTGAAACACCCGTTGGTCCGGTTCGACTTCAGCAACGCGGGAAGGGTCAACTCCATGGGGGTGGCGTTATTGCTACGATGCTTCAAGGAGATCAGCGGCAAGGCGGAGATCAGGCTGGAAGGGTTGAGTCAGATGCACACCATGCTCTTCAAGATGACCGGCGTCTTTTTGCTGGCGACGCCGGCAGAACAGAAAAAGGAGGGGGCGGCATGAAATGGATCGATTTCTTCGCCGGCAGGACCTTCAGCAGCCTCGACCGCTCCCTTGAGCAACTTCAGCAGATACGGGATTCGTACCGCCGGCTCAACGTAATAATCTACGGAGAAGAGCTGGCCAGGCAGCTCAACGACTGCTAGAAGCGGCGCCTTCGCTTAAGCGGCCCTTGAAACGGCCGCTCAGCAGGGGGTGCAGTACAAGGGCCAGCGGCAACGCCGTGAGCGCCCACGCGCCGATGCCTTTCGCCGTGGCCCATGCCACCAGTCGGAACGACGAAACGATGCCGCCATGTAAGGCGTCGAGGAGGAGCTCCGCGTTTACGGCCGCCCCCCACGGAAAAATCGCCTCACCCAGCCGGCAAAACGGCAGCAACAGCGCCAGCTGCAACGGGTAGCAAAGGTAGTTCACCGCAAGCATCGCGGCCTGGTTCAGCCTGAGCCTTGCCGCCAGCGCCACGCAGATGACGGTCGTCCCCCAGAGAAGGGGCATGACCCCCACCGCGCTCCCCAGGCAGATGGTCAACGACAGCTTGCCGGGGGACATCCCGGAACCGACCACGGCAGCCGCCGCCCCCCTTAGCGCTCCCCATCCAAACCTGGCCGCCATTACCGTGCGCCGCCAGCCCCGCAGTAGCGCGCCAGGCTCGCGACCAGATCCCCCTCCAGGGTCGGATCCACATGGGGGATCTTGCTCTGCCCCCCAAGTTTCCCCCGCACCTCCTTGGACCAGCGGTAGATCTCCCCCTCGGGCACCGTCAGAACCAGGGGAGGCTTGATCCGTCCCTGTTCGCGGAAGGTGCGGTAATCGGCGTTCATGCCGTTCAGCGAAGCGTCCAGGTGCCCGGCCAGCATCTCGGCGGACAAGGTCGAGCCGGCGGCCAAGGCGAGGACCCAGAGGTGGCGGCGGCTCCCGATCTGGGGACCGACCATGAACTCCCGGATCTCCACCCCCGGCATCAGGTTGAGCCGGGCGACCGCCTCCTCGACTTCCCCCTGGGTCACCTTCTCCTCGAACCGGTCCAGGAAACGGTCCCTCCCGGTGAACTCGATGAAGAGGTGTTCCCGATCGGTGCAGCGCAGGGTGTCGCCGATATGGTAGCGCCAAAGCCCGGCGCAGGTGGTCAGGATCACGGCATAGCGGCGCCCGACCTCCACCTCCTCCAGCGGCACGCAGCGGGCGTCCGGCGCCGGCCGCCCCCCCTCCAACTCGTCGCACGGCGCGAATTCGAAGAAGGCGCCGTAGTAGGGGGTCAGCCGCATCCGGTTCTCGCCCGGCCGCTGGAAAGCCATGAAGGCCTCCGAGGAGGGAAGCACTTCCAGGAATTTGGGAGCGCTGGCCGGGAAGAGCTGCTCGAACTCCTGCAGGTACGGCTTCATGCTGGTGCCGCCGTGCACGATCAGTTCCAGGTTCGGCAGCAGCGTGGCCAGCGGCGCTCCACCGAGCTCCCGGCAGCGGTTCAGCAGCAGCAGTATCCAGGGGGGAACGCCGGAGATGCCGCGTATCGACGTATCCCGCAGCAAAAGCTCCGCCAGCCGCTCCACTTTTTCCTCCCAGGGGAGCCTCGCGGTCGCCGCATCGGGCGCTATGAAAGGTTTCAGGTAGGAAGGGCGGTAGCGCAGAGTTATCGCGCTCATGTCGCCGCTTAAGACCCCTTCGCCCCGGTCGGTAAGCTCGGTGTTGCCGGCCAGATACAGGAATTTACCTTCCATGAGCCTGCTGCGGCGGTTCGCGCCCAGATAGCAGGAGGTCAGGTCCAGGGCGGCGCGCCGGTTGGCAGCGAACATCTCCGTGGTGAAGGGTATGAACTTGCTGGGGGCCGTGGTACCGGAGGTCTCGCAGAAAAAGGGGACCCTCCCCGGCCAGGTGACGTTTTCAAGCGCCAGAGTCACCCTGCCGCCCGACTCGCGGGCGCCGTAACGGAAGTAGTCGTTCCAGAACTCCTCGTAGCTGCGCACCGGCACGCGGGAGCGGAACAGGTCATAGGCTTGCGCGAAGGGCAAAGAGGCGAGTTCGGACAGCCCGTAATCCGCGCCGAACCTGGTCGAGGCCCCGCGCGCCAGCAGGCGGCTGAAGATGCGCCGCTGCGCGGCGACGGAGTCGCTGCCGGCCAGACGCGAAGCGTGCAATGCGGCGCCCGCCTTGACCAGGCGGTCGAAAACCGGAACTGCGGCGGCCTTCAGGGTATCGCTGAACATCATCAGACAGCCTCGCTAAGCTTGGCGGGAAGCAGGTTTTCGTACCACTCCCGGATCAGCGGGTTGTAGCAGCGGTGGTGAAAAATCAGGGAGGCGTGGGCGACTGCGTCCCCTGCGACGTCGGAAATCACCCGTCTGACCACGCCGTTGGGAAAGAGGGTCTTCCTCTGCTGCGGGTGGCCTAAAAGCCCCAGGGTGGGGGAGGTCGGGACCAGTAGGTTTTCCTCCTCCTCGGCAAGAAGGGTCAGGGCGGCTCCCCAGAATATCGGGCGCTCCCCCGCCGGCCGCACGAACTGCTTCAGAGCCAGGACGCGCTGGTACCCCCCCACGGCAGGGGTCTCTTCGATGACCTGCATGATCTTCTTTTTGATCGAGAGGTGCCTGCTGGAAAGGGAACGGTTCTGGGCACCGATTTCGAACAGCGACTGGAAACATTTCCTGGCGCGCTCGATCTGGCGTCCGATCCCTTCGCCGTCGTTATCGGCACGCCCAAGAATCCGCCGCAGGTTACTTTCCAGCATCCTGACCCCCTCCCCTTTTTCACGAACCGGGCGGATCAGGTCTTCGGCGCAAAGAACCGGGCTTGCCATGACCACCCCACGGATCCGGAGGAGCTTAGAGTCCCGATTCTCCTGCAGGAAACGCGCGATCAGGCCGCACCCGAAGCTTACGCCGAAGAGGACCGGTTTCTGGTCCCGGTTGTTGATGGCCTCGATCAGGTCCGCTAACTGCGCGAAGAACAGCTCGGTGCTGAAGCCGTGGCGCGGGTAGTTGATGTAGTAGATGCTGCCGTATTCCCTGAGCAGCGAGCGCTGGAACTCAACCTGCTCGGTGGCATCGGGCACGAAGCCGCCGACCACGATGGTCGGCACGTTCCCCGCCCCCTTCTCTTTGAACACCAAGGCGCGACAGGCGTGGAGACTCACCAGGTCCCTCAGTTCCAGCTCCCTCTTCCTCACCGAGGGGTGGAAAGGTTTAATCGACATCTGGCGCAACAGCCCGGCGGCTGCGCAGGCTACCTCAACGAGCGCAGGATGCCCGGCTACCGTCCTCAATACCCTTGGCAAAACCAGTCCAGCCATATCGTTCCTCCTTGTTCGTTTTTTTTCATTATGAACAAGGAGCGTTACGGGGTTGTGGCAATCGGGACAATGTTATGTAGCTTTTCGGCAGTAATAGGGAGATTCCGGTGGCGGGATGGGCCCACAAGGGTTTTCACCGGAGAAAGCAGCCGCGGATCGAGGTCTTATCTGGGGCCGAGGTGGTTCTGCGGACCACGTGCCGGACCGCGTCCACTACCCGCAGGGCATACTCCCGACGCGTCACCAGCGTCACGTGGTCCGCCCTTTTGACGATGACATGGACGCTATCGGAGGAGAGCGCCGCAAGTTCGTTTTGCAGTTCCGGCTGACCAGGCAGCACGTCACTACCGGCCGTGACCACCGCCAGCGGCAGGTCCCCCAGCTCACCGACGCAGCGGACCTCGGCACAGATCTCCTTCCAGGCAAGAGATTCCTCGAGCGTGCTCCTCAGGTGGCGGCAGTCCGCGAGCATCGCCTCAGCCTCGGCCGCCTGGCGGGCCGGGAGCCCGTCCCCCCAGTCGCGAAAAAACCGCGAGAGGCGGATGTAACCCAGCCGAGCCAGAAAAGGAACCGCCCTCAGAAAACGAAACCCAGAGTTCATGTGGGTCCGGATCGCGGAACTGCGCAGGTGCTGGTCGGGATGGACCGCATCGACCAGCACCATTCCCGCTGTCTCGTAACGGAACAGATCGGCGAAAACCCGAACGAAAAGCCCTCCCATGGAGTGACCGACGAGCACGAAAGGCGGGTGTATCCCTGCCTGCCTCAATGCGGCGCGCAGCCGACACGCCGCAACTACGGCCGATTTGCGGCCGGGATCCGGACCGCTCCAGCCAAGTCCCGCCCTGTCGTAAGAAACGACACGGGAAAACCTGGCCACCTCCGAGTGGACCCAGGTCCACCCCGAGCACATCCCACCCAGGCCCGACTCGAGGATCACCGAGGGTGCCCCCTCGCCTGCGGAGAACAAATGGAGATGACAGTCGCCCCCGCTCACCAGCGTCCCGGGCGGAGCGTACTCGCGCCGGTCCCGCAGACTGGCCAGCGCCTGGTACAGACAGCCGACACCTGCAAGGCAGGGAACAATGGGGGTAAAGAGCCGGGACCGCTGCTTTACCACGGGATGAAACCGATGGCACTTCCGGAAGCGGTAGACAGCGGTTTCGTCGGACAAGGAAAGCAGGTCATCAGCATTCATAGGCAAACCTCCTGCAGGAAGCAAGCTGCCGCGCCATCGCCTCTGGGAAACAATCTATTTACCGAGCACCATTCTGTGTAAACGTTTAATGGGTTTTTTTCAACAATTGAAACAAACCTGTAACAGAGTTTTTACATAGGTGCGCAATCGGCAAGAAGGCGTGCCCGTGAGATCAGTATGAAGTTGCTGAGTGAGTTACGAATAGGAGGAGAGAATTTGCGACTTCTTGAATAGGGGAAAACCAGAAGGATCAGCCGGGTGATACGAGGGGACGGCGGGGAAGGCAAATCCCGCGGGGCGGCATTTGCCGCCCCGCGGGGCACTGTTCTTCGTGGGGACCTATTTGATGGTCTTGATGGTTTTCTGCACCATTTTCACGACGCTCTCCGGCAGCGGCGCGTAGAGCATCGGGGCGGCCATCTTCTGCCCCTTGGTCATGGCCCAGTTCAAGAACTCGACCATCTGCTTCCCTTTGGCTGCATCCTTCTGGTGCTCGTACACCAAGAGCCAGGTAAATCCGACCACGGGATAGGCGTCCTTGCCCGGCTGATTCACCAGGGAGATGCGATAATCAGCCGGCATGTCCTTGACGGCTGCGGCGGCTGCCGCACTGGTGGACTTGATGGAGGGTTCGACGAAGACGCCGGCCTTGTTCTTGAGCGAAGCGTAGGGGAGTTTGTTCTCAAAGGCGTAGGCGAGTTCGACGTAGCCGATGGAATACGGGGTGGTCTTCACCTGCCCCGCGACACCCTCGTTACCCTTGCCGCCAAGGCCAACCGGCCACTTCACCGAAGCGCCCTTGCCGACCTTCTGCGCCCATTCGCGGTTCATCCCGTTCAGGTAGTCGGTGAAGATGCTGGTGGTGCCGGACCCATCGGAGCGGTGCACGACGATGATCGGCTTGGCCGGGAGGTTCACCCCCTTGTTGTCGTCGGCGATCCTCGGGTCGTTCCACATGGTGATCTTACCGAGGTAGATGTTGGCGACGTCCTCGGAGTTGAGTTTCAGCCCGCTAACCACGCCCGGGACGTTGTAGGTCACTACCACGGCGCCCATGACGGTCGGGATGTGGATCAGCTTGCCCGGAGCTGCATTGAGCTCCTGGTCGGAGAGGAACTTGTCGCTCGCGCCGAAGTCGACGGTCTGCGCGCTGATCTGCTTGATGCCGCCGCCGCTGCCGATGGACTGATAGTTGAACTTCACCGCTTTATCCACCTTGGCGTACTCGGTGAACCACTTGGAGTAAAGCGGGTACGGGAAGGTGGCGCCGGCGCCGTTGATGAGGGTCTCGGCGGATGCCTGCGCTGCGGTACCAAATGCTGCCATCAGGGCCAAGGTCAGGAATGCTTTTTTAATGCTCTTGATCATTTTGAATGTCTCCTTTCTGGATTTGCCGAGGACTATAATCGAGCAATGTCGCGATCTCGTTACAGTCATGGCAAGAGTCTGTGAATAGTTGCCGCGGGCGCCACTTATCCTGCAGCTAAAGAAGTAAGGCAACAGGTGCAGTATCTGTGATTGTTCCGACGCAGCCATTCTCATCCCCCCGTTTACCTCTGTCTGCTGACATGAACACCAACTGGGAAATGTACCTCAGTCGACTGTCTGCTCGAACCGGCGTAAAGGATTCATAAACATTTTGCTCATTCGTAACAGCAATGTAACATTACTGCGGCATCCTACTGCGTCATGGTAAAGGATGAGCAAGTGGGACAAGCGTCGTCAGTGCTTGCGCCACGGCGGCCACATCCAATTGCGACAGAAGACGCACCGGAGGCAACGGCTTGGATACAGACGCGTGCAGTTCCTACGGCAACAATGAAACGGAGACCGACTTGGCATCAGCGACAACACAACCGAAAACCTCGAGGAAGGTGAATGGAGATTGCCTCTTCCGCTATCTCACCACCTTCTTTGCCTTCAGCATCATCCTGATCCTGGCGCTCATGCTTTACGAAATGACCGGCGAGAGCATGCCGGCCATCAAGGCCTTCGGCTGGAAGTTCGTGAAGTCGACGGAGTGGGACGCGGTCCAGGGAATCTTCGGCGCCCTCCCCTACCTCTACGGGTCGGTGGTCTCCTCGGTCCTGGCGCTCGCGCTCGCCACCCCCTTGAGCATCGGCGCGGCCCTCTTCATCACCGAAGTAGCGCCGGCGCGCGTCGGTGCCCTGGTTGCCCCCCTGGTGGAATTATTGGCGGCGATACCGTCGGTCATCTACGGCCTTTGGGGTGTGCTGGTGATGGCGCCTTGGCTCCAGTCCACGGTCCAGCCCTTCCTCATCGAGCACTTCGGCTTCATCCCGCTCTTCCAGGGCGCCCCCTACGGCGTCAGCATGCTGGCCGCGATCTTCATCCTGATGATCATGGTGGTGCCGATCATCACCTCCATCACCCGCGAGGTGCTGCTGGCCGTGCCGCAGAGCCAGAAGGAAGCGGCGATAGCGCTCGGCGCGACCCGCTGGGAGACCATCAAGATCGCCATCCTCCCCTACGGCAAATCAGGCATCCTGGGAGCCTCGATCCTCGGTCTAGGCCGGGCCATCGGCGAGACCATGGCGGTCACCATGGTGATCGGCAACGCGCCCAACATCTCGCTGTCGCTCCTCTCCCCGGCCTATACCATGCCGAGCGTCATCGCCAACGAATTCGCCGAGACCACCTCGAAGCTGCATGCCTCGGCGCTGATGGAGATCGGCCTGATCCTCATGCTGGTCACCTTGATCGTGAACGCCCTGGCCAGGCTCTTGATCTGGAGCGTTTCTAGAAGCGCCAAGGGAGGTGCGGCATGACACAGGGCATGACCTTCCGCAAAACGAAGAACCACCTGATGAGCTTCGTGATGCTCGCCTGCACGCTGGCGGTGCTCATCCCGCTCGGGCTCATCTTTTTCCACATTGTGAAGATGGGGGTCAGCTCGCTCTCGCTCGACTTCTTCACCCACATACCGGCGCCGACCGGCGAGGCGGGGGGGGGCATGGCCAACGGCATGTTCGGCTCGGCTATCATGATCGCGGGCGCCTCCCTGATCGGCCTTCCCATCGGCATCCTGGGGGCGATATACCTCTCAGAGTTCGGGGGCTCCAAGGTCTCCACGGGGATCAGGTTTGCAGCCGACGTCCTCTCCGGCACCCCGTCCATCATCACCGGGATGGTCGCCTACACGCTTTTGGTAGTGCCAATGAAAGGCTTCTCCGGCCTGGCCGGCTCGGTGGCCCTGGCTATGATCATGATCCCGATCGTGCTGCGCACCACCGAGGAGCAACTGAAGATGGTCCCGGGGTCCTTGCGGGAAGCGTCACTGGCGCTGGGGGTCCCCTTCTGGCGCACGAGCCTCAAGGTGACCTTAAGAAGCGCCATGTCAGGCGTCCTGACCGGGATACTGCTGGCGGTCGCCAGGATAGCCGGCGAGACCGCGCCGCTTCTCTTCACCGCGCTGGGTAACCAGTTCTGGAGCAAGAACGTCATGCAGCCGATGGCCGCCCTACCCTTGCAGATCTTCAGCTTCGCCATCGCGCCCTACGAGGACTGGCATAAACTCGCCTGGGCCGGCGCCCTGGTTCTCGTCACCGTCATGTTCGCATTGAGCCTCACCGCCCGCTATTTCGGCCGGAGCAGGCACGCTAGATAAACAGGATCACTGATAAGAGTGTTTTTAGAAAAAGAGGGAACGATGAACAACAAGGTACAACTGGAACAGGTCAACATACATTTCGGCAAGAATCACGCGGTGAAAGACATCAGCATGACCTTCCCCGAGAACAGCGTCACCGCCATCATCGGACCATCAGGCTGCGGCAAGTCGACGCTGTTGCGCTCCATGAACAGGATGCACGACCTGGTCCCCTCGGCGCGGGTCACCGGAAAGATCCTGGTGGACGACGGCGACATCTACGACAGGGGCGTCGACCCGGTCGCCATACGCCGCCGCGTCGGCATGGTGTTCCAGAAGCCGAACCCGTTCCCGGCCATGTCCATCTACGACAACGTCATCGCCGGCTACAAGCTGAACGGCCGACTGCCGCGCGAAGAGGCCGACGAGATCGTGGAAAGCTGCCTTAAGCGCGTGGCCCTGTGGGACGAGGTGAAAGACCGGCTGAAGAGTAACGCCATGATGCTCTCCGGCGGCCAGCAGCAGCGCCTCTGCATCGCCCGCACCGTCGCGGTGAAGCCCGAGGTGATCCTGATGGACGAGCCCGCCTCCGCCCTCGACCCTATCTCGACGCTGAAGATCGAGGAACTGATCGAGGAACTGAAAGAGCGCTACACCATCATCATCGTCACCCACAACATGCAGCAGGCCGCGCGCGTCTCGGACTACACCGCGTTTTTGTACATGGGGGACCTGGTCGAGTGCGGCGAGACCAAGAAGATATTCACCACCCCCGAAGTGAAGCGCACCGAGGACTACATCACCGGCCGTTTCGGCTAACATCGAGGGACAGCGGCGAAGGTGACTTTTCCTTGCCCCTTGCAGCCAGTTGATGCTATTTAGTACCCGCTCCCATTCTGATACCTCCGGAGAGACACCTATGGAAAGAGAACATTTCAGCAAGCAGTTCGACAATGAACTGAACCAGATAAGGGAAAGGCTTCTTGAGATGGGAGGCAAGGTCGAGGTGATGATCACCAACGCCATGAAGTCCCTCGTGGAAAGGGACACGGAACTGGCGGAGCGGACCATCGCCTTCGATCACGAGATAAACACGCTGGAGATGGTGATCGACGAGAAGTGCCTGGAGGTTCTGGCGCGCCGGCAGCCGGCGGCACGCGACCTGCGCTTCATCACCCTGGCGCTTAAGATCGTCACCGACTTGGAGCGGATCGGCGACCAGTGCGCGAACATCTGCAAACGGGCGCGGGAGCTGAACCAGGAGCCATCGCTCAAGCCCTACATCGACCTGCCCCGCATGTCCCAGGCCGCCTCGGACATGGTGAAGGAAGCGCTCGACGCTTTCGTGCACGGCGACGACGCCTTGGCCATCAAGGTCTGCGAGGACGACCAGTGCGTCGATGAATTGAACGAGCAGATCCAGCGTGAGCTTTTGACCTTCATGATGGCCGATCCCAAGACCATCAGCCGTGCCATGAAGATCATCCAGGTCTCCAAATGCCTGGAGCGCATCGCCGACCACGCGACCAACATCGCCGAGATGGTGATTTTTATGATCAAGGGGAAGGACATACGCCACACCATAGCGTAACGCCCCCCCCGCTTCACAACCTCGCCGGCATCACCTGCAAGAAGGACCGCAACCGCGGTCCTTTTTTGTTACTGAAAAACATCTTGTCACGTGCACATTTTCACACAATACGATCAATGTGGTAACAAAACCGTCACACTGAGCTGCTATGTTTCCTCCGTCAGAATGAAGGGAAAAAGGAGACAGCACATCATGTGGAACAGACTTGTCAAAAACATCCTCGCATTAGCCCTAGCCATCTCGGCCGCATCCGGTTCGGCCTACGCTGAAACTGCGCTCACCGGGGCCGGCGCCACTTTCCCCCATCCCCTCTACAGCAAGTGGTTCAGGGACTATCAGGCAGAAGATCCCGGCGTGACCTTCCGCTACGACGCGCAGGGGAGCGGCGAGGGTATCAGGAGGATCCTGGCCCGCGAGGTCGACTTCGGCGCATCCGACAAGTTTCTCTCCGACGAAGAACTGAATAAAGCGCCCGGCAAGCTGCTGCACATCCCTACCGTGATGGGCGCCGTCGCCGTCACCTACAATATCCCCGGAATCGGTTCCGACCTGAAACTCACGCCGCAGGCGCTTGCCGGGATCTACCTCGGGAAGGTCACCAAATGGAACGACCCGCTCATCGCCAGGGAGAACGCCAAGCTCAAGCTCCCCGCTGAGGATATCGTCGCCGTGCACCGCTCAGACGCCAGCGGCACCACTAGCATCTTTACCGACTACCTGAGCTCGGTGGACCCATCCTGGTCAAGCGGGATCGGCAAGGGAACGACCGTGGCCTGGCCTGCGGGAATCGGGGCGAAGGGGAGCAGTGCGGTGGTGAAGAAGATAAAGGAGGTTCCCTACAGCATCGGCTACGTGGAGATCGCCTACGCGCTGGAGAACGAGCTGAATGCGGCGGCGCTGAAGAACCGGGCCGGTAAGTTCGTCAGGCCGACCATGCTCTCCACGAGAGCCGCGGCCGTTCAGGGAATGAAAAATCACAAGATGAAAAAGGATGTGGAATTGGACTACCGCCTGTCCCTGGTGAACCAGCCGGGCAAGGACGCCTACCCTATCGTCGGGCTCACCTGGCTGCTGGTGTACCGTGACCAGCAGGACCCGGTCAAGGGGAGGAAGCTGGTCGAGTTCCTTACCTGGCAGCTGAAAAAGGCCGAGAAGATGACTTCCACGCTGCACTACACCCCGCTCCCCGACACCTGGTCCGCCCAGGTGGAAAAAACCATCAGGAGCATCGCTGTACCGCAGTAATCGAAAGATGAAAATGCCACGGCAATCGCCGTGGCATTTTCGTTACCGCTCCTATTTAGTTTCCAGCAGGGGACGAGCAGTTTTGAGCCGCGCAGAGATTTAACCATTCTGTAACAGGTTCTACACAAAAGATGTGTATGAAAGGTACAAACGGTACCAGAGGGAGTGGCATGGAGACCATATTGATCATCGAAGACGAGAGGGACCTAGCGGAGCTTCTTGCCTTTAACCTGGAGAGAGAGGGGTACAAGACAATAATAGCGGCCGACGGCATTGAAGGATTGGCAAACGCCGGTCACTGCCATCCAGACCTCATCATCCTCGACCTCATGCTCCCCGGCATGCTGGGCACGGAAGTTTGCAAGAACCTCAAGAAATCGGAAAGAACCGCTGGCATCCCGGTGATCATGCTCACTGCCAAAGGGGAGGAGATCGATAAGGTGGTGGGATTCGAGGTCGGAGCGGACGACTACGTTGTCAAGCCGTTCTCGAGCAGGGAATTGAACCTGCGCGTGAAAGCCGTACTCAGACGCAGCAATACCGAGACCGTCTCCAGCACGATGATCGAGTTGGGCCCCATCACCATTGATACCGACCGTCATCAAGTCATGGTGAACGGAGAGGAGATCTTCTTCACCAGCACCGAATTCAAGCTGCTGCATGTTCTGGCGCAGAGACTGGGAAGGGTGCAAAGCCGTGACGTTTTGTTGCGGGATGTGTGGGGCTACAACTTCGTGGACGACAGCCGAACCGTCGATACCCATATAACACGCTTGCGCACCAAGATGGGGGCGGCTGGCGATCTGATCAAGACCGTGCGCGGTTTCGGCTATAAGCTCGAAGTGCAATGACACCTGAAGCCTAGACACAACGCGGACCGGCTGACCAGCGTAGAAAAATGTATTGAACACATCCGGCCCAACTAATATAGTCCCGTCCCCCCATGAAAGACATCCTGCAGCTCTACAAATCGCTGTCCGACGAGACCCGTCTGCGCATCCTGGCGCTGCTTCTTGCCGAGGGGGAACTCTGCGTCTGCGACATCATCGCCACGCTGAAGCTTCCGCAATCCACCATCTCGCGCCAACTCGCCATTCTGAGGAAAACGGGCTGGGTGAATGACCGTCGCAGCGGTCTCTGGATCTACTACTCGATCAGAGAAAACCAGGGGCGCCAGCAGGAGCTTATCTCGACTCTGAAGCAGCAGCTCCTTGGAACCAAGGCATCGGTCGCGGACCGTGAAGTCTTGGCCCGCTTTGGCCGCGGCGAAGGAAGCGAGGAGGAGGTGCTACCGCATTACCGCCGCGTACGCGATGAAATAAAGGCCTGGATCATGGAAACGTTCGGAGGCAACAAGTGAGCGAGCATCTCTCCCGCAATCTCTCTTTTCTGGACCGCTGGCTGACCCTATGGATCTTCGCCGCGATGCTGGCCGTGCTCCTGCTCCCCGACAAGCCCGAGTACATGGTCGGACTCATCATGATCGGTCTCGCTTCATCTATCTCGGCATCCCTTGCATCGCAGGAGCCCTCACCCGGTTTGCCGGAGTGAAATACATGGGGAAAGAGCGCTACCATCGGGAGTTCGTGCCCAAGGTAGGTTCCATCACCCTGATCGCCCTTCTCTTCACCATCGTGGTGATGTTCAGCTTGAAAGGACAGTTGATCGTGCAGCTTCCCCTGGACGTGGTGACTCCAGCACAAATGGTTTCGTTTTCTTCTTGAAACGATTAAAGGAATTGATTTAGTAAAGGCAAAATGGTAGGTGATGACACATTAGGTTAGTCTCAGGGAGGCTACCCCTCAGGCATCACTAAAATAGTTCCAACGCGCAACTGCACCAGAAAAGAGAGCGGCCGCGGTCGGAGCAAGGGATGGAATCATGAAAAGAGTGCTGCTGCTAGTTGTCGGAATTGCCATGTTCATGGGAACAGGATGTAGTCGCAGCGCTGATAAAGAAGCTGACAACTTCAAACAGGTGCAGACGGAAGATCAAGCCATGAGTGCGGCAATTACCAAGGCCAAGGAATCCTCCGCAGATTTCGTCCGCGCGTTCCATGAGCAGCAACCGGGCACGAAAGACTTTTATGTCAAGAAACCTTATCCGACCCCTTCCAAGAACAACGAACACATGTGGATTGAAGTAGCAGCGGAGAGAAATGGCGTTATCTCAGGTGTGATTGCCAATATTGCAGAGGAAACCAGTGAGGTAAAACTAGGCGATGCGGTGACAGTAAAGGTCGATGAGATTAGCGACTGGAGATACCTGAATGGAAACAAGCTCGTCGGGGGTTACACGATCCGCTATTTCGTGGATAAGATGTCGCCGCAGGAAAAGGCGGAGTTCCTGAAAAAAGCTGGGTTCAAAATCTGAATCAACCATTTCGTAAACCTGAAAATGACCCACCTCCATTATCTGCGCCGCAGGGCCGCTTGCGCCATATTCAACTCCTGGACAGCCTGGCTTGTGTCACCCCCTCCTTCCCACGAAGAGCTTCGCCATGACAGTCCCCCTTCGTGCCATAGGTTTTGATAGCTTTTCGGACCATCCACTGGACCGGGTTCAACCAGAATGATAAATCCCCTTCCCTTCCATCGCACTTTTTTCCCCTTCTAATGCTCCCCTCTCTTACCAGATAAGCCCTGAGACGCCAGTTAAGCATTCGGCGCATTCAGGAATCATCTATTATCTTATAGCGATAATAGAATCCCCTTGTAGCTCGCCGCCAGAATATAAATTTTCGGCTTGCTTTCCCCACAACTTTGCACAGTTACCGATACGGCTGCGCTCAAAGGACATCCGCATCGGGAACACAGTCAAGGTTGCGAAAAAAAGAATGTCGGATAAATTCACACTCAGTCAAAAAAAATTAATAATCTCTCACCAACACGAGCAAGCTCTTAGCAAAGCTTCACCGTAATACCTGTTGTTATTGAATGCCTATTTTTTGAGGGGGGATGAGAAATGGAATATCTAAAGCCTGTTTTTATTACACTGTGGGCTGCCATCTGTTTAGTTTTAGGCGGTTGTGGCAGTTCCAGCAATGGCAGCTTCAATCCTGCTCCGACGCCCAGTCAAGTTTCAACATCGACACCTCCCTCCTTCAGTAATACATCTAGTGCTACCGGCAAGTTTGCCATCGCGCTCGCGGTCGACCGGCCATCCTTGGATGCGAATATCGGGCAACTCCTGGCTACAGCAAACATTCAAGGTTCAGACGGAGCAACTGTTGAGAACCTTCCGGTCACCTTCAGCGTTGCCGCAGGGCCGGCCACCGTAGATCCCGCTCTTACTACGGTTCCTACCGATTCCAACGGGAAAGCGATGAGCATCGTAACGCCGGGCAACGTGCTCAGCACGACCAATGTTATCCTGATGGCGGCAACCACAATTGACGGGAAACTCATCCGTGCCTATGCGACTTTCCAAATCGTACGAGGCACAGGCACTATTGAGTTTGTCACTTCCAAGGCTCCCACCGATCCAGACGGCACGCTCGTCACCCTGGACAAAACCGTAGATGCCAACTTTGCAGGGAAGACCTTCGAATTCATGCAGCAGCTTCCCATCAAACTGACCGACGCAAACGGTAATCCGCGTGTGGGGGTTCCGGTAACCATCACTGTTGACAACCAGTTGACCGGGAAGGCCTCCACCATCTTTAAAAACCCTACAGTGATAACCGATTCGGCCGGTAAAGGTATTTTCAACGTGGGCGTGGTTATGACCGCCCCTCCCCAAGGTGTCACCCACACTGATTCGATCATCTACAAAGCGGTCACTACAGAGGCCTCCGGCGTACCGTCACTGTTGACCTACACCGGGTTTGTAGTTTCCATGACCACTAAATATACTCCGCTCGCCATCACCCCAGGCTCGGCCAGCTTCGGATCGGCCACCGACCTCAGCTTCACCATAACCGGCGGCATCAAGCCGTACTCAGTTTCCAGCAGCAACCCTCCATTAGTAAGCACCCTGCTACAGCCCGACGGCTCGATCGTCACCGCTCATCTGGTGGACAGCTCTGCCTGGACGGCACCTGTATCAATTTCAGTCACGGATGCTGCAGGCAATACTGCATCGGCATCTGTAGCCAGATAAGCCGCGGATCTATAACCCATCCCATATTCGAATGTCTTGAGAATTCAAAGGGGCCACCTATGAAAAAGTGGAGCGTACTGTTTGCGATCACGCTTTTAGCGGTTACTTCCGCCATAGCCGATGCTGAAAGCATCGCGGGACGTGTTGGCATCACTGGGCAGCTAGGATTCGCCACTGTCGCAACTAGCAACTACTCACGGGACTTCGTCGCGTCAAACTCGCTCTCTGATGACAAGCTCAGCTCAGGCTCGACATTCGCCGGCGGCGGCGGGTTGATCCTGGGCCTGACCAGGAACGTGGCAGTCGAAGCGGGTGCGCTCTACCTCGCACCACGGGACTACAAAAATGCTGGAGTAAAGGCGTTGGAGATTGAAAACGTAGACGTCTCGCTGGGGCTGCAACTGCGTAACAACGTGTCGGAAGATATCGCGGCGTATTTTGGGGGAGGGGTGGACGTCCTTCTCTCCTCGGTGAAGGATTTTAACGGTAACAAGGGGAAGGCGGACACCGTGGTCGGAGGACATGTGAATGTGGGCGGCGATTACTTTGTATCCAGACATATCGCTTTGAACTTTGACTTGCGAGGCCTGATATTTCCAGAGGTTGATCTGAAATCCGGGGGGAGGACCGTTGCAGAATACGATCCGATCAGTTTTGTAGGGCTGATAGGGGTGAGGTTTTTTCTGAACTGAGTTAGGGGTTGTTCTTTGAGTTAGTGAATTGTGATGGAGTTAAGGGGGGCATTACTTCCTGGAACGGCATGGGGCCGTTTTAGAAGCCTACCGTCAACGCAACTAACTGGAAAAGGAGAATGGCACATGGAAAAACTTACCAAGATGTTCGTCCAGATGCGGTCGAAGTTGCAGGACCAAAAAGGCGCAACCATGGTTGAGTACGGCCTCATGCTGGCGCTTATCGCAGCCGTGTGCGTGACAGTAGTAGGAAGTATCGGCACTCAAGCCGAGTCGACTTTCCAGACAATCGTGGATGCTCTTACTCCTGCTGTTTAACAGGTAAGAGTCTACAGCTAAAAAGGGAGGAAAGGCGGCTACCGCTCTTTCCTCCCCAATTCACAGATTCATAGAGGCGAACTATGAAGCAGAGCGACCAAAAAGGAACAGCGATGGTGGAACTGGCACTCCTACTCCCACTCTTGCTTCTTATAGTGTTCGGCATAACGGAATTCGGTAGGGCCTTCTATATAAAGAACGCTCTTACCAACGCTGCACGCGAGGGTGCCCGGAGAGCCTCTGTCACAACTACTGACCCTACTGTCGATCCCGCGCTGGCTACCTTGAAAGAGTACGTGAAGGGTGCGTGCGCCTTTCCTGTCAAGCCGGAAGCAATCCTCATCGAGTCTACATCTACGCCACCGCAGCATGGAGCGAGCAGCATAACGGTAACAGTGCCTTACGATTTCCAATTTATGTATCCACTTACCTCGAAATTGAACATCACCTTAACCGGTCAAGCATCTATGTTCTATGAGTAAGGGATAACAGCAATAAATTCGGAGGGACCATGACCAGACCGAGTGCCATGACCACGGTAACCATAATTGCACTTCTGCTTGGTGGACTCGCAACCATTATGGCGAACAACTACCTCAAGAAGCAGGCGGACAAGCCATACGAGGGTGTGCCGATAGCATCCGCTGCCGTGGATCTTCCCCTGGGCTCGAAGCTGAATGCCACCCAGGTCAAGCTGGCAACCTGGCCTAAGGACGCTTTGCCTGCAGGCGGCTACCAGGACTACAAACCCTTGGTAGGGCGGATCGTGGTGCGTCCCTTGAGCGCGGGAGAAGTCATAACAGAGAACAAGCTCATGCCGCTCAATTCTTCCGGCGGCATCATGACGTACATGGTGCCTGACGGACACCGTGCGGTGACAGTCTCTGTCAACGAGGTCGCCGGGGTGGCGGGTTTCATCACCCCCAACAGCAGGGTCGATGTTCTGCTCACCATACCGCGACCAGGAAGCACCAACGAACGGGACAACATCAGCAAGATAATCCTGCAGAATGTTCCGGTGCTGGCAACAGGGCAGGTCACCGAGCAAAAGGAAGGCGGCAAGCCGGGGGTCGTGCCGACGGTGACGCTGGACGTGACTCCCATAGAAGCGGAGAAGCTCATCGTCGGCACCAAAAAGGGATCCCTGCAATTACTCCTTAGGAACGTGATCGATGTTGCTTCCGTCGACACGAAGGGCGCCACGGTATCCAGGGCACTGGGGGGGACCGAGACACTGCAGCGCGCGTTGGTAGTTCGTCATGCTCCGGCCCGCACCAAGGTGGCGGCTGCCAAGCCGGCTGCTACCCCTGCGCCGGCTAAATTTACGATGGAGGTCATCAAAGGGGGAACTAAGTCTGTCCGCGAGTTTGTACAGGACTAGAGGCCGCTTGCGATAAGCAACTCCATCGACCGCTGGGATGTTATTTTCCATTTCTTATGACGAGGTGACAGGATGGAACCGTTCGCAACCGGAAGGAAAGTCTGCCTGCTCTTGGTGCTTTTGTTAGCTCTCTGCTATCCCGTAGCCGCGCACGCGGCAGTGACCACAGAGGTCGTGGTCAACAGGAGCGTGCTGGTTGATCTGCATACGAAATCGGAGCGGGTCTCTATCGCTTCTCCCGACGTTGCGGAGCTTGTGGTCATTTCCCCTACTCAATTGCAGATCAACGGGAAAAAGGTAGGCTCCACGACCTTGATTGTCTGGGACACCGCTGGAAAAACCAGCTTCTTCGACGTTCGCGTCAAGCGAAATGAGAGCGTTTTAGAGAGCCAGATCGAGGCATTGCAGGACCAAATCCAGCAAATGGCTCCAAAAGACAATATCAAGGTCGATTACGCCAACGACACGATAGTTCTCTCAGGGACGGCCGCCAATGAACAGACGGTGGCAAAGGCGCTACAACTGGCGCAGGCCTATACCGCCGGCAACGGCTCGAAAGCGGGCGCTCCAGCAACCGACCCACCCCTCGACACGTCCAGGTCTTCCTATCAGTTGTCCGAAACCCAAACAGGTCGGCAGGGAGGAGACGCTGACACAGTTATCACCGTCCTGAACCACGTTGAGATAGTCGAGCCCCAGCAGGTTCTCCTGGAAGTGAAGGTGGCCCAGGTGGACAAGACCGCACTGAAGTCACTGGGGATCAGCGCATTCATAAGGGGAGCCAGCGCCGAGGGGTTTTCTAACCTGGTGGGAGCGCCCGTCGGCGAACTCGCGATTAAAAACCCTGACGGATCCGTCAGATCGCAGGCCACCGGCATAGCCGGGCCCATCCCCGGTTTGGCCAATTTCACGCCTATCGATTCGTACCAGTTGGGCGTCTCGTCGTTCAAGGCCGGCATAGGCGCAGTATTGAGGGCCCTGGTTACGAAAAACCTGGCCAAGGTGCTGGCGGAGCCGAACCTGATGGTGCAAAGCGGACAGGTCGGGAAATTCCTCGCGGGCAGCAAGATCCCCTATTCAATCGTTTCCGGCGTCGGCGCTTTATCCGCCACATCAATCCAGTTCATCGACGTAGGGGTAAAGCTGAACTTCAAGCCGGAGGTGCTCGAAAACGGTCTGATCTCGCTGAAGATAGACCCTGCCGAGGTTAGCAGCATAACCGGAGTCCTTGCCGTAAACGGCTACCCCATCATCGACACACGTGAGGTTCGCACCCGCGTCAAGCTTAAGGATGGCGAAAGCCTGATCCTTGCCGGACTGCTGCAGGAGGAGGCGATAAAGGCGATGTCCAAGATACCCATTCTGGGGGACATCCCCATTCTTGGCGCCCTGTTCCGGTCCACCCAGGACGACATAAAGGAAAAGGAACTGGTCTTTTTCATCACGCCCAAGCTAGTTACAGCCAGCGCTCCGGGAAGCCGGATTCTGCTTCCCACGGACAAGCCCCTGACTCCAGAGCAGGAAAAGGAGCTCCAATGGGTACCGATTCCAAATTGATCCGCAGTGAAAAGGGAATGGTGATCGTCTACGTGGCGATCCTATTGATGATGATGTTCGGGTTCCTGGGCCTGGCCGTGGACGGTGGCCATCTTTTCAAGGTGCGCGGCGAGCTCCAGAACGCCGCAGACGCCGCGGCGCTGAAGGGTGCCTGGCACCTCTACACAAGGCCGACCGACCCTACCCAGCTCCCGACGCTGCAGTGGGAGGTGGCTCGTTTTCAGGCGCAGCAGATGATCACCGAGAACAGCTCGGACAACACGGCCCTGAAAGACGCCATGGTCGATGTTGGGTACTGGAATACGAACAGCAATATCCTGCAGCCGACTACATTGCCGACTCCCGTACCCGGTGTGGACATCCCGGCAGTGAGAGTCATCGCCTCGCGCTCTGACGGAAACAACGGCGGCCCAGTGAAAAACTTTTTCATGCAAATCTTCGGAAAGGATTATTCGCAGGTAAGCTCGAGGGCGGCAGTCGCCATGTTGGGATTTCCGTACACCGTCCCCCCTGCCGTCCCTGCCGAACTTTTCCCTTTAGCCCTTTCCAAATGCATGACCGACCAATATTTTTCGCAGGTTCCCATGCCCGATCCTCCTCCAGAAATAAGGATCAGTTCCCCCTACATACCCGGAGGCGACACCTGTTATTCGGGCCAGTGGACCTCGTTCAAGGCCGACACAAACGATGTGCGGACCATCAAAGACCTGATGTACAAAGGCAACCCTGAACCGCTTGCCATAGGAGATGAAATTTGGATCGAGCCGGGCGTTGAAGGGTCGCTCTATAACCATATAGTTCCCGACTGGCTTCCGGAGGGAGGCAAAGATGTGATCATGGCGATCGTCGATGCCGGGACCAGCGATCTCTCGGTGAAAGGTGACCTCCCGATAACCGGGTTTGCCTCCTTCCATATCGACGGAGCCGTCCTCAAAGGCCTCGACAAGTATGTGTACGGCCATTTCATCGAGTACTTTACCTCTCCCCCAGGAACTATGCCGGGCGGGCCACCCACAAATACATTGACTCGGCCGCGCCTGATTCAATGACGCGCATGCCATCTCGGAAGGTAAAGAAAAGAAGGGACTCCTTCATATGAAACAACAGATAACTGCGTTTCTCATAGACAGCGATACTGCTTCCGCCAGCAAGATCAACAGCACGCTGATGAGCATGGAGGGCGAGGCACGCCTGCTCGGTGCAGCTAGGAACCTGCAGGAGGGGATGCAGGCAATTCAAGCCTCCAATCCGAACATCGTGATCTTGGAGGTCAACGACCTGGAGAGGGGAACAAAGGAGACGGAACTCCTGCTTTCGCGCTGCCCGCAGAGCGCGGCGTTCATCAGCAGTGCGGCGATGAGCCCCGAGTGGATACTCAAGCTGATCCGCGCCGGAGCCAGCGAGTATCTGAGTCGTCCTATCCTGGCCGCCGAACTGATCGACGCGGTCAACAAAGTGGCGAGGCGGCGGACGGTCAAACATGCGCCAAACACCGGGACTGTCTTCTCCGTCTACCATCCGTCGGGCGGGGTGGGCACCACCACCATAGCAGTCAACCTGGCGGCGATGCTCTCAGCCCAGGGACACAGCACCGCACTGGTCGACCTAAACCTTTACAGCGGCGACGTCAGCGCATTTCTCGATCTGACGCCCCGCTACACTCTGGCCGACGTCATGCCCAAGGCGGGCCAGATCGATGCCAGTTTTCTCAAGAGCGTCATCGCTCCGCATCCAAGCGGTGTGCATGTCCTGGACTGTCCTGGCCACGTGGCCGAAACGAACCGGATCACTACTGAACTTCTTCAGGAAGTTATCGACGTACTGCGCACCATCTTCGAATACACCGTGATCGACACCGGCGGAGAACTGTTCGGTTGCAACCTGGCCACCTTCAACCTCTCTAACCGGATCCTCTTCGCAACGGTACTCACCGTTCCCTGTTTAAGAACCGCCAAACGGTACCTAACTGCCATGGCTGACGTAGGTCTTGGTCCGGACCGGGTAAAGCTGGTGGTCAACCGTTACCTTCCCAGGGACGACATCAGGATTTCCGATGCCGAGAAGGTGCTCCGCACCAAGGCATATCACATGCTCCCCAACAACTACACGGACCACAAAACCTCCGTCAACAAGGGAGTGCCGCTGGCGCTATATCTAACCAGATCGTCTTTTAGCAAATCTATGGACCAACTGGCCCGGCAGTTGTGCCAGGACAGCACCCGCTGAAGAACCAGCGCTCTAGGGGGAATGACATGAGTTTTTCAAACTACCATTCGGGTCAGGAACCTGCGGCAGACCTCGTCTCGCCTTCCTTTCAGGAATTGAAGAGCCGTATCCATCGCCTGCTTATCGACAGAATAGATCTATCCAAGCTCGAACTGCTCCGTGCCGGCGAATTGGAGCGGGAGATCGGCGCGGTCATCGAGAGGCTCATCGTGGAGGAAGGAGTTCCATTGAGTCGACAGGAAAAGGAGAGCCTGGTGCTGGAGGTGCAGCACGAGACGTTCGGTTTGGGTCCCATCGAACCTTTGCTGAGTTCTCCCGACATCTCCGACATTCTGGTCAACAACTGTTCCAATACATATGTCGAGCGAAACGGCAAACTGGAAAAGACGAATATAGTGTTTCGCGACAACAACCACCTGCGGCAGATCATCGAGCGCATCGTAACCAGGGTCGGGAGAAGAATCGACGAGTCATCCCCTTTCGTCGACGCCCGGCTACCCGACGGCTCCCGTGTCAACGCCATCATCCCCCCGCTGGCCCTGGACGGCCCGGCCCTCTCCATCCGCCGCTTCGGGCTGGTGCCGCTCAAAATGAACGACCTCCTGGCGCTGGGCACTTTGGACCTGCGCCTGGCAACGCTGATCGAGGGAGCGGTCAAGACGCGGATGAACATCCTGATCTGCGGGGGAACCGGCACGGGCAAAACGACTTTGCTCAACGTGATCTCCGAGTTCATACCGGAAAACGAGCGAATTCTAACCATCGAGGACTCGGCCGAGTTGCAGTTGAAGCAGGACCATGTGGTGCGGCTGGAAACTCGCCCGCCAAACATCGAAGGAGCCGGCCAAGTCACCCAGCGAGACCTGGTGCGAAACGCCCTGCGCATGCGCCCCAACAGGATCATACTGGGCGAGGTCCGCGGCGCTGAAGCGCTGGACATGCTGCAGGCGATGAATACAGGGCACGACGGCTCGATATCTACTATCCACTCCAACACGGTGCGCGATGCCTTGTCCCGGCTTTCCACTATGGTCATGATGGCAGGAATGGAGCTGCCTGACCGTGCCATCAAGGAGCAGATCGCCTCCGCGATCAACATCATCATACACCTCGTGCGGTTCCCCGACGGGACCCGCAGGATCGTCAAGTTCTCGGAGATAACCGGCATGGAGGGCGAAACCATAGTCATGCAGGATATCGTCTGCTTCGAGCAGATGGGGGTAGACCGGGACGGGCGGGTGCAAGGCAGGTTCAGGGGAACCGGTGTTCGGCCAAGGCTTGCGGAACGCCTGAAGATCCACGGACTCTCCCTGGCGCCGGAAACATTTGAAGGGGACTAAAGATGACTGCGACTTTGCTGCTGATCTTCGTTGCGGTTTTTCTGGGCACTTTCCCGCTCTTTTCCCTTTTCACGAGGGCGAGACACTCCTATCTGCTCAGGCACAGACTGAGAAAGATGGAGGGTGGTGCGACCAGAGGCACTGCAGAATCCGAGCATGTACTGTTGCCTGAACCGACAACTGCCGAGCGGGTTCTCGCGCGGCTTCCTCTAGCGGCGTTCTTCAAAAGACAGGTGGCGCTCTCTGGGGTGAATATCTCCACCCTCGGTTTTTTGCTTTTCACGGGCTCCATCTCGGCCTTGGGCTTCATCGTTCTCTTTGCCTGGAAAGAAAACGTCTTCCTTGCACTGCTGGCTGCTATGGCACTAGGGGCATTCCCCTTTGCCTATCTCAATTACCACAGGAAGAAGCGCCGTAGACTCTTCGCCGAACAACTGCCGGATGCAATGGTGATGATGGCGCGCTCACTGAGGGCGGGGCACTCGCTGGCCGCGGCGGTGGAACTGATCGGTCTTGAATTGCCGGAACCGATAGGCGGGTTGTTCAAGTTGGCCTACGAACAGCAGAAACTCGGCGTGCGAATAGCCGATTCCCTGATCTCGCTCCGCGAGAGAGTCGAAAGTCAGGACTTCAACTTTTTTTTGACCGTCACCAGGATAAACAGCGAGTCGGGAGGGAACCTTTCCGAGATTCTGGATAAGCTGGCCGAGACGCTAAGATCCCGGTTACAGATCCGCAGGCAGGTCGAGGTCATCACGGCCGAAGGGCGCATATCCGGATACGTGCTGGTCGCCCTGCCGGTGGTTATGTTTGCGGGCTTATATCTGCTTCGTCCGGGTTACCTGGACGTGTTTTTCACCCAACGGCTCTGCCAGCTTATTCTCGGTGCGGCGGTCCTGGGCCAGGTTGTCGGCTTTTTTATCATCAGGAAGATCGTGAACATATCCATCTAGGGGGGTACCTCATGCTAGCCCTGATCACCGCATCCATCTTCGCCAGTGTGACGGTACTGATCGGTGTGTTGCTATACCCTTTGCTGAGCAGGCAAGAGTCGGTGAGGCAACGGCTGACAAAACTAATGCCGCAGCAAGAGGAAGAAGCCCCCCCCCTGGTGCCCACGCCAACGAAATGGCAGAGGACCCTTTCGGAACTGGGTATCAAACAGCAGATTAGACCTGCCGATCTCCGTACCTACCGCGAGGCGGTCACAGCCGCTGGTTTCAAAAAAGAGGCCGTTTACGTCTTCCTGGGTGCCAAGCTGTTCTTGGCTTTTCTCCTGCCGGCCGGCTACCTTATGCTTTTCGCGCTGCCACGGGGGACCATGGCCAGCAGTATCTCCATTCTCGTGGCGACCGCTTGCGCCGTCGCAGGGTATCTTCTGCCTACCATTTGGCTTGATCGACGCGCTGGCGTCCGCAAAACCGCCATCTTCCATGCCCTTCCGGACGTACTAGATCTGCTCACCGTTTGCGTCGAGGCAGGGCTCGGTCTCGATGCCGCTATTATCAAGACGGCTGAAAATTTCCAGGAAAAGAACTGTCCTTTGATCGCGGAGTTCAACGCAGTCATCCTTGAAATACGTGCGGGACGACCCAGGTCCGAAGCTCTCAAAGGGCTCGCGGAGAGGACGACCCTGGACGACATCAAGGCGCTGGTCTCCATGCTGATCCAGACGGAAAAGCTCGGCACGAGTCTTGGAAAGACCCTGCGCATCTACTCCGACTCCCTGCGTACGAAGAGGAAGCAACTGGCAGAGGAGCGAGCAGCAAAGACGGCAGTAAAAATGTTGTTCCCGCTTACCTTTTGCGTGTTCCCCGCCTTCATGGTGGTCCTGCTGGTACCGGCTTTTTTCAGAATATTCCAAATGTTTAAACATTGATGAAGATTGGTCTCGGTAAGACGGAAAGGATTTGCCCTACACGTGCTGCAGGTAAGGACGGTCGTCGCGCCTCGGCGTTAAATGGCCGTCATTCTACACGGCAGATATTCGGGCCTTTGGCGTTTTCGGTCTGCCTCCATCTGATGATAATCGCAGCAGTGGCGGCGGAATGGCAGGCCAGGACCGAGGTGGTATGGGTTTGCACGCTTTTTGCCCCAGAGCCGGCGCCGGTCGATCCTGCGCCGCCGGAGCCTGCCGACCTGAAGGGTTCCACCAATTCTGGCAACGGGGAGGTAACGAAAAAGGTGGCGCCAAAGAAAGACCAACCCGACCAACTGGAGCAACCGGAACCGATGCCAATGGAGCCTGCTGCAACCCAGCTGGTCCAGCTAGGAGCAGCCAAGCCTGCAAACATTTCGTCCTCTCCGGTTATCCTACAGGAGCCTGCTGCCATTTCCGGTGCCGTACTCGCCCTCCCGATGATGCAATTTTCCTCTGCGCGGGTGCCTGAGCAGAGCCGACTGCCGAGAAGAGTAGCCGAAGCGCCGGTGCCGCCCGGCTCGACGCCTGTCCTGCCATTGCAACAGTTCCGCCGCGATGGTGAACCGTCTTCGATGAGGGGGGATCGTCCTCACCTTTCATCGGTGCAAACGGTGGCAAAATCACTCGAGACCGAGGCGGTCGTACCGAGCCAGGGAGCGGCCCGGGACTTTGATGATGCGGGCTATCCTCATCCTGAGCCCTTTTTACCTATGCCGAGCGGAGCCGCTACCAGCGGTGCTTCAGTCATCAAGGGCGACTCGAACCGTCCTCCCGGTAATCTGCAGTCGTCTTCAGCGGGTTTGCTGTCCACGGTGTCGCCAGATGGGCAGAAGCGGCGCCAAGTTACCGCAGCCGCAGTAACGCAGCCCCTTACTGCTCGGCAGACAGTTGCTGGTCCCCCCTCAACTGCATCAGAACCGATAAAACCGGAGATCGAAAAAACGGAAAACCCAACCGCGGAGATGCTACGACAAGCGCCTCCGATCTTCGAGGCGCGCTTAAAGGGTGATTTGGAATTATACGTAACCGGCAGTGACGTAGCTGCCAACCGGACCAAGGTCATGGTGCACTTCCGACCATACCCGAAGCGTCGCCACCACATCCCCATCAGCATGAGGGAAAGCAGAAAAATTAAGTCCATCATCCCGAAAATATCATTTACAGGCAAGGACACAATCCAGGCAGTCATAGAAGTTGCGTCTGACGGTATATATGAATTTCGCGGCTCAGAGGATACCGGTCCACAGGAAGCCAGATGCACCCTGACAATTCACGGCACGAGCAGCAGGCCGATTATCAAAGAAGTAGGGACCAGAAAAGTGGGCAAAGACAGTTATATTCTCAAAGTAATGATGCCGGAAGGAGTGCTCTGGGATGATGACACCAGTTTCAGCGGCACTATTAAGGATTCAGACGGGATCACAAAGTTCAATTCAGAAACGGGGTTGGTTTGGAAAGAATATTGAAATATACGCAGACACCGGTGGCGCTCGCCATGGCGGGCGGTACTGCACGCCTGGAACCCGCTTCCGGTGCTGGAGATCGCGGCGGGCATGCAGTGAGGGGGCAAATAATCATGTGCCGTGCAAACAAACGATCTATATCATCAGTGCTGCGGCACCAGCTTTATCTCAAGTTTACAATTAACAGCCGCAGCATATTTGCGAAGCATTTCCAGAGATGGAGAATGCCGGTGAGAACAAAGCGACGCTTCAACCCTTGCCAACGATGGCTGTGACACACCCATCTTGGCGGCAACCTGTTCCTGGGTAAGCCCCGCTGCTTTACGTGCTTTAAGCAGGACATCCAACGCGGCAAATTCATCTTCCAAGGCTTCCCATTCCTGCTTAAAAGTCGGATCTTGAAGCTCTTGCTCCAGCTTTTTCTTGGGATGATACGAAATCGGTTTATAGCTCATTACCAAATACCTCCTTCTGACGGGCAAGCGCTATGTCTAGTTCCCGTTTTGGTGTCTTGTCCGTCTTTTTGATGAAGCTATGGAGAATTATGATCTTTCTCCCCACCATGGTGCAGAAAAAGGCTCTACCGATTCCTTCTTCTGCTTTGGCGCGTATTTCAAAGAGGCCGTTTCCTAATGCCCGAGTATGCGGCATGCCCAAATTTGGCCCATATTCTTCCATACGTATGGTCAACGCCCGGAAAGGTGCGCGTAGCCCCACTGGCCAAGCATCAAGTTCAACCTCGACAGCTTCATCATAATATGAAAGTCGGAAAACCATGACCATTATAGCACCCATGTTATAAGATTTATAGATTTTATGTGCTCACTCCCCACCAGCAGCAAGACCCGCCTAGGACGCCACGGACGCTGCTAAGCCTGACCGCTCTCCCATTTGTAAAGAAAGCAGCTTGAGCTTGGGAGATCGAAACTGCCGAAGCGCCCGTCGGAACTCTTGAGCGCGGCGGCGTCACTTACCGAGTTACTCCCTTCAGGCGCAATATCGTTGGCGTTGTCGGCATCGGCTAGCTTGAGCCAGGTACCCCGCGCTCCCAACTCCAGATCCACGCTCACCGTGCGGTTCTCGAAGTTGAGCAGCACCACCATGGCGTCGTGTGCAAATTGGGTCGGCCATAGGCGCCACCCGAGAACCAAGCTCCCCCCGCCGTGGCGCCCATCCATCCAAGGTCCCAGTATCCAGGCGAACTGCCCCGTCTCGGCTGGGCTGTACCCCTCGATCTGCAGCGCGGGATAGCGCCGGCGCAGCCGGATCAGCCTGCTTGCCCACCGGAAGAACCCGTTGCTGCCAGGCCCATCGCTGGGCCAGTCGAAGCTCACGATGTTCCTGTCCCGCTCGACATTGAATTCGCCCCCCATGTAGAGCATCGGTATCCCCAGCGCCGTCATGGTGCAAAACAATCCCAGCCTCGCCTTGCGCTCTTTGGTTGCGGGCTGGTCCAGGGCGGGGTTGGTTTTGACCTCGTAACTCACGCTGCTTTCGTCATGGCTTTCGACGTAGTTGACCGCGTTGTTGGTGTGCGCGGCGTAGAGGGACTTGCTGAAGTAAAAGATGTCGGCGAGTTTGTCGGCGTTGTAGAAGTTGCTGTTGTCGAAAACCCCCTCGCGCAAAAGCGCCTTCATCTTGTCGTGGAACGGGTCGGACCACTGGGAGAAGCCGTCGTACCCCGAGCGGTTCAGGTCCTGCTGGTTCGGGAGGTTCTCGGCGATGAGAACGACGGACGGGCGGAAGGAGGTAAGCTCCCGTGCCAGGCGCAGCACGAAGCCATGGTCCATCCAGTCGGTATGGGTCGCATCGAAGCGGAATCCGTCCACGTGGTATTCGACCAGCATCAGCTTGCAGGCGTCGATCAGGAGGTTCTGCACGTCCTCTTTTTCGGTCGCGACCCTGTTGCCCCACCGCGTCTTGCCGCTGAAGTAAAGCCCTCCCTCCTCCGGGTTGAACTCCTCGTCCGGGTGCTCCAGGATCATTTTGTACAGGGGGTTGAAGTCGTTGCTGGTGTGGTTGAACACCTCGTCGAGGATGACGGCAATCCCCTTGCCGTGGGCGTTATCGACCAGCTGCCGCAGGTCGTCGCAGCTGCCGAAATCGCGCTCAACTGCGCAGAAAAGGGACGTGCTGTAGCCGAGAACCCGGGAGCCCTGCGGACCGGGGTACTCGGCAAGCGGCATCAGGGCCAATGCGGTGACGCCGAGATCGTTGAAGTAGCCTGCGTCGATCCGCTCGGTAATCCCCGCGAACTTCCCGGGATTAACGATCCCGTTGTCCCCCTCGGTGAAGCCGTACACGCTCATCTCGTACAGGATGAGCTTTGAGCGGTTGGGCGTGTGCCAGTTCTGATCGGTCCAGGCAAAGGTCCCGGCGTCGACTATCTTGCTGTTGTTCATGCCGTAGTCGGGGCCAAGCTCTCTGGCATAGGGGTCGGTGAAGTACTGCTGGAAGCGCCCCTTGTCGTCGCTTGACACGCCCCCCTGCACGCAGAACTTGTACTCGTCGCCGGGTTTTGCCTGCGGCAGTACCAAGAGCCAGGTGTTGGGGATGCCGAAGTACCCCCGGTACAGTTTTAGCTCGCAGAACTTTTCGGGAAGAGGCGTGTCGTGGCCGGGTCTTTGCCAGTCGTTGAAGCTGCCGAACACGAAGACGCGGCCGGCGTTCGGGTGGTAGAGACCGAAGAGCACGCCGCCGCCGGCAAGGGTAGTGGCGCCCAATCCCGACAGGGAGCCTGAATCGGGCAGGTAGATTCCTTTGGCGGGGGTCAGGGTTTTGAGGAAATTTGCTGCCGAGTCGGCTTCCGGAACCGCCGGCAAGGTGGGATAGACAAACGCTTTGTCCCCCCGGCACCAGATCTCCGTCATCACCTGGGCCTCGGGCAACCCCTTGAGTGGCCTGAAGCGCCGGTCCAGGCCAGGGCCTTCCCATGCGCCGGTGGTGCCGGGGCCGTTTTTGAATTTGAAGGAAAAGTCTGATCGCTTGACGTCGACATCGAACACAGAGCCAAAGCTGTCCGTTCCGGTGGCCTTGAAGTCATCCGCGGCAGCCGCCCCAGCATACCAGACCCACAGGTAAGGATCAGAGAAGCCACCCGAATTGTCATAGTGGATGCTGACGTGTATTCCCATACATCCTCCTTTCGCGTTTGAACTCTCCTTTGCTCATCCTCCCACGTAAGATACTGAAGTTTCGTTAGAACTATATGTCAGCAGGTCGGCAAGTCAACTCTGCGGACAGGCAAGACAGCTTAAGGTATTTTTTTGTTTTCTCTATGGCTGTAACGTAGCGATCTGATCAGAACCATCGCTCGAAAAGAGCCAACAACGCTGCCAATCGACTAGTTCCACACCGTTCGTTGCAACACCTCGTCCTGCTTTCCATCCTTCCTGCTAAAGACTGACTACCCCTCTCATCAAAATCTACGATATCTCCCCTCACCCGCCCTCCCCCACAGGGAGGAAGTTTATTTGCCTGGCTCCCAAGCTTCAGCTTGGTAACGAGAGAATGAGAACAATAGCTGCAAAAATGTATTACAAATATTTTCAGCGATTTGTATACCTTACGATGTGCACCAAACAGTCTTCTTACTGTATTTCAGTTTTTGTATTACATTTTGTAGTCTCACATCTAATACATTTTGTAGTCTACAAGCATGAATATTTATGAATTGCAATTTTATAAGCATTTTTTTCTTCACTTTATTAGTTGAAAACCGAAGAAGCGTCTACAACAACGAAACACATACTTCGAAATGTCATAAAATGTAATACAAAACTGGATCAGCCGGTGCTCAAGACAGAAGCATAATAAATTCGATTTCCTCGGGTCATCCGATCTTCAATTAACAATCAAAGGATAGGGAGTGCATGAAAAATCTAAACGTAGCTAAGAGAATCATGTTCGGCTTCGCTGCCGCAGGGATGCTGTGCTGCTTGGGTTGCTATGCGGCACTGCACAGTTCGGCAGCCGTAGCGGCGGGCGCCTGCGCGGCGGCGCTTTTGGCCATCGTCGCGCTGGGTACATACCTGGCGCGCAGCGTCGCAGGGGAGATGGTGTCGTTGCAGCGGCAGGGCGCAGAGACGCAGGCGGAGATGGAGCGGCAGGCCTTGGAGACGCGGGCCGAGATGCAGCGGCAGGTCTCGGAAACGCAGGCGGAGGTGGAGCGGCTCACGGAAAGAAACGACTGGTTCCGCGCCATCATCGATGCGGTCCCCTTTCCGGTGCACGTGACCGACAACGACTTGAACTGGACCTTCATGAACAAGCCGTTCGAGAAGCTCCTGGTCCGCGAGGGGCGCATCAGGGACCGCGACTCCGCAGTGGGCCTTGCCTGCAGCAACGCCGCCGCCAATATCTGCAACTCGGAAGGGTGCGGCATCAAGCAGCTGCACAAGGGGGTGGCGGAGAGCTACTTCGACTGGTGCGGCTCTGGGTGCAAGCAGGACACTTCCTACCTCATGAACAGCAAGGGGGAGAAGATCGGCTACGTCGAGGTGGTCACCGACCTGACCGCCATGATCAGGAACCGCGACTA
The DNA here is from genome assembly GCF_000020725.1 of Citrifermentans bemidjiense Bem. Classification (NCBI taxonomy): domain Bacteria; kingdom Pseudomonadati; phylum Thermodesulfobacteriota; class Desulfuromonadia; order Geobacterales; family Geobacteraceae; genus Citrifermentans; species Citrifermentans bemidjiense. The sequence continues at coordinate 2,121,300 of NC_011146.1, read as the reverse complement.
CAGCAAGGCCGAGGTGGAGCGGATGGCGGGGAACCTCACCAAGCTGGCCCTGGGGAACCTCGACCTCGACCTCAAGGTGGCGGAGGCCGATGAGCACACGGCGCAGGCGCGTGAGGACTTCCAGAAGATCAACGACAGCCTGACCAGCGTGAAGGACGCGGTGGGCGCCATGATCGAGGACACGGAGAAGCTGGTGAGCGCCGCCCTCGCCGGGGAGTTCCAGACCCGTGCCGACGCCTCCAGGCATCGCGGGGAGTACCGCGCCATCGTCGACGGCGTGAACAAAACACTCGACATGGTAGTGGACAAAAACGACTGGTACGAAGCGATCATCGATGCGGTCCCCTTCCCCATCCACGTCACGGACAACGACATGAACTGGACCTTCCTCAATAAACCGTTCGAGGCGCTGCTGGTTAAAGAAGGGCGCATCAGAGACAGGGTGACCGCGCTGGGGCTTCCCTGCAGCAACGCCGCCGCCAACATCTGCAACTCGGAAGGGTGCGGCATCAAGCAACTGCACCGCGGGGTAAGCGAGAGCTATTTCGACTGGTGCGGCTCCGGATGCAAGCAGGACACCTCCTACCTCTTGAACCGCAAGGGGGAAAAGCTCGGCTACGTCGAGGTGGTCCAGGACCTGACCGCCATCATCAGGAACCGCGACTACACGAAGAGCGAGATCGAGCGCATGGCCGTCAACCTGCAGCTCCTGGCCCAGGGGGATCTGGACCTGAACTTCGCCATCGGGCAGCCGGACCAGCACACGAAAGAGTCGCACGCCGACTTCCTGCGTATCGACGACAGCCTGAAGAGCGTGAAGCAGGCGATGGACCGCATCATCTCCATAACCAAGGAGATCGCGGACGGGAACCTCACCGTCGAGGTGACGCCGCGCTCCGAGAAGGACGAACTGCTGAAGGATCTGGCGGGTATGGTGGGGAAACTTTCCGAGGTGGTGCTGGACGTAAAGGTGGCGGCAGACAACGTAACCCTGGGGAGCAAGGAGTTGGCGCAAAACGCGGAGAATACCTCGCAGGGCGCAACTGAGCAGGCGGCTTCGGCCGAAGAGGCCTCAAGCTCCATGGAGCAGATGAGCGCCAACATCAGACAGACCTCCGACAACGCTTCGCAGACGGAGAAGATCGCTGTGAAATCGGCAGCGGACGCCCAGGAGGGGGGCAAAGCGGTGGCCGAGACGCTTGCCGCGATGAAGGAAATCGCAGGGAAGATCTCCATCGTCGAGGAGATCGCGCGGCAGACCAACATGCTGGCTCTCAACGCGGCCATAGAGGCGGCGCGCGCCGGCGAGCACGGCAAGGGGTTCGCGGTGGTCGCGGCCGAGGTGAGAAAGCTTGCCGAGCGGAGCCAGAAGGCGGCGGGCGAGATCTCGACCCTGTCCACCTCAAGTGTGGAGATAGCGGAAAAAGCCGGTCACCTTTTGGGCGAGATCCTTCCCAACATCCAGCGGACGGCGGAACTGGTCCAGGAGATCAGCGCCGCGAGCAGGGAGCAGGACGGCGGCGCGCAGCAGATCAACCAGGCGATCCAGCAGCTGGACCAGGTGATTCAGAAAAACGCCGCGGTGGCCGAGGAGATGGCCTCTACCGCGGAACAACTCTCCTCGCAGGCTGGGCAGTTGCAGGGGACCATCTCCTTTTTCCGGGTGAACGGCGCGGCTCACGAAGGGGAGTACAGCGGCAAACGGAGCGCAGCCCACTCATCTTTGACCTACTCCGGATCCGCGGCCAAGGCGGCCGCCAGCAGGGGGCAGAAACGCGCGGCGGCGATAGAGACCGGCATAGCGATCAAGCTCGACCAAGACGCCTTCGAGCGGTTCTAATCCTCAACAAAAAGGGCCGCCTCTCCCGTAATGGGTGGAGGCGGCCTTCTTCGTTTCTCCATCTCGTCAGCTCTCGTCCCCAAGGCCCATCTTTTGAATTAACCCTGGCGCCGGAGCCTCCTCCGCGAGTTTCACGTACGTCGCGAAAGCCGGGTCCAGCTCGTCATGCAACTGCATCGACAGCGTCAAAACAGGCTCAGCATCATCTTGGTTCCCATCACGAGCAGGAGCAGCGCGAAGAACTTCTTCAGCAGGTCGATGGGAAGGGAGTGGGCAAGCTTGGCGCCCAGGGGCGCAGTTATGATGCTGGCCGCGGAAATACCCGCCAAGGCGGGGAGATACACGAAGCCGAGGCTGTATTGAGGGAGGTCCGCGGACCAGCCGTTGACCAGGTACCCGGCCGCCCCGGCCAGGGCAATGGGAAAGCCGACCGCCGAAGAGGTGCCGATGGCACGGGGGATGGCTACGTTGCACCAGACCAGGAAAGGAACGGTCATGGTACCGCCGCCGATGCCGACCAGGCTGGAAACGCCGCCGATGATGCCGCCGACGCCGGACATGGCCGCCAGTCCAGGGAGCTGGCGCTGCGCTTTGGGCTTGATGTTGAGCAGCATCTGCGCGGCGACGTAGTACAGGAAGACGACGAAGAAGCCCTTGAGGAAACGGGTGGAAAGTTGGGAGGCGACCCAGGAACCGGCGAAGGTGCCGACCAGGATGCCGGCGCTGATGCGCCGCACCACCGTCCACTCGACGGCGCCCCGGCGGTGATGGGCCCTAAGGCTGGAGACCGAGGTGAACATGATGCTGGCAAGCGAGGTGCCCAGGGCCAGGTGCAGGATGTGCGCCTCAGGCAGGTGCTGCGCGGTGAAGATGAAGGTAAGGACCGGTACGATCACCAGGCCGCCGCCCACTCCGAGGAGGCCGGCCAAAACCCCGGCAAAAGCCCCCAGGGCGACATACGAAAGCCAGATAGTCATTAGCATTCTCACGGTACCAGTTTTGGCAAGGCATCATACGCGGGACCGTGCGGTTTTTCAAACAGCAAATAAAAAGGCGGAGTGAAAAAGACAGAAATAATGACTTAGGAAGGGACGTAATGGATCAGTCCGCTTTGGAGAGGACATGATCTCGTTCCCAAGGTCCACCTTGGGAACGCAAGGCCTGCCGAAGCTCAAGGTTCCATTAGATGCAAAGCTGGAGCTTTGCACGCATTGGGTTCCCAAGCTGGAGCTTGGGAACCAGACTAAAGCCAAGACCTTGGCTGGGGCACCGCCCTCACCCCCGCCCCTCCCAAAGGGCGAGGGGAGACAGGCGCCACAAACCTCGGAATTCCATACCAGTTCAATCCCCCCGCACAAACCGCTGCCCGGCGAGGGTGAGGAAGAAGCCGCTCAATCCGGCCAAAAGCCACACCGGTTCGACTAAAAGCATTAGCATCACTCCGTCTAGAAGCGAAATCCCGGCTAGAAGCAGGGGCATGGCGGGGAAAGGCAACGGCGTCTCCCTGTTGTTGTCGTAGCGCGCGAAAACGCTCAGGGCGACGACGTAGAAGAACTGCGCGCCCCCGGCAAGCAGCACCGCCTCGGCCACTTTCCCGGCGAGGGCGAAGCCAACAACGACGAAGACCAGGAAACGGCAGCCGGCCATGAGCAGCACGCTGAAGGGGTTCTCTTTGTGATGGTGGTCGTAGGCGATAATCACCGCGAGCAGGCAGAGTGCGGCAAGGCCTCCGCGCAGGTCGGGGGCGAAGACGAGGGCGCCTAAACCGGCACAGGACAAAGCCACCGTCAGTATGAGCGCCGCGCGCTCGGAAACGTCGCCCCGGGGAATGGGGCGGCTGGGGCGGAACATCCGGTCGTATTCGCAGTCGCACAGATCGTTCAGCACCATCCCGGCGAGGTAGAAACAGGATAAGGAAAAGGCCAGCAGGAGCAACAGGCGGCAGGAGAGCGGCGCGCCGCTTAAAAGGCTTGCAACAAGAACATTGGTCCATACGGTGGGGAGGTTGCTCACTCGGCAAAGGTTAAGGTACGCCCTGAACCTGGAGCGACGCGGCAGCACTGCGGCGCCGGCTGCAGAGGGGTCTTCGGCCATGTTAGTCCGCCTCCAGATGGCGCAGCAGCAGATTGTAGACTTCGGTCGCGTCCACGCTCCCCGCATCGAGGAGCTTCGGTTCCGTGGTCATGAAGATGGGGCCGGCGGCGGGATCGTCGGTGACCCGGCCGTGGGAGCCTCGCACCAGTGAGGCATCAAGCGGTATCACGTCCATCAGGTAGCGGAAACCTAGAAGCTTCTTTGCCAGCGTCGCCGCGATCTTCACTTTGGGAAGCCTGATGGTGGGATCGAGGAAGAGCTCGCACGGGTCATAGCCGGGCTTCGCGTGAATGTTGACGGTGCGGGCGTAGTCGGGAGCTCTCGCGTCGTCGAGCCACCAGTAGTAGGTGAACCAGCTCTTCGCATCGGAGACGAGCACCAGTTCCCCCGAGCGCTCGTGATCAAGGCCCGCCCTCTTCTTCCCCTCCCCGTCCAGCACCTCTTCTACGCCGGGGACTCCCTGAAAGAGGGCGCGCACCGCCGGGAGGTCGTTCGGGTCGCGGACGTAGACGTGTGCCACCTGGTGGTCGGCAACGGCGAAGGCGCGGCTGGTACCGGGATCCAGGTATTCCCGCCCCCGGTCGACCTTGAGCGACAAGAGCCCCGCTTCGCGCAGCACCCGGTTCGGGTGCACCGGGCGCTCCACATCCGTGATGCCGTATTCGGAGAGCACCACCACCCGGCAACCGCGCCCGCGAAAGAAGTCGAGCAACTGCCCGCAGAGAAGGTCGACCTTTGCCAGCTCGGCGGAGATATCCCCCCCGGGCCCCAGCTTCTGCAGGCAGTAGTCGAGGTGCGGCAGGTAGACGAGCTGCAGGGTCGGGCGATAGGTTTCCTCGATGGACATGGCGGCCTTGCCGATCCAGTCGCTGGAGACGATGGAGGTGGCAGGCCCCCAGAACTGGAACAGTGGGAACTGGCCGAACTCGGAGTTGAAGCGGTGGCGAAGGTCAGCGGGGATGCTGTAGCAATCGGGGAGTTTCCTGCCGTCGGCGAGGTATAAGGGGCGCGGGGTGATCGCGTAATCGACGTCGGTCACCATGTTGTACCACCAGAAGGTGTTGGCGCAGCTAAAGGAGGGATCGCGTCTTTTCGCCTCGTGCCAGATCTTCTCCCCCTGGACCAGACGGTTCGACTGGCGCCAGAAGAAGACCTCCCCCAGATCGCGGAAGTACCAGCCGTTGCCGACGATGCCGTGCCCGGCAGGGAGCTTTCCGGTCAGGTAGGTGGATTGCACCGAGCAGGTGACGGCAGGCGTTATGCTTTTTATATCGGCGCTTGCAGCGAGAAGCTCCCGCAGGCGCGGCGTGCCGTCGCCAATGAGCGCCCGGGTAAGCCCTACTACGTTAAGGACGACAGTCCGTTGCATTGACGCTCCCCTGCAACCATTGGATCTCCCGGATGATGGACGAGGAGAGATCCTCCGACCGCAGCTGCGGCGGCAGCACCCCCCAGCTGTAGGTCTCGACTTCCAGCAGCACATCCCGGTCCAGAAGCGGCAATAGCTTCTCCGCAAAGCCGCGGGTGGTGCCGAGGGCCCCTGCTTCCTGCAGGAATACCGGCACATGGAAATGACAGCGCCACTCGTCCCCACCCTCCCCTCGGTGCTGCTCTAAGGCGGCGGGGAGGTCGTTGTAGCGGATAAGCGTGCCGTCCTTGCCGCGGATCACCACCTGGTGCAGATAGCACGGCTCGGCGAAGGAAGAAAGCGCAGCGCGGTCGCCATGCCCAGCGGAAAGCGCCGAGGAAACCTGCACCTTCCCCAGACGGATGCCGCTGTCCGCCAGAAGCGACAGGGCAGATTCCGGCTCCTCGAACTGCTGCGCCAGATGACAGCAGTCAAGGCAGATCCCGACCCGCTCCCTAAGCCGTGCGGGAAGATCCATCTCCTCCACGAAACGCACCAGATCGGCCGTCGTCTCCAGAACGCAAGCGGGCTCCGGTTCCAGGGCGAGGACGATGTCGACCCCCATCTCCTCCTTCAGGCAGTCCAGGTGCGTGAGGACCTGCAGCACCCGGGTCCGGTACTCGGCGGGGGAGAGGCTCGCCTTGAATCCGATGGGGACTGTGGAGATGGAGCCGGTCATCCCCGCGGGGAGCCACTCGGCCAGGAGGTCGGCGAGAAGGTTCGTGTACTCGGCCCGCTCCCGGCTGTGCCAGTCGGGGAGATAGACCTTGTGTTTCACCGCCTCCCCGTGGAAGGCGCCGTATACGAAGCCGTTGATGGTGGGGACGTAACACCCCTCCTGGCGCAGCCAGCTCGCGAAGGAGGCGCGCCCCGCGGCGAGGAGTTCCCTGGCGGCGCGGGCCGACAGGCGCAGCCCGATGGGAAAGCGTGCATCTGGGGAGACGGCCTGTTTAACCTTTGGAACATGCTCCTGCAAGGCCCTGAAGGTCTCCTCCCAGGATTCGCCCGGATGGATGTTGCTGCAGTAGGTGATGATACGGGAGTTCATGTCGAGCCCTCCTGGTTACGGGGAGAGGTGGATGAGCACGGTCACCGGCGTCCCAACGGGGGGGACGGCGCTCTCCCTCGCGTACCATATCTCGTCGTTCGCCCCTTCCGGGGAGCTGTTGTCTATCATGGCCACCGGGTCGTGGTACAAAGCGGCGATGGAACCGTCGCTTTGGGCGGCGAAGACACCCTCCCTCACCATGGACCCGGTGAAGATCCACTTCAGCTTCGGGACGTCCCTGTGCTCCCCGGCCAAAAGGAGCATCATCCACTGTTCGGTCTGCACCCTCTTCCCGTCGGAAAGCTCAAGCGACAGCTCCACCGTCTCGCCGTCCGGGGTCTCGGCCGCCCCCTGGGCCGACAGCGGCCTGCGCCCCCCTTCGAGGCCTAGCAGCAGACAGGCCAGCTGCAGGTGGTAGGGCTGGACCCTGGTGCGCAACAGGCTCTCGTGGGTCTTGCCGCCGCTTTTCACTAGCAGGTACTCCAAAAGCCCCTGCTTCATGTTCACTTCGGCAGGAAAGGAGATGCTCCTGGCGGCCTTGTCGATCAGGATCTCCCCCAGCCGGTACTTCCCCGGCGCCACCTTTTGCATGGCAGGAACGGCGTAATCGCGGGAAATTTCGCCCGGGGGAGCCAGCAGCGGCGCCTGGTTTTCGGGAACGGGGGGCGCCGGGATGGGCTGAGGCGCCTGCGCCCCGGGCGCGGCAGCGGGCAATAAAGTCGACATGGCAAAAGCGAGGGTGGCTGCGGCTAACAGTCTTCTTGCAGAGCGCATGGTTTCGTCCCTATCTGGCAATAATTTTTGGGTTAAATCAATCTTTCATAAAAGCTAGCTATCTGTCAATACAGTTAAAAAAAAGGCGGGAAGATGAATCCCGCCTTTTCTAGGTACACGATAGTAACAGGTTATGAGTAATCAACAACTGCCGGTACTATATCTTTTTGCGTTTCCTGGCATAGATTGCGAAAATAGAAAATGCCGATCCGAAAAGGATGAATGTCGACGGTTCGGGAACAGGATTTGTGCCTGCATCTTCTATCCGCAATGAGCTCACGTAGTAGATGATGCTGTCAGGCAACAACTCGAGCTGCTGAAAGTCGGGCTCGAGCAGCACGGCGTCGTGGTGCCAGATGTAGCCGGGGCCCAGGGGAAGGATGTCGCTCGCGCCGAAGCTCACCTGCGCCGTCTGCCCCGCCAGCAGGTCGAACCTCCATCCCATGGCGACCGCCACGTCCCCCCCGCTGGTTACGGAGTTGTCCAGCGAGCCGGCCAGGAAATTCCCGGCGATGTCGAACGGGTCGCCTACCTGGTAGGAGAACCTGTCGTCGAAGCTTCCCTGCGTCCCGGCCATTTCGGGGTAGAAGCCGGTCAGCTGTACGTCGAGGTCGTTGTCGATGAAGGCCAGGATGTTGTAGCTCCCGGCAGCCGAATAGCTGCGGCTGAAGGTTCCTAACCCGGCGAAAACTTCGGGACCTAACGCGTCACCCGAAGGGGTGATTTCGTTCAGATAGGTGGAGCTGTTGCTGACGACGAGCGCCTGGGCGCTGGTTGCCGCTAAGAGCAGCAAGGTGCAGATCATCAAAGTAATCATCTTCTTCATGGCATATCTCCTTTTCCTGTGCCGGCAGAAAGCGGCGTCGGTTGGTCAACTAGAACAGTGAAACCGGTTTAGCGAATACCACCGGCGAACTGCAGAAGCCTCCCGTCGGCTGCAGCTTTTCGATGCGGTAGTAGTAGGTCCTGCCGTTAACGAGGCCGGTATCGGTGAAGACAGGGTAGAGGTTCCCGTAGCCGCTTCTCACCTTGACGAAGCCTGAGCTCGCCCCCTCGGTGCTGCGGTAGATGTCGTATTTCGTGCTCGGCGTGTGCTCCGTTGCCGACCAGTTGAGCTGGACCGCGCCCGATTTCGCCTTGGCGATGAGCGAAGTGAGGCATCTCGTCGTGCTGACGGCGACCCAGGCGCTGTCGGAGCCGCTCGCTAGCCCGTCGTTTACGGTGACGACCACCGTGTAGGATCCGGCCACCGCATAGACGTGGCTCAAGTTGAAGGTCTTGTCCGGGTTGAGGGGGAGCGGCTGGTCGCCGCTTCCGTCGCCGTAGTTGACGGTTGCGCTCCAGGAGTCGGCACCCGGGTCGGTGAAGTAGCCCGAACTGGTGAAGGTGACCCCATCGGCAATGGAGCCGTCAGGCCCGGCGTTGACGATCGGGGCGACGTTGCCGACGGTCACCTTGACGGTGGCCGACCCCACTCCGCCGTCGTCGTCGGAAACAACGACCTTGACGTCGTAGACCCCGTCCCGCGGATAGACGTGGCTTAAGGAGAACGCCTTGCCGCTAAGCGGGAGCGGCTGCACTCCGCCGCCGTCGCCGTAATCGACCGTGGCGCTCCAGCTGTCGGCGCCCGGGTCGGTGAAGGAGCCGGCAGCGGCGTAGAGTTCCCCTTCCTTGATGGCGGCGGCCGGAAGCGGGTTCACCGCCGGGGCCACGTTGAGCACGGTAACGACGGTATCGCGGAGAGCTTCGAGGCTGCCGTCGGAAACCTTGAGGGTGACCGTGAAGATCCCGTTGTCGGGACGGCTGAAGAGCGGCCGCATCCCTGCCGTCTCGAAGCTTCCGTCGTGATCCAGATCCCAGGAGTAGCTAAGGGCGTTGCCGTCTGGATCGGTGGAACCGCTGCCGTCAAGTTGCAGCGTGCTCCCCTCGTCGACCGTGTAGGGGCCGCCGGGGTTGGCGCTGGGGGCGCTGTTCTGGAGCACGGTGGCCGTGGTGAATCCGAAGGCGTCCAGCCTCCCGGTGGGACTCATCACGCCGTTGTCGGTTACCCTGAGCCCTATGTTCTTGATGCCGGTCGTGGTGAAGGTCACCATCGGTTTAGCACCGGTGTAGTCGCCGTAGACCCGGTCGCCGTTGACGTCCCACTCGTAGAGGGTGATGAGGTCGGTGGGATCGATGTCGAACGACTTGCTACCGTCGAGGGCGCACGGGACGTTGACGAAGCAGGTGTACGGCCCGCCGGGGACAGCCACAGGCGGATGGGGCGGCACCGCTATGGTGATCTTCGCCGTGTCGGTAGACGACTTGGGAGGATCGTTGTCGTCGGTCACCCGGAGCGTAACGGTGATCACGCGCGGCAGCGTGTTTTCCGGGTAGAGCTGCCGCGTGTAGGTATGGGCCGCCTTGGGATCGGGGCTCGCCACGTCGAACACCCCGTCGCCGTCGAAGTCCCACTCGTAGAGCACAATCTTGCGGAACGGGTCGAGGTGATAGGAGCGCGAACCGTCCAGGGTGAGCTCGACGTCCACCCCCCAGACCCGGTCTTCGCCCGCGTCGGCGACCGGCGGCTGCACGAACAGGGTCGGGGTGAGGATGAGCACCGACCACGCGTTGGTCAGGTCGTAACCCACGTACCAGCCCGGTTCCTGGTCCTGCGGCCAGCCGCCGTTGGACTGCTGGCGGTTCACCAGCCGGCGCGCCATGCCGTTGACGTTGTCCTTGTACCAGTCGAGCCCGGTCGCGGCCAGGTTCACCACCGGCTTAGGTTTGGCAGAGCGCATCGCCTTGGCGAAGGCGTAATGGCCGTAGTAGCTGAAACGGTTGTTGAGGCTGCTGTTGGGGAACCACCAGGACTTGGTCCAGTTGTTGGCGATGTAGGCCTCGGCCGTCTTCCACCTGGGGTCGCGCTCGTCAATGGCGGTGTCCGGGTCGTCGTAACCGACCATGTCGTCGAAGGCGAGCTGCACCATACCGGAGGGGGTCGTGTTCACGCCGTTGCCCCTGCCGGTGTAACCGAAGCCGGTCCCGTCGTAGGAGGAGTCGAGCCAGATGCTGTTTCTCTCCTTCACCCACTTGGGCACCTGGATCTTCCAGACTTCCTCCGCGGCCAGGAGTCCGACAGCCCCCCACTGCGCCGCGGAGTTGTCGATGCCGCCGTTCCAGGAGTACTGCCAGCCGCCGCCATTAGTGCCGTCGGTCTGCCCCCAGGAGTAGACGTCCACCATGTCGGTCAACAGGTCGAAGTAGCTTCTCCCCATGACCCCGCTCGGGCCGGTGATGGCGTAGGTGTTGCGGCTGCCGCTGGCCAGGATGCTGTCCATGACCTGCCCCACCTCGTAGATGGGGCGCGCCTCTACCGTCTCGACGGCGAGGCCGTTGCCGTTACTGTCCGGATCGCCGTAGGTCTGCGACCCGATCGCCATCTGGCGCAGGCGCGAAGCGGTGAAGCGCAGCCCCCGCGCCACCGTCTCCACGTAGGGGTCTTTGCGGACGTCGCCCAGTTCCAGGTGCCCGTTCACCTCGAAGGCCTGTACGGCCGAAGCGGTCGGGGACGAGGTGTAGAGGCCGCCGATGCCGCCGCCGGCGTCGCCGTTCCACCCCCCGGCGTTATCCCAGTAGCCGGCGTCTATGACTGCGTCGCCGTAGGTCCCCTTGGTGAAGTAGGAACGGGTCTGGTTCGTGTGCAGCCACCAAAGCCCATCGTCGATGGCCAGGTTGATCTCGATGTCGAGCGATTTGGGACGGATCCTGACCTGGTACTGGTCCGAGGCGCTGTTGCCGAGCGCATCGGTCACGGTGAGGGTCGCGACGAAGGGCTGCCCGTCGACGCCGTTGTAGGTGTGCTTCGCCTGGATGGCGCGCGGATCGGTCGCCGTGCCGGTGGCGTCGGGGGTCGTGTCGCCGAATTCCCACCGGTAGGTGAGCGGGGGGTGCAGCGACCAGGCTACGCCTTTCAGGGTGATCTCCTTGCCGCTCCAGGTGTCGTGCGGCATCTCGTTCACGCCGGAAAATTGCCACGGCACGCAGGAGACGACCGGGTTCGCGCTCACCGTGGCGGTGGTGCTGTCGACGGAGGTGTGCCCCGCGTAGTCGGTAACGGTGAGGGTGACGCTGTAGACCCCGGTCTGGGTATAGCGGTGGTCGCCCCAGGGGTTGCGGGTGGTGAGTCCTTCACCGTCGCCGAAATCCCACCGGTAGCTCTTGATGCCGAAGTCGTCGGTGGAGGCACGGGCGTTGAAGCGGGTCGGTATGTCCTCGTTGGTGAGATACGGCCCGCCGGTATGCGCGACCGGGGCCTCGCCCGGCACGACCGTCACCGTCGCCGTGTCGGTCACCGACTGCTGGGCGTGGTCCGTGACCGTCACGGCCGCGGTGTAGCTCCCAGGAGCGCCGTAGGTTGCCTGCAGCAGCGGCTTGGTGAGCTGCGGCGATGCGGGAAGCTGCAGAGCGCCTGCCGGGGTGGTGAAGTCCGAGAGGAGGAAGAGCCCGCTGTGCAGCGTCGCCCCCACGCGCAGAGGGGTCGCGTTGGATGAGGAGGATTCGTAGAGCTTGATCCAGTCCGCTGCGCCGGTGACGCGGTAGTAGTAGACGGCGCCGCTGGATTTAAGGTCGATGCGGACGTCGTAGCTTACGTTGTTGGCAAAGGAGCCGAAGCTGCCGTGGTTGATGTTGCTCTCGTAGACCTGGATCGCGCCGTTGTTGAAGTGGAGGGCGTGGTAGTACTGGTCGATCCCGAAGCTAGCGCCGGCGCTTTTCAACCCCCACATCAGGTATCTGCTGCCGTTGTTGGTCGCCTGCAGCGAGACGCGGCCGGTGTAGCTGTCACCGGCGTTTCTGGGGGCGCTGCCGTTACTGATCAGGTACCGGTTCCAGTTGTTGTAGTCGCCGGTGATGAGGACCCCATCGGGGGTCCGCTCGAAGGGGGTAAAGGACCACGAGGGGCTGCCGGGATCCCACTTGTAGCTGTAGATGCCGAAGTCGTCGGTCGAGGCGCTCGCGTCCAGCGTGACAGGGAAGCCAACCTCGGTGATCTTGTCTGCGCCTGCCGAAGGCACGGGGGGCTGGTTCCCGGCCACCACTACATCGACCGTCGCCGACTGGGCCTGCTTGCCGTTGTCGGTCACGGTGAGGGTCGCCTTGTAGGTCCCGGCCGCGGCGTAGATGTGGGTCGGCTTGGCGCCTGTGCCGGTGCTCCCGTCCCCGAAGTTCCAATCGTATTTCCAGATGCCGTAGTCGTCGCTGGAGGCGCTGCCGTCGAGCGCTACGGTCCAGTTCCCGCCGCTCGCGGCACTCTCGTCCACGCTGTAGGGGCCGCCCGGACGCGGCACGGGGAGGGCGTTCGTGCTCACCGTGGCGTTCGTGGAGGCGCTGTGGCTTAAAAAGGCGTGGTCGCGGACCGTTAAAGTCACGGTGTAGACCCCTGCGGCCGAGTACTGGTAGGTCGGCGTGGGGCCGCTGCCGGTGCCGCCGTCGCCGAACCTCCACTGGTAATCGTAGATGCCGTGGTCGTCGGTAGAGCTGCGGCCGTCGAAGTTGACGGTCCACTTGCCGGCCAAGGCGGCCCGCTCGTCTACGGCGTAGGGAAGCCCTGGGTTCGCAACCGGCGCGAGGTCGCCCTTGGTGGTGACCGTCGTGGCGGCGCTGTTGGAGAGTCCGGCGCGGTCGGTCACCGTGAGGGTGACGTTGTAGGTGCCGGCGCCGGTGTAGACGTGGGTCGGTTTCACGCCGGTACCGGTGCCGCCGTCGCCGAAGTTCCAGGCGTAGGTCTCGATGCCGGTGTCGTCGCTGGAGCCGGAGCCGTCGAGGGTGACGGTCCACTTGTTGGCGTTGGCGAAGCTTTCGCTGAAGGTGTAGGGGCCGCCCGCTGCGGCTACCGGCGCGCTCCCCTTGGCAGCGGTGATCTGGGTGGCGGCGGTGGCGCTTTGTCCCACCTTGTCGGTGACCTTGAGGGTCACCGGGTAGCTACCCTCAAGCACGGTGAATTCGGGCGCCACACCCGTCCTCAGCGAATACTGGGTGAAGTTGTCGAATTTAACGTCGGTAAGGTAGGTGGTGAGGCCGACCTTGCCGTTTAAGAAGGTGCTGTCGGTGGCGTCGATATAAAGGACGCCGTCCACGTAGCACTTGATGCTGTTCTTGTACGCCTCCACCTTGAGCCGGTAGGTCGTGTTCAGCTGCGGCGTGAAGGGGATATTGGCCTGGGCCAGCTGGGTGGAGCCCCCTGCAACCCATTTGTAGAGCAGAACGTCGTTGATCCCTCTGCCCCTGAAGATGAACTCGTAGTGGTTGTCCGGGTCCTGGGCGCGGAAGATGAGGATTCCTTCCTGTCCGCTGCCGGAGACGAGCCTAAGGTCGGTTTCCACCGTGTAGTCGGCCGCATTCTTGTCACCGGTCAGGGTGTCGGTCCGGCCCAGCGAGGCGTTGGTCTGTTCGTAGGCGCCGCCGTTGACGGTCCAGGTGCCGGCGGCGGGGATCCAGCCGTTGGCGTTGCCGTCCTCGAAGTCGTCCGAGAACGTGCTGCCGAGGAGCCACTGGTAGCTCGCTATCCCGAAGTCGTCGTTGGAAGCCGAGCCGTCGAGCTTGGCCGTGTAGCGCCCGAAGCTGGCGTTAGCCTCACCTACGGAGTACGGGCCGCCGGCGTTCGCCACAGGGGGAGCCCCCATGACGGTGACCTGGGCGAAATCGCGGTCCGTCCTCGACTGCAGGTCGGCGACGGTGAGCATCGACGTAAAGCGACCCTCGCTCAGGTAGGCGTGGTCGACGACCGCGCCGGTGCCGGTTCCCGCGTCGCCGAAGTTCCAGCGGTAGGAGGCGATCGTCGCGGGGTTCTTGGAGAAGGAGCCGTTGAAGCTGGCGCTCTGCCCCACCTGGATCGTCTGCCCCTTGGGCTGCGCGTCCGCTATCGGGAAGGAAGCGGGGGGCGGTGAAGGCGGCGCCGAGATGGCCAGGAGCGCGGCGCTTGAGTTGGCGGTGCTGATGGCGGTGCGGGGGCCGAAGGTGCCGTCGCCGTTGCCGGGATAGAAGTACATCCTGTACCCGGTGTACTCGGAGAGAACGATGTCGGCCTTGCCGTCGCCGTTATAGTCGTAGGCGGCCATGGAGTTGTGGTACCCCATATCGAGGGACGGAACCGGCACCGCGGCGAGGAAGGTGCCGTCCCCTTTCCCCTTGAGGAGGTAGGCGTCGCCGTTGGAGCTTCCCGAAACGATGATGTCGGTGTTGCCGTCGTTGTCGAAATCGGCGGCCGCGAGCGCGTAGTTGTCGCTGGCCGAGGTGGTGGCGGTCCCTACCTTTGAGCCGGTGAACTTCCCGGTGCCGTCGCCCAGGTAGACCCAGACGTCGTTGGTGCCGTAGAAGGAGACGGCGAGATCGAGGTTGCCGTCATGGTTGAAGTCGGCCGCATCCAGGCCGCGCCCGGTCCAGTTGTAGTTGAAGCTCGAACGGGTGAAACCGCCGGCGCCATCGTTCAGGAAAACCGAGCAGGTGCTGGTGTTGCCGTTGCCGGCGAAGTCCAGGAGGCCGTCGTTATTGAAATCGCCGACGGTCATGTCCATGGCGTAGCCGCCGGGGTTGCTGTGGGTCCCGACGATGCCTTTGTAAGTGAAGTTGTCGCTGCCGTCGTTGTTGTAGAGGTAGTAGGAGCCGTTGCCGCGGCCGGCGATGAAGTCGAGGGTGCCGTCGCCGTCGAAGTCGCCTATGGCGATGCCGCGCGAGGTTCCCCCTCCCAGGTAGAAGCCGGTCTTCTGGTAGTTGCTGAAAGTGCCGTCGCCGTTGCTCTTCGCGTAGTAGACCCAGGAGGAGTCGTCTATGGCGAGGACGAAGCTCTTGGAATAGTTGTCCGGGGTGGCGGCGGAGCAGTCGTCGTCTTTTCCGTTATGCACGATCTCCTTCTGCGCCGGGTTCACGTATGGGTTCGTGTCGTCGCAGTCAAGCGAGTTGGGGACGTATCCCGCCGGCTGCAGGCAGGCCTGCTGGGACTGGGCCGGGGTGCCATAGCCGTCGCCGTCGGCGTCGCGGTAGTAGGTGGTCAGGGTGTTCCCGACGGCGGGGTCGGCGTCGTTGCAGTCAAGGCTGTTGGCGACGTAGCCGGCAGGCGCCGAACAGGCGACCTGCGCGTTCATCGGGTCGCCGAAGCCGTCATGGTCGAAGTCACGGTAGAAGGTGATGCTGGGGGCGCCGACCGTAGCGTCGGCGTCGTTGCAGTCGAGGCTGTTGGCGACGAAACCGGCGGGCGCCGAGCAGGCAATCACGGAGCTGTTGGCGTTGCCGAGCCCGTCACCGTCGCTGTCGCGGTAGAACCTGAGGGTCGCCTGGCCGATGGCAGCGGTGCTGTCGTCGCAGTCGAGCTTGTTGGTGACGAAACCTGCCGGCGCCGCGCAGGCCTGGGTCACCACCAGGGGATCCCCGAAACCGTCCCCGTCCAGATCGCGGTAATAGTTGGTCATGGTGGACGGGTCCGAGGGATCGCAGTCGAGGAAGGCTGTGACCGCGCGCGCCTCGACGGCGGGCGGGTTGTCGGCCTGGTCGTCGTGCACCGCTACCATGACCTTGACAGTCCCCTTGAAACCGGCCGGCGGCGTATAGAGATAGCCGGTCCCGGTGCCGACCGGGGTGCCGTCGACGCTCCACTGGTAACTAAGCGCCCGCTGTTCGGGGTCGCTCGCGGCCACGGTGAAGGAAAGCGGGACCTTCACGCTCGCCCTCGGCGCCTTGTCGCTCGGAGTGAACGAGGTGATGACCGGCGGGAGGTTCGAGGCAGTGATGGCGACCTTGGCGTAGGCGATCGAGCTGTTGCCGGCGGGGTCGGTGACCTTGAGCCCGATCAGCCCGCTGAAGGGCTTGCTCCAGGTATGGACCACAGTCTTGCCGGAGGCGTCGTCGAAAACGCCGTCCCCGTTGAAGTCCCAGCCGTAGGTGAGGGTGTCGCCTACGTCGGGATCGCTGGAGCCCCCGCCATCGAAGGTGACTTGGCTACCGGTAGCGCCGTTGTAGGGGCCGCCGGCGACGGCTTTCGGGTGGTGCGGGGTGAATTCGGTGGAGAGGTTGTTCATGGTGGTCTGGATGCCGAGGTCGAAGCTCTGGATGCCAGTGTAGGCGGCATCCGCCTTGGCCGCGAGATCAGCGATGGAGGAAGCCATGGTGAAGTCGGCCGCCGGGACCGAGATGGAGACGATGTACTGGGTGAGGAGCGCGATCCGCTGGTCGCTGAAGCCGGCGGCCTTAAGCGAGGCCGCCTCTTCGGCGGTGAGACCCAGGCTCGCGACCCGGTCTTTCAGCCCCTGCATGTCGCTCACCTTGATGACCGTGTTCGCTACCCCCTGCGCGGTCAGTACGTCCTTCAGGTACTGCAGGTCCGAACTGAACCCGGCGAGGTTGGCAAGGAGCAGCAGGGAGTAGGTCCTGGTCTGCTCCAGTTGGCGGTAGGCGTATTCGTAGTTGGAGACGACGACCGCCCCCTGGTACTTCTCGTAGGACTGCCGCAGCGCCTTGACCAGCGCCCCCTGCTCCACGGCGCGGTTGGCGATCTTGATGAGGGCGTATTCCCTGGGATCGGTCCCCTTGACGTAGAAGGGATAGGACTCGGGCACCGAAGTCGCGGCGAGTTCGGCATTGATGGCGGCGTAATTCAACCCGACCATCTCGGTGTAGAGCGGATCGGCCGGGTCCTCGTACAGGTCGTACCAGTGCTTGGCGATGTTCCCGTAGATCCCCGAGGCCTTCTGCGGGGTGCTCTTGGGATCGAAGCCTCCGATCAGGTCTGTCGCCTTGGCGATGACCGCGCCGTTGTAGTCGGTGGCGATCCCGGTGATGTTCCCCAAGACCCCGATGGCGGCGCCGACGACATCGCCGGACATGAGGCTCAAGGCGGCCCCCATCGCGTCGAGCAGATCGCAACCTGCCTTCCACTTGGCGATGGCGTCCGAGGCTCCCTGGGAAATGGCCAAGGCTCCCGCCTTCATCGGGCCTGGGTCGACTGGGGGATGTCCCTGGTCGATGATCCTGAAGGCGAAGCCGCTGCCGGCCGCATTCACCAGGTCGGGGCCATTGAACTTCTGGTCCAGGTTGTTGTCGAGGACGATGTCGAACTCGCCCACGAACATCTTGGCAGGCGTCGCGATCACCACCTGATTGGCCACCCCGAAGACGCCGCCCATCATCTCCGTCTCGACCCTGTTCTCCGAGCCCATCACGTCGGCCAGCGCCTCGCCGCCGCTCCAGGTGCGGTTGGTCATCACGTAAAGGTCGGCGCAGGGATAAAAGCCGCAGCCGTTTAACATACTGCCGCTGAGCCCGGTCCCTGCCGCGCAGACGAACTCGCTTTTATCGAAGACGCTTTTTTGGTCCGCGAACGGATCTCCGCCGCAGGCGTAGGTCCAAACCTCGCCCCGCGCCGGGAGGGCTGAGCATAGTAAGAACAAAAAGAACAGCAAGGTCCCCTGGGTCCCGTGTTTGCTCAAGGATTGTCTCATGAGATGCCTCCCGCTGAAGCGATATAAATGTTAATTAAAGTTCTGGACTGGGCGGAGATATATTTCGAGGCGGCTTCCGGTTGAACCTGCTGGAGTTACCGCATTTTCTGGCAAGACGGCGAGTATCGCGCCTTTGAGTAAACCGCTTTGGCGCCTGCTGAAGTGGTGGTCGATTATCATTATCCCGGACGAAGAAATACGTTAATTAGCGGCAAGAAACACGCCAACAGGTAACTAGTTGATATCGCAGAGGGGGAAAGGGGGCTAAACCGGTGTACTGTAAGGGATTCCGACGGGGAATTGGAGAGTTGCTGGGTGCAGCTTCATGAGCGAAAGTACTGCGATTAAAGGGGGTTTTACCAAAGGGGGAGTCTGTGGCGCAGTGTAAAGAAAAACGACAGCCTCGCCGCTTAAGTATGTCGAAGAATTCCGGGGAAAGCCGCTCTTGGTCCCCCTCCCGTCAAGGGAGGGGGGACTCTTTCCCCGGATCACCCTTGCGGTGGGAAATCAGGGAGGTGGCGCCGAAATCAGGGGAGGACGAACTTCGGGGACTGCCCCAGGAAATCCCGGGGATTCTCAAAGAAGACCCGCTCGGCCAGCGCTTCAGGGTGGCCGCGCCGCCGCATCTCGTTGGCGCATTTCAAGGTGGCGATGGGGTCCGAGACGCTCCAGTCCGCCGAGGAATTGATGCAGATCCGGTCCGGCCCGAAGATCTCCACGGCATCGATGGCGCGGGCGGGGCTCCCCTTGGAGTCGGGGTAGAGGGTGAGGCCGTACCAGAAGCCGTTGTCCTTGATCTCGCCGATGGTGTGCTCCTCGGCGTGGTCGATCAGCACCCGCTCCGGTTTGACGCGCGGCTCGTTCTTGAGGATGTCCATGATGATGCGGGTCCCCTTGAGCTTGTCCTCCAGGTGCGGGGTGTGGATCAGCAGGAGTTCGTTGCGGCGGGCGGCAAGTTCCACCTGCTCCTCGAAGATGGCGATCTCGTTGCGGCTGTTTTTGTTGAGCCCCACCTCGCCGATGCCGAGCGCGTTCGGGCGGTCCAGGTACTGCGGAAGCATGGCAATCACCTCGCGGGCAAGCTCCAAGTGCTCAGCTTCCTTCGCGTTCATCCCGATCCAGCAGTAGTGAGCGATCTTAAAGCGGGCGGCGCGGGCGGGCTCGGTCACGGTCAACTGGTTGAAGTAATCGTGGAAGCTCGCCGCGGAGGCGCGGTCGTAACCGGGCCAGAAGGCTGGTTCGGCGACGGTGTGGATCCCGCCGTAGGCAAGGGCCAGGTAGTCGTCGGTGGTCCGGGAGACCAGATGCATGTGGGGATCAATTACCCGCATTTTCGCCTCCCCAGGCGCCGGTCGCCTTGAGCCCCAACGCGCTCTCGATGGGCTCGCTGCTCGGGTCGCTGAACAGGAGCTGGATCGCCTTGGTGCGCCCCCCCCCCCGGTTCCAAGAGAAGCGCCAACGCTTTCTCGAAGGCGCGCCGGCGATACTCCCCCCTCGCCTCTCCGGCATCGGCGGCGCGGTCCAGGCGGTCCAGAAACGACGCTATCTCCAGCAGGCGGGCCCGGTTTTCAAGGAAGTAGGTGTCCAGGATCTCCTGGGAGGTCAGGCTGCAGCTTTTTCCGGTCATCGCTTTTCTCCGTCTGATTCCTGCGCGAGGCGAGTGTCTTGATGCATTTGCGGTAGAGAGCCGCATCTATGTCGTGCCGGTCCGATCTGGCGCCGATGCCGTCCAGAAGCGGGATGGAAAGCTCCCCTCCCAGGTGCTCCTGGAACTGCCGCAGCGACTTTTCCACGTCGACCCATTCCAGGGCAAGGTGGTAAAGCTGGAAGCCGATCCCTTCCAGGGTGGCGAGGATGCGGCGCAGGTCGAGCTCCCCTATCATACCGAGCTCGAAGGAGTAGAGGGAATCGAGCGCGATGCCGATGGCGACCGCCTCGCCGTGCCTGATCTCGCCCTGGGTCAGCTCCTCCAGTTTGTGCGCGGACCAGTGCCCGAAGTCCAAAGGGCGCGACGAGCCGAACTCGAAGGGGTCGCCGCTAGTGGCGATGTGCTCCAGGTGCAGTTCGGCGCAACGGACGATCATGCGCTGCATGACCTCGGACTCGAAGGCGGCGAGCAGTGCGCGCGAGGCGTAGAGGAAATCGAAAAAGGCGCGGTCCCTGATGAGAGCCACCTTCACCGCCTCGGCGATGCCCGCCCGAAGCTCCCTGGCCGGCAGGAGCCTGAGAAAGTCGAAGTCGTTCACGACGGCGAATGGGGGGGCGAAGCAGCCGGTGAAGTTCTTGCGCCCGAAGGCGTTGACGCCGTTTTTCACCCCCACCCCGGCGTCGTTCATGGAAAGGGTGGTGGTGGGCATCCGCACCAGGCGGACGCCGCGGTGCGCGGTGGCGGCGGCGAACCCGGCCGCGTCCAAGACGGCGCCGCCGCCGATGGCAAGGATGAAGGAGTGCCGGCAAAGGCCGTGGCGCTCCACCAGGGCGTGGATCTTCTCCACCTCCCCAGGCTCGTTCTTGCACGCCTCGCCTCCCCGCATAACCAGCGGGGGAACGAGGATTTCCACTTCGGCGGAGTGGTCCGCCGCAAAACGGTTCAGCTTCTCCAGCAGATCCGGGTTGATCCGGAGCACCTTCGAGTCGATCACGGTCAGCACCCGGGGTCTTTCCCCTTCGCCTGCCAGGACCCGCAAAAGCGCGGCGCTGCCGGCTCCGAAGGCGTCGCTGGTGAAGATCACCGGAAAGGAATAGGCGACGGTGAAATGCTGCTGGATGGTCTTCATGCCCCCTCCCTCAATCACAGTCCCCGGTACAGGATCTCCAGGGTGAGCACGGAATAGGAGGTGACCAGGACCGGATCCCTCTCCCACCAGCGGCCGGTGGGGTTCACCCAGGAGCCGTCCTCCTTCTGTAGGTCGAGGAAGCGCTTGGCCAGGTCGGTGCGCCAGTTGACGGTCTTGCCGTTTTTGAGCTTGATGCTGTCCACGCCGTAGGTGCTCAGGGCCTTGGCCATGGTGTGGTAGTAGTAGTAAAGCCCTTCCTGCCCCATCCCCGGATTTTCCTCAAGCGTATAGTTCGCGCTGAGCCAGTTGTAGACCTCTTTCACGCGGGGGTCGTTCTTGTCCATCTGCGCGTAGATGTAACTCAAAAGCCCGGCATAGGAGCCGCTGCCGTAGGAGCGGAGCGCCACCCGGCCGTCGGGGAGGAGTTTGTCGCCTGCCTTCGAGTCGCCGGGGAAATAGACGAACCCGCCGCGGTTTTCGGCGTCGCCGGTGACCCACTTCTGGTCGTTATAGCCGGGGAGGTTCTGGGTGCGGGAGATGAACTTCACCACCGCCTTCCAGTCCAGGTCCTCGGCCTCCCCCGCCACGTCGCTCTTCAGGTAGCGGGTGTAGTGCAGCGCCTCCAGGGCGAAAGAGGTGTTGACGATGTCCGAGTTCTTGTAGCTGCCGCCATAGCCGATGCCGCCGTCGAACTGGTCACCCCTCTTGTCCTGGAGCCCGACCAGGAAGCCGCGGGCCCTTTTGAGAACCGGCTCGTACTCGGGGTTGTTGGACATAAGGAGCGCCATCATGGAGATGGAGGTGTTGTAGTTGGCGAGATCCTTGCCGTAGATGCCGCCGTCGGGCCTGACGTTGGAGAGGAGGTAGCGGTACCCCTTGCCGATCTGCGGCTCGTACTTCCGTTTGTAAAACCCAGACGGGTCCCCCTGGAAGGAAGTGAGCACCAGGGCCGAGAGCGCCGGGTATTCCGGCTGGGACCAATGCCCCGCCGAATTCTGGCGCAAGGCGAGCCAGGAGAGCCCCTTGCCGATGGCGTTCTCAACCTCCAGCTTCAGCGAGAGGTCCTGCTTGGAGACGGCTACACTCTTTTGTTTTTCGGCGGCGAAAGCGGGGGGAATGAGGACCGTGGCGGCGATGACGACAGACAACATGAGCAAGGAGAGTTTCTTCATGACGGTCCTCCTGACGAGACGGCTAGATACGCCGAAAAAAGAAAGGGCGCCGCGTTGGCACAATTAAAAAGGGAAGGCTGCGTTACACATTAAACGGTAAGCATTATTCAATGTCAAATATTTTCCCATGCCGTTGAAGGACCCTCCGCTTGCTCCAGGAGAAGCAGATCCGCGGCCATCTGCTCGGGCTGCGGGATCTCTCCGCCGTAACGGACCCGGTCGCAGCGCGCAAGGAGCGCGGCAAGGCTCTCCTGCTGCTCCCGGCCGAACGCACCCTCCGGCAGCGGGCCGGTCCAGCCCGCCGCGGGGAGCCCCTGGCGCTCCCCCCCCACCCGCTGCAGCAGCCTGAAGGCGGCGCTATAAAAGGCGCTCGCGTCGCCGGAGGCGTGTGCCGAGCGGGCCGCGGCAAGCCAGCCCTGCCTGCCGTCGCCGGACGGCGGCGTCTGTCGGCGCAGCCTCCTGCAGAGTAAGACGGCAGCTGCGAGCGCCGCGAGAGCGGAAAGCGCCAGCCAGAAGGCGCCTGTTCGGTCGGACTTGTCGGACTTGTCGGACTTGTCGGACCTGTCGGACCTGTCGGACCTGTCGGACCTGTCGGACCTGTCAGACCCGTCAGACAGGGCAGCAGCAGCGGCTGCGGCAGGGCGCACCTTAAGCGCTAGCGCCTCGCTTTGGGCCGTGCCGAAACGCCCCGCGGAGGGGTTGAAGAAGCTGATCCGGACCGGGGGAATCTCCACCGCGCCCCCGGTCTCCGGCACCATAAGCTGTTCGCAGACAAGCTCCCCCGCCCCTTTTTCCTGAACAGGGGGATACCCCCTGAAGCCGCGGGCCTCGATGGGGCGGCAGGAGAATTCGCGCTCGGCCCCTTCCCCCCTTATCACGGTGCGCACGGTGATCGGGTCGCCGGCGCTCACTTCGCGGGGGCGGGCTGATACGCTCACCGTGAAGCGCCCGACTGCGCCGGTAAAGCCGTCCGGGCGCCCCTGCATCGGGACGGGGAGCACGGTGAGGGCAAGCGGCTGCGACTTGAGCGCGACCGGCTTCGATTCGGTGGCGCCGAAAAAGGCCGCCGCGCCGGACGCCGGGGAGAGTAGTTCGGCTTCCAGCTCGGCCGGGCCCAAACGGTAGCTCCCGCTTTGCCTGGCGCTGACTACGGTGGTGAAGTCGTAGGCGGTGTAAGTGGCCCCCTCCAAAACCAGCTCGCGCTTCGCGGGAAGCGAGAACTCCCCCACCTGCAAAGTGCGGTGGGAAAGCCGGGGGTAGCCTATCCCGCGCAACTGCGCATCCCGCACCATGAGCCTTACCGTCACCGGGACCGGCATGCGCGGGTAGACCCGCGCCCTTGCCAGCTTCAGTTCGAGACGGAGCGGTTCTGCGGCGGGGCCGGCCTCCTCGGCGCCTGCCGCCGCCGGGCTCATGAGCGCCATGAGGCAGAGCGAAAGAAGCGGGAATCTCATCTTCACCACTCCTTCCCGGCGGGGGCATGGCGCCCCTTGCCGCCGGCACCCAAAACCTGCGGCACCAGCGTCTCACGCCCGCGCTCCTCGGCTAAGAGGCGCTCGGCATCCTCCCGGGACATCTCCGCCGCGCGCCGCCCGTGCCGCGCCGCCTGGTCCGACTCCTCCCCGGCCCTGTTGCCGCGGCTCTTTGCTCCCTGTTCTTTCCCCTGCTCTCCCCCCTGCCAATCTCGGCTTGCGGCCTGCGGCTCTGCCGAACTGCCGCGCGATTTCATCCCGGGGGCGCCGACTTTCGCGGCGTCGAGCGCTTGAAGCCGCACGCGGACCAGTTCCAGGTTGCGCTTCGCGTCCACGGCGCGCGGGTTCAACTCCATCGCCTGACGGTAGCTCGTCTCCGCCTGCCGCAGCAGCGCCGCGGCGCCAGAGGCATCGCCCCCTTTTCTTTCCGCTTCCTTGACCGCGGCGTTCCCTCTGTTGTAGAGCGCGGCTTCTTTCAAGCCGGGATCGCCGGCGGCGCTAGCGGCGGAAAAACGCTCTAAGGCTTGGGCGTACTCCCCAGCCCGGTAGAAGGCGACGCCGGCGTCGTAGGCAAGAAGAGGCTCGCCCCCGCGCATCCTTTCGGCCCAGGCAAAGGCGGCTAGGCCCCGCTCGTTGTCGCCGCGGGACAGCGCCTCCCTCCCTTGCCGCCAGGCGAAGTGGAAGAGGTCATGGCGCAGCACGGGATAGAGCCCGGTCAGGAAGATAAGAACAAGGAGAACGGCTGAAAGTTTGTGTCTCATGGCCTACCCCGGAAGAGAAGAAGCGGCTCTGCGCACAAGAGCGCGAGCGCGAGCGCGAGCGCGAGCGGGACCTGGAAACGTTCCCGCTGGGTCTGCCGGCTCGACGCCGGTTTGGCTGCGCTCTTTTGCAGCGGCAGGGTGGCGAGCCGGGCGGGAAGCGCTGCGATGTCGACCATCTCCCCTCCCCCCGCTTGAGCCGCCTCCCGCAGCGTTTCGGGGCGCAGCCGGCTGAGCACGAAGCTGCCGTCCCGATCCTTCTGGACCCCGCCCCCCGGAAGCGGGATCGGTCCCCCCGGCAAGGTTCCGGCGGCGACGGCGTAAAGCTTCACCCCCGCTGCGTTCAGGGCGCGAGCGGCGGCAACGTATTCACCTTCATGGTCTTCGCCGTCGCTTAAAAGCACCACGACCTTCGGCTCATCACCCTCACCTTGCAATGCACGGCGCGCCTCTTTGAGCGCTGCGGCAAGCGAGGTCCCGGGAAGAGGCAGGGTCTCCTCCCCCGCCTCCTTGAGCACTTGATCGAAAAGCGCATAGTCGGTGGTGAGCGGGCAGACCAGGAAGGCGCTCCCGGCGAAGACGACAAGTCCCACCCGCTCCCCCTTTAGCCCTGCCATAGCCTGCCGCACCGCCTCCTTGGCGGCGGCAAGCCGGCTTTGGCCGAGATCCCGGGTGAGCATGCTCTTGGAGGTGTCCAGGAGAAACAGGATGTCTCCTCCCTGCGCCAGCCGCTCGCGCGGTTCCTCGCCGAAACGGGGACCGGCCAGGGCCGCGACCAGGAGCATCATGGCGGCGGCAGCGACGCCCCAGGGGAGAAAATCAACCACCTTCTCCTGACGGCCGCCGGTCAGCTCCTGCCGCAAAAGGCGCGCCCGCCGCGCGGAGCCAAGCGCGAGCAAGGAAAGCGGCGCTCCGGCGAGCAGCAGCCAGAGGTATCCCGGTGCGCCCCATTCCATCAGCAGCTCCTCCTGAGCCACCCGCCGCGAAGGAGCATCTCGGCCAGAAACAGGAGGAGCGCTGCGGCGAGAAGCGGCCGGAACAGTTCGGCGTAGCTGAAGAAAACCTTCTCCTTGACGGGGGTCCGCTCCAGTCGGTCGATTTCGGCGAAGACCCTGGAGAGGACCGTCGCGTCACCGGCCTCGAAGTAGCGGCCGCCGGTGATCTCGGCCACCCCCTTTAGGGTCGCGGCGTCGAGGTCCGCGTCGAGCCGCCGGTAGATGGTTCCGCCCAAGGGGGACGGGACGGGGATCACGGCGCTGCCGCGCGAACCGATGCCGATGGCGTGGACCCTTATCCCCAGGGCCTTCGCCGCCTGCGCCGCCAGTTGTGGCTCCGCTCCTGCGTTATTGCGGCCGTCGGTGATGAGGATGAGGGCGCGGCCTTCGGCAGGGCGCTGGCGCAGCCGGTTGACCCCGGCGAGGATGGCGTCGCCCAGAGCGGTCCCGTCCTCGACCGAGTTGGTATCGAGCCGCTCCACTATCCCCTGCAGCCACTGGTGGTCCGAGGTGAGCGGGGCCGCCGGATAGGGGCGCCCGGCGAAGGCAACGAGGCCGATCCGGTCCTGCTTGCGTGCGCCGATGAACTCCGACAGCACCCGTTTGGCCGCAGCCAGGCGATTCTCCCCCCTCCCCTCGCGCCCCTGTTCCTCGGCAAGCATGCTGGTGGAGAGATCGAGCGCCAGCACCAGGTCCATCCCTCGGCTTTGCACCTGGCTCTCCCGAGCGACCGCCTGGGGGCGGGCAAGGGCGACTATCCCCAGCGCCAGAACCGCCAGGCGGAGATAAGGAAGGAGGCGTGCCAGGCGCGAGCGGAGCGTTTCGGGAAGCGGTTCCCCCGCAAACGCGGCGCTCAGTGGAAGAGCGGGTCGGCGGCCTTCGCTGCGGCGGATCCAGACGAACAAGGGGACCAGGAGGGCCAAGAGAAACAGCAGCTGCGGGTCGTGGAACCTCATGGCTTGCTCCCGGAGGGGGTAAAGAGCAGGCGTGCGAGTTCCAGCGAGCGCCGCGCCCGTTCATCATCGGGCAGTTCGGCGGCGAACTTCACCCGGTCGCAGAGCTGGAAGAGCTCGGCCGCCTGTCCCAGTTCGATAGGGGTGAGGAGCCCCGAGGCTTCAGCCTGTTCCAGCAGTTCCGCGCTGGTCAGGCGACTGGCGGGAAGGCCGGTGCGCTGCGAAAGGCTGACCCGGGCCAGGGAAGCGAGAATGATACAGAGTTCCTCGGGGGAGAACTGCCCCGCTTCGAAGCGCGTTGCGACCTCCTCCAGTAGCGGCAGCGTCTCGGGGGCATCGGCAGGGAGAGCCGCGCCGGCGGGGGGGAGCCTTTTGCGGCGGCGCCAGGCGATGACAATGAACGCACTGAGGGCGAGGTAAAGAAGGGTAAGCGTGAAAGGGGGCGCCTCAGGCGCCGGGAGCGGCCCCCTCAGCGAGGCAAGCGTCGCCGAAAGGGGCGCTGCGGCAAGCGCTGCATAGAGGCCGGCGCTCACTTCAGCGCCTCCCCTGGCGGCGGTTCCCCTGGAAGAAACGGACCAGGGCGTGCAGCGGCGGCTCAGTGGTGGAAAGCTCCAGGTGCTTCACGCCGAGGGAGGCGAACGACTCCAGGAGCCTTGCGCGCCTCTCCAGCGCGGCTTCCCGAAAGAAGCGCCGCACCTTGGGGCTCGCGCTGTCGATCAGGCTGCACCTCCCGCTCTCCTCGTCGCTGAGGTCCAGGAGCCCTCCGTTCGGAAGCTCGAAGTCGGAGGGGTCGGTGACGACCAGCGCCACCACCTCGTGGCGGCGAGCGACGGCGGCGAGTTCGCGGCTGAAATCGGGGGAGAGAAAGTCGGAAACGATGCAGAGGGTGCCGGCGCGGCGGGCGACCCGCGCCAGGTAATCGAGCGCGGCTGCCAGGTCGGTGCCGCCGCCGGAAGAAGCGTTGCAGCTAAGGGAGGCGACGATGCGCTGCGCCTGGCGCGCCCCCTTGGCTGGGGGAATGAAGCTCTCCACCCGGTCGCTGCAGGTGATTAGGCCGACCCGGTCGTTGCTCTTCGCGGCGGCCAGGGCCAAAAGCGCGGCTGCCTCGGCGGCGAGGCGGCTCTTGGCGCCGCGGGGTGTGGGACAGGCAAGCGAGGCGGAACGATCCACCAGGAGCATCAGGTTCAGCTCGCGCTCCTCGACGAACTGCTTCAGAAAGGGACGACCGGCGCGCGCCGTCACGTTCCAGTCGATGTTGCGGACGTCGTCCCCGGGCTGGTACTCCCGCACGCCTTCGAACTCCATCCCCCTCCCCTTAAAGACGCTCCGGTACTCCCCGGCGAAGAGCCCGGTAACCAGGCGGGAGGAAAGTACCCGCAGGCGGCGCAGCTGGTCTGGGGAGGGAGCCTGGGCGGTCATGGCACCTCGGTCCGGGAAAAGAGCTCTTCCACGATCCCCTCCACCCCCACCCCCTGGGCGTCCGCCTCGTAGCTCACAATGATGCGGTGGCGCAAGAGATCCGGCCCTATCTCCTTCACGTCCTGCGGCACCACGTAGCCTCGGCCGCGCAAAAGGGCCAGGGCGCGGGAGGCGATGCAGAGGTAGATGCTCGCTCTGGGCGAGGCACCGTAGGCGATGAGGCCGGCGAGATCGGCGAAGCCGTAGCTTTCCGGGTCGCGGGTGGCGAGCACCAGGTCGAGGATGTACTTCTCGATCTTCGGGTCCAGGTAGATGTCGTCCACCAGCGCCCGGGCGCGCAGGATGTCGTCGGGGTGGATGAGAGGTGCGGCGGAAAAGCTGCGGGAGGTGCGGGCGGTGCGGCGCATGATCTCCAGCTCGTCGGCGCGGCTGGGGTATCCCACCTTCGCCTTGAGCATGAAGCGGTCCATCTGCGCCTCGGGGAGCGGGTAGGTCCCCTCCTGCTCGATGGGGTTCTGGGTAGCCATGACCAGGAACGGCTCGGAAAGCGGGTAGGAGCTGTCGCTGATGGTCACCTGGCGCTCCTCCATCGCTTCCAGGAGCGCGCTGTGCACCTTGGCGGGGGCGCGGTTGATCTCGTCAGCGAGGAGGATGTTGGTGAAGATCGGCCCCTTGCGGGTAGTGAAATCGCCCTCGCGCGGGTTGTACACCAGGGTCCCCAAAAGGTCGGCGGGAAGGAGGTCGGGAGTGAACTGGATGCGCTGGAACCGGGCGTCGATCAGGGAGGCGAGGGTCTTGACCAGGGTGGTCTTGGCGAGCCCCGGAACCCCCTCGATCAGGAGGTGGCCGTTGGACAAAAGCGCGACCAGGATCCGTTCGATGAGCGGGCGCTGCCCCACGACCACGTTTTCCACCGCGGAGACGACGCCTGCCAGAAAAGCGGATTCCTGCTGCACGCGCTCGGCCAGGTTCCCATTGACGCTCATGCGTTACCTTTCTTCGTCTGCCTACGGGTGGATGGAGAGCTTCTTCATCAGGTCGTACAGCGTCGGGCGGCTCACCCCGAGTTCCTCGGCCGCCTTCATGATATTCCCCTGCTGGCGCTCGATCGCCTGCTGTATCATCTCGCGCTCCATCCGCTCGCGGGCGGCCTTCAGCGAGACCCCGTCACCGGAGGGAACCGGCATCGCCGCAGGCTCCACGTCGCAGCCAAGGTCGAGCGGTCCTATGCTCGCGCCGTCGCACATGATCACCGCGCGCTGTACCCGGTTCTTCAGCTCGCGCACGTTGCCGGGCCAGTTGTG
Organism: Citrifermentans bemidjiense Bem; assembly: GCF_000020725.1. Lineage (NCBI taxonomy): Bacteria > Pseudomonadati > Thermodesulfobacteriota > Desulfuromonadia > Geobacterales > Geobacteraceae > Citrifermentans > Citrifermentans bemidjiense. The sequence goes on along the minus strand of NC_011146.1, from coordinate 2,092,817 downwards.
GCGCTTGAGGAAAGCGACGGCGGCGGTGGAGAAGCGGACCGTCTTCTTCTTGTTCTCTTTGCAGTAGAGCCGCAGGAAGTTCTCCGCGATCAGGAGGATGTCGTCGCCGCGTTCGCGCAAGGGAGGCAGCTTGATGTTGATCACCCCGATGCGGTAGTAGAGGTCCTCCCTAAAGCGCCCTTCCTCGATCGCCTTGGCGATGTCCACGTTGGTGGCGCAGGTGGTGCGGGCGTCGATGGCGATTTCCTCCCGCCCCCCGACCCGCTGGATGGTCCCCTCCTGCAAGAAGCGCAAAAGCTTCACCTGGAGGTTCACCGGGAGCTCGCCTATTTCATCGAGAAAGAGCGTCCCTTTGTGGGCGAACTGGAGCTTCCCCCTGACCGCTGCGTGGGCGCCGGTGAAGGCCCCCTTCTCGTGGCCGAAGAGCTCGCTCTCCAGGAGGTTCTCGGGAATAGCGCCGCAGTTGATGGCCACCAGCGGCCCCTTGTTGCGAGAGCTCGCCTCGTGGATGGCGCCCGCCACCAGTTCCTTTCCGGTGCCGCTTTCGCCGGTGATGAGGATCGGGGCGTTGGAGCCGGCAACCTTGCGGATGGTGTGAAAGACGGCCTGCATCTCGGGGCAGGAGCCGACCATGCCCCACTGCTCGCCGTCCTCGCTCTGGGACGATACCTGCCTCAGGTTCTGCTCGTCGATGTTGGCCAGGTGAAAGGCGCGGGTGATGATCACCTTCAGCTCGCTCAAAACCGGGGGCTTGGCGTAAAAGTCGAAGGCCCCCATGCGCATCGCCTTCAAGGCGTTTTCCCGTTCGTTGTTCCCGGTCAGCATGATCACCTTCGCCGCCGGGTTCAGCCCGAGCATCTCGTCCAGGCAGCGGAACCCCTCCACCGAACTGTCGGCGTAGGGGGGAAGGCCCAGGTCGAGCACCACCACGTCGGGCTTCTCGCTTTTGAACTGCTGCAGCGCCTCTCTGCCATCGGCCGCCAAAAGCACCTGGAATTCCTGGTTCAGGCCCCACTTCAACTGCTGCCTGATATCGTCGTTGTCGTCGACAATCAATAGTTTTTTCACTACCACCCCCTCATGCCGGCTGTGTGATGACCCGTTCCGCGCCTAGCGCAGGGGACGGGAACCATACCGTGAACACGGTCCCCTCCCCCTCTACGCTGCATACCTCGATCCTGCCGCCGTGCGCCGCCACGATCTGCCGGCACTGGTAGAGCCCGATGCCGAGCCCCGCCTGCTTCGTGGTCTTGAACGGTGCAAAAAGTTCGTTCCGTATGAAAAGCGGCGACATGCCGCAGCCGCTGTCCGACACCTTGAGGTAGGGGGAGTCCGCGCATCCCACCTCCGCCACGATCTGGGTCCCCGGCTCGGAAGCCTCCACCGCGTTCAGGAAGAGGTTCAAAAGCACCTTCTCCAATTCTTCCTCGTCGCCTATGACCTTCTCCGGCGTCCCCTGCACCGTGACCGCCCTCCCCTGCACCTGGCGCGCCGAGTGCCGGGCCAACGCCAGCAGGTCTACGGGGCGCATGTGCAAGAGTTCGCTCTCGCCGAGGTTTCGCAGGCGGCCTATGAGCGTGTGCATCTTCCTCGTGGTGTTGCCGAGGCTTGAGAGCATGTCCTTTTGGAACTCGGGGTTGTCCAGGTGCTCCCGGGCGTTTTCCACCACGAGCGATACGGTGGCCGCCAGGTTTTTCAGGTCGTGCACCACGAAAGTGGCCAGATTCCCCACCGCCTCCATCGCTTTCGCCTGGGTGAGTTGCTCGGAGAGGCGCTGGTGCTGTATCGCCACCGAGGCCTGGCGCGCGATCGCCTTCATCAGGTCGTAATCCTCGTAGCGGTACTCTTCGTCCGGAACCACCTGCTCGCCCAAAACGATGAAACCGGTTAGCGCCTCCCCCTCGAAAAGAGGGATGGCGAAGCTCACCTTCAGTTCCCTAAGCCAGCGGCAGTTGGCCTCCAGGATCTCCGGGTTGTCGTCCCGGCTGCAAAAGACCCAGCGGCGGTCGCGCAGATAGGCGATGAGCGGGTTGTCGGCGGCGATGGTTACCCTGACCTCTTCCAGCTCCTGGATCCCAGTGGCGCAGAACCAGCCGCACCCGTCCTGGTGCAGGAACAGCGCCCCCCCCCTCACTCCGAAGATGTCGCAGTAGGCGGAGAGGACCAGCCTCAAAAGCCCGTCGCCGCTCTCGAAATTGGCCAGGCGTTCGGTGAGCCCCAGCCACTGGGCCCGGTAGTCGTACTTGCTCTGGTAGAAGTGCTTATGGAGGAAGACCTTCAGCTCCCTTTGGGCGCGCTCGGAGAGGAGCAAAAGGAGCAGGAGCATCCCCGCGATGAACCCAAGCGACAGGGCGAGCACGCGGGGAAAGAGCGCGCCGAAGTACTTCATCCCCTCACCGATGGACCCCAGGAGCAACAGATACCCGGCGATTACGGTGAGGACAACGGACTTCAAAAGGACCGCCTGCGAGACCTTCACCTGCGCCGTTCCCCTCCAGTGGGTGCGCGAGTAGACGATCATCAGCGCGGCGATGATGGAAACAAGCGAGCGCAGGGGAACCAGCTCCATGTTGAGCGAGCGGTACAAGAGCGCGTTGGTGTAGTAGAAGACGCAGACGGCGAGCACGGAGCCCAGCGCCACGATGTCGAGCTTAACGCGCCAAAGCGCCTCGGAGGAGGCGTTCACCAGGGTGGACTCGAGGTTCATGAGCGCCACCACCAAAAGGACCAGCATCGCGACGTAGAAGTAGTACCCGACGTCGGTGAGAAAAAGCATCCGCTCCAGAGGGAAGTCGGGAGCGTAGTAAAGAGCCTCCCCCGGCATCAAGACGGGGACCAGGACCAAAGCGAAGGCGCCGGCGAGCATCAGGCGGGTCGAGCGCGAAAGCCCGCGTTCGGGCAGGTCCCGGGCATAGGTGAGGCTCACCAGCAGCCAAAGCGCCGGGAGCAGCGCCTCGACCCCAAGCGACAACCGCTTCCAGTCCACCTCGGGGAAGAACTGGTACAGCGCCGCAAAGTCGAAGAACTCCAGGAAGGCGACGGCGCAAAAGGGGATGGCCAATAAGGTGCGGCAGGCGCTTTTGCGCTCCAGCCGGATTATCCTCAGCATGGCAAACAAAAGCAAGATGATCGCAACAAGCGAAAGCGCCATGTTCCCCTCTGGGATTCAACCCTTTATAACGCCCAGACCTTGACACCGGCCTCTTCAACCCGCTCCCGGTCGAACATGCTCTTCACGTCGATCAAGACCGGGTTGGGACCCATGAGCGCCAAGAGTTCAGGTGCCGCGAGGGAGGCGAATTCAGCGTGGGCCACGGCGGCCACCACCGCCACTGCGGGCTTTAACTGCTCCCTCGGGGTGAGCCGCACCCCGTACTCGTGCAGCGTCTCCTCCGGGTCGGCCATAGGATCGCAGACCTGGACCTGCATCCCGTAATCCTTGAGCTCCTTGACGATGTCGATGACCTTGGAGTTCCTGATGTCGGGGCAGTTTTCCTTGAAGGTGATCCCCAGCACCGTGACCACCGCGTTCAGCACCGGGTGCCCGGCCCTGATGATCTCCTTCACGGCGCGCTGCGCCACGAATTTCCCCATGCCGTCGTTGATGCGCCGCCCCGCCAGGATCACCTGCGGGATGTAGCCTAACTTCTCCGCCTTGTGGGTGAGGTAGTAAGGGTCGACGCCGATGCAGTGCCCGCCGACCAGACCGGGGGAGAACTTGAGGAAGTTCCACTTGCTCCCGGCTGCCGCCAGCACCTCGGAGGTGTCGATCCCCAGGCGGTCGAAGATGAGCGCCAGTTCGTTCATGAGGGCGATGTTCAGGTCGCGCTGGGTGTTCTCGATCACCTTGGCCGCTTCCGCCACCTTGATGGAGGAGGCGCGGAACACCCCCGCCGTCACCACCGAGCTGTAGACCTCCGCCACCACCTCCAGGGTCTCACTGTCCTGGCCGGAGACCACCTTCTTGATCTTGGTGAAGGTGTGCTCCTTGTCGCCGGGGTTGATCCGCTCCGGGCTGTATCCCACCTTGAAGTCGATACCGCCTTTGAGGCCGGAGACCCGCTCCAGGACCGGGACGCATTCGTCCTCGGTTACCCCCGGGTAGACGGTGGATTCGTAGACCACGATGTCGCCCTTTTTAAGCGCCTTCCCCACGGTCTCGCTGGCCCGGCAGACGAGGCTCAGGTCCGGCTGGTTCGCCTCGTCGATGGGGGTCGGGACCGCCACGATGTGGAAATTGGCCTGAGCCAGGTCCTCGACCCGGTCGGTGAACAGGATGTCCGCTTGAGCCAGATCCCCCGCCTCCACCTCGGCGGTCCGGTCGTACCCCTCGCACAGCTCCTTGATCCTGGTGCCATTGATGTCGAAGCCTATGGCGCGGCGCACCTTGCCGAAGGCAACCGCTACCGGAAGCCCCACGTACCCTAGCCCTACCACTGAGACAATGCGCTCTACCGTCAAGTCGTCCTCCTGAAATTGCGGCACCAAGGCCGCCAAAATGAATTTATCGCGCTGCAGTTCCATTGCCGCCCTACCCGCGCCGCCATCGCCATGAGGCAGATGGAGAGCCGCGCCGGGAGGCTCAGCTCGGCAGGAAGGTCCGTATCGCCGGGAGGAACTCCTTTACGAAGCGCTCCCCTACGGCCTTGGCCTGCCGCTCATCCCCCTGGAAGGGGATGGAAACCCTGATGAAGGAGGCGTCGCGGCGCCGGTGCAATACCGAGTTCAGAATCTGCTGCCCCTTGAGCGAGAATTCCTCGGAGAGGCTCTTGCCGCGCACCTGGTACCAGTAGAGGAAGAATTCGCTGCTTTCCCCCTTCTGGTACACCGCCTGGACCAGGTTCAGGTCGTCTTTTCCGGCCTTTATGGTGTAGCGGTTACTGGAGTGCTCCAGCCAGCCGCTGCCGGGAAGGCAGTGCTTGGGCGAGTGGATCTCCCCTCCCCCCTTGCCGCCGCCGTGATAGCCGATGTATAGCTGCACCTTCTCCCCCTGCGGACCCTGGTACTGCCGGATCAGGACGTCGGAGGCCTTGAGCACGTTCTGGACCTCCCCGGAGAGCTGCCCTTCGTCGGTCATGCGCCAGCTGTTCACCGCGGCCGGAAACTGCTGCAAGGGGCGGTTGATGGGGACGCTCAGGTCGCTGTGCAGGTGCAGGTAAAGACCGGCCGCAACGAGAAGCAGGTAGATCGCCAGGAAATGCGCCTTCATGCCGCACCCCCTTTACCGCGCGACAGCAAAGAGCCGAGCCCGATCATGAGCGCGATGGCGACCACGAAGACCGCGAGCCCCGCGAACTCGTGGAAGAACCCTTCCGCGGCCCTGGCGCCCCAGTACTGGGCCAGGACCCCCGTACCGATCACCCTGAGCGCGTTGGCCGATATGGCGATAGGTATGGCAGCGAGGATCAGCAGGCCCCGGCGCAACTGCCCCATCTCCAGGAAGAAGGCGTAGGCGACCGCAAGCGCGAGGAGCGAGATGAGCGACCTGATGCCGCTGCAGGCGTCGGCTACCTCCAGCGTGGTGAAGGGGAGCATGATGATGTTCCCCTCCCTCATCACCACCACCCCCATGAGCTTCAGCGTCGCTATGGAGACGCGGGTCACGAATAGTTTCAGGGGGAAGGCAACCATGTCGTAGATGATGTAGGGGAGCGGCACCATGAAAAGGAGGTAGGCAAGCGGCAGCAGCATGAGCCGGAACAGCCTCTTTCCCAATAAAAAAAGGGTCATCCCGCAAAGGGTGACCACAAGGGAACTGCGCATGGTGAAAAATTCGGTGCCAAGCCAACCCACCACCAGTTGCATAAGGCCGGCGACCACCAGCAAAAGCCCGGGCCACCAAGGCTCGGCCAGCACGGAGGCCAGATCCTTGCGGCGCTCGTAGGCGAAATACCCGGCGATCAGGGGGACGACGAAACCGTGGGAATAGTTCTCGTCCTCGTACCACTGCTGAACCATCTCAGGCACAACGCTCCAGTAAACGGCGGCCAGTATCAACAGCACCAAAAGAAACTGCACCCTGTGATGTTTCAAACACTCGGCGACTGTCATTGGAGATAACCTCGAATCCGCAACAGGTGGGCTAATAACAGGGTCGATTTTGGATGCTACACTTTACAGTGTGAAGGACAAATTGACAAGTATTAATTCATTGTGTTAAACCGGACTCTGACAATACACAATGAAGCAATTTCGCAAACAGTCAATTACGCGTCGGCAAGTGCCAACACCGCCCTTACGCTTTCCGGCAATGTGTGGAACAAAGCCAATGAAGTGCCGTTGCAACCCCGGGTTCACTCTGCTCGCCGGCACCAAGATTCAGATGTAAACGAGGAGGCACCGGATGACTCGGCAGGCAGGGCAAAAACAAAAAGCAGAGGCGCGCATCATCAGCAGCATCCCCTTTTTTTCCACCCTCGAGCCCGGCGAAATCGAACTGGTGGAAAGGCTCTTCCGGAAGCAGGACTACGATAAGGAACAGATAGTCCTTTACGAGGAAGACACCAGCAACTACATGTACCTGATCTATTCGGGGAAGGTGCGGGTGGTCAAACTGAACGAAGACGGCAAGGAGCAGATCATCACCATCCACAAGAAGAACGACTTCTTCGGAGAGATGTCGCTTCTGGACGGCAAGACCTCGCCCGCCACCATCATCGCCCACGAGGAGTCGGTGATAGGCCTTCTGCACAAGGACGACTTCGAAAAGCACCTGATGAGCAACGAGGGGATCCGCCGCAAGATCATCGAACTGCTCTGCGGCAGGCTCAGGGACTCCTGGGAGATGATCAGGATACTCTCCTTCAACGCCGAGAACGCGCAGGACCGCGTTATCTCGCTTCTGGACCGCCTGGGGGAACTCTACGGCGTGCGGGACGACCGCGGCATCATCATCGACGTGAAGATGACCCACCAGCAGATGGCGAGCTACGCGTCCGTCACCCGCGAGACCATGAGCCGGGTCTTGAGGACCCTGGAGAGGTCCGGGGTTATCTCCGTGCTGCAGAACAAGGCCATTTTACTGAACCACCCCTTCCACCAGCAGCGGGCCAGGCACTAGGGACGGGCGCCGACACAAAGGGGGAGCATTTGAACCGAAAAGCGCTGCTTCCGGCCTTGGCCTGCGTCCTCTTGATCGCCTACGCCTCCCTCTTCCCCTTCAGCGGCTGGCGCCTCCCCGGCGCCGGCCTTTTCGTCTGGTGCACCTTCGAGCTTCCCGACCACGTCTCCAAGAGCGACCTCCTGGTCAACGTCATCGCCTACGTCCCTTTGGGCTATCTTCTCTTCCGCCTGTTCCGCCGGGATGACGGGCGTCTGGCCCTTCCCTTTCTCTGCGCGGTATTCGGCGGGAGCGCGCTCAGCTTCGCCATGGAATTTACCCAGGCCTTCCTCCCCGACCGCACCCCCTCCGTCGTAGACCTCTGCACCAACACCGCGGGAACCTCCGCCGGCGCGCTCCTTGCGCTTTGCTGGCAGCAAGCGGCCGTGCCCGAAGGGGCCTGGTCGCGCTGGCGGGCGAGCTTTCTCGCCGCGGGAATCCGGGGGGAGCTTGGCCTTTGCGTCCTTTTGCTCTGGCTTTCCTCCCAATGGGCACCCTTCGTCCCCTCGCTCGACTTTGGAGGGATCAAGAACGGGCTCAAGCCGCTTTGGTACACGGCCAACGACCTGTCGCGCTTCGACCTGGCGCAGGCAGGCACCTATTTTTTCTATCTCGCCGGGCTCGGGGTGGTGGCGCAGGAGACCTTCCGGCGGCGCGCCCTTCCCCTCCCGCTTTTCACGTTCTTTGCGGCGGGCGTTCTCTGCGCCAAGATCTTCATCCAGGGGCACCAGCTCTCCCTGGAGGCTTTGGCGGGGTTGTTCGCTGGGGTTCCGCTACTTTTAGCGGCGGGTTTTTTGGGGGAGAAATCGAGGCGTCTAATGGGGTGTCTGCTGCTTGTCGCCGGCTTCGCCTGCTACGAGTTGAAACCGGGTGTGGGGAGTGTGGCGGCAGGTATCAGCTGGATACCGTTTAAGGGGCAGTTGGCTCACGAGCTGAGCGGTTTCGGGAGCATACTGGAAGGAGTGTGGCCTTTCGCGGCGATGTCGCTCCTCTTCCCGCTGGGGCGGGGAGAAGCGCGGGGGGCGGTCTGGCCGGGAGCGGCAGCCGTCTTTAGCTTCGTCTTCCTGCTGGAGTGGCAGCAGCTAGCGATCCCCGGTCGCATCCCCGACCTGACCCAGGCGCTCTTGGCGCTCGCCGGCTGGCTCGCGCCGGCGTTCTACCTGCGCAGTGCCGCAAAAGGTGCCCGGGCGGGGGCAGTTCCCTGAAAGACGCCTGGTGCCTCTTTTAATGTCGGGTTACCTTACATCCCGCCTTAAATGGCTTTCCCGCCACAAGTGAAGGTTTTTAAATGGATAACGTCTCGCCCGGCAGCAAGTACCGGGTCACGGCTGTCGGCAATCTTTACAAACCACGCGGAAGCCATAAGAGCAAAAGTGCAGAAAAAACGGTTACTTACAGTTACGGCACAATTTATGCTGCAATAGCCCGTTTTTATCACCCCGAAAAAGGAGAGCCGCCATGAATACTTTGAGAAAGGCCGTCACCTTAGCAATCACGTCTATCGTGTTTTTGGCTAGTATTGGCATAGCCCAGGCCAACTTGATAGCGAACGGCAGCTTCGAGGACGGTTTCTATCCCGGATCGACACCATTTGTCACAGTTGGTGCCGGCACGAACATCATCGACGGCTGGAGTGTCGTCGATGGCTCCATCGACTGGATCAACACCTACTGGCAAGCGAGCGAAGGGACCAAAAGTATCGATCTGGCCGGCAACTACCAGCACGGATTGATAGTAGGGACCGCGTTCGACACCGTAGCTGGGCAGACATACCGCGTGCAGTTCGACATGGCCGGCAACCCCGACAGACCCTATAACAAATCGTTGGTCAGCGTGTCGACGGGCGAGATATTCACCACCCATTCCTTCACCTTCGAGCAAGCAGGCAACACCCATCAGAACATGGGATGGGTTACCCAATATTTCGATTTCGTAGCGAGCAGCGACAGCGCGGAACTCTTCTTCGGCGACATCACCAACTCGTTGAACCCTGACGAGGCATGGGGAGCCGCCCTGGACAATGTCAGGGTGGATGCCGTACCGGAGCCTTCCACCATCTTTCTTCTTGGGGCTGGACTCGCTGGCATGTGCTTATGGCGCCGCAGAGCGTAATGAGTCATATCGCTTCTTTTGATCGGTTCGTCATGAAACCCGCTTTTTCGGAAGCGGGTTTTTTTTATGCATTCATTTCGGGACGGACTGCCTCGACAGAAGACGTGTACGCGGATTACGCGGAGTGATAGACAAAAAAAATCCCCGCGAGGGTGCGGGGATTTTTTTGTAGGGAGCCTGTAAGCTCCCCTTTGACCTTGCGTTTCCGGCTCGGTGCTTAGAAGAACCTGTTGACCGTCTTGCTGAACACTGCGACGTTGTTGGAGGCGTCGTAGGCCTTGATGGTGACGGTGTGGACCCCCTTCGCAATGTTGGTGCTGACGCTGAAAGAGGAGTTGTTGGTGGATATCACCAGGGCGTTGTCCACGTAAGCTTCCATCTTGACGACTGCCACGTTGTCCGTCGCGGAGGCGGAGATGGGGAGCTTGCTGGAGGTTAGGTAGTCCTTGGTCGGGGCGCTCACGCTGATCACCGGGGCCACCGAGTCGTTCACGACGTTGACGCTTACGCTGGCGGACTGGCCGACGTTCCCGGACGCGTCGTAGGCCTTGGCGCTCAGGGTGTGGGTCCCGCTGGCTGCGGTCGTCGTGTTCCAGCTGAAACCATAGGGAGCCGCGGTGGAGGTCGCCTGCAGCGCGCCGTCCAGGTAGAACTCGACCTTGGTCACCCCAACGTTGTCGCTGGCATTGGCGTACAGGTTGACGGTACCGTTCACCGTGGAACCTGCCACCGGTGAGGAGATGGCGACCGAGGGGGCGGTGGTGTCGTTGAATACGCTGACCGTTGCCGAGGCCTGGCCGACATTGCCGGCTGCGTCATAAGCCTTGGCGCTCACCGTGTAGGAGCCGTTTGCTGCATTCGCGGTGTTCCAGCTGAAGCCGTAGGGAGCCGCGGTGGAGGTCGCCTGCAGGGCGCCGTCCAGGTAGAACTCGACCTTGGTCACCCCAACGTTGTCGCTGGCATTGGCGTACAGGCTGACGGTACCGTTCACCGTGGAACCTGCCACCGGGGAGGAGATGGCGACCGAGGGGGCGGTGGTGTCGTTGAATACGCTGACCGTTGCCGAGGCCTGGCCGACATTGCCGGCTGCGTCATAAGCCTTGGCGCTCACCGTGTAGGAGCCGTTTGCTGCATTCGCGGTGTTCCAGCTGAAGCCGTAGGGAGCCGCGGTGGAGGTCGCCACCAGCGCGCCGTTCAGGTAGAGCTCTACCCTCTCAACCGCCAGGTTGTCGCTGGCGTTTGCCGATACCGATACCGTGCCGCCGATAGTGGAGCCTGCCACCGGGGAGACGATGGAGACCGACGGCGCGATCGCGTCGTTGGCGACGATGACCGTGACGCTGGACTGACCGACGTTGCCGGCTGCGTCATAGGCCTTGATCATGATGGTGTTGGAGCCGTCGGGGTAGTTGGTGGTGCCCCAGGGAACCGAGTAGGGCGCGGAGGTGGAAGTCAGCTTGAGCAGGCCGTTCACGTAGTACTCGACCTTGCTCACGGCGACGTTGTCGGTGATGTTGGCGGACACGGTTACCGTCCCCTTGACCTTGGAACCGTCCACCGGAGAGGTGAAGGCGACCACCGGGGCGGCCGTGTCGGCAGTGGCGATGGTGATGCTGACCAGGGCGGTCTTGGCTGCCGATACCTTGCCGGAGGCGTCCTTGCACCAGGCGTAGGCGGTGCGGGAACCTGCTGCGGAGAAGGTGAAGCTGGTCGGTGCGCTTGTTTTCCAGGTGGTGGCGTCTGCCGCCGGGGCCGTCGCGTTCTCGGTGATCTGGTAGCCGGTGACGCCGATGTCGTCGCTGGCGGCAAAGGCACTAACCGGAACGGTCAGCGAGGTGGCGGAAGCGGGCATGGTGAAGGAGCCGATCACCGGGGCCGAAGCATCGAGGACTGCGACTGCGTTTTTCACGACCACGGAGCTCGTTGTCTGCCCCACGTTACCGGCTGCGTCATACGCTTTCGCGGTCAGGGTGTAGGTAGCATTGGGGTTGTTGGCCGTATTCCAGCTCAGGGTGTAGGGAGCCGAACCCACCACGCCGAAGATGGAACCGTTCAGGTACAGCTCTACCTTGCTGACCGCCACGTTGTCGCTGGCTGCCACGTTCACCGTCACGTTGCCGCTCACGGTGGAGCCGTTAGCCGGCGAGGAGATGGAATCCACCGGTGCAACCGCATCGGCAACCGCGATGGCAGCACCGGAAGCGGTGGTCGCGCTTGCCGTCACCGAGCGCATACCTTCGTTGTCGTTGCTGTCGTAGCTCCCCTTGCTGTAGGCGGAGACCGCGAAGTAGTACTTGGTGGAGGGGTCGAGGGAAGAGATGTCGTATTGCTGCACGTTCCCCGCGTCCAGTTTCATGTCCAAGTTGGAGGCGTCCTTGCCGTAGTAGATGCGGTAGCCGTCTACGTTATACGCGACCCCGTTGCTACCGGCGCTCCAGCTCAGGCTCACGGTGTTTGCCGCGACGGCTGCGGCGCTCAGGCTCAACGGCTGCGCCGGAGGACCGCTGTAGGTGGTGCTCACCACCACGTCGTCTATGGCGTACCACTGCTCGTTGGCCGGAAGGTAGAGGTTGGCGTTGTTGCCGCCCAGCCAGGCGTGATTCCACTTCCACTGCGCCGGGTCGTCACCTAAGGGAACCCACACCACGTTCGTGGTCGATTCGACCAGGGCGCCGTCGTACCAGACCTTGGAGATACCGTCGGCGACCCCGCCTGCGCTGTTCAGCTTGACGTAGAACTCGAAGCTGTGCCACCCGCCGTCGCGCGGAGCTGCCGGCAAACCGGCGGGGCCCGGTACGTTCATGTCGAGAGGGGCAGCGCCGAGGTATACATTAGTAGTGAAAGAGGCGGAACTATCACGTGCAGCAGTCAAAGGGGAATGCGGGAGGTTGAACTGAAGCCGATAGCTGCCGCCGCCGAATTTGGCGAGCTGCGGGGTGAAGCGAGGCTTGTTTTGGGTGCCGCTGAAGAAATCCCAGAGGTTTGGGTTCGTCGGGTCCAGGTGGGAGATGTGCATGAACTTTTGCATCGGGCTCGGGTTTGCCGTACCCAAGGCCAGCCCATCGATGGAGCCGTCGCCATTCCACCTCCAGTCCGGCTGGAACTGGACCCAATACCTGACGTACACCTCGTTTTGCGGGGCGAAATCGATGCCCAGGAGGCCGTCGGATCCCCAGCTGCCGCTCCTGCTGTAGCAGGGCTCGTTCCACATCATGAAGCTCTTGCCGGCTCCCCCCCTGGGGTGCTGACCATTGATGTTCAGGGTATTGTGGTTGCCGTCGGTGTTGCTGCAGGCCTCGGTTCCCGCCACGCGGTAATCGTAGTAGCCATCCGGGATCGGCGTGGCGCAGTTCTGCCCTGGGATGCAGGTAGCACCGGAAGCCCCCTGTGCCGGGCTCCAATCGCTGCGGGAATCGAAATCGTCGGAGAACAACACTGCGGCAGAGGCGACGTTCGTGTACAAGAGGATTCCTAAGGTTGCGGTGAGTATTGCGTTACGCTTCTTCATTTCTATCTCCTTTATTCCCTGACACAAAAAAACCGGGTCGCTTCTCTATGATGTAAAAAAACCATCTGTTAGATTCGGCGACCCGGCTGTCTCAGGGAGACCCGTGGGCTTTCCGTCCCATCCTCACGGATGGTTTAGTATTGTCGTTGTTGCTATTTAGTTTTAACTGATCTCTACTAACCGCTTCCGTGCTTGTTGCTCATCGCAACCTCCATCCTGTACACAGTCATTACCTTTAGCCTGTGCCATCGCAACTGCAGTGCCAAAGGTCTGCAGCACACATAAGTCACTGTAATTAGCGTTTTTTTCACGGAAGCAGTTGAAAAACAAGAGCTTCACATCTGCATGAAACCTGCACAGCGCCAGGCGCCGGTTACCTCAAGTGCCCGTATTTACTGAGTCTGCCGTTTGTTTGGAAGCAGTTGAACAACTGTCCAAGTCCTGAGCAGCGGGCTGGCTATTTGGCGTTTCCTGGATCGCAGGAAGAAAATAAAATCGTCAAACCCCTATTTTTTCGACGGAAAGAGCCGGCAAAGCGGCGGGAGATGTTGACGCGAGGCGCAACCTCAAACTAAAAAAAGGAAGGGAGCGCTAAGGCTCCCTTCCTTTTTTGCTGCTGCTTCCACATACAAGGCGGTATCAGCTAGCTCAATACAGCCTGGTCACGGACTTGCTTGCCACGGAGCCCTTTATGGCCGGGGCTGTCTTCTCAATTCGCCACGGTTACAGTCGTTGTGGCCTGGCCGACGTTGCCGGCCGCGTCATACCCCTTGATGGTCACGCTGTTGGAGCCGTTCGGGTAATTCGTGGTGCCCCAGGTGACGGTGTAGGGAGCCGCGGTGGAGGTCAGCTTGAGCACGCCGTTCACGTAGAACTCGACCTTTTTTACGCCGACGTTGTCGGTGACGTTAGCGGATACTGTCACTACCCCCTTGGCGGTGGACCCGGAGGTCGGGGAGGTTATGGAAACCTTCGGGGCAGTAGTGTCGCCGTTCATGATGGTGACGGTCGAAGTTGCCTGGCCGACGTTGCCGGCTGCGTCGTACGCCTTTACGGTGACGCTGTTGGAGCCGTTAGGGTAGTTGGTGGTCCCCCAGGTGACGCTGTAGGGCGCGGTAGTGGAGGTCAGCTTGAGCACCCCGTTCACGTAGAACTCGGCCTTCTTCACACCGACGTTGTCGGTGGCGTTGGCGGATACAGTCACTGCCCCCTTGACCGTGGAACCGGTCACCGGCGAGGCGATGCTGACCACCGGGGCGGTCGTGTCCCCGGTCGTGGTGGTAGCGGTGGTGATGTTGACCTGGGCGGTTTTTGCTGCCGATACCTTGCCGGAGGCGTCCTTGCACCAGGCGTAAGCGGTGCGGATACCTGCTGCCGAGAAGGTGCAGGAGGTCGGCGCGGTTGCTTTCCAGGTGGTGGCGCCCGCCGCGGGAGCGGTCGCGCTCTCGGTGATCTGGTAGCCGGTGACGCCGACGTCGTCGGTGGCGGCGAACGCGGTAACCGGAACGGTAAGCGATGTGGCGGACGCGGGCATGGTGAAGGAGCTGATCACAGGGGCCGAAGCGTCGGTTACTGCGACTGCGTTTTTCACGGTCACCGAGCTCGAAGCCTGCCCCACGTTGCCGGCTGCGTCGTAGGCCTTCGCGGTCAGGGTGTAGGTGGCGTTGGGGTTATTGGCCGTATTCCAGCTCAGGGTGTAGGGGGCCGACCCCACCACGCCGAAGATGGAGCCGTTCAGGTACAGCTCTACCTTGCTGACCGCCACGTTGTCGCTGGCTGCCACGTTGATAGTGACGTTGCCGCTCACGGTGGAGCCGGTAGCCGGCGAGGAGATGGAAGCTACCGGCGCGACGGCATCTGCAGTGGTCGTGGTAGTGGTACTGCTAGAAACGGTGGTCGCGCTTGCCGTTACCGAGGGCATCCCTTCGTTGTCATTACTGTCGTAGCTCCCCTTGTTGTAGGCGGAGACCGCGAAGTAGTACTTGGTCGAGGGGTCGAGGGAGGAGATGCTGTACTGCTGCACGTTCCCCACGTCCACTTTCATGTTCAGGTTGGTTGCGTCCTTGCCGTAGTAAATCCGGTAGCCGTTCAGGGAGAACGGGACCCCGTTGCTGCCGGGGCTCCAGCGCAGGCTCACGGTGTTCGCCGCGCTGGCGGTGGCGGTGACGCTCCCCGGCTGCGCCGGCGGGCCGCTGTAGGTGGTGCTCACCACAACGTCGTCTATGGCGTACCACTGCTCGTTGGCGGGCAGGTAGAGGTTGGCGTTGTTGCCGCCGAGCCAGGCGTGGTTCCACTTCCACTGGGCCGGATCATCGCCTAAAGGAATCCATACGGCGTTAGTGGTCGAGCCGACCAGGGCGCCATCGTACCAGACCTTCGAGACGCCGTCGGCCACCCCCCCTGCGCTGTTCAGCTTGACGTAGAACTCGAAGCAGTGCCACTTGCCGTCCCGGGGAGCTGCCGGCAAACCACCGGGGCCCGGTACGTTCATGTCGAGGGGGGCAGCGCCAAGGAATACATTAGTAGTGAACGAGGCAGAACTATCACGTGCCGCAGTCAGAGGGGAATGAGGGAGGTTGAACTGGAGCCGATAGCTGCCGCCGCCGAACTTGGCGAGCTGCGGGGTGAAGCGGGGTTTGTTCTGGGTGCCGCTGAAGAAGTCCCAGAAGTTCGTGTTCCCGGTGTTCAGGTGGGAGATGTGCATGAACTTTTCCATCGGGCTCGTGGTCGCCGTACCCACGGCGCGCCCGCCGACCGAACCGTCGCCATCCCACCTCCAGTCGGGCTGGAACTGGATCCAGTACCTAACGTACACCTCGTTTTGAGGGGCGAAATCGATCCCGAGGAGGCCATCGGAGCCCCAGCTGCCGCTTCTGCTATAGCAGGGCTCGTTCCACATCATGAAGCTCTTCCCCGTCCCTCTCGGGTGCAGGCCGTTTATGTTCAGGGTGTTGTGCTTGCCGTCGAGGTTGCTGCAAGCTTCCGTGCCGGCCAGGCGGTAGTCGTAAAAACCGGTCGGGATGGGAGTGGCGCAGTTTTGCCCGGGAATGCAGGTAGCACCGGAGGTCCCCTGTGAAGGGCTCCAGTCTGGTTGCGCGTTGAAATCCTCTGAGAACAGTACTGCCGCGGAGGCGACACTCGTGTACATCAGGACTCCTAACGCTGTTGCCGTTATTGCCTTCAACTTCTTCATTTAACTCTCCTTTGATCCCCGATACAAAAAAAAGCCGGGTCGCCGGTCTACGATGGGGGTTCCATCGCGTAGAATCGGCGACCCGGCTGTCTCAGGGAGACCCGTGGGCTTTCCGTCCCACCTTCGCAGGTGGTTTAGTATTGTCGTTGTTGCTTTATTCGGCTGTGAGGGATCCGTTGTCCCGGCCACTCGGTCTGCGTCCGTTGGGTGAGTGGCTTCGACAGGGGGAGTATTGCCCATCCTCCGGATAAATTGTGTGACGTAGATTACATTTTTTGCAGTTTTTCGGCATTTTCCGCGCACGTGGCACGGGGCGGCCCGGCCAAAGGAGGAGCACCTCTCTTACCCGGCGTGCTTTACGGCGCGGCGATCGCCCCCGTGATCTGCGGGGCCTCATGATAAGTGGTGAGGTCATCCCAGGCCTTGAAACTGGAGAGGGTGAAGTCGCCCGCAGCCAGCGTCATCCCCTGAGGCAGCACTGGAATTATGGTCATGAAGGGCCCAACAGGAAAGCCTGCAGGAAAGGCTGGTGGCGCTTTTATCAGTGAGACCGTGACGGTCCGCGGCGCAAGGACAGGGTCGTAGTTGGTTGTCACAGTGGCACCGGCAGCGCCTCCCGAAGGTGCGATCACCCCGGCGGCAAGTGCTCCTCCCTGGGTGGCCAGGGTGACACCGGGGGGAAGTTGCAGCGTGAACTGCACCCCATATAGGGCGGCAGCGGTGCCTGAGGTCGAGATGACGAGACTGTTGGTTGGAGTCGCAATCTGGGGAGGGGCGCTTTCTCCACCGCCGCCGCCACAACCGGCGAGCAGCGAGACAAAAGACAGCAGCGAGGTTGCTGAGACAGCAAGTTTCATAATTCGCTTTTTGTTCATGTTGTTAAAACCTCACCATTCCGGTAACGATGCCCAGTATCAACAAGGCATCTCCTGTGTCAATCACCCCGTCCGGCTGCGGTATTCCCCCGACCATCGGTGCCAGGTCACCGCGCTGCAGTTGGCCGGCATCGGGCTTTTTCATCCCTACCCCCATCTGCATGGCAAGCTGGGCGTCATCCACCCCCACCGAGTTATCTCCGGATAGATCCCCCGCTTTGAGGACCCCTATCGAGGACATCAGCGCGGAGTTCTGGCTGCTCTCGTTTCCTGCGGTGTCGCGGGCCGACACGGTGATCGCGGTGGCGACACCGGGCTGAAGGTTTTTCACCAGAAAGCTCCAGACGTAGCCGTTCACCTGGGCGGCCTGGCTCTGGCCGTTCCCCACCTGCACCGAAACCGAATCGACCATCCCGCCCACGTCGGTCACGGTCCCCGATATGGTCTGCGAGGTGAATATGGTCGGCGTAATGAAGGCAGACACGGTGACCACGGGAGGATGGGTATCCAGCATGATGGTGCCGCTTGCCGTGGACTCGTTGCCGGAGAGGTCCTGTGCGGTCGCCACGATGCTGTTTGCCCCTTCGGTCAAATTGTGAACGGTGCAGCTCCAGCGGTTCCCTGTGACTGTCGCGGCGACAGGCGCCGCGGCGCCGACCTTGACCAGCACCGAGGCGATGCCGCCGGCGTCCGCGACGGTCCCGGAGAGGGTTTGACTGGCCACCCGCGTGGGGGAGGTGACGGGGGCCAGTGTGATGTCCGGCCGGACCAGGTCGACCGTGACGGCGTTGGCCGAGGCGCTGCGCAGGCTTTCATTCTCGTTGGCGTCGCTTGCTTCCTGCTTGAACGCGGTGGCAGCGAAATAGTACCTGGTGCCGGCGGCAAGGGAAGTCACCACGGCCTCCCTTTGCGAGGCTGCGACGGTGACCGAGCCGTTGAGATTGGCGGGGTCGGTCCCGTAGTAGATGCGGTAGCCGTCCACCAAGTAGGTGGCACCGTTGCTGCCGCTTTGCCAGGTGAGGCGTATCGACGAGGTGCTTATCCCTTCGGCCCTGAGCGTATCGGGAGGCGGAGGCGGCCCGCTGTAATGGGTACTGACCACGAAGTCGTCGACGGCGTACCACTGCTCGTTGGCGGGAAGGTAGGTGTTGGAGTTGTTGCCGCCGATCCAGGCATGGTTCCAGCGCCAGAGGGCGGGGTCGTCGCCTGTCGGGATCCATACCACGTTGGAGGCAGTGCTCACCAGGGCGCCGTCGTACCACACCTTGGAGATCCCGTTGGCGATCCCCCCTGCGCTGTTCATCTTCGCGTAGAATTCGAAGCTGTGCCACTGCCCGTCGCCGGGAGGCGTCGGAAGTCCGCCAGTCCCCGGCACACTCCAGTCCAGCGGTGCCGCTCCTAAGTAAACGTTGAGGGTGAATGAGGCCGAACTATCCCTTGTGGGCGTCAGTGGCGAATGGGGCAGGTTGAACTGGATGCGCATCGCGCCGCCGGAGAACTTAGCGAGCTGAGGGGTAAAGCGCGGCTTGTTCTGCACCCCGCTGAAGAAGTCCCAGATCGGGGAGATGCTCGGGTTCATGTGCGACAGGTGCATGAATTTCTGCATCGGGCTGGTGTTGGCAGCGCCCAGCGCGCGCCCGCCGGCGGAGCCGTCGCCGTCCCACCTCCAGTCAGGCTGGAACTTGATCCAGTAGCGCACGTATACCTCGTCCTGGGGCGCGAAGTCGACCCCGAGCAGCCCGTCGGACCCCCAGCTGCCGCTTCTGCTGTAGCACGGCTCGTTCCATACCGTGACCGCCTTGCCGGACCCTCCCCTGGCGTTGAGCTCGTTTATGTTCAACGTGTTGTGGTTGCCGTCCAGGTTGCTGCAGGCTTCCGTCCCGGCGACGCGGTAATCGTAAAAGCCGTTGGGGATAGCGGTCGTGCAGATCTGCCCCCTGACGCAGGCTTCGCCCGAGGCTCCCTGGGGCGGGCTCCAGTTGGCCAGGGTGTCGAACCCCTCGCTGAACAGGATGGCGGCCCCTGCCCCCTGCACCCCGAACAGGACGAGAGCTGCCGCAATGATGACGTTCTTTAGTCTCCGTAACATGATCTTCTCCATTCCCATAACATGAATCGTTGCTTCTGCCTCACATTGTCTGCTGCACCCTGCTGACGAGTAGGTTGTAGGCCTTGAACTGCTCCAGCACCTCCCGGTTTTTCAGGACGGGACCGTAGACCATCTCGGTTCCGCCCAGGTCCTGCTCCTCGTTGATCTCTATCAAGAGCGGCCCTTCCTCCGTGATGCAAAAGTCGAGGCCCAGTAACTTGTGGTAGTGGAAGTGCTGCTGCACCCTTTTGGCCAAGTCGACCACCTCCGGCCAGTAAGGTACCTGGAAGTCCTTGAACGGCATCCCGGAGTCGGGGTGCCGCGCGTGCAGCGTCGCGGCAAAACCGACGGCGAATTCGCCGAGCCTGCCGGTGACGAGGTCGACCCCAACGGCAAGCCCGCCGGAACAAAGGTTATCGACCACGGAGCCGCCGACACCGAACCTCATGATGGCGCAGACCAGCACCACGCCTGAATAGTCCGACTTCAACATCGTGGACAACCTGATGGTGTTGGTGGTGATGGAAAACTGCTGCACCAGATGGTGCTGCCTGACGTATTGCTGCACCACGGCGGGGTGGTTGAGCTCGAACTCGGAGAGGTCGCAGACCTCCTCGTTGCGTCTGACCTTGATCCGGTCGCCGTCGCGGAAGGCGACGACGATCCCCTTCCCTCCCATCCCGTCCACGGCCTTTACGATGAGCCGCTCCCCGGGGGGCATTTGCGCGACACAAGCGGCGAGCCCGGAGCGGTAGTCCTCGTGGGGGTAGAGCGTAGCGAACTGCGCGGGAAGCGGGAAACCGGCGTCGTGGCACAACTGGTAGCAGATCTGCTTGTTGGCGAAGAGCACGAAGTTTTCCCTGCTGTAGATGAACTTCTTGAACTGCCGCCGCTGGTACGCGTCGTATATCGAGCCGAAGTAATACTTCCATTCCTCCCTCTTCTTTTCCCACAGGCGGCAGTAGAAGTAGTGGTCGGGGTAGTGCTTCAGGACGAAGAAGATGTACAGGAGGTCGAGGCACACGGCGAGCTTGTTCTTGCGGCAGATCCTCCAATCGATGCCGCAAAAGAAGTAGTAGGGGAGCGCGAGGAAACGGATGAACCTCCTGAGATGCGGGGTAAGGGTCCCGCCGAGTTGCGAGGCGGAAGCTATCGCCTTGGTGTAGATCGCATCGACCTTGCCGCTTGCGCTTTTTTCTATCAGATTCATAAAAACGACCTCGGGCTACGGAAAGATCCGTAGCAGGCAAAAGATCCGGGAGGGCGCCCGGTTTGAGGTGCATGCTTCACGTGGTTCTCGAGCTCTTCAGCACCGAGCTCACCACGGCGCAGGAACGGGAGCAAAAGTAAAGGAAGTACAAAACGACCAGGTGAAAGTAATACCGGTATTTCCTCGACCGCCGGACCCGGTATCCCGAGCAGACGGCGCTTACGGCGAGCATGGCCAGTGGGGAGTACAAAAGCGGCGACTGCCTCCCCGTCGCCAGGGTCAGCAGCAGCGCCGCGGTGAAAGACGCGAAGCCGAGCAGAAAAACGGCAGTCATGAAAAAGGTGCCGTCGAACGAGGTGACCCGCAGGTCCTTCACCATGTCGATGCCGTACCAGAACTCCTTCCTGGCGAACTGCCTGAGCGTCTTCGAGTTGCCCAGGTGCACGCAGCGTATGGAACCCGAGCCGATCACCTTGTATCCCGCCTCGATCACGCGCCTGCAGATGTCGGAGTCCTCGCCGGTGGTGAGCCCCTCGTCGAAGCCGCCGATCGCTTGGAACAACTCCGCCTTGAACGCGCAGTTCCCGCCGGGGACCAGCCCGGTCTGGTAGGTTCCCCCCCCCCGCTCGTAGAGCCAGGCCTTCTCGACCCAGGTGTAGCGCTCCGGGACCAGGTAACCCGAACCCGCCGCCCCGGCGCCTTGAAGCTGCAGGACCTTGACCACCTCCGAAAGCCAGTCGGAAGCGACGATGCAGTCGCTGTCGACAAAACCCAGGACCGAGCCCCGCGCGAGGCTTACGCCGTGGTTTCTGACCGAACTGATGGTCCCCCCGATTTTCGTGGTCAGCGTCACCGGGTAGCGCCGGGCTATCTCGGCGGAGTCGTCGGTTGAGCAGTTGTCGACGACGATCACCTCGAAACTGTCGCGAAGGTAGTCGCAGGCGAGGATGCTCTGCAGGCAGGAGTCGAGGGTTCTGTGCGCATTGAAGACCGGTATTATCACTGATACGAAAAGAACTTCCATGGCTATCCCATTGCGCAGCTCGCAAGCCTCGGCGAGCGCTAGTTGATTTTCCTTTCGAAATATCTCAGTTTGCCGGACTTGCTGCGCTCGATCCGATCTACCCTGCTGATGGCGATCTGCATGCAGGGCGAGATACGGTTACTCAGTTCCTGCAGGTAGCGTCTCTCCAGTTCCTCGGAATACTCCGCGTTGGCGACCAGGGTTATCTCGACACGGTCTGCCGCCGTCTGCACCGCCTTGAACTGGTCCACCCCTTTTTTCAGCACGTAGGCGAAGATGGCGTCGTAGATCTTCCCCCCCTCGGGGGTGATCACGTAATCGTCCTTCCTGCCGGAGATGACCTCGAACACCGGGAGGTTGCGGCCGCAGCTGCAGGGCTTGCCGACGATTTTGCCGCGGTCGCCCAGCCCGTACCTGATAAAGGGGAAGTGGCTCGCGTGCAGTTCGGTCACGTAGACATCCCCCTCCTCATCTATGACGCTTTTACCGTCCTTGATGATCTCGAGGACGATGTTCGACGCCATGAGATGCATGCTGCCGTGCCGGCATTCGAACCCGATCAGCCCCACCTCGGTGCAGCCGTATTCGCTCACGAAGGGGGCGCCGGTCGCGGCCGAGATCAACTCCCTTTCCCTGGGATACACGTACTCGCCGGTACCTACCACCGCCTTGAGCGGCAGCGCCGACAGGTCCACCCCCTGCTGCGCCGCGTACCTGCAGAATTCGGCGATAAGGCTCGGGTAGCCGTAAAAGTAGCTGGGGGCGAAGCCGCGCAGCCGGGCGTAGAATGCCTCCTTCGCCTCCAGGCTCAGATCGAAGGCCGAGAACCTGATGCGGTTTCGCAGCAGGTCCTTTACCCTGGCGACCAGGGCCCCCTTGGCGCCCAGCGGCATGCCCCAGAATCGGGCCTGCGGGTCCCCCATGTCGATGCCGTACCAAGCATTGGCCGCATACTGGACCGAGTCCATGTACCCGGTCGCCAGGCGGTCCTTGTAGAACTGAAAGGGCATCCCGGTCGAGCCACTGGTGGAGCGGTAATCGAGCCCCCTTCCCTTTTTCCTGCGGTCCTCTTTCACCGCGGCCCGCATAGCCTCCTTGGAAACCAGCGGCATCTCCTGCAGCAGCTGCAGCACCTCGGCGGGACGGACCTGCTTTCGATGCCGGCGCAGGTCACGATAAAGGGAGAGCTCCAGAGAAAGCGCACGATCGATGACCCGGCATAGGGCCTCTTCTTGATGCAACGCTATCCGCTCCGAAGAAGCGGCGTTGATCTCCTGGACTTCACGGACCAAAGGGGCCACGTACTCCCCTCTCAGGTAGTGCACCGGGTAAAACAGCAGGTTTTTCGCGATCTCGTTCCTCATATGACCTCTCGGCGGCCCACCCTATCCGCCTACGGTGCAGCGGCTTAGTCCCCCGGTCGCTGGATCAGATCAGTTCACGGTAGAGCGACCCGATCTTCCGGTTGAAGATCGAGTGTGAAAAGTTGTCCCGCGCGCGCTCGAAGGCAGCTGCCGCCATGCGCCTTCTCCGGTCGGCGTCGACCAGGAGCCCCGCGATAACTTCCGGATAACGCGGGGATTCCGAGTCCAAGAGGATGCCGAACTCCTCCGCAGGTATGATCTCGGGGATCCCCCCGACGTTGCTGGCCACGACGGGGACCCCCGCCGCCATGGCCTCCACAAAGACCATGCCGAACGGCTCCGCACGGGTGGGGAGAAAGAAGAGGTCCAGGCTGGCCATGAAGTCCTCGATGTCGTCGCGCGGGCCGACGAGGCGGATTTTTTCCGAGAGTCCATTGCCGGCAATCTCCGCGCGGAGCTCCTGCGCGAAGCGCTCCTCCCCGAGCCCGTCCGGTCCGGCGATGACGAATACCGCCTCGGGTACCGAGGAGAGCACCTTCTGCGCGCAGTTGACGATGATGTCGATCCCCTTCCGGTGGCAGATCTGGGCCACGGTCCCCACCACCGGTGCATTTTGAGGGAGGTTCAGCTCCTGCCGGATTGGGCGCCCGGCGCGGAACCTGTCGATGTCGATGGGGTTGTAGAGCACCTGCGTCTTCACCGGGTGGAAACGGTAGGCGTCGCACTGCTCGGCGAGCGCCCGGGAAACGAACAGGTAGCGCGATCCCAGCCGGCAGTCGAGGTTGCGCAGGTTGATCTGCTCGTGGTTGTGGATGTGGAACACGACCGGGATGGAGAGGAGCCTCGCTGCGACGGCGAGATCGAGGTTCCACCCCAGCTGGTTTATGTGCACCAGAGAGATCTTGTTGCGCTTTAAAAGCCTCGTCAGCCGGAAAAGGTTCGCCGTGTTGTTCAAGAGGGTAGTGGCGGAAACCTGCCCCACCTCCCCTTCAAGGATCACGGTTCCGTTTGCAGCGAGCCTGCGCGACAGGTCGCCGGGACGCCCGGCGATGAAATAAGGCACGTAAAGGGTACGGTCCAGCCCCTCGATGAGGCGCGCCAGCACCTTGGGCGAGCCGGTGTGCACCTGCTGGGACGAGTAATAAAACAAGACGTTTTGCACTGCTTACTCCGTGTACGCCCCGGTGGGGCGTTTGATCGGGCCTCCGGGTCAGCTCCCCGAAACGGCCGCCCTGCCGAAAAGCTTCTTGAGCAAAAGATCCCTGTGCTCCCTTTCCAAGGACGCCGGGAAAGCGACCGCCAGGAAAACGGCGGCAACCACGGCACAGGTGGCGAAAAGCGAAAAAAAGCCGGTAATCCGGTACGGGTTCCAGGCGATGAAGAGGAGCGCGGCCAGGGTCCCGGCGAGCGCCGCGCTATAGGCCCTGGCGAGGTAGCGCCAGATGCCGATGTTGAGCAGGCGGCAGCTGTAGCAGACGATGCAGGCCGACGCCAGCACCAAGGGGACCAACGTCCCCACGGCGACTCCCTCGATGCCGTAGGGCTTGGCGAGCGCGACGCTCATCCCGAAATTGGCTAGTGCCTCGAAGGCCAGAATGTAAGCCAGCACCCGATGCCTGCTGATCCCCTTCAGGATCCCGTGGGCTATCAGCTGCGAGAAGGAGAAGCCGAAACCGATCAGCAGGAGCCTCAATACCCAAAGGGAGCGCTCGCCGAACTCCGGGCCCATCCAGAGGGTGATGAAATCCCCCCCGTAGCAGTAGAGCGAGATCACCACCGGCATGCTGAGAAGAAGCGTATAGCGGGTGCCGGTGACGTAGAGCCTCTCGTTGGCGCCCCCCGCCCCGGTAGCCTCGTTGGCGCTGATCATCGGTATCAGCACCGAGATTATGGCCCAGACGAACTTCTCTAGGTAGTCCAGCAAGGACGAAGGAATGGCGTAGAAGGCGACCTGGGAGACCCCGATCAGGGCGCCTATCACCACCGAGTCGGTGTAGAAAAGGAGCTTTAGGGCGACGGCGATGACGAAGCTGTACACGCTGTAGTTGTAGATGAGCTTCACCGTGTCCCGGTTCACCGCCTGCCGGTCGAAGCGGAGATGCCCGTACTTCCGGCGCAGGAGGGCGTACTGGCATAGCGCCCGCGCGACACTCGCCACCAGTTGCAGCAAGGCAAGGGCAAGGAGGGTGTAGCCGCTTTTGAGCATCAGCACCAGGACCACGCTCTTGACGATGTTGATCGAGAGGGAGGTGCCGTTTATGAACTTGAATTCCTGCAGCCCTGCCAGCGCACCGAGGAACACGGAGCAGACGAGCCCCCCCGCAAGATCCAGGGCTGAGATCAGGAATACGGCGTAAAGGTAGGACCTGGGGATGTGATAGAGCTGGAACAGATCCTGGAAGAAGTAGCCGAAAACCAGCGAGAAGGCGAGCACCACGGAGGAGGTTATCCCGAAGATCGCCATCGAGGTGGAGTAGACGGAGCGCGCACGGTCGTCATCGTTCCGGGCGGCGCTGCTGGAGATATAGCGCACGATCGCCGTGTTGACCCCGAAATCGAGCACGGTGAAATACCCGGTGACCGACACCACGAGGGTCCATACGCCGTACAGTTCCTTGCCCAGTGTCTGCACCACTACCGGGCTCACGACGAAGGCTATGGCGATGGTCACCACCAGGTTGACCCAGTTGGAGAGGATGTTTTCTATTACTTTGCGCAAGTGCATCAGCCCAGCGCCTCACGGTAGATTTGCTGCATGGCGCGGTTCCTCGCGGCAAAGGAGAATTTGCTCCTGGCGACGGCCATCGCCTCCCTGCCGAACTCGGTCCGTAGCTCCGGAGATTCGATCAGCTGGCAGAGGTAGGTAAAAAGGTTCTGCGTCACGTGCCGGCTGAAATCTTCGGGGATCTCGTTCACCAGGTACCCCCTGAACAGCTTGTCGCAATCGAAGGCCCTGGTGTCGATCAGGAAGCCGGTGGCGCCGTGGCTTATCATCTCGGGGATGGCGAAGTAGTTGGTCGATATCACCGGAATGCCGTAGGCCATCGCCTCCAGGATGGCGAAGCCGAAAGCCTCGGTGTAGGTCGGCAAAAGGTAGATGTCCGTTTCGGGGAGGATCTCCTCGATCAGTTTCTCGCGCGGCACGCGGCCGCAGATGATGGCAGAGTTGCTCCTCACCTTGTCAAGGTACTCCTGGCGCAACGCGTCGTTCATCGTGCAGAAGTCCTGCTCGTCGCAGCAAAGCCTCAGCCTGATGCCGGGATAAATCTTCTGCGCCTGTACGAAGGCGTCGACGACGTTGGCCCCGCCTTTCCTGAAGAAATCGCCGCTGAAAAGGATGTTGACGTGCAGCGAACTGAAGCGGATCAGCTCGTTGGGTACCTCGCGGATCGCCGGGTAGACCACGGCTACCTTTTCCTGCATCCACCCCTCACCCAGTCCGCCGTAGCTTTGCAGGGTCTCCCTTCCGGAGTTGCTCCAGAAAATCAGCTTCTTGAAGTTCTTCTTGGACATGAGGTAGCGCAGGTAGGCCACCCTCGCGGAGCGGGGGAGCGGGCACCCCAGCAGGTTAAAGGTGGTCGCTTCCTGAAAGTTGGCGATGGAGTAGATCCACCGGTTCCGGGTGATGATCGGGCTCAAGATCGCCTCTATCAGGTCATGATCCGCGCTGTCGTAGTGCCCCAGGTACCCCTTGATGCCGCTTCTCACCAGGAGGTTCTTCTTGGGCAAGGGGTTGAGAAAGGAGTAGCTGACCCCGGAAGGGGGGAACTCGGCCAGCTCTTTGGCCATGCCGTGCCTCTCGGTGAAGGCCACGCGGACGGGGGTGGCTGCGCCGCCGACCGCTTTTTTCGCTTCATTACTTACCAAGTTCATCCTCCTGCTCTGGCTCGTCTGCACCCTGCCTGATATAACGGGTGCCGTCAGCGGCTTCCCGGTCTGTGAACTTCAGCAGCTGACTGAAGATCTCGGCGTCCATCTCGGTCTGTCTTCCCAAGGACTGGAATCCCTGCACCGAGCCTTCCATCAAAAACAGGAAAAGCAACGCCTGAAAGTGCTGATCCGGTACACCGAGGCGTTTGAGAAAAAGCCGGAGCAGGCGGTGCCCTTCAAGGGCCACCTCATCTTCAGCCTCCAAGAAAATGTCCATCTTGTTGGAGTAGCGTCGTAAGCTTTTGGCACCGGCGAGATATTCGAGCACTGCGGAGATGATCATCCAGAAATAGTCGAAGAATGGTGCCCTTTCAGGGGTCGCCCGTTCCCAATCTAGCACTACCAGCCCTTGGCGGGTGCTTAGGAAGTTTCCTGGCCACAGGTCGTTGTGGCTCACCACGGGGACCAGCCCCGGAAGGCAGCAGTCGAGATCGGCCAGGTGCCGGCGCGCCACCTCTACCAGTTCCGGGCTGCCGCTGGGATAGCACGCGGAAAACAGCGGGAGAAGGTGAGTGGTCAACGTGGAAAAGGGCCTGGGACTGCCGGTGAAGACATCCAGGTACGAGGCGTACCATTGGTCGAGCAGGTGCAGAACGTAGCAGGCCTTTGCCGGCTCACGATGAGTCCCGTAGCGTTGCAACACATGGCGCAGGCTCTCCCCGAAGATGTATTTTTCGGTAAAGAAGTGCCTCCCGTTCAGCACGAAATGCCTCCCCAGCTGCGGCAGCGAGCGGCAATCCGTCATTTTCGCTGAAATATCCGACAATGTGGCGAATTCCTTCTCCATAACCGGGAGATATCCACAATGAGCCGTGGTCTTCATGATCTCCCCGTGTTCGCTCGTTATATTGCGGGCGTCCAGCAGCAGTAGTTTGCCCAGCCGGTTGGAGAAAAGCATGAGCTCGGTTGCCTCGACAAGGGCTTGGTCAGCGTCGCCGGAGTAGCTGGAGCCCTTGTTGCACAAAAGGACCAAAAATGTCGACTCACAACGTAGCAATAGCGGCAGCCTGTACACCATCCGCAGGCGCAGTGACATCGTTTTTGGGAGGTAGCGTCTCAGGTACAGGCGATATGCTTTTTTGCTCCTTGCGTGGAGGAAACAGGAAAGAAGCCCGTCGTTGATAAAGAGCACCCTCGAAGCCGCGACCCCCTTTAGCCAGAGTGCCGCCGCGACTTTAAACTGGTGCAGCAGCCGCCTGCGCGGGAAATGGCAAATGACATTGCTGCCCTCCATCAGTAGTTGCAGAATATCCTTCGGACATCCCTCGAAGAAGAGCCATTTCTCCTCGCTGCGGACCGCCGCAGGATCGATGAAAAGAAGGAGATTGGGGTCGATCTCGCACCGGTTCATAGTGGCTGCTCCGCGACCGCAAGCTCCGGTTCCACGGCCAGCGGAAGTCCTGCGGGAGAACCGCTCAAGGTCCTGGAAAGGATGCCGATCACCACCAACTGCACGTAGATGAAGGGCATGGTGACGGAGTCGATGGTGATGATGCAGACGGAGAACCCGGTGAGGCCGGCGCTGCATCCCGCAAGCCACAGGCTCGGTGCCTCGCGCTGCTCCTGTTTCAGCCTGCTGCGGGCCCTGAAACCGCTCCGTATCCCTCCTGCCATAAGGAGAAAGAAGGGGAGCGCCCCGAACACCCCGCAGTCGGAAAGCATCTGAATGTAGGTGTTGTGCGTCACCTTCTTGGATTCCTTCCTGAAGACCCACTCGCGGAAGTGATCCTCAAGATGATAGAAGTTCTCCTCGAACTCCATCTTCGCTTCCGGATAGGTGAGAAAGCCGGTGCCCACCACCGGGTTCCTGGTGAAGACCATGAGTCCCGCCTGCCACAGGATGAAGCGCGAGCGGGCGGAACCCTCGAAGTTCTCGGTGTCGCTTACCCCCTGCAAGGTCTTCATCCTCTCCAAGTAGGCATCGGTGGCAAAGGGGGTCACCAGCAGGGCGAGCAGGAGCGCGATCTTGAAGGTCGCGGCGGTTTTCCTGGCATAGATGGCGAAACAGAAGAGGCAGGCGACCATCCCCAAGAGCCCCCCGCGCGATTTGGTGCAGACGATGAGGGCGACCATCACGGCGGCGACCCCCATGAAGATCCAGAACCTCCGGCGTTTGCCGGCGGCGTAGGCGAAGGCCAGGGCGACCGGCAGGAAGAGGACGTACACCGAAGCTACGCCGTTGGAATCCCCCCAGGCCGCCCCTCCGAGCCCTTCCAGACGCTCGTTTCCCAGCATCTGCTGTTCGATGCCCCAGATGCCGAGGAAGGTCAGGCAGCCGAGCAGGGTCGACTCCAGAAGTTCGATATCCGCGAGCTTCTTGACCAGCAGGTACAGCAGCCCGCACAACCCCAGGGTTTTTGCGATGTCAGTGGCGAAGTAGCCGGCCAACGGCACCTGGAACTGGGCCAGCATGATGGAGAGGTAGATCGCCGCCAGCATCCAGAGCATGAGGAGGTACTCCCGCTGGAAAACCTGGCCCAGACCGGACAATTCGCCCCGCAGCAGGCACCCCGCCAGTATCAGGATGTAGTAGGTGACGAAGACGAAACTCCCCCCCTCGCCGCCCCAGAAAAGCATCTCGGGCCGCACGATGTTGGCGCCGAGGTAGATCACCACGCCCAAGAAGGGACGACGCAGGACAGCCGGAGCCGACATTGCGATCAGGATGTAAAGGACTATCTCACGCATGTTCCACCTATTCCCTTACCTGATCATCGGGGTTAGCCTCGGCTCCCCGGTAGAGCCGCAGATAGTCCTGGACCATCTTTTCGAAGGAAAAATGATTCCCGACCCAGCCGTGGGCGGCCTCCCCCATGCGCCTGGCGCGCTCAGGAACCGCCATGAGCTCCAGGATCTTCTCGCCGAGCTCGATGTAATCGTCATCCCCCACCAGGAGGCCGGTCTCGCCCTCGAGGACCACCTCCGGGTTGCCCCCCACCCGGGTGGCGATGGGCGCCACGCCGTGAGACATCGCCTCCAGCAGGGTGACGGAGATCCCTTCCGAAAAGGAGGTGAGCAGGAAGAGCTCGAAAAGCGGGTAGATCTCGGGGAGATCGTCCCGCAGCCCGAGGAAACGCACCTTATCCGCTATGCCGAGTTCCTGGGCGTACTGCTTCAGGGCCCTTTCGCGCGACCCCCTCCCCGCGATCAGGAGCGAGGTATCGGGCATCTTTTCCAGCACGCGCTGGAAACCGCGCAGCATCATGGGGAGGTTCTTGATCCGCTCCAGCCGCGCCGCGGTCCCGATGATCCGGTGCGAGGGGGGGATGCCGAGCGAGCGCCTCTTTTCTGCGGGGTCGAAATCGGAGCCGGGCTTGGCGAAGAGGACGCCGTTGTGCACCACGGCGATGCGATCCCCGGCGAAGTTGTCGACCGCCACCATCGCCTCCTTGGTGCCGTCCGAGATGGAGACGATCTGGTCGATCCCCCACGATAAAAGCGGGTTGCAAAGGCGCCGTTTCCACTTGGGAAGGTCCGGGTAGAGCCTGCCGTGTTCGGTGTAGATGACCCGCTTGCGGCCCGCCGCGAGCGCCGCCGGGACGCTGTAGAACATGGGGGTGTACTGGTGGGCGTGCACCACATCGACACCTTCCTTTCGGATGATCCGGGCGAGCCAGGGGACGAGGGACCACTGGAGCCCACCCGGTTTGGTGGCTGGCGAGTACACCCGAAAACCCTCCTGTTGCAGCAGGACTCCCAGTTTGCCGGGATGGTAGAGACAGCAGACGACCGGGGGGGCGGGGGAAAAAACGGCGTCACGCACGAGGTCATAGACCAGCCTCTCGGCGCCTCCGCCTGCATCGAGCGAGAGGATGACGTGCATTACCTTGGGGATGATCAGATCCATAGCTGCGGCCTTCTCCTAGAGGGCATGGTACAGCCCCGTACGCTCCAGGGCCCGCTTGGCGTAGTAGCCGAGCGTCTCGGTAAGGGAGGTATAGTAGGCCCTCGTGTTGCAGTTGCGGCAGATGGCCAGCCGCCCCTGGCGCTGCGCCGCCAGGAATTCTCGGTGGTGCGGATTGCCCCAGATGGCGCCGAGGCTCTCGCGCGTCAGGTTGCCTAAGACGTAGCTGCGGAAAAAGGGGCAGGGAACCACGTCGCCGTTGGGGTTGATGGTGAGCACGGTGCTCGCGACCCGGCAATGGCAAAGGGGATATTCGCCGCAGAGAAAGGTGCGATCGGTGGTGCTGTAGTAGGTGCGCCAGTTTACGTAGAAGGGGTAGCTGCGGCTTCTCACCTCCCGGATCATCTCCCGCATCTCGACCAGATCCTCGGGCGACATGAGGTGGGAGCTGCCGTCGGAGGAGGCGAAGTAGGGCTCGGGGAGCTTGCCGTCCAGCCTAGAAGCGGCCACGTTGGCAGCCGAGAACTCCCCCAGCGGCCGCGGGTAGACCGCCTGCACCGGGTAGCCGGACAGGAAATCGAGCAGCTTCGGGAAGTTCCTGAAGTTGAGGCTGGACAGGGTGGTGCAGATCACGATGTAGGGGCGCTCCCCACAGCCGCGCACCGCAGAGAAATGCTCCAATGCCTGCGCCACCTTGGAAAAACCACCCGGCACCCCGCGGACCCGGTCGTGCATCTCGTCGACGTCGTCGATGGAGAGGTAGACCGTGCCCAACCCAGCGCCGACCAGACGCTCCACGGCATCGCGGTCGCAGAGGTTCGCGTTGGTCGGAAAATAGGAGGCGATCCCTCTTTCGGTGAGGCGTTCGGTAAGGTCGAAGATGACCTCTTTGCG
Organism: Citrifermentans bemidjiense Bem; assembly: GCF_000020725.1. Lineage (NCBI taxonomy): Bacteria > Pseudomonadati > Thermodesulfobacteriota > Desulfuromonadia > Geobacterales > Geobacteraceae > Citrifermentans > Citrifermentans bemidjiense. Next base: position 2,061,675 of record NC_011146.1, on the reverse strand, counting down.
CAACAGCGCGTCGCCGCCGAAGATCTCGAAGGAGCGGATGCCGTACTGCGCTAGCCCCGGCACCAGCTCCAGCCACTGCTCGCGGGTAAGCTCCGCCATGCCGCTTCCCTCCCGCTGCCAGATGGTGCAGGTCCTGCAGCAGCTGGTGCAGCGATAGGTAAGAAAGGCGATGCAATCCAGCGCCTGAACCCGCCTGTGGTGGCGCTCCCGCAACAGCTCCGCGGAGAGCTCGCGATAGGCTCCGACGAGAAGCTTCACCGTCCCCTCCCCCCGGATCCCTTGCCGGTCTCAAGCTGAAGCAGTTCGATCTGCGACGGATCGGCAACCCCAAGCCCAAGGGCCGCCGCCTTCGCTATGTACTGGGGCCTCGGCGCCACCGGAGGGAGGTCGTGCTCCTTTCTCAGCGCGTCGATCATGCGCCAGCCGGTGGCGTCGATCGCCACGGTGTCGCAAGCCACCAGGACCTTGTTCACCCGTACCACATGGCTTTGGTCGCGGCCGTTCACCCACTGGTACTCTCCGAAGATAGCGTCCATCACGATGAGCCTCGTCTTGTCCTTGATCTCCGGCTGCGAGTTGATGAGCGGTATGTGATCCATGATGTCCTTGTGGTGGTCACCGGGGTTGCCGATGGAGCCGTAATGGTTCTTCATGCTGAGGGTCACCCCGCAGTAGCCGTCCAGCGCCTTCAGCACGGGAACGTTGATCAGGTAGTCGCAGTCCCAGCGCCCCGCGGGCGCGTGCAGGGTGTTGGTGACGAGGTTCGCGACGGAATACGGGTGCCCCCCGGTGAGGAGGTTCGCCAGCCGGTGGTACAGGATCCTGGAATAGCCGCCGAAATCCGCCACCTTCCCCACCTTGACCCCGGCTCCCAGGTTGCGCTTGAAGCCCGCCAGTTCGAAGGCGTTGTCGGTCATGTCGTAGACCAGGATGTTGTCTGCGGAGACGCCGGCGAGCATCAGCCCCTCCAACACCGGTTGCACCACCTTCGCCTTGGTGTAGATCCCGCGTATCTGGCAGTTGACCTTGACGGCGACCCGCTTGGAGGGGTCGGGGATGACCTTTCTCCAGGCGCTTTTGAGATCGGCGGCGCCGGTAAGGGCAACGACCCCCTGGTTCACCATCCGCTTTACCGTCTCCGGGTCCAGGTCCGCATTGTCGAGCCCCGGCCCCGGGGCGGCCCCGGCATCGTGCACCACCACCACCCTGCTCCTTTTACCGGCCTGGGCGGCGTGGGAGACGCCCTTCCTTCCCCACGCCACGAGGACGAGCATGGCCGCCAAAACCTTCAGGAAAGTGCGACGCCTTACGGAGATCCGGAACATGCTACCTCCCCTGCGGAGGGAACACCCCCCGCATCAAGGGGAGCACCGCTGCGTCCCGCCTTTCGCGGTCGGAGAGGTACTCCTGCATCACCCCCTCCTCGGTAACCCGCCATGCCTTTGTCAGCACTTCCGGGGTGACCATGGACGAGAGGTAGAGCTGGCCGCGCTGCTCCAGGGGATAACGCTGCACCTGCCCGGCAGCGATCCCTGCCACGGCGCTAGCCATCATTTCTACCCCGAGGCGGACCACCTTGACGTAAAGCGACTCGGGGTTGTCGTCCGGGCCCAGTTCGGGGCGCCCCTGGAGCACGATGTCGCCGTCGTCGATGTCCGGGGTGACGAAATGCACCGTGGCCCCCACGTACTCCGGCTCCCGGTTCACCACCGCCCAGAGGGTGGTCCACACCCCGCGGTAGCGCTGCGCCAGCCCACCGTGCAGGTTGAGGGTGCCCAGGCGCGGCACCGAAAGGAGCTCCTTCTTGATGATGGAGCAGCCGCAGAGCACCAGGAGGTCAGGCTCGAGCTGCCGCACCCGCTCGACAGTCTCCAGGCGGTTCAGCACCCCTTTTCCGGAGAGCTCGACCAGTTGGCACTCCTCCGGAAGTTGCAGCTGGTACCCCTCGTCGCCGAAACCATCCCGGTCGATGAGGGCGGTCCTGCGTACATGCTCCGCGATGATCCGCTGTCCCCGCAAGTGCTCCGGGAGCTTCCAAGGGCTAAGCAGCCGGCGCACCGTCCTGCGCAGGCGGGGGCCAAGCGGCGCAGCCGCCTGGTCCTCCACCACTACCGCAACGGCGCAAAGGCGCCTGGCCAGCTGGTTTGCGAAGAAGAGGTCGGAGGGATCCGTCGACACCACCAGTACCACCCGCAAATCTTTCATCCCTTTCTCCTTAACAGGTCGCGCACCTGGCGCAGAAGCGGTATCAGCAACGTGGCGTAAAGCGAGCAAAGCCTGGAATAAGGCTCCGCGTTGAACAACTGTAACAGGACCAGTTCCCGGGCCTGATCGCTCCAGCGCTTCTTGTAGGGGTCGGTGCTCCCACCGAAATCGAAGTGCGCAACCCCCTGCGGTTCATCGTAAATCTCCCTGAGCAGCTCCATCTCCAGGAACGCGCCGGGAGAAAGGGAGGCAAACTCCTCGTCGAACGAGGCTCTCAGCGCATGCTGCTTGCCGAAGCCGCGCAGGTGGAACTCGAAGGCGGCGGGGCGACCGTCCAGAAGGAGGAGCCAAACCCGCAGCCCTCCTTCCCGGGCCGCCTCCCGGGCCAGGTCCTCGAAGAAGGCGCGGTTGACCGGGGTGGCCAGGGAGTCCCCCTCCTCCTCGGTCCAGCTGTGGCTGGCGATCCGGCAGATGGCTTCCCGTTGCTCCAGAAATTCCTCCCAGGTCGCCACCCGCACGAGGTCTGGGCATGCAGCGCGCTCCAGGCTGTTCCTTACGTTGCGCAGGGTCTTGCGAACCCTTACGCTCCGCCCCGCATGGAACGCCTGCCACCCCCCCGCCACTTTGAGGTAGGGCGAGGCGTAGACGCTGCGCAGGTGGTGCTTCACCCCCGTCTCCCGGAGCAGGTTCAGGGCGACCGCCAGATTGGGAGAGTCCCCCGGCATCCGGTGCAGGTGGACCAGGTCCCACTCCCGCCGGTTCCGGTCCAGATAGGATAGAAGCTCCGTCAGAGACTCTCCGCGCTCGGCCTCGCCGACCAGGAGGTCGCTGTGCAGGGTGTTGCCGTTTTCCGGAAAACAGAGGCAGCGAACCGGAAGGCCGTACAGGGAAAGGCGCCGCCGCATCAGCGGGGCGATGGCGATCATCCTCCCCTCGCGGCGCAGCACCAGCAGGTGCAGCTTGGCGTCGCCGCCGAAGTGCCGCCACCAGCAGTCAAGCCAGTAGTGACTCAGGAACACGGAGGCCTGGTCGCCTAGCTGCGCCAGGAGCAGGTCCCACTCAGGCTTTAGCTCCAGGAAACGGCCGTGGTCGGAAACCACCTCTATGTCGATCGCAGATGCAGCCAAATCGCTTCCTCCGCGTCAGGGGCCTTGTTACTGCTGGCGGTCCATGCAGCGCCATTTCCGGAACGGGCTCAGCACGCCCGCCGTGTTGAGCCTGAAGTAGTCGGGATGGGAGCTCCCGTCGTTTCCAGCCGGAATCCTCGCTATCGCCATCCGGTTTCCCACGCTGCGGTCGAAAAGCTCGTCGCCGGTGCTAAAGGCACAGACGTAGCCGCGCAAGCGGAGGTACTCCTCGTGGCTTGGGTAGAAGTCGACTCCCGGGCGCCCGTTGGGGAAGCAGAAACTCTCCGCCTCCACCCCCAGTTGCTCGGTGAACCTCTTACGGGGGGCCAGAACCTCCTCCTCCAGTTCGTGCTCCTTCAATTCCGAGAGGATCCGGTGCGTCGCGGTGTGCACGCCGAAGCCGACCAGCCCTGAGCGCTCCATCTCACGCACCTGATCCCAATCGAGTAGGCCGAAATCGTCTAGGTGCCGCTCGCGCTCCAAGGGGACCCTCTGGCGCAGATCCTCCAGGAGCCTGTGGCGCCGTTCGCTGCCGCAGCGCTTGGCAGCCTCGACACAGGCGAAGTAGGACTTCCAGACGTCCCCCTCCCGGTAGTGCCGCTGGGCCTCGGGGCAGGGCAGCTCCAGCGCCACGCCAAGCGCCACCCCCTCGCGGATCAGCAGGTAGAGCTCGTCGAACCAGAACATCTCGCCCCCCCCCGATCATGTTGACGGTGAGGAAGATGGCGGCGGGAATCCCCAGCTCCTTGAGTACCGGGTAGGCGACCGAGTAGTTGTTCTTCAACCCGTCGTCGAAGGTGATCAGCGCGGCGCGCTCCGGCAGGGGCTCCCCCCTGTCCAGCGCCCGTATCACCTGCTGCAGGGTGACGAACCGGTAGTGCTTGCTCAAAAACTCGAGTTGGCTGCGGAACATCGGCAGGGGGAGCTGGGTCCAGACCGCTGGCGTATAGCTTTCCGTGGTCACGCCGTGGTACATGACCACCAGGAGCCGCTCTCGGTTCAAATGGCGAAAAAGTACGTCGGCACAGGAAAGGACTAGCGCCTTGGCCAATATTTTCTTAACCATTTCCCGGACAGCATCCATGTCTCACCCTGAGCCGGCTAAAGCCGCGACCTTAGCCAGGCCAGCTCCCTTTTGAGCGTCGTTTCCCTAATTGCGTCCCACAACTCCCGGACTATCCTGGCGACGACAGTCGCTCCCGATAGCTTTGGTGTGCCTGCGCCAGCGGTGAAAACGGGCTCCCCGCCGAAACAGTGCGCGGGAAGCTCGTTTTCGAGCGCGGCGGCAATCCAGCCGTTTTGCAGCATGAGCGCTACCGGCCGCGTGCAGTTGCTGGTGGGGAAGCGCTCTAGGTCGACACGGGCTTCCTTAAGCAGTTGCCGCGCCTTCTCCAGTAAGGCCAGGCGCCGGTCCTGCGGAGCGTAGCGGGCGGCGCGGTACAAGACGACGCACTTGCGCAGCTCCTGCGCCGCCCAGGTCTCGTTCGGGTACTCAAGAAGCTCCGTCTTCCTCAGGTAGGGGAACTCGTGCCGCTCCATCCAGTCCGCGTAGGCCAAAAGCCCGGCCCGGGCTAGGGCGAAGGCTTCGTCCCACTCCTTGAGCTCGCTCTTTTTGTCCAAGAACTTTGCCACCGCCCCCAGGAGCACCGTGTAGGACCATGCGAGCTCCGGGTTTCCCAGCCCACGCGCCTCGATGTCGTCCATCGGGTGCAGCGCGCCCCGTATCAGCTCCTCGGCCCGCGCTAGATAAGTCCGGTCTCCAGAAAGCTGGAAGGCGTCCAGGCAGGCGGTAAGCGCGTTTCCCGTCCCCCTGTCGAAGGGATAGCGCGGGAAGAGGCTCCCCTTGCCGTAGCGTAGCAGCGACATGTAACGAAGCGACTTCTTAGCGGTGGCCAGCAGCAGCCTGGATCCGTCGAGAGCGCCGTAGCACCAGTCGGCAAGGGTCAAGACTGCATCCCGGAAGTCGGGGTTCCCGGTGAGGAAGTAGTGCAGCAGGAGCCCCGTGGTATAGCAGTGCTCCGCGTCCGGCCCCCCACCCCAGTAGCGGGGATCCTTCACCCCCAGGTGCAGCTTGGAATAGGTGCGGTGGGTCGCGTTTCCGGCGCTGATGTAGTGGTCCGTGTGCCAGAAGAGCCCACCGTTGTACTCCTCCCGGTCCTCACGGGTATGGTAGATGTCGATGTCGAGCACGTGACGGGCCAAGTCCGAGGCGAGCTCCCCCCAGCACGGGTCGCCCGTGGCGAGGAACTTGCGGTAAAGCCCGGCGCAGACGTCGTACTGGTTGTTGTAATGGGAGACGAAGGGGTCGGATCCGTGGTGATAAACAGCCTCATGGTCGGCGTAGATGTCGCCGAAATTGCGCCAGCCGTATTCGTCGATAGCCTCGCGCCGCTCGAAGAGCGCCTGCGGGCCGGGGAGGAAACGGTCCACGAAGTCGCCGGCGACTGGCGGCAGGTCCCCCAGCACGCCGGAGGCGCGCACCGCCTCGGGTGCGGGAGAGAGCGACAGCGGCGCTGCGAGCGGCGCCATATCCTCGGGGCGGCAGCAGAAGTCGAGCCATAAGGAGCTGGTGCTGCGCTCCCCCCCCTGCAACTCGTGCGGCTCAAGGCCCTCGGGGAAGAGCGAGAGGCAAAGCGCCGCGGGCCCTGCCGCGACTTCCTTGGGGAATTCCTGCCAGAAGCGTGGAAGGAGCGCCCCCACCCCCCGGGCGCCGACGCCGCACCAGATGAGCGGGGTGGCCCTTTTCCCTTCCAGCAACAGCTCGCCCCCCTCCAGCAGTCGATACCCCGCGCCCTGGGCGGAACTTCCTCCGCTTGATTGCTGCAAAAGCGACAGCGACCCGCCGCGTATCGGCATTACCCGCTCCGCCCCCGGCTCAGGGATAACCAGTTGCTCCCCCGGCTGCTCCAGGGGAAGCTCGAAGCGCAGGCCACGGAAAAGGAGCGAGCCCGGGTCCCCCAAATCCCACAGCCCGCCGGCGTGGCGGGCCCTGCGCGGGTTGTGCAGGGTGAGCTCGATGCGGCAGCGGCTTTTGCCGGCGAAGAAATGGAGCCGGCAGCAAAAGCGTGCCGCCGCGGCGAAAGCCCCTTCCAGTCGTAGCGTAGCACGCAGCGCCCCGAAGTTCTCCAGCGCGATCTGCTCGACCGTCCCCTGAAGCTCCTTCCCGGCGCAGTTTTTCAGGCGGCAAAGCCCGGCGCCTGATGCCGGTTCCTCTCCCCCTTGCACCTGGAGAAATGGGCGGAGTATCCTCGCGTCGAGCTGGAAACGAGCGGCGCCGGTATCTACCTGCCAGCTATCCTTTCCCGGGGTCACGCGCAGCTCGCCGGCTGCCTCGGGAGCCGCAAAGTCGCCCGGGGCCAGGCGGTAGCGGAGCTCGGCAGACGCCGGTGCGTCGGCCGCGAAGTCGCAGTGCAGCCACTGCACGGAGCCGTCTTTCCAGCGGCTGAGCACCTGCAATTGCGAAAGGACCGGCTCCCCTGCCCCATCTTGCAGGCACAGAGCGTCAAGGTCGGGCAGCTCCCCTTTGGCAAAGGGGACAGAGACCCGCACCGGCTCGGCCTTTCGGGCCACTCCAGCTCTCTCCCTGACGAGAATCTCCTTAGCCTGCATGTCCTGGCTCCCCCATCGCGGCGGCCGGATCGGGGAGTCCCCCGTTGCCGGCAAACCAGTGGTAGTAATCCTCCATGAAGCGGACCCGGCGCCCGAAGGAGAAATGCCGCTCGATCCGCTGACGGCACTCCCGCGAGAAGCGCTCACGCAGCTCAACCGAGGCCAAAAGCTCGAGCACCCGCAGCGCCAGTCGCTCCGCGTCGCCGGCCGGTGCCAGGTACCCTCCCTCCCCGTCGTAGAGCAGCTCCGGTATCCCGCCCACGTCGGTGGAAACGGAGGGAACCCCGAGGGCCATCGCCTCCAGGAGCGTGTTGGGGAGTCCTTCGGTGACGGAGGTCATCAGGAAGACGTCGAAGGAGACGTAGACGTCGCGCAGGTCATTCCTGTGACCGGTGAAATGCACCACCTCTTCGAGCCCCAGGCGCGCCACTTCGCGCCGCGCCCGCTCCAGTTCGTCGCCGTAGCCGTCCCCCACGATGGCGAAGCGCACACCGGGAAGCTCCAAGGCCACGCGCCGCGCCACTTGATAGAAGGTGCCGAGATCTTTTTCCGGGGTGATGCGCGCCACGGTCCCCACCAGCATCCCCCCCTCGCCTATCCCTAGCTCCCGGCGCAGGACGGGAGTGCTCCCGGCGCGCTGCCAGACCGCTGTGTCGATGCCGTTATGCAGCACGGCTACGCCTGCCTCGTCCAGCCCGTTTCGCACCAGCCGGTCGCGGGTGTCGTTGGAGACGGCGATGACCGGCTTCAGGTATTGACCCATCAGCCAGATCTGCAGCCTCTGGCGCGCCCGGAACTTGAGGTAGGCGGCAGGAGAGGCGAAATCCTCGCGCTTGAGGATGGCGTGGGAGTGGCAGGTATAGAGGATGCGCAGCCCCGGGCGCATCAACCTCAGGATGTAGGCATAGAGGAGCGTCTTGTCGTCGTGGGCGTGCACGACCTCCAGCCGATGCCGGTCCAAAAGCGCCGCGAGCCCGCGCAGGCAGGCGAGGTCGAGCGTGCTCCCGTCGCAGAGGTCGACGTAGTCGATGCCGAGCTTTTTGGCCATCTCCGGGATCTGGAACTCGTGGTCGTTGGGCTGGTGCAAGTAGGTCACCAGCACGTAGACCCGCACCGGGTCGTGCTGCGCCGCCGAGTTCAGGACCGTCTTGTCCGGCCCCCCCCCTCCCTTGTAGGTTCCCCGCAGGTCCATCACCCGCGGCACCCCTTGTGTCGGTCTCGGCTCCATCATTCGATCCTTCCGTCCGGGTGCTTGAGGCGGCAGGGGGCGCCCAGGGCCGTGGTCCCCGCCGGCATGCTCCTGGTGACCACGGCGTTCGCGCCCACCACGCAGTTGTCACCTATCTCTATGGCGCCGATGATCTTGGCCCCCGCGCCGATCAGGACGTTGTCCCCGATCTTCGCGGCGCCACCTGTCCCCCCGCGGTCGCCGATGGTCACACCCTGGTACAGGGTGCAGTTGTGCCCTATCTGTACCGTGGGGTGGAAGATGATCCCGCCGAAGTGGTGGATCCGGAACCCCTCCCCGATGCGGCAGCTGGCCGGTATCGAGATCCCCCCGGTGATCTCGATGAAGCGCTCGCAGAAAAAGCGCAGCGGCTGCCCGGACCACCCTTTTTGCTGCAGCCAGTGGAAAAAGCGGTAGACGAGGATGGCCTGGAACCCCTGGGAGAGAAGCCCCGCTACGAGCGTCCTCGGCGAGGCGCTGCCCTCAGGGTCGAGCCGGGACAGGTCCTTTCTGATCACTTCGAACATGGTGCGCCTCCCTGGTACTCCTGGTGCCAGAGCGCCAGCATCAACAGGCTCCAAAGGAGCGTGCCGTGCCGGGCCCTGTCCTGCTGGTGCTCCTCCCAGACCCGCCTCACCACGTTCAGGGAGAGGTACTGCGACAGCGTCGGGTCGTCCAAAAGCCGGCTGCCGGCGAATTCCCTGAGCTCCTTTTTGAACCAGGTGTCCAGCGGCACGGTGAACCCCTGCTTGGGGCGGTTCAGCACGCTGTCCGGGAGCAGGCGCCCGAAGGCCTTCCTGAGGATGATCTTCTTCTCGCCGCCGGAGATCTTCCAGCTGGAGGGAAGCCTCGCGGCGAACTCGACGATCCGGTAGTCCAGAAAGGGGGCCCTCACCTCGAGCGAGTGCGCCATGCTCATCCGGTCCACCTTGACCAGGATGTCCCCCGGGAGGTAGCTCTTCAGGTCGGTGTAGAGCATGGCGGTCACGTGATCCGCCCCCTGCATCCGGCTGAAGTAGCGCGTGGTCTGCTCGGCGGGGTCGTAACCGGCGCAGGCCCGCCGGAAAGGCTCCGACAAAAGTTCCGCCAGAAGGTCGTCCTCCACGAAGGTGTTGGTCCGGTAGTAGGCTGCGGCCGGCTCCATAAGGGCGCTCGTGGTGAGGGAGCGCACCTTTCTCAAAAGCGGGTGCGACGCGGCGCCTGCCGCCTTGCCGATCAGGGAAAGAAGCGCCCTGGGGACCGCGCGCCGCGCCAGATCCTCCTTCAGCTCGATGGCGTACTTCTGGTACCCAGCGAAGCTCTCGTCGCCGCCGTCTCCAGCGAGCGCCACCGTCACCGACTGCCGCGCCAGGCGCGAGACGTGGTAGGTGGGAAGCGCCGAAGAGTCGGCGAACGGCTCATCGAAGAAGCGAGGCAAGAGGGCCACCGTCCCGGCCAGGTCGGCGCTGACCCGGTACTCCTTGTGCTCGGTTGCAAAAAGCCGTGCCACCTCGCGGGCGTAGGGGGTCTCGTCGTGGCGCTTGTCGTCGAAGCCTATGGAGCAGGTTTTCACCGGCTCCTGCGCCGCGCGCGCCATGAGCGCCACCACGGCGCTGGAGTCGACCCCGCCGGAAAGAAAGGCCCCCAGCGGCACGTCGGCGATCATGCGGCAGGCGGTCGCCTTTTGCAGCAGGTCCAAAAGCTCTTCTTCCGCCGCCTCGGGGGTCAGCCCGTAGTCGGCCTTGAACTCCACATCCCAATACTCGCGGATCCGTGGCTCTTCTCCCGCCTTGAGTTCCAGGCAGTGGGCGGGGGGGAGCTTGTAGAGACGCCGGTAGATGGTCTTCGGAGCCGGGATGTAGAGGTACTTCAGGTAGTCCGCCACCGCCGTCGGCTCAACCTGCCGCTCCACCCCCGGGACCTCGAGGAGCGACTTTATCTCCGAGGCGAAGGCGATCCGATCCCCGCCGGCATGGTAGTAGTACAAAGGCTTCTTGCCGATCCGGTCCCGAGCCAAAAGGAGCGTCTTTGTGTCCCGGTCCCAAAGGGCGAAAGCGAACATGCCGTTCAGGCGCTTCAAGCACGCCACCCCTTCCCTGGCGTAGAGGGCAAGTATCACCTCGGTATCGGTCCTGCTCCTGAACGAGACCCCTTCGCGCTCCAGTTCCCCGCGCAATTCCAGGAAGTTGTAGATCTCGCCGTTGAAGACGATGACGTACCTTCCGTCCAGGGAGTGCATCGGCTGGTTCCCCAGGGGGGAAAGGTCCAGGATGCTTAGCCTTCTGTGGGAAAGCCCCACCTCTTCATCGAGGAATTCGCCGGAGGCGTCGGGACCGCGGTGGCTGATCACCTCCCCCATCCGCCGCAAAAGGCGCGTGTCCCCCTCCGGACAGAGGGTTCTGAAGAAGCCGGCTATGCCACACATCAGGCCGTCCCCCCACGCCAGGTCACCTTCTGTCTACCGGTAACACCGCGGTACCCCCCGAGCAGCGAGGCGGCCATCAGCATATAGAAGTAGTGGCAAAGGGATGCGATCTTGAGCGACTTCATCCTCGGAAACAGTTGCACCAGCAAAGCCAGGACGAGGGCGACAAGCAGTGCTGCCAACACCAGCGCATATTTGGATGATGAATGGCGCAGTTGGATCTGCACCAGCACTCCAACCAAAGCAACGAGCAGGTAACCGCTCACCCAGCGCAGCAGTTTATGGGAGGTGAAGCAGAACATGAGCAGCGGCTGGGACAGCCTGGGAATCACGTCCCCGCGCAAGAGGCATTGGTAGCCGCCGGCAATGATCCTCACTTTGCGGCGGAACTCCCCCACTATCTCCAACAGGTTCTCCTCGAATCCAAGCGCCTCTTTTTCGTGCATGACCAAGTGCCCTTGCCGGGCAATGCCCATCGCGATTACCAAATCGTCGAGGATGGTATCGGGGCTTGGGGGGGTGAAGAGCTGCCTGCGGATAGCGTACATGGCGCCGTCCGCGCCGATGAGAGCACCGAGACTTCCCTCCAGTTCCTGTATCAGGTGCTCGATGGAGTAATAGGACTTCTCGGCTGCGCTATAACTCAGGCTGTCATTTATGAGCACCACCCTACCCGAAACCGCGCCGACCTCCGGGTCGGCGAAGTTTCGCACTAGTTTCCTGATGGCGTTGGGCATGTAGTAGACGTTTGCGTCGGATAGAACGACGATGTCAGAGTTGATCTGCCGCATGGCGTCGTTCAGGGCGGAAATCTTCCCGCGGTTTCCCGGAAAGGAGATGAGCTCGACCCCCCTGTCCAGGAATCGGGAGACAATCTCGTCGGTGCCATCCTTGGAGCCGTCCGAGGCGACAAGGATGCGCAGCCGGTCGCTGGGATACTCCAGTTCCAGAGAGTTCAAGAGCTTTTTCTCGATCACCTTCGCCTCGTTATAGGCGACAACCAGCAGAGTGACCATGGGGGTGTAGCTTTCGTCCCGAGCTGGTTTTCTGCGTGAGAGACGCGACAGCGGCAGCAAAAGTAACTGGTAACCGACGAATGTGTGAACCAGCAGGAGCATCAGCAGAATGGCAGCCGCGCCGAGGGCATCCTCATCCAGCGCCACCCCGCTTGCCGTAACCACGAGCAGCACCGCGACGCAGAGAAGGGCCAAGCGCGGCAAAAGCGGCGCTGGCGGGGGAGCAGCCTCCCCCTCCCTTACAGTGCTCCAGGTCACTATGGTCCGGCCCAACAGGCGATAAAACACCCCGAGGGCGGAGGCCGTATTCACCAGTACGAAGTAGTAAGGAAGGAGCAGCGGCAGGGGGACCCGCCAGAAACGGTTCAGGAGCGCGCCGAGCATGGAGATGAACGCACCCATCGCAGTCAAGGTCAGCAAAACCTCTCCAGTGAGGGAGGCAGAATACAGCAGCCGGTTCAGCACCAGGAAGACAAAAAACAGGCCGAGAAAACAGGGGGAAAACCAGCGCAGGAGCTTGTGGGAAACGAGCTGCCAGGCAAAGGCTCCAGTGACCATTGGGTTCGCCGCCCGGGGCACCCGCAAAAACCCGCTGAAACTGCGGTTCACGATACGCACCTTTCGGGAAAACTCCTTATGGAATTCACCGGCGGGACGCTCCACGCACCACGCCTCCTCGTCGAAGACGCCGCGGTACCCCTTGGCGACGATCTGAAGGGGGTTGACGAAGTCGTTGATGTCCTCTTCCTTAAGTGGCTCGTATAGCGAGCGGCGAATCGCATAGATGGCTCCGTCCCCTCCAACCACTGATGAAAGGCGCGATTCCCACCGTTTCAGCATCACCTCGAGGTCCCAGTAAGTACTTTCGCTGCCGCCGGCGGCGCTGACGGTCTCCTCCACGTATCGGGCGCATCCGACGACGTAACCAATGCTTGGATCGACGAAATGCCGCACCAACCGGCGGATGGCCGTTGCGTCGTAGATGGCGTTGGCGTCGGAGAAGACCACCATCTCACTATCGACACAGGCAAGCGCCGTGTTGATGGCCGACGTCTTCCCCCGGCGCTCCTCTGCCCTCATGAGCTTCACCCCTTTGTCCGAGAAAGAGAGCACCTCCGTGTCAGTCCCGTCGCTGGAGCAGTCGGACACGACCAAGATGGAGAGCCTTTCCTGCGGGTAGTCAAGGGCCAGCGAATTTTCCAGTTTCGCCCTGATAACCCCTTTTTCGTTGTAGGCGGAAATGACCAGAGTGACCGTGGGAAGAAAACCGTCATCGGTACGGTGGGTCGTGGGGATGAGGCGCGCCAGCAGGCAAAGAAGTAGCGGGTACCCCAGGTATATGTAGGCCAGGAGCAAAAGCAGCGCAATCATGGTGATTTCGGTCCATACCATTACGGTTGCCTCAACATCGCGATGCCACGGGCCAGGTAGTAGACGTTCAAAAGCACGTATATCTGGTGGACGTGGCGCGGAGCCATGCGGTAATACCTGACAAAAGAGACAAAGAGCAAGAACGCCTGCCAGCCTATGAAAAACACGGCTAGAAAAGCGGGGGTTGCCGCCCCTAGGGAAGCCGGAAGCAAAAGTGCCAGCGGCAGGAAAAAAAGCGCCAGGCAGTGCAGCACCGGCAAAAGGATGCTGGGGAGTTCCCCGGCCTTCACCCCGTGACGAAGAACGCCCTTGAGATTCCCTATACCCCGCCACCTCTCCTTGCGGAAAAAATGGGAGATAGTACGGGCTTCCCCGTAATGGTAGGCCACCACACGTGAATCGGTTATCACCTTCCCCAGCGCCTTTAGCCTCAGCGAGATGTCGTAATCCTCGCAAGTGGCAAGATGCTCGTCGAAGCCTTGGCAGCGGGAAAAGGCCACCCGGCGCACGAACATGTTCATCGACTCAAGCCACGCGGTTTCCCCTACCTCTTCCTTCTTCCTGCGCACCTGGTACCAGGCCTGTTGTACCCAGGTCGCTTCTGGAGGGACCTGCGGGGGGCTGCCGAAGCAGACGATATCCTCGGTGCCTAGATATCTCGAGGCCGCACGCAGCCACGAGGGCTCCACGGTGCAGTCTGCGTCCATGAAGGCAAGGAGTTCACCCTTGGCCATGGAAGCCCCGAAGTTACGCAAGCCGGAAATGGTGAGATCCGGCTGCAGGTAGACCTTGGCACCTTTCTGGGCGGCGAGCAGCGGTGTGTCGTCGCTGGAGCCGTTATCGATCACGATGACCTCGTACTCCTCCGGGTCCCAGTCGACCTGGAAGATGGAGTCGAGGCAGCGCCCGATGTTCTCCCTTTCATTTTTTGCCGGTATGATCACGGAAAAGTGCATGGGTCCTCACGGGATGTTGCGCACGATCGCTGGGCCGATCAGCCTGGTCAGACCCACCGGCAGCCGTTTCCAAATGCTGATAGCGGCCTGGAACTTCGGGTTCTTGGGATTGAGCTCCGGCAGTGCCTTCCCCTTTTCCAGCAGATACTGCCAGTAAAGCTGTACCGGCTCCGCCCCCCACTGCTTCTTAAAGTTGTAGGTCCCCTCGTTGGGGGTGGAGCGCCCGAAGTCGAAGGAGGCGCACCCCTCGGCTATGGCGAAACGGATCGACTCCCAGTAGAGGAGGTTGTTGGGACAAAGCGTCTTGTATTCGGCGATGGAGGAGGCCCAGGGCATCTCCATGCTTTTTTTGTAGCGCGACAGGATCCCGGCGGCGACCGCCTTCCCCTCCAACTGCACCGCCGCGATGCGTGTGGTCCTGGGGAGGGCGCCAAGGACGTTGGCGAAAAATTCCTTGCCGTAGACCGGCGTCCCCAGGTCGCGCATGTTGCGGGCAAAGACGTCGTAGAAGTCATCCAAGAGTTCGACTCCGCCGGTCCGGAAGGAGATGCCGCTTTTTTGAGCCTTGCGGATCTGGTTCCTGAGTTTCGCGTTGAAAAGCGCCCACTGCTCGACGGGGTCCTTGCTTAACTGGAGCATCATGGTGACCTTGTGCTCCCGCGAAGGTAGTCCCTCGATGCCGGCGCCTAGGTGGCGCAGCTCCACATGCTCGGCGCCGCAGCTTTGGCGCAACTCTTCCGCCTCGCGCAAGAGCGCCTGTTCGCAGCCGCGGTCCCGACACAAAAGCCCCCCGTAGTTCACGAAGGGGACGGAGACCAGGAAGCTGCCAAAGAGAGCGCTCTTCATGTGCACCAGGGGGAGCACCCCCGCTACCTCGCCAGCCTGGTCCACTGCCGCCAGGTAATAGGTCCGGTGCCCGAAGCTCTCACCTATGATCTTCCCCCAGGCGCTCAAATGGTAGGAGGTCGCAGCCGGCATGGAGTCGACGTAGGCGTCCCAGCGGGAAGGTTCGAGTTCTTGTATGACACGGTACCCTGGCATGCTCCCTTCCTTTAGAGCCCCAGCGCCTGGCTCATGGTGCCGTAGCGGACCCCCTTGAGCAGGTAGCGAAGCTTGTCCTCGGTCTTTGCGAGGTTGTTGTAGTGCCGAAAGCGCGACTTCCACCCTGCCTGGATGCGAGGCTGGTCCGGGTCGATCTCCCAGGGGTGCAGATAGAGGACGCACGGCTTTCCCTCCACCTGATTGACCCGGTCGATGCCCCACTTGATGAGCGCTACCGGCAAAAGCCTCAGGTACCCCCCACCCGCTATGGGGAGCTGCACGCTTTTTCCCGCCAGCTTCAAGGGGAGCGTGGTGAGCGGGAACTCCTGCAGTGTCCCTGCCGCGCGCCGCACCAGGTACGGGAACCTGGGCGCGTCGGGAATCCCGTAGGTGTCGTGATAGACCGGGAAGACGCTGGAATCGAAGCTGAAACCTTCCTCCAGCAACAGGTCGAAGGCCCATAGCGATTCCCTGGTGATGGAGTAGGTGGGAGCGCGGTACCCACGGACGGCCGTACCGGTGATGTCCTCGAGCACCGCTTTGGCCCTGCGGATGTCGTCGCGGAAAAGCTGCGGGCCGATCCGGAAGATGAGCTGGTGGCCGTAGCCGTGGCAAGCCACCTCGTGGCCGCGAGCCTGGATCTCGCGCACCGTGCCAGGTACGCGCTCCGCAACCCACCCCAGCACGAAGAAGGTCGCCTTCACCTGGTACTCATCCAGAAGGTCGAGCAGGCGCGCGACGTTGCCGGCTACGCGCAGGGGATAGCGGTCCCAGTTCTCACGGGGGATGTAATGCTCAAAGGCGTTTACCTGGAAGTAGTCCTCGACGTCTATGGTGAGGGCGTTTAACACTCTTCACCTCCCGGGCGCCAAAAGGGCGCGGTCTGTTGATCGGATCCGGCAGGAAACTTCGGTCGAATTGTCACGGGCCTCAGAACAGCTTCTTCAGCGCCAGGATCAGCCGGTTGGTCGCCCTGGCATCGGCCGCGCTCTCCCAGTCGCGACGGTAGTCGGTGTAGCTGTAGCTGAGCGAGGCGGAGAAGTCGTCGTTGAAGGCATAACTCACCCCTGCAGTGCCGCTTAGGTGGCAGGCATAATCGGTCGCGGCCCGGCGGCTCACCTTGTCCAGGAGCAGCACAAATGAGCCGCTCAGGCGCGGGGCCAGCTCGTAACGCAAGAAGCCGTTTAGGTATGCCTTCTTCCTGTCCGGGGCGCTGCTCGTCGTGTCGGTGTACTTCGAGTACCCTAGCGTCCCCCCGGCGGCGCCATGCTGAAAGGTCTTCTCCAGCGACCCCTCGTAGGTCTTCTCTTTGGTGGAGACGGCGAGCGGGTCCTCCGTGAAGAGGACCTTGGTCTGCACAGTCGCGACCAGCTGCCCGAAGTCCCGGCTCACCCCGGCGTTCCAGAAAAGGTTACTCACGTCGCGCGAGCCGGAGAAGCGCTGCCAGCGGTTCCCTATGCCGCCGAAGAGAAAGGACTTGTCGGCGTACTCATATTTGAACCCGGTGTTCAGATCATGCTGGTCGTAGTCAACAATGTCGGTGGAGACGGCGGCAAAGACGTACCCGGCTGAGAGCGATAACTTGGGCGAGATCTCCAGGCCTACATCGGCGAATCCTTGGTTCTCCCGTTTGCTGATGGCCGGCGAGCCCCAGTAGGTGGTGTCGCGGAAGCGGTAACCGGTTTTGAGCGTCCCCTTCTCCCCCAGGTGCCACAACAGATAGGGGGAAACGATGGCAGTATTCTGGTCGGACTGGTTGGCGAAGAGGCTCTCTCCGGTTACGTCGCGGGTCACGTCCAGCGAAACCCGGCTCAGGGTGTCGCTTACCTCGAGGAAGAAGAAATTGTCCAGTATTTCCGCTGTGCCGTGGAGGCTTGCGTAGTGGTTCTTTTCCTCGTTCCTGGTCCCGCGCGCATAGTACTGGTAGTCGAAGTTGTAGCTGAGGTCCCCCGTGAGAAACCGGGAGCCGTAGCGAAGAGCGGCACCTGGCTGCACCCTGGTGACGAAGTCCGATTTCTTGTCGTGGGCCGTCTCCAAGACGTTGTCGTTGTACTCCTCGGAGAGGGTCAAAAGCGGAGTGAAGGTAAGGTCGCCGGCAGCGGCAGGGGCGGCACCCGCAAGGAGGGTGGCCGTCAATAGGGCGAGCCGAAAGGGATTCGATTTCTTGGTCGGAAACTTTTTCATTTGTTCGCATTCGCCGCGCCGGAACCGAAGAGCCTGCGCACGAAACCTCCCTCTACGTTGCTTTCCTGGACCGCCTGTTCCCGTATCTGTTCTAGCGCTGCGCCAAGCCCCTCCACCGAGCGCCCCAGTTGCGCCACCTCGCTGTCTACCCTCGACACATGCGTGTTGAAATCCTCGCGCAGCAATGCGAGGGTGGCGCAGACCTCGGAGAGGGCTGTGGAGAGCCGCTCATCCTCAGCCCCGCCGGCCGGTCTCGCCGCGGCCTCGGCGGCAGGCCTGGTGCCGGTCTTGCCGTCCCCCCAAAAATGCTGCTCGAACTCCAGGTCGCCTAAGACATCGCGTGCCATCTCGACCGAGGCTACGGTGCTCTCCTCGGCGAAGGCGGAGAGCATCAGGAAGTCGCAGATGATATTGACCAGGCGGGGAATGCCGCGGCTGAACTGGTAGACGAGGTCGAGGGTCCCCGGCGGGAAGCTGAGGGCCTCTTTGTTTCCCGCCACCGTCATGCGGTGCTCGATGTACTCGGACATCTCGTCCAGGGAGAGCGCTTTTAAATGGCAGTTGATGCTGATGCGCTGCCTAAGCTGCAAAAGCTCGGGCCTTGCCAGCGTTTCGCGCAGCTCCGGCTGCCCCACCAGCACGATCTGCAAAAGCTTGCCGTGGGCGCTCTCCAGGTTGGAGAGCATCCTGATCTCCTCCAAGAGGTCAGCTGCAAGGTTCTGCGCCTCGTCGATGATCAGCATGGGATGGTTCCCCAGGGCGTACTGCTCCAGGAGGAAATCGTTCAGCTCGCGCAGCAGGGAGATCTTGTCCTTGCCGGCGACGGGGAGCCCGAAATCGTCGTTGATCATGGCGAGCAGCTGTTCCGAGTTGACCCGGGTGTTGAAGATCTTCGCCAGCACCACGCGCTCGTAGCGCTTGTTCAGGAGATCCCTGATGATGGTGGTCTTGCCGGATCCTACCTCCCCGGTGAGCAGGATGAAACCCACCCGCTCCCTGATGCCGTAGTCGAGGTAGGTGAGCGCCTTTTTGTGCGACCGGCTCAGGTAGATGAAATCCGGGTCGGGGATGAGCTCGAACGGCTTTTTTTGCAGCTGGAAAAATGTTTCGTACATAGGTACTCCGGGGTGCTGCGGGGGCCGGAGTTTGCCGGCCGTGGCGCCAGACGGCGCCGGTAACCTAGGCGTTGTCGGCGGAGCGATAATAGGAGTAGCGCCCGTCCTTGTCGTCGACCGCAGCGGCGTTATACACCATCCCGAGGATGGGGCAGGCCTTGAGCGACTCCAGCGCGTCTTTCAGGTTGGCCTGGGACACGAGCCGCTCCATGACCACGAAGAGCACCCCGTCCACCAGATGCGCCAGGGAACGCGCCTCGGCGAAAGGGAGCACCGGCGGGGTGTCCAGGATGATGTAGCGGTCCGGGTAGCGTAGCTTCAACTCGGTCAGGAGCGCCTTGCCGCGCTGGGAGGTGAACAGCTCGGCGGGGTTCTCGATGGCGCGCCCGGCCCTGATGATGGAGAGCTTGCCTATGCCGGTCGGGATGATGGTCTCACCCACCTGCGCCTCGCCGGTTAGAAGCTCGGAAAGCCCCACCCCCTGCTCCACGTTGAGATAACGGTGCACGGACGGGCGGCGCAGGTCGGCGTCGACTAGAAGCACGGTGTGGTCCAGTTCCTGGGCAAGGCTTAAGGCCAGGTTCAGCGCGGTCAGGCTCTTCCCCTCGCTGGGAATCGAGCTGGTCACCATGAGGCAGTTGCGAAACACGTCGCCGGTGGTCATCTTCACTAGCGCCGACTTCAGCTTGCGGTACTCCTCGGCCGCAGGGGAGTGCGGGTCGTGCAGGTTGACCAGGAAGGGGTTTTGCGGCGCAAGCCTTCCGTACTGCGGGGAGACTGCCGGAATCTGCGGCGGCTGGGGCGGGAGCGCCGGGCTTCCAACAGGCTGCGGCGTCTGAGGCGGGAGCGCCGAGGCTCCCGCAGGCTCGCGCACAGACTCGGGAGGGGGAGGCTCCATCCCATTCCTCATGCGCGCCGCCTTTTCCATCGCTTCCTCTATTCTGCTCATATCAACCTCGTTTCTGCGGCGGTCACTGCAAAAGCCCCTTGATCCGTAACCGGGCTTCCGGCCCGGACAGTAAGTCCAGCACCTTGTCCATATAGGGTAGCCCCAGGAGTTCCATGCCAGGGAAAACCATAAGCACCAGGAAGTACACCAAAGCGCAGCCCAGGATCAGCCGCGAGCGCCTGCGCCTCTTCGCCTCGACCTCCGGGTCCTGCAGCCTCGGAATAACCGCCAGGACCGGCACCCCCAGCCCCTTTACGAACTCCACCTCTTTGACCGTGATGTTCAGATGGTCCACCAGGAAAAGCAGCGCGAAGCTTCCTGCCACCCCCCCCACCATCCCCAGCAGCATCAGCTTCAGCCGGTCCGGACTGGAAGGCTTGACCGGGAGCAGGGCCGGGTCGACGACGCGGAAGGTGGTGGACTTGTCCTGCACCTCCATCTGCTTGGAGACCTCGGACTGCCCGTGACGGGCAAAGAGCTGGTCGTAGATGTTCTTTTGATTTTTCTTCTCCAGCTCCAGCTTCTCAAGCCCCGCCTTTGCCGAAGGGATGGTCTGCAGCAGGGCGCGGTTGGTGTCTATGTAGCGCCTCAGGCCGCTTTCCGTGATCTTGATGGCGGAGATCTCCGACTCGATCTTGGCAAGCTCCCCCGGGTCCAGCGGCTGGGACGGCTGCCCCCGGCGCTCCGAAATCTGCGCCTTGACCGTCTCGATGTCCCCCTTGACCTTCACCACCTCGGGAAAACTGTCGGTGTACTCCACCAGCAGTTCGTCGAGCCTTTTCTGCAGCCCGGCGAGTCTGCTCTGCAGGGGATCGCCTGTCCTCCTGGTGATCTGGCGCATCCCTTCCAACTGATGGCGCCTTAGCTCGAGGTCGTAGAGCTTTTGCTGGGCGACGTTGATCTCCTGGAAGAGTTTCCCCTCGTCGATGGCAATGACCCCCCCCTTGTCCCGCTTGTAGGCATTGACCTCGCTCTCGACCTTCTGCAACTTAGCGTTGAAGGTGTCTATTTGCTCGGAGAGGAATTTGGTGGCGTCGTAGGACTCACCGCGTTTGGAGGAGATGTTCCCTTCGATGTAAAGGCGCACCAGCGTGTTGACGTAGTCCCTGGCGATGCGGGGGTTGGTGTGGGTGAAGGAGATGGTGAAGAGGTTCTTGTCCTTCACCTTCACCTTGGTGCTAAGCTGCAGCTGCTTGATCAGCTCCTCGGTTTCGCTGTCGCTCTTGCCCAGATTCAGATCGAGGCTGTCCATAACCTTGGTGAGGAGGGTGCGGCTGGTGATCTCGTAGGTGAGGACGTTGATGGTGTCTTCCATGGAGGGGGTAACGGTGATCCCCTTGACCAGCTCGCTGATCACGTTCTTCTCGATGAAGACAGTGCTGCTGGCTTCGTACTTGCGCGGAAGCACGAAACTGACCACGAAGGCGACGGTCATCAGCAGCAGGGCGATGACGACAAAGCGCTCCTTGTTGCTGATCAACAGCTGCAGATACTTCTTGTACTCGGTCTCTGGCGACTGCATAGAACTCCTGTCCTTAAAAGGTGCTGCTTCCATTCGAAAAATGCTGCAGAAATGTTTCCAAGCGCTAGAAGAAACTCTCCTTCACCAGCACGTAATCGCCAGGCTTGAGCTCGATGTTCTGGCTCAGGTCACCGTCTTTAAAGAGCTTCTTGGCCTTAACCTCCAGCGACTGCTCCTGGGCGCCGCTTTTCCTACGTACCAGCACCTCGTTCTGGTTGGCGAACTTGTTGAAACCACCCGACTCCAGGATCGCTTCCATCACCTTCATCCCCTCCCGGTACTCGATCGCCTTCGGGGTGTTGACCGCGCCCAGGACGTAGACGCTGCGGTCGGTCAGAAGCGGGATGAAGAGGGAATCGTTGGATTCAAGGAGCAGGTCCTGCCCGATGTCCCCCAGGGTGAAGAGCCGGTACAGGTCGGTCTTCACCTTCTGCCCTCCCCTCAACAGGTAAGAATTGCGGAGGTCGGCGGTCTTCACGTCCGGCAGGGTGCAAAGGAGCTGCAGCAAAGTGGTACGGCGGGAAAGGTCGTAGACGGCGGCTTTGACGCCCGAGCCGAAGATGTAGACCTTGGAGTTGGTGATCTCACGCACGGTGACGGTGACGATGGGGTTTTTCACCAGTTCCTTGAGTCTTGCCGCGAGATGAGTCTGCAGTGTGCTCGGGGCCATGCCGCTGGCAACCACCTCGCCCAGCCCGGGGACCGTGATCTTGCCGTCAGGACGCACCTTCACCGGGAAATTCAGCTCCTTCACCCCCCAGACGGCAATGTCGAGGCTGTCGCCCTCACCGATCTGGTAGTCAGCCGCCAGGGCAAAAAGGGGCATGCACGTGATGAGAAAGACGGACAATAGCAGGACTTTCAGTTTCATCTGGGCACCTCCTCCCCTCCTACCGCCCCCGGCCAAACAAAACCACCTTCACTGTCTCGAAGATGATCTGCGTGTCAAGAAGGAAGGAGAGGTTCTTGATGTAGTAGAGATCGTAGCGGAGCTTTTCCTTGGCGTCCTCAACCGTGGCGCCGTAGGGGTAGCGGACCTGGGCCCACCCGGTGAGCCCGGGTTTGATGGTGTGCCGTTTCGAGTAGTAGTAAATATCCTTCTTGAGGTTCTCCACGAACTCGGGGCGCTCAGGCCTGGGGCCTATGAAGCTCATCTCCCCCTTGAGCACGTTGTAGAGCTGGGGAATCTCGTCGATACGCGAGTTGCGCAGAAACTTTCCTACGCGGGTGACCCGCGCGTCGTTTTTCGCTGCCCAGACGGCGCCGTTTCGCTCGGCGTCCTGGCACATGGAGCGGAACTTGTACAAAAGAAACGGCTTTTCGCCGGTGCCGACGCGCACCTGTTTAAAGAAGAGCGGCCCCGGGGAATCCAGCTTGATGGCCAGGGCGATTAAGGGGAAAAGGGGGGCGGCCAGCAGGAGCCCGACGACTGAAAGGAGGATGTCGACGCAACGCTTGTAGACGTTGATGAGTGCGTTCCTGCGAAACCCGGAGGAAAAGATGATCCAGCTCGGCGTCATCTCTTCAAGCATGAGCTTTCCCTGTACGATCTCGTAAAAGGTGGGAGCGTCGACGATCTCTATACCGTTCAGCTTGCAGCGCATCATCTCCTGCAACGGCAGGACTCCCCTCCTCTCGGCAAGCGCCACCACGATGATGGAGACCCTGTGGTTGCGCGCGGTCTGCAACAGGTCCCCCTCAACGGGCATCACCTGGGAATTGAAGGTTTCGGACTGGTGCACCGTTGCCGCAGGCATCCCTTCACCGCATTCAAGGTAGCCGGCCAGGGTGAAGGAACCTCCCTGCGAGGTGATCAGTCCTCCCAGCTGGCAGGCAAGGTCGCCAGTGCCAAGGATCAGCACGCGCTGCGCGAAGGGAACGGTGCGGGCTTCAATTCCGGAAATGGCGTACCACGCGAACTGGAAGATGATGAAAAAGCCAAGGGCAAAGAAAAGGACGCCACGCCCCAGCATGAGGCTCGGGTCCAGATAGTAGAGCACGGAGAGCAGGAAAAAGGCGGCGCAGCCGGACTGCAAACAGGCCGCAAAGATCTCGCGTTTGCGGCTCTCCTTGGGGAGACTGTGCACCTCCATGAGGTAGGAGGAAAAAAGGGTGACCCCCACGAAGATCGTGCCGGCAGCAACCCCCTGCTCCGCCTCCCAGTTTTCGGGCAGGTCGAAGCGGCCGAAACGGACGCCGGCCGCAAAAACCAGTGCGGCCAGAGCCATGAGGGCATCGGTGAAAAGGTTGAAGGCTACACGGAGGTTCATACTCTTATTCCCGGTCTGCCGGTTATAGTGGCCTTCTACAAGAACAGGAAACTGTATGACGGCATCGCTGCCGGTCGTAGCCATAAACTCGGCGCAACAGACGATGCAGCAGGAAGTTTACCTCTTCAACTCCGCCAGGAGCGTCTGCGCCGCCTTGGTGTCCGGCGACTGCCCCAGTGAAAGGGATTTTTGCAGCGCCTGCTCGCTCCTCGCCCTGTCCCCGGCCAAATAGTAGGCAAGTCCTAGGTGGTAGCGCACGGTCGGGTCGTTGGGAAGCAGCGCGACGGCCCGTTCCATAACCTTCACCGCGTCAGCACTGCGGCCATTCTTGGCCAGTGCATAGCCGACGGTGTCCATGACGCCGGGATTGCCAGGCTGCTGCTTGAAAGCACTGATCGCCAGCCGAAGCGCTTCTTCCTTGCTCCCGTACCCATCGGCACAGAGGTAGGCAAGGTTGTTGAGGGCCGGGACATATCTGTCATTTTTCTGCAGGACCGCACGGTATGCATCCGCCGCCTGATTCTTTTTACCGGTACTGTCATAAAGAGCGCCGATGGCGAACTGGGCGGCGACGGAATCAGGATTCATCCTCTGCGCATATTGGTAAGAGGCAAGCGCCTTGTCGTACTCCTTCGTGCCTTGGTAGAGGTTCCCCAGGGCGATGCGGGCCTCCACGCTCTTGCCGTCGGCGCGTATTGCCTTGTTCACCTCGTTGATAGCGGCAGGGATATTTCTGAGACTCTGGTGGACCGTGGCGAGGAGCAGGTACCCCTGGCTGGAACCGGGACGTTTCGCGATGAGACGACCTGCCTGCTCGACGGCCTTGGAAGAATCGTTCATCGCCACATAGGCGCCTATCTTGAGTGCAACGCCACGCTCCTCGTTAAGGGCCTCGACCTGGTCGAATACCTTTAGGGCCTTCTGGTACTCCTTCTGCGACGCCAGAATGCGCCCTTTTGCTTCTAGCGCCGAAATGGCGCGAGGATCTATTTTGATCTCCTCGTCCAAAACGCCTATGGCCTTCGCCACATTCCCTTTTTTCTGATGGTAACCAGCCAGGGCCAGGAACGCTTCCGGCGCCTTGGTCTGGGTAGCTTTCTGGTAATAGGCGACTGCGTCCGACTCTTTGCCACTGATTTCGCTCAGGGCGGCCAGGCCGAGCAGAGCGCGCAGGTTGCCGGCATCCCTGGCGAGCAACTGGTTAAGCTCCGCCATCGCGCGGGGATAATCTCCGGTTGCGGCGTAAACGCCGGCAAGGTTCTGGTAGGTCGCCGCAAAGCCTGGGTCAACGCGCTTGGCCTGCTCCAGAGTCTTAATCCCCTCGGCTTTGTTCCCCCCAGAGAACTGCAGCGAAGCGATAGCGTTGTAAAGCGGGGCATCGCCTTTGCCCCCTTTGAGTCCCGATTTAAGCGTCGAGAGCGCCTTCGCCGGCTTTTTTTGGCTCTGGTAGTAGGAGGCAAGCAAAAGCCGGCTGTTTTGGGCGTCGGGAGCGGCTTGAACGGCGGTGGCAAGCTCTGTCTCTCCTTCGGTATACCTCCCCTTACTAAAATAAAAGGCGCCCTTCTTGAGGTGGGCGTTGACCATCTTGGGATCGAGCTTTGTGGCCAGGTTCAGCTCGCGCATCCCCTCCTCGAAGAGTCCCTGTGACATGTAGGCCCCGCCCAAAAGGTTGTGGGCCACAGCGTCGTTGTCGTCGGAGGCCAAAACCTTCTTGATCTCGGCTATGCCGTCCTCAGTCCGCTTTTGCGCCAATAGTGTCTGCGCAGTCATGAGCCTAGACTTGCGAGCTTCAGGCACCCGGTCCAACACCACGCGGAACTGGCTCAGGGCGTTCTCCAACTCGCCTTTGCTGTAGTAGCTAAGTCCCAAGAAATGATATGCCTCAAGGGTCGGTGAGAGCTTCACAGACTGCTGCAGCGAAGTAATGGCGTCGTCGAATCTTTTGCGGTAAAAGGCGGCCAGCCCTTTAAGACGGTAACCATCACCTTTTTTTGGGAAGGCCTTGATCATTTGGTCGGCTCTTTGATCGGCCTTGTCCACTTCACCCCTTTCCAAATACAGCAGCCCTAGTTTATACAGAGCAAGAACCTGATTCTGATCCAGTTGCAATATTTTTTGATACAGAACGGCAGCCTTATCGCCGTGGCCCGAATTGTTCTCTATGGCTGCCAGCATATAGAGCGCCTTGAAATTTTTCTGTTCCGCCAGGATCACTTCATTGAGCAGAGCCTTGGCCCTCTCAGTATCACCTGTGGCCATATCTAACGACGCAAGCTCCAGCTTTGTGGCGCTGCGGGAAGGATCGACTTTGAGAGCCTGAGTAAAGTATTCACGCGCTTCCTGGTGCTTTTTACTGACAAGACAGGAAATCCCCGCAGCCTCGAGACCATCAACCGCCCCTGGATGTTTTGCGAGGTATTGCGTGGCATAGCTGAAACCTTGGGCACCTTTCCCACTAGCATTATTCAGCTTAGCCAGTTCCAGCAGTACCTCGTCCCTAGTCGGATTCTGGGTCAGGACTTTGGTGAATTCCTTTTCCGCCTGCTCGTTCTTTCCAAGGGCCGCATATGCCTTGGCTAACTGGAAACGTGCCTCCAGATAATTCCCATCCTTTTCCAGCGCGTTCTTGAAGAAGACGACGGCAGCGCCAGGATTAGAAGCCTCCAACTGTTGCTTTCCCTCGTTATAGAGAGACTCTTTCGTCTTACTGCTGCATCCAGCACAGGTGAGCAGGATGACCAACACGAGACAAAACTTCTTCATCATAACCGCACCTCGAAGATAGCCGAAAGTTGAGAGCATCTGCTAGAGAAAGAAGATTAAAGGTTGCTGTCGGATTTCTTAACAGAAGGGGCTCTAATTATCAAGTGAATTTTTTGACTATAGCAGGTGGAGTACCCCATTTTAACGACCACGAAACAGAGGGTTGCCAAGGACGACTCAATACAAAAAACACGGCCCTCATATTGAGAAGCAGTAGATTACAATGCAGAAGAAAAGCAACAGAGTCTATAAAATAAATAATTAACAACTGTAAATATAATTTTCACGTCAATCTTTATGAGATTAATCTTGCATAGAAGTCGTTTCAGTAAGCATCTCGCGTGCCAGCAAAGTTGTCAAAGTAGACCTCCGGTTGTTACCCTTTTGAATGCTCCTACTGTCACATGAGTAGAAGTGTAAGCCTCTGCAATAGAATATCCTTGTTAGTACGAGCTCTTTGCTGATTCCCCCGGCTTTTCCTTCTCATGTAGAAACCGTCTAAACAACTGAACACTAATGTCACAAGCTACCCCCATTGAGCCTGCACCAGAGCCGGAGTTTAGTTCGTCCCCTGACACTGTCGGTTTTCTTTACACCCCTTCCACATGAAGCAGTTACAAACGTGTATTTATAACGCCTGAAAGCTTTGGCACCGCAGTTGCATCAGCATCGCACACTACGATTCGGATAATGGAGCAACTTGTGGATAAAGGAGACCATAATATGAAACGCATGGCTGCAATGTTGGCAGGTATGATGCTGATCTTAGGCATCGGAACAACGGCACAAGCCCTCACTTTAACAGTTACAAGTGGAACAGAGTCCAAGACGATCACAGATGGACAAGTCGGCGACATGAGTGGCATAACTGGTAAGATTAGCTTTATGGACATGGTAGTAGGCAACTACCTAGTAACGGTCGAGTCCGCACAGGGATTTAGCCATCCATATGCCTCTTGGCCGCAAGCCCTTCACCTAAATGCTGTGTTCACATCTTCCACCCTCGGAGGGTCACTCACTTTCACGTTGACTGACTCTGGGTTATCTTTACCGAGCCTGAGGACAGACTTATCGCCCAACGCTCTCGTGAAGTATGGGATTGGTGGGTCCATCAAGGCTGGAGACCAAATTACCAACACAGTAACTTACAGTACCGATGGCACTAGCACGCAACAACTCCCGGAACTCTCCTTAATTAACTCAGGGATGTCCTTCCAAGCGGAGGACAGTGCGCTCTTGGATTTAGTCAACCCCTTCACCCTTAGCGAGGTTGTGACTATCGATTTCGGACGTAATCGGGGGACGTCTAGCTTCGATGCCGGAGTAGACATCATCCCCACTCCGGAACCTGCGACCATGGTACTTTTTGGGGCTGGCTTACTTAGCCTTGCTATCTATTGTAAACGCCGGAAAAACGTATAGATGCCAGGCAGTCATGAGAATTGGCGGCACTTCCAAGTGCCGCCTTTTTTTCGTACAACACGTGCAAAAAGTGACGCTGGCACAGCATGTCAAGAAACCCGACACATTGCGTCAACTGTAAAAGATCCCGACACATTTACTTTCTTCCGAAGCCGCCTCTGCTTTATAGCTGAAGATCTTAGATTGTGGCAATAGGGGCTATCATGACCGATCCCGTGTATTTTCCATGGCTTAATATGGCCATCTATCGACGCACTGTCCCCTTCGCCATGTTCATGGCATTCGTTGCATTAGAGGAAACCTTCCGGTATGCCATACAGCAGCACTGGCTGGATCAACCTATCACTGCGTTGTACTACCTCTATCCGATAAAGACTGTTGCAGTAGCTTTGCTGCTATACAAGCAATCACCATTTTACCATGAAATACGCATCCAGGATCTTGGACAACTGTGGCGTACTGTTTCTGTCGCCCTAATCGGTCTTTTGACATTCGCAATTTGGGTTTCAGCAGATTGGGTCGTCACACTCGCGTCCCCTCTTAGCGGCTTCAATCCGATGCTGCTGCCAGACGAAGTGGTAAGGGTATTAATGACTGCCTTTCGGGTTGTCGGTGCCGTCCTCGTTGTGCCTATCATGGAGGAAGTATTCTGGAGATCCTTTCTGCTGCGCTATCTTGTGGATACGGACTTCGAATCGATCCCGATTGGCTCCTTCACCTGGAGTTCTTTCCTCATCTCTACAGTTTTGTTCGGCTTGGAACACCATCTTATCGTAGCCGGTATGATAGCCAGCGTCTTTTATAGCCTCATAGTGTACAAGACCAAAAGCATTGCGCAATGCATTCTGGCACACGCCATTACCAACTTTGCCCTCGCCTGCTTTGTGCTTTTCACCGGCAAATGGCACTTCTGGTAAATGAAACTACCTTTCAAACTCAGTCACAACCACCCGTTATTGCCACTCGCGCTGTGCTACCCCAATCCACCTCAGAAAATCTGGTGACGTGTGTTTGATGCCATCGCCTGTGCTGTCCGAGAAATTACTCCGCCACCCCTAAGTCAATAGCGCAGACGATCGGGCAGTCACAACATAAACCAATGACATAGTCACCCTTTAGCACTGATAAAAGTAGGGCACGGAGCAAAGATGATACAAATGACAGCATCTGGTGGAGAATCTGCAAGATGTGAAACATGTAAGAGAAGTCGACACGCCTGCTTCAAAGCTGTAAAAAGATCCGACAGCGAGCATACTATTTGGCGCTACACTCACCAAATATTCGTCTCTCAGGACCACTATACGTGTTACGCTGCTTAGGAGAACGGATGGGATCTACGCCAACGGTGACCCAACCTGTAGAGCGAAGAAATCTTGCGACAACTCCAGCCTCTATCAGACTGTCAAGCATATAGTCATTCACGTAATCGTAACGGTTGTTTGTCCAATTCACTTGAACAAGCATGCGCCCCTCCTCGACCCGCCAGGCTAACCATTCCAGATAGACGCAGGGCATACTGCAATTTTCAGGCCCTCTAACTATGGCGACGGGTTCAGTGATAGGAATGTTGAACATCAACAATCAAGCTAATTTTACGATTGTCAAAACTGCCTGAACACCACTTGTGCTGCCTTCGATGAGGTGGCAAGGGCTGTCTGGCGCCGCAATACACTGCAGGCAAGCTTCATGATATTTACCCCCTCCTGACTCAGGTCGACAACATATAAGCCGGCATTGCTTTGCTTCATTTCCACTGAAGCAAGCATCACGTCAGTTAAGAGCATAGTCTGTTGCGAAATGACTGCCCCGCCGTTTTCCCAGCCTGTCCCTCGGCGTGCAACATGCTCCTCGCGTGACCTGTATTTTGCGCTCTTCATATCTGCTCCAGATCAAAGGCGACAGGCGGAACGGCCAAGGAAAGCCGTTCCGCACAGTTAAACTAAAACAACTTTAGTATTGACTGAGCAGCCTGCGATGACAGGCTCAGTGACGTCGTCCCTAATGTCTGCCGCGTCTGCAGCATCAGCATGTTGGCGCCTTCTTCGTTCATATCTGCCAAGGTCAGATTGTCGGCCCCTGTTTGCAGAGTATTGATCATTTGGTCGGTGAAGCTCTGACGCGTAGTGATGATATTCAGGTTTGCAGCCAAGGTTTGGGTGTTGCTCCTCAGAGTGGATATAGCTGTATCCATGAGCGCCATATCCGTTGTAATGTTCGAGTTGGCTTGCCAGGTACCACTCGCTGCAGTAAGGCTCAGACCGATGGAGTTTCCCAAGAACCCTATTACATTGAGCTTGGAGGTGGCATCTTCATTGAAATTAACTGTCAACGTATTGATACTACTCAACAAGTTGAGACCGCGATAACCAGAATCAGAGGATATGTTATCAATCTGGGAGCGGATGGTGTCATATTGTGAAGCAAGCTTAGCACGAGTGATCGTATCACTAGTAGAAAGGGCAGACTGCGCAACACCTTTGGCGGCGTTGATCAGTCCGGTGATAGCGGTGAGGCCTGCGTTGGTCGCGTTCACAGTCTGCACCGCCTCAGACATGCCATCTTTTCGGTCAGATAGGTCGCTTGCGCGCTGTGTAGCATTCTTGGCTGCAAAGTAGTTGGTCGGATTATCCAGTGCGCTATTCACCTGTTTTCCCGAGGACACCCTCTGCTGTGTTCTATTAAGGAGTTGGCTGGTGTTCTGCAAATAGAGAAGGTTCGTTCGCATCCCGGCGGTCAAGGAAATATCACTTACTGTCATGGCGTTGCTCCTTTCTAGGCGACCCGGCGTTCTGCCGGTGGTTTTCGAACCGGAGTTTTGCTTGCATGCAGGAACATTCTGCAGAGTGGCCATCTCTACAGAACCACTTCCCTCGCGATTCTGTAACCTTATCGGAGACGCAGCCTATAACTTAAATAAATTTAATTTGTATTTATAAATCTTCAACCAAGGGAATGTGGTAGGGATGAAAGAACAGCCCCCTCCGCGAGAAGGAGGCGATTGGATCTACAGAAAGAACAGCGATCAAAAGCCTGGAGAGCTTCAATTTAAGAAATCTATCAAGCGCCCTTCTCCGGCTGCTATGCCGGTTCCCTTGATTCTGATTGAACCAGCAGAAAAGATCAGAACACCGTATTTGCCATAATGCGTTATTTTTGCAGCGTACTTTTCAGCTGCGGCCCTAGATTCCGGTTGAAACAACGCGATAACCCCTCTCCCAGGGGGATTATGTTTGAGGACCACGAAAAGTAGGCTATCGTCGCCTGCGGCTGCAATGGTTGACTTATAGGCTGTATTTAACTGCTGCGGAATTTGCAGCAGAGAAAGGTTTTGCGGCATCCCGCAAAAAACCAGATCGTCGGATTGAGCTTGGGCCGGATCCAAGGCTGACTCGATCAGCACACGCGCGTCAGCTTGGGAAAGGGAATCAAGCATGGCTTTAAATAACTCTGGCGGTGCCTTGCAATTCTTAGTAATGACACCGACAAGTGAGGTAGACCCTTTGATGCTGTTTACAGTAGCCGGGATTTCTGAAGGAGAAATAATTCGGAAGATGGAAGCTTCAGGATCAAGCAGGAGCCGTTGCGGCGGTACAGGCGTGGATATGGCGAAGCGAACACTATTTTGATCGCGCACCGGTACCACGCTCTCAATCACTCCACTCTCGGTCTCTAGAGTTAGTGGCAACC
This sequence comes from Citrifermentans bemidjiense Bem, assembly GCF_000020725.1. Taxonomy (NCBI): domain Bacteria; kingdom Pseudomonadati; phylum Thermodesulfobacteriota; class Desulfuromonadia; order Geobacterales; family Geobacteraceae; genus Citrifermentans; species Citrifermentans bemidjiense. The sequence continues at coordinate 2,030,806 of NC_011146.1, read as the reverse complement.
GTACATCGAATGGAGGGGAGGACTGATAGACCGTACCGGTCACCAACCATCCATCCCCCTGGCGTTTCTTCTCCACCTGCGACAAGGAAAAACGCGGGCCGCCAGGACGAGACAACCACTCTCCCAGCCAAGGAGAGAGGTCACGGCCAGCGCTACGCGAGAATGCCGCAGCAAGATCGTTCCATGAAGCCGAACCATACACGCGATCACGAGCTATTGCCCGCAGGGCATTGAAGAACGCGTCATCCCCTATCTGGGAACGGATCATGTGAAAAAGCATTGCACCCTTTCCGTACCCTATGGCACGCGAGGCAGGATCACTACGGCTGACAAAACTGGTGAGTGGAAAGTCGTTTTCAGCAGTTACCAGCGAGGCATAGTCTATCAGGAGCTGTTTGCGGTATTCCAGCGCCTCGGCTGGTGAGCGGCGTTCCATAAGCAGGTAATCGGCTAGATAGGTAACGAGCCCTTCGCACCAGTTCCCCTGGCTCAGATCGACGTCTATCCCATTACCCCACCAAGAATGGACGATCTCATGGGGAAGACTGGTGTCGGCGATGAAGGGAAGCCTAATTACTGTTCCGCCAAGAAGCGTAAAAGATGGGAAACCATAACCGGTCGGAAAGAAGTTTTCTACAATTGCGAATTTTTCAAAGGGGTAAGGACCGAAGAGCCCCTGGTAAAAAGACAGGTACTTGGCAGCCGCGTCCAAGTACCGAGGCGCCAAATTGGCATTGTCCCGGTAAAGATAACTGTAAAGCGTGACACCCGCCGCCTGCCTCTCCTCAATCAGGTACGGCCCGGCACTCACCGATGGCACCCCAACCGGCCGCGACTCCTGCCACACAGACTTCGTCACTCCCGCAGATGTTTCTCTGAGTATCCTGGCCCCGTTAGTGATGCCCTCGATCCCCGCCGGGGCGGTTATGCTGATTTTGCGACACAAAGGCACCTGTGACGGGACTGGGTACCAGTGGGAGCCGCCACCAAGAAAAGTCCCCTCAGCTGTGATCGCAGCGCTGACGCCGTAACTTGGATCCTCACCTGCCGCCGGATTCCGGGAGACAGGGTCGTTGAATTCGGCCCGATACGAGACGGTTATGGTAACGTTTTCGCCTTGAGGCAGTTCAAGGACCAGTGTCCCCCTAGCGAAGGAAAAAGGAATCTCTTTGCCCGCAGCCCGAGCGGACTCGACCTGCGCAGTCTCAGCCAGCCGTATCAAGACCCTCTCCGCACCATGCTCAAATACGATGCTGCTCTGCCCCACCACCAGGTGACGTTCAGGCTCCAACGAAATAGAAACCTCCTGCGCCTCCACCCGTGGACCTAGTTCGGCACCACCGGCACCCCCTCCCCCCGCGACGGCCAAAAGAAGCACCGTACTGCATATTAACAGGAATTTCACAACGTCCCTCCGCACTCACGCAGCTTCCAGGCAGTAAAAAGCTTCCTGCGTACCGCCGTCATTTCTAATTTTTCTCTAACAGCTATTGTTGTAATCTGCAGCTTCTATTTCCTGTTGTCACACGCCCCAGCGGAGATTGCAGATGCTCATCATGCTTCGTACGCCGTTACTATTGCTGTTATGCCTCTTTGGGTCTGTCCAAGCCCATGCAGTCCATCACGCGTGTAAGCGATCACGAGATAGTCACCTTCCAACAGTTGACGGCAAAGGCCAAAGCAGCCGACCTAGTGCTGATTGGCGAGGTCCACGACAAGCCGGCTGCCCATGAACTGCAACTATCGATCATTCGCTCACTCCAAGACCATAAACAACGGATGGCTATCGGACTGGAAGTGATGCAGTCCAATAGCCAGCAGCAACTCGACAACTGGGTCAGCGGCAAAATGACCGAGGAGCAGTTCCAGCCTGTCTTCGCGCAGAACTGGACCTACGACTGGCGCCTTTACCGCGAAATTTTCTTGTTTGCCCGGGACAACAAGATCCCTTTGGTCGCCTTGAATGTCCCCAGAGAGACAGTGATAAAAGTTTCGCGACAGGGGTACAAGGCATTAACCGAGGAGGAGAGAAAAGGGTTGTCAATCGGAACCAATGCCGATCTCAACAACACGCACACCGAGTTCCTAAAGCGGACGTTCCAGCCGCTTTTCGAAAGTGTATCCAACGGGCGCGTGTTCCAGTACTTCTGCGAGGCTCAGACCTTGCGCAACAGCGGAATGGCGATGACCGTGGCGCACTACGTGAAACAACAACCGAAGACGAAAATGGTGCTGCTCACGGGGATCTGGCACGCCGTCAAAAACGCCATCCCTGAGCAGTTGGACCGAAGCGGCAACAAGATGAGCAGTGTAGTGATTATGCCTGAAATCCAGGAGTTCAGCGGCGGAAAGGCAACTACCGACGTAATAGATTATCTTGTCCAACTACCGACTCCGTAACAGGAGGAAAGTTTCGCCCTCTATACCTGCCGAAATCAAAACTGTGGGCATTCATGCCGTCGCAACATCCCGTACGGTAGGAGTGCCCAAAGTTTCCGTCCCTTTTTCCTCGACATGGGAAATTCTCAGAAGAGCTTGTTCCACATCACGGTGTACCCCCCTCCTGACCGGCCGTTTCGGATCACACCCGATTCCCATGTATAGGCCAGATAAAAGGACGAGTCCCACAAAAAGGCGCTATCGAGGGTGATAGTCCCCGCGCCTCCGTCTTTGCCGCGGAAGGTGACCCGATTCGCGCCTTCAACGGTTGCCCGGTCGGCCCAGATGTAGGATCCGTACAGGCTAAGGTAAAGAAAGAAGGTAAGCTCGCGGCGATAACCCGCTGAGACGGTGGCATATGAGGTTACCGGGATGTTATCGTAAATGATGCCGGTGTAGTGAGGACGGACCACGTCGTCGGCCTCGCTCGGGAAAGAGGCTCCGTTGAGACGGAAGGCGTTGAACCTGTCTCCGTTATTGTTGAAGGTGTGACCGGCATAGGCACAATAAATTAGGCGGTCGCGCTCCGACCTTCCCGGTATCCCCGCAGCCCCGGCAAGATAGCCTGAAAGCTGCAGGTAATCACGGTTTCCACCCCGCGCCGCGGTAGCCGACTGCTCGCTCCACTTGTATCGATGCATCAAATCCAGATCCCCCCCTGCGGCAAACCCTTGGTGCGGCAGTTCCAGCAGGTTGCGGCGCATGGTGTCATAGTGCACGCGAGCCCTGGCGCCATAGAGCATGGTGTCGTTGGGTACCGAGAGATTAGCAGCGGTATCCTTACCGGTGTCGGCATAGAAGTACCCGACCCGTCCCAATAGCTGCAACCGAAGGTCGTTATCCACCTCCCGAGGGTACACTGGGATACGCCATCCCGCCCCCACCGACCCGAGAAGGGTGCCCCAGTAAAGGGAGGTGCCCTTCATCTCCTGGCCTCCAAGGACCTCGCTTTGTTGCACCGGCAGGGTGTAGTTCTCAAAGTGGGTAACCAGTTCAACACTCCCCAGGTTCCGGTCGTACTCCAGTTCATTCACGAAGAGGCTGACGGTGTAACGGGCACGATATTCGTCCTTGATACGCCGGTGGTAGAAAACAGCCACAGGGAGCGCAGTGGTCCCCCCCTGTTGCGGGGTGAGCAACGACGCACCGAGCGTAATGGAGGTCATGTCGCTGCGATCGAGGGGGGGGATAGTGACCTTTTCACCCATGAAATCGATTTGGCCTGGCTCTCCTGCCAGCGGAGTGTGGTAAATCGAGGAGGTATCCGCCGCACGGGCGTAAGACGCCAAACCAGCAAACAGGGCGAGGGAAAATAACAGCGCCGTGCCCCCCCTCACCAGGGACGCCCCCCGCGATAGAAAAGTTCTAAAATAGCTGCTGTTTTGCCGTCGGGTGAGGCCACCGTGTCTGCTCATATTCTCCATTTCAAGTACCGGTGGTGCCACTTTCATTACGCTTTCTACTTTACACATGTCATTCCCTCCACTTGTGGCTCAACTCCCAAAACGGAAACAGGCTACACTATAATAGATAAACGTTCTTGCTCAAGAAAAACTAACAAAACTTGCTAAAAAAGGATGATTTCCATCTTGACAGGGCATGGTTGTCATTTGGTAAGGTTGCCATAAGAAAACCAACGGAGGATCGTCATGGAACAGCTAACGGCACGACAGACGGAGGTGCTTCAGATCATCACCCGGCATCTGGAGACGTGCGGCTACCCCCCTACCCTGCGTGAGATTGCTGCGCAGCTTGGCATTTCGGGGACACTGGGAGTAATGAAGCATCTGGAAGCCCTGGAGAAGAAAGGATACCTGCGCCGGCAGGAGGGGAGTACCAGGGGGATTACGCTGTGCAACCAAAGCCAGGCGGCCAGCCTCCCCATAGTGGGAGTGGTGCGCGCGGGCCTGCTGCACCCGGCCATACAAGACATCGAGGGGCACTTCGCCATCGACCGCTCTCAACTCGCTTCGGGTGGCGCTTTCTTCTTGCGGGTCAAAGGGGACTCGATGGTCCACGCCCATATTGTGGAGGGGGACCTAGCGCTGGTGCGTCCCCAACCCCACGCCTCGAATCGGGATATCGTGGTGGCCATGGTGGATGGGGAGGCCACGCTGAAAAGGTTCTACCGCGAAGCGGACCGCATCAGACTACAACCCGAGAACCCGAACTACGAGCCGATCATAATCGAGAAGGGGGAGCAGGAGGTGTCTATAGTGGGGAAAGTTGTTGGCATCTACCGGCAAATGGAGTAGTTTGATGCCGCCCGTTGCCGAAAATGTCAGAGTCGCCGCCATCTTCACCCCTGGAACACAAATCAAGCCGGTATGGTTCGAATGGCGTTGCCGCAAGCATGCCATTACCGCAACTTCCTATTTCTGGAAGGACTCCTTCGGCGCCGTCACCAGGCTGCACTTCGCGGTAAGCGATGGCAGCAATCTCTTTGAGCTCATGTTCGACACCTCCGATCAGAGTTGGACCCTGATATCAGTCTAGGAGCAGTAGCCGGGACGAGAATTGGAAGCCAATCGCATCATCCTTCACATCGACATGAACGCCTTCTTCGCCTCGGTGGAACAGCAGTCGAACCCAGCGCTGGCCGGCAAGCCCGTTGCCGTCATCGGTGCGGCCAAGCGAACCATCATCACCACCTGTTCCTACGAAGCACGCGCTTTCGGAGTCAAGACCGGAATGAACAGCTGGGAGGCCCGCCAGAAATGCCCCCAGCTTATTTTCGTTGTCGGCAACAACCGCAAATACAGCTACACCTCAAAACAGATCATCGCCATCATGCGTGAGTACACCCCGCAGGTAGAGGTTTTCTCCATCGACGAAGCCTTCCTCGACGTCACCGGGAGTCTATCGCTCTTCGGCTCGGCCAAAAAGATCGCCTATCTCATCAAGCAGCAGATCAGGGAACGGTTCGGCCTTACCTGCTCGGTCGGGATAGCTCCCAACAAACTCTTAGCCAAACTTGCCTCCGACATGCAAAAGCCTGACGGACTGACCGTCGTCGATCCGGAAAAAGTGGCCCAGGTAATGGAACGGCTACCGATCCAGGCGTTGTGCGGCATAGGGGCCAAGATGCAGCAACACTTGGCGAAATTCGGCATCAAAACCTGCGGCGAACTCGGGAGATTTCCGGTTGAGACGCTGAAGAAGCATTTTGGCATAACCGGGGAAAAACTGCATTTCATGGGACTCGGGGTGGACGACTCGCCGGTGGTCCCTGAAGACGAGGCCGAGGAGGTGAAAAGCGTCGGCCACAGCACCACCTTGGACCGTGACATCACGGGGCGAAGCGAGATTCTGCTCCACCTGCTTCAGCTTTCGGAGATGGTGGGAAGGCGCGCCAGGAAATACCAGGTAACCGGCCGGACCGTCACCCTCACCGTCCGCTATGCCGATTTCACCACCTTCTCCAAACAGCAAAGCCGCGGAGACTACACCAACAACAGCGAGGAAATATATCAAACGGCGGTAAAGATCCTGGATAACTTGGACCTGACGCAACCGGTCCGGCTCCTGGGGATAAAAATCGCCAACCTCAGACACCATACCGAACAGTTGCCGCTTTTTGCCGAGGAACGAAAAAAGGCGCTCGTCGCGAGCGCCATGGATAATGTGAACAACAAGTTCGGTGATTTCGCCGTCACCTTTGGGAGTTTACTCGGTAAAGAAAAGGGGGCGAAGGTGATCTCGCCCGCGTGGAGGCCGGAGGGGGTCAGGAACGTCGATGCCGATTGACGCCCTCTAAAACCCCGGCACCCCGGTAGGCACCTGGTCCCAGTAGGTGACCATGCCGTTATGCCACTTCACTATCTGTACGCTCTCATCCTGCGAGATGACTATAGCTATCGCCTGGTGCAGCCTCTGACACAGACGGTAGGCCGCCCGGTGCCGGGTCCCTACCGCCTCGCTCAAAACCGGCTCTGACTGCTCCCCTTCGGTATCAAGTGCATGGGCCACCATTCCCACGCTGTCCAGGTCCCCCGAGATTACCCCGCCGAAACCTAACAGTTCCTGCCGTTTGGTTATCACCACTGCTCCATCGACTGCGGAAAGCGCTGCAATGAAATGGGCGACGTCGAAAATGGCCTCGTCCAGAAGCGCTATATTCTCGTTCTTGCTGTTTACATATTCCTGCCACCCCACCTGCTTGCCCGGAGAATCAGGATCGCCGTAGATCTCGGCCAGAGTGTTCATGATGCGTAGCGTCAGACTCAGGAAGCGCTGCCTGGAATCGTACTCCAGGAACTGGTACTTGATGGTCAGGTAAGGGTTGTCCTCCTGGATCTCTTCTGCCATCTCGGCAGGAAGATACACCAGCAAGCCGCCATGGTTCGAGTTCCTGATCACGCTGATAATGCGCCGTATGGCCTGTTGCCCGATACTGCTGCCCAATTGCGGGTCCAACTCGGCCCAGACGCGGTCTGTGCTGGCACGGGCGGCCTGGTGCAAAGCCCAGGTCTCCGCATTGAGAGCGCCAAGGCTCGTGTTGAGCCATTTCGAATTAAAGACGTCGAGCGTCGGGCAGTTGATCTGTCCACCGTTCAGCGAGGCGATGATGTTGTCTCCGATGCAGACCGAGATCTGACCGGGTCCGGTAACGTACACAACCAGGCTCAACGGCATGGGAGGCGAAGTCTTCCTCCCGCCGTAGACCGCATGCATCCAGCGGGTTCCGGAATGCAGCAATCCCCAGATCTGCGCCCCTTGCGCCGGTTCGACAAAGATGCCGATCAGGGTCCGGTAGAAATCGGCCGCAGGGGCCAAGCGGTGCAATTCATACTCGTTAAAAGGACGAGTTCTGGAAAAAATGAGTCGATGCATCCCTGTGGGTGGCCCTTCATGGGCGGCGAACAAGTAAGAATCCCTGATGATCAGGCGAAACATGACCGGTCGCTCTTCTTCCCGCAACAGGCTTGCCTGATAGCAGGTAGAGATCACCTGCTCCAGGATCCCCCGGTCGGGAAGCTGGAACTCCCCACTCTCCCCGCAGCAAAGGCGGGCGACAAATGCTTCATCCTCCCAGCGTTCGAAGATGAAGGAGACCAGGTCCCTCGGGTAACTGTGTCCGAACTGCGACGGGGTACGCGTAAGTGATTCCTTGATCTTTGACATGCTCCTCTCCCCTGCCTCGGCCGACGACTACAGGCACCAGACCCGAATCCCCGCGGCAGACATGGCCCGACTGTTGTAAATACCCTTTACGTCTATGAGCACCGGGTTCTCTACCATAAGGCTCGCGAACTTGGCGGCCCCCCAGGCGCGGTAGGAGTCGTGGGCGACCGCGGCGATAACAGCAACCGCAGGATGGAGTTTTCCGGGCTCCTTGAGTGTTACCCCGTAGGCCTGCTGCGCCTCAACCGGGTCTGCTATCGGGTCGCATACCTGCACCTTCAACCCATAGTCACTGAGCTCGGTCAAAATATCCACGACCTTCGAGTTGCGCAGGTCGGGGCAATTCTCCTTGAAGGTCAGTCCCAGCACCGTCACATACGAGCCAAGCACGTGGTGCCCCGCCCTGATGATCTCCTTTACCGCCCGTTGCGCGATGAATTTGCCCATGCCGTCGTTTATGCGCCGCCCGGCCAGGATAACCTGGGGGATGTACCCGATCTTCTCAGCCTGGTAGGTGAGATAGTATGGGTCGACGCCGATGCAGTGGCCGCCTACCAGCCCCGGCTTGAAGTTCAGGAAGTTCCATTTGCTTCCCGCCGCAGCCAGCACCTCGCTGGTGTCGATCCCCAAACGGTCGAAAATCAGCGCCAGCTCGTTCATGAGGGCGATGTTCAGGTCGCGCTGCGTGTTCTCGATGACCTTGGCGGCCTCGGCTACCTTGATGGATGGTGCACGGTGCACCCCCGGCTTGACCACCGAGGAATATACCGCGGCCACCTGTTCCAAGGTGTGCTGATCCTGACCGGAGACGACCTTGAGGATGCTGGTGAAGGTATGCTCCTTGTCGCCAGGATTGATCCGCTCCGGGCTGTAACCGACGGTGAAGTCTACAGGACTCTTCAGCCCCGATACCGACTCCAGGATGGGGAGGCAGACCTCCTCGGTGACGCCCGGATAGACCGTAGACTCGTAGACCACGATGTCACCCTTTTTGAGCGCCCTCCCCACCGTTTCCGATGCGCTGCGGAGCAGGGAGAGGTCCGGCTGGTTGGCGGGATCGACAGGTGTCGGCACCGCCACCACGTGAAAATCCGCCCGCGCCAGCTCATCGATATTATCGGTGAAGCAGATGTCGGCGCCGACCAAGTCCTCTGAGGAAACTTCCCCCGTACGGTCCCATCCTGAACGCAACTCCTCGATCCTCTTCGCGCTGATGTCAAACCCTATGGTTCGCTGCACCCTGCCGAAGGCGACCGCCACCGGGAGCCCAACGTACCCAAGCCCTACCACCGAAATCTTACGATTGTGCGTCATGCTGCACCTCCCTATCCGGCACATGCTTCGATGTGCCCACTGCGGCCAGGCGGCCTCGTGCTCGATACACCCGCCATGTCCGATATCCCGATTTGCCGCTTGCGGCGCATACTCCTCGTCGACGGCAGCATCAAATATTAACTTAATTTAAATGTTTTGCCGCAAAGCTCCCAAATCCGGCCGCCCCTCTCCTCCAGACCTGGAGCAACCGGCAAAAAGGTCCACCGCGGCGGCGGGCGGTGCTTTACATGGTGCGGCTATTTTGTTAAGATGGCCGCCGTTTTATCCTCCTACAAAGGTTCCCAAATGTCTGAAATGACGCCCATGATGCGGCAATTCCTTGAGATCAAGGCCGAACACCCCGACGCCATCCTCTTCTTCAGATGCGGCGATTTCTACGAGATGTTCCTGGACGACGCGGTCAAAGCCTCCCGCATCCTCGGCATCACCCTCACCTCGCGCAACAAGAACGCAGACGGCTCCGAGGTCCCTCTTTGCGGCGTCCCCTACCACTCCTGCGCCCCCTACATAGCGAAACTCGTCGAGGCAGGGGAGAAGGTCGCCATCTGCGAGCAGGCCGAGGACCCTAAGCAGGCCAAGGGAATCGTCAAGCGCGAGGTGGTGAAGGTGATCACCCCCGGGCTCGTGATCGAAGACGCCTCGCTCTCCCCCAAGGAAAACAATTACCTGCTGGCGCTTTGCTGTGACGGCGAATGCTACGGGCTCTCCTACCTCGACCTCTCCACCGGAGAATTCAGGGTAACCGAGCTGGATGGGCTCCAAGCCGCCCTGGCCGAACTGACCTGCATAGGCCCCCGCGAAATCATCCTCCCGGTCAGCTTCCGTGAGGAACCGAAGCGGAAAGAAGTCGCCCACGTCATCGTGGACCGCAGCATCACCTATTTCGAGGAATGGGTCTACGACCCGGACTACTGCAAGCGACTGGTAGCGAACCAGTTCAAGGGAGCGACTGCCGAGTCGCTTGGATGCGACCGCCTCCCCATCGCCCTTCTCGCCGCAGGCGCCGTACTGCACTACCTGGTGGACACCCAAAAGGGGCATGCCCCCCATGTAACCGGCATCACTCCGTACAACGAAAACGAGCACCTCCTCCTCGACGAATCGACCAGGAGGAATCTGGAACTCACCGCAACCCTCTCGGAAGGAAAGCGCAAGGGGTCGCTGCTGGGGCTTATGGACCGCACCGTCACCGCCATGGGCGGCCGCAAGCTCAAGCAGTGGATCAACTACCCGCTCATGGATCTGAAGAAGATCTGGCTGAGGCAGGACGCGATCCAGGAACTGATGGAGGCGCCCGGCACCCGCGAAGCGATGAAGTCGCTCCTGGCCGGGGTCTACGACCTCGAACGCCTGAACGGCCGCATCAGCCTGGCCTCCGCCTCCGCCAAGGATCTCTCCGCCCTCAGGTCGTCGCTCAGCCGCCTTCCCGCCATCAAGGAGCAGGTAGCGGCCTGCGGCGCCGGGCTCCTCAAGGAGCTTAACGCCGGCATCGACCCGCTCGACGAGCTTTGCGACCTGATCTCCAGGGCCATCGTGGACGACCCTCCTTTTGTATTGCGCGACGGCGGCATCATCGCGGACGGCTACAACCAGGAACTCGACGAATTGCGGGCCATCAGCCGCGAGGGGAAGGGGTTCATCGCCAGACTGGAGGCACAGGAGAAGGGGCGGACCGGGATCTCGTCGCTCAAGATCCGCTACAACAAGGTCTTCGGCTACTACATCGAAGTGACCAAGGCCAACGTCTCGGCCATCCCCGACGACTACATCAGAAGACAGACCCTCGCCAACGCCGAGAGGTACATCACCCCCGAACTCAAGGAGTACGAGGAGAAGGTGCTCGGGGCCGAGGACCGGATCAAGGATCTGGAATTCTCGCTGTTCCAGGAAGTCCGCGAAGCAGCCGCGGCTCAAGGGGAGAGAATCGCCCGCACCGCCGACCGCCTCGCCTGCCTGGACGTCCTGGCAAGCCTCTCCGAACTCGCCCACGACAAGGGGTACTGCCGACCCGAAGTGCACGAGGGAAGCGAACTCAGCATCACCGAGGGAAGGCACCCCGTCATCGATGACATGCACTCCTCGGAGCGCTTCGTTCCCAACGACACGCTGCTGGACAACGGGGAGAACCAGCTCATCATCATCACCGGGCCGAATATGGCCGGTAAGTCGACCTTCATGCGCCAGGTGGCCCTCATCTCGCTGATGGCCCAGATGGGGAGCTTCGTCCCCGCGGACAAGGCGCTCATTCCGCTGGTGGACCGCATCTTCACCAGGGTGGGCGCATCCGATAACCTTGCCCGCGGCACCTCCACCTTCGACGGCGTCTCCATCGCCTGGGCGGTGGCGGAATTCCTGCACGACAACAAGATGCACGCGGCCAAGACCCTCTTCGCCACCCACTACCATGAACTGACCGAACTCGCGGTCACCCGCCCCGGCATCAAGAACTTCAACATAGCCGTCAGGGAATGGAACGAACGCATCATCTTCTTGAGGAAGATCGTTCCCGGTGGCGCCTCGCACTCCTACGGCATCCAGGTGGCACGCTTGGCCGGTCTCCCCCAGGCGGTGATCGAAAGGGCCAAGGAGATCTTGGTCAACCTGGAAAAGGGGGAGTACGGCGAAGGAGGTGTACCGCGCCTGGCGCGCGGCAAGAAGGTCCCTCCCCCGTCCCCGCAGCTCTCGCTCTTCGGCGCGGGCGACGACCAGATCAGGGAGAGGCTCAAGGAAGTAGAAGTGGCGCTTCTTACACCCCTGGAAGCGCTGAACCTCGTGGACGAACTAAAGAGGATGATCTAGAAGATGGACAGAAGGGACTTCGTAAAATACCTGGGACTTTCGCTCCCCTACTACCAATGGCTATCCTGCCGGATGCTCGCGGCACAGGGGTCGCTGCTGCTCACCCCCTTTCTCTCGGCGCAGGCCGGCGCCGCCACCGCTCAAGGGTTGGTCCCGGTCACCGAACTGAAACACTGGTCCACCCCCGACTACACCCGCATCGCCATCACCGCAGGGAGCGAGATCCCCTTCGAGCACCACAAGCTCCCGAACCGCCTCTACCTGGACCTGCACGGCGCCAAGCTGAACCCGGGGGTCAAGGACCTGAGCATCGGGGACGGCCTGCTGAAAAGCGTGAGGATCGCTCAGTTTCAGGCGGCGACCGTCCGTGTGGTGCTCGATCTGGACAGCATCAAGGACTACAAGGTCTTCACCTTCTCCGACCCGTTCCGTATCATCGTCGACGTGAAGGGCGACCGCCGGCAGGAGATCTCCGCGTCCAAGGAAGTTATCGAAACCGCTCCCCCCGAGCCGAAGCCGACGGAGAATGCGAAGCTGGCTGAGAAGCCTAAGTCCGCCGGCAAGTTCAAGCCCGGCAGGATCAGGAGGATCGTCATCGATCCGGGCCACGGAGGGCACGACCCCGGCGCCGTCAGCCCCTCGGGGACCCGCGAAAAGGACATCGTGCTCCAGATCGGCCTCAAACTGGCGCAAAAGGTGCGGGAGGAACTGGGGATCGATGCGGTGATGACCAGGTCGACCGACGTCTTCATTGAGTTGCAGGAGAGAACGGCCATGGCCAACAAGGTGGGAGCCGACCTCTTCGTCTCCGTCCATGCCAACGCGTCCCTTAGCCGCGCCGCCAACGGCATCGAGACCTATTACCTCAACCTGGCCAAGACCGAGAAAGCAGCCCAGCTCGCGGCCAAGGAAAACGGCACCTCGCTGGAAAAGGTAAGCATGCTGCAGGCGGTCCTATTCGACCTGATGGCTAACTACAAGCTGAACGACTCCGCGCATCTGGCCGACGAGGTGCAAAAGGCGCTTTTCAAAAAGGCGCAGACGGGTTACGCAACAGTGAAAAACCTGGGGGTGAAACAGGGGCCCTTCTACGTGCTGGTCGGGGCCACGATGCCGAGCATCCTGGTGGAAACAGCATTCCTCAGCAACGACCGCGACGAGCAAAAGCTCAAGGATCCCCAATACCAAGAGCTGACAGCCGACGGAATCCTCTCCGGCATCAAGGGGTACATCGCCTCGCTCAACAAGGTCCACGCCGGGTAAAGCATCGCCAGGATAACCTGGGTGCGCAGCAACACTGCAGACGCAAAAAGGCCGGCATCAAGCCGGCCTTTTTGCGTTTCAGGAAACTGGAGCTGTCGTTACTGGCCGGCGGCTACAGTCGAGCCCACCACCTCGACTCCGAAATCAGCCGCTTCCTTGGGAACGTTGGCGATGGCCACAACGAAGCCGATAGGCTGCCCAGGCTTTACGCCGAGGTTGGAAAGGGAATCGCCGAACTGGTTGTTCATGATCGACTCAAGCTTCTCCAAGGGAAGTGTCGTCAGTTGCTCCTTCGAGAGCCTGTTGCCGCAGTACGCGGTTTTCTGCATCAGCACCTTGCCGCTTTTGTCGTAAAGGCTCACCCGTACCTGAATGGAGGCGCGGGACTTGCGGAAGGAGTTCACGGCTTCGCCGGTCACCACGAACAGTTCCCCGGCCTGGGGGTTCTGGTGGAAGGAGGCCAGCGGATTCCTGATGGTGATGCGCCCTTCCTCCGGGACCTCCATCCCAAACCACTTTGCCACGAAACCGATTCCCATCTTGTCCAGTTTCTGAAGCGCGGCCGGACCGCTTTGCAGCACGTAAAGCCCTGCAGCGCTCAAGGCCAGCACCACGATGACCGAGATGGCCACGATAGCGATGGTGAATACGGACCGCCCTTTGCGGCGGGAAATTATAGAGAGAGGAGGAAGTTCGTCCTCCGCAAACTCCCCGGGTGCTACATCGGGGGGCTGTTCGCCGAAGTGGAAGTCGAGCGGCGAAGCAGCAGCCTTTGGGGGCTGCGCCGAGACCGGAGCGGCGGGAGCAGCAGGTGCAGCATCCTTGGCCTTACCGGCCGCGGCTAGTCCGGCGGCACCGGCCAGGGCGGCTCCCGCCAAGGCAGCGCCGACTACCGGGCCGGCTGCCGGCTTGGAAGCGGGCTCGGGCTCAGCTTCTTCACCGAAGGAGAGTTCGCCGAAGCTGAATTCTTCATCCGGTTCTGCAGGGGAAGGCTGTCCAGGCGCGACCGGTTCGGCGGCTGCAGTCTCCTTGGGACCGGCAGCTTCTTCTTCGAAGGAAAACTCGCCGAAATCCATGGTGGCGGCAGCAACTGCCGGCTTTTCCTCGGCGGGGGCAGCTTCCTCTTCAAATGAGAATTCACCGAAACCGGCACCGGCACCGGCGGCAGAGGCCGGTGCCTCGGGCTGCGGCGTACCGGCTTCCTCTTCAAAGGAGAACTCGCCAAAATCATGCGACGGCCCAGCAGGCTCCGCTGTCTCTTCTTTAGCGGCGCTGGGTGTTTCATCGAAGGACAACTCGCCAAAATCGAGCGATTGCGCCGCTGCAGGCACCGCCGGCTCGGGGGTGCCTGCCCCCTCTTCGAAAGAGAATTCCCCGAAATCCAACGAATCCGCCGCAGCAGGAGCCTGCGGTTCTTCCTTGGTGGCAGGGGCCGACTCGTCGAAGGAGAACTCCCCGAACTCGAAGGCATCCGCTGCCGCGGGTGCCGGGCTCTCCTCCTTGACCAGCGGCGTCTCCTCGTCAAAGGAAAACTCGCCGAAATCAAAGGCATCTGCCGCGGCTGGCACCGCTTGCTCTTCTTTTGCAGGCACAGGCGCTTGATCTAAGCTCACCTCGCCGAAATCTATTTCATCGCCGGCAGGCTGCTCTTTTGGGGGAGCGGCTACGGTTTCCTCATTGAAATCAAAGTCCCCGAAGTCCCCGAATTCTGCATCGGGTGCCGCCGGCGCAGGGGGTTCTGCAGCAGCAGGGGCAGTATCGAAACTGAGATCGCCAAAATCAAGGTCGTCACCCGGGGCAGTTGCAGCCTTTTCGGGCAGAGCCGTATCTTGCGTCGGAGCTGGCGATAACGCCTCGTCCGCGTCAGCAGAAAAGTCAAAATCGCCCAAGCCAAAGCCATCGGATTCTTCAGGCTGCTGCGGTTTGACACCGGCCTCAACTGTAGCCATATCGTTTGCAACTTTTTCTGCTGCAGGAGCCGGCGCCTCAGTAGCAGCAGCGGCAGCGGCAGGAGCACCCAGCCCCGAGAGCAGGGCGTCGAACTCCGACTCCTCCTGCTTTTGCTCGGCACCTGCCACAAAAACATGGCGGCACTTGGAGCAACGGACCTTCACTCCACCCGGCTTCAGTTTGGAGTCGTCCAGGCGGAACTTGGTGTTGCATTGATCACATTGGAGAATCATTCAGCCCCTCCGATTCATTTTGAAAAAGATCCGGCGTGATACTGCTGACTGGATGAGAGGTCCTGTCACGCCGACGATGAAGTGTAGCCGGTCGAGTTAAATAAAAGCTGGCGGTACGCTCCATTAATTTTCTCCCGATTTCCTATATCAGATGGATTTTGCAGTGTCAATTCATTCTGGCCCACTACGTCCCTTTGTGGTATAAATACCTCGAAATACTCAATCAACTCATTTAAAAGAGGTACTGACATGAGAAATCGCCTCGTTAAGATATCACTCATACCGAGCCTGGTTCTGGTTGCCAATGTTGCCTGGGCAGCCCCTGAACTTTCTGTGGAACAGGGAACGTACAAATTCGGCACCGTCACTCAAGGCAAGAAGGTACAGCATAGCTTCAAGATCAGAAACAGCGGCGACGCTCCGCTGCAGATAAAGAAGATTGAAGTATCCTGCGGTTGCACCGCGGCCAAACCCTCTACTTCCACCATTCAGCCGGGAAAGAGTGCGCAAATCGACGTCGTCTTCGACTCTACCGAGTTCGGGGGGAAGGTCCTGAAGAGCGTAACCATGCTCACCAATGCCAGCAAGACCCCCTCCTACACCTTCAACATGGAAGGAACAGTCTCCGAAGAACTTCAGGTAACCCCGCGGCAGTTGAGCCTCGGATCAGTGACGCCCGGTGTTGCCAAACTGGTCACCATCAATGTCACCAATAACGGCAGCAACAGCATCAGGCTCATCGCTGTCAACGTGAATTCCAACACGCTGCAGATAAAGTCGACCATCGGGAAGAGTGAGTTGAAACCGGGAGAAACAGGCTCGGTGAATCTAAGCATACTGGGAAAGTCGGAATCGAAGATACTGAGCGGCTACGTGCACATAGTGACCAGCAGCGCCAAGAAGAAGGAGATCACCGTTCCCGTTTATGGCACCTTGGCGAAATAAGCAGTCATCTTTTTTTCACTTAGGCCTTGAGTTGCTACAGGAAATGGTGTAATAGATAGTTCTTTGCCGGGCGGGTAGCTCAGTTGGATAGAGTACTGGCCTCCGAAGCCAGGGGTCATGGGTTCGAATCCCATCTCGCCCACCAACTTTTGTAAATCAGATAGTTGGCCATTCAAGCACACCGTGTACCCTCTTTTGCCACACAGAGGAGCGAGAGCTGATGGCCAACTATTTGCGTTTAAGGAACCAAAACTACTACCTCCGTATCAGAATCCCTGCTGACCTCCCTGGTATTTCCACATCTGCAGAAATCCTAAAGTCACTACGCACCAGAGACCTTAAATCAGCCCGACTCTCTGCAGCTTCCTTGCTTCCTCAGTTCCTCGGAGTCTTCACCCTTACCCGTTGTGGCTTCATCACCCCTATTCAAGCCTCAGAACGCCTATGCTCACTCCTCGGAAGCAAGAAGGAGATATCCAGCACCATCCCAGCACAGGCAGAGAGTAACCTTGTAGAGCCCAAGATTGCAGCTCCACCGCCCTCCCCCTCCATCGCCAGCATCATTCAAGAGTATGTCAACGACAACAAGTCAGCATGGACAGGTAAGACTCTGCTGGAGTATGGGAGCTACTGGCGGCTGCTCCAGGATGTCCTTGAGGTTGACACCGTGGCAGAGGTCACCCGCGAAGAGGTTAGGAAACTGAGGGATACCCTGTGCCGACTCCCAGCCAATCTCTACAAGAAACACCCAGGCAAGACCATCAAGGAAGTTCTAGCCCTGGAGGGCATCACGCCGATGAGCACCACCACAGTCAACAAGCTCCTTACCCTGTTCGGCAGTCTCATGATTCATTGTGTCAAGGAGGGATACAGGAGGGATAACCCTACAGAGGGGCTGAAGGTCAAACAGAAGAAGAGAGCTGATGAGGAGAGGAAAGCATACACCAGAGAGGACTTGAAGAAGATGGTCGCTGCTCTCCCCTCCCCTTCTGCCAAGCCTGAGCGGTACTGGGTGCCTTTGATCGGCATGTACTCAGGGATGAGGCTGGGGGAAATCTGCGGTCTTCATGTCTCGGATGTGAGACAGGTTGACGGTGTCTGGGTCTTCGATGTCAACGAGGAAGCCGATAAGAGACTTAAGACGGAGGCAAGCAAGCGCCTTGTGCCGATCCACCCGAAGCTGATTGGCCTGGGACTACTCCGATATGTCGAGACGATGAAGGAAAGGAAGTCTGTGAGGATGTGGCCGAAGTTGGTCAGAAGGGACAGTGATGGGTACTGTGCTGCGGTCGGGAACTGGTTCGGCAGGTTCAACCGGAAGCATGTCACAGAAGACCCTCTCAAGAGTTTCCACTCCCTGAGACACGCCTTTGCCGACACCCTGAAACAGTTGGGGGTCCAGGAAAACCTTATCGCTGAACTGATGGGACACGCAAACGACAGCATCACAACAGGGAGGTATGGCAAGAGGTATCAGCCTAAGGTTTTACTTGAGGCATTGTCAACGATGTGTTACCAACCCTGAATCAGGAGGTCACTAATGATTAAGGCTGTCTCAATATTCCTGCTGTCGATTACGTTGTTTGGGTGTGACCAACAAAGTCCGGTAGGTCGTTTTGTCCCATTTGGCTACAACAATGCGGCGTTATTGGATACCTCTACAGGAACCATTTACCATTTTGAAGGAGACGGCCCGGCGCGTAAGTGGGTGTTGGCAACTCCTGGACTAAGTCAAAGGTAATGAGATGACGGAGCCACCACACCAGACCCTCCGTTGCCGGAGTCGAAGAGTATGGTCAACTATGCCCATTCAATTAAAGTCAATGAGATTGACTTCCCATGAGACTTATGTATAGTTGCATCTAATTAATTCAATCTTCCAAATAGGGGGCATCATGAAATCGCTTGTCGCACTACTGCTGCTTTTAGTCGCTACTTCTGCCTTTGCTGACCAGTATGTAAATGGCTACACTAGAAAAGACGGAACTTATGTCAACGGCTATACCCGGTCATCGCCCGACTCCTCTTACAACAATAACTACAACGTCCGAGGTAACACCAATCCATACACTGGTAGCGAAGGGACAGCTTCCCCAACCTACAACGATAGAAGCCCCAGCTACAATACGAGAACCTACGGTGATCCTGGCTACACAAACAGTGGAAGCGGAAACTCGACCGGCAGGAGCAATACTCGCAGCATATACGGATATTGAGGACTTGGAGTGCCTGAGGATGGAGAGGTCTTCAGGCACCCCCCCTTTTTACCAAGTCAATCACCTAGAATGGCAACGAATCATCCACTACGATTTCACCTGTCCTCCTGTCTCGCGTCGGCCCCACCTGAATGAAGCCTGTTGCTGTTATCGTCCTGACCACACCCTCACTCACGGGCTTCTGCTTCGCCACGACTGCTTCGCTTGAGACCTCCTTGGCGTCCTCTCCTGATGCCCTTGGTGTCTTGGGCTTGACTCCCCCATCGAGCACCTTGCAGACCTCCTGTAGGCTCTCTTCCATGTTGGCTATCCACCAGGACGCCTCCCCCTGCTGATGCAGCATCGACTCCACAGCCTTGAACCTGCTGGAGTCCTCTCCTTGCCAAACCTTGAGCCGCTTGCGCCGTATGATCTGAGCCCAATTTATCTGCTTCACAGAACCTGTGAGTGCTGCGAGTTCCATTGAACGTCTCCTTGATGATGTGATGATGAAAGATGAGAAGGAGCCGCTACAGACACCTGGAGCTTGATGCTGTAGCGGCTCTTTGCCGTTCTATCGCCTGTTGGCTGCTCTGTAGGCCCAGGGCTTAACCTTGGCCATGATCCTGTCGAACTCCTTCTTGTTGATGGCTCCAGTGCCGTACATCACCTTAGCCCTCTTGCCTTCGTCCTGGGCTTCCTGGGCAGTCTTGAACCCACCGTCTGCACCATCGGCAGGGAAAGCCTTCATGACTTCCATCTTGGCTTGGACCGGGGACTTCTTCTGGCTGTAGACGAGGTCGTTGTAGTAGTCCTGGACAGCCCCCCAGCGTTCTGCAGAGTCCACATCTGGTTTACCTTCCTCATCAAGCTTGTAGTACAGGGTGTACAGCGTCTGGTGCTGCTGGGTGTAACTCTGGGCGAACAGCTGCTGCTCATTATTCCTGCCTTCAGCTGCGAGGTTCTCCATGTGCGCCTTGTTCCTCTCGATGAGCCCCATCATCTGCTGTGCGGTGTCAGGACGAATCCTCTCACCAGCCAGCTCCTCGTACACCTTCTTGCTCGACACCTTACCCATAAGGACGTTGTAGTAAAGCGCATTGACATCCGTGGGGTTCTCGATGATGTGGGTGCCACCCTGGATGGTGGTGTTCAGCATGTTCTCGATCTGCTTCAGGCCTTCCCTACTGATGTACTTCAGGTCTGCAGCTTCCTTGAGGATTGGATAGAAGGTGTTGAGGTCCCTGCTGTGCCCTGTCGAGAGGATAGCTGCCATGATGCCAGAGGAGTTCTCCTCCTGGTCCTTCAGGAGCTTCCGTTCCATCTGGTTCTCTTCCTCTTCAGCCACCTTGTGGAGGTAGGCTTCAGTATCATCTACAGCGTTCCTGTTCAGCGTCTTCCCAGTGTCCGGATCGATTGCCTTGTACCAGGAGTTGCCGTCCTTGTCGGAAGTCCTAAGAGCATCAAAGACCACCATGTTAAACTCCTGCCTTTCGTGCAGAGGGAGTTGAGTGTCCATCATGTTGGCTTTAGCCGCACCCACCAGGGCATTGGTGACCACCGAGCCTATCCTATTGGCAGGAACTAGGTTGGTATCGACACCGTGCCTGAGGTTGGCCAGAAGGTTCCTGACCACTGCAGGATCATGAATCCCCTCACGGAAGGCATCCTGTACCGTAGTCAATGCGATGTCATTGAGGTTCTGCTCATGGGTGTTGATGGCTTTCTTGTTGAAGGCTGCTTGGTAGCCAGCAGTAGCTTTGGCTTCAGTGGCATGGTACAGCTCCGAGGCTCCCGCCATGGTGAAGGGGTCTTTGGTCTCCTCATCAGCGAATGCCGCCTCGTAGTGCTGCTGGTAGTTCTCCTTGATGGCAGCTTGAGGGTCCGGAGAGTCGATGAAGTAGTTGTTGTCGTGGAGGTCTTGAAGGTGCTGACCACTGACTTTCGACATCTTGGCTTCCCCGTTGGTCATCCTCCAGGTTTCGGAGTAGCCAGAGCCCTGGTTGAGGAAGCTATCGGGTTTACTGTAGGTGCCGTTCTTGGCGTCCATCTTGGCCTTGGCTACGTTCTCAGGCTTGTTCGCCTCCTGGACATCACCGTAAGCCTTCAGTGTAGGGTTGATGGCAGAGAGTGCCTTGATGACATCCTGCCCCATGAGCCCCTGCTGTACGAACGGGTCGGTAGCTTTGGCCACCACCTCCAGCTTGGCGTCAGTCTGGTAGGGATATTTGTTGCTGGTGGGGGTGCGACTGGAGAGTTTCTGAAGTGCTGAATAGGGCATAGTGGCTCCTTGTGTATGGAAGTCTGATGAGCTTCGCATCGACTCCTTCTGTTTGGTTGACCTCTGGATGATGAGGCTTAGTTGTTGGCTGTAAGGAAGATGAAACTGGAGGGGGACTACATGAGGCTAATGGTGAGCTTCAGCGACACTCTGTTACAGAGCTGGGCTGAAGGAGGTCATTACTGGAACTGCAGTATTGCTGTAGTAGCTTGTACTCTCCGACCAGGAGGAAAGGAAACTGAGGTCAAAACAGTGAAGGTACTCAAAGGCTATTACTATTATCGGAGTTTGAGCACTTTTACTGCATCCTGAAGGGATTCATTTCAAAGAAGTACCTGCTGTTTTCATGGAGGATGATTACACCGTGGTCGTTGCACAGGGCCATGAACCTGGAGTCGGTCAAGTAGTCGCGCTTGAAGTTGGAAACTGACTTGATACCTGCTGATGTCCTAACTGCTGATGCCTTGATCCTCTCCACACCAGCTCCCAGGCAGTCGAGTATGTATCCCAGTACCTGAAGCTTGATCTCCTTGAAGGCTACTGGTGCATTCTCCCATGGCTCCACTGAGCACCCAGGGAAGATGTCGGGGAGTTGCTCCTCAACCTTCATCCCTCTGGCTGAGATGATCCAGCATCGTGAAGGAGGACATTGGTTGCCTATAGCCTTCCTCACAGCCCCACGGCAGATGCACTGCAGTAGGTGGTGAGCAGTCTCCCCTTTCCTGAATGCCTGGAACACTTCCTCCGACAGTTGCCCGTCTGAGGTCGTAAGAGTGGCTGCTGCTCTTGCTCCAGCCTCATAGTCTGCTGGTCGGTAGTAGAGCTGACTGGTGATGACCACGTTGGGAATATCCACATAGTCGTTGGTTGCAAGGTGCATCCCCCAGGTGAGGAACTGCAGCCTGGAGTAGTCGGCTGACGGCAGCTCCCGCTTGAGAGCCCCTGACATCTTTGTCCTGTTCTCCTTCGTTACGACGATGAGAAAGGCTTCCCGTGTACGAGCAGCCACAACCTTGGCGACCTCCTTGGCGACCTCCTCGACACCTTCAATCCTGTACGACTGTTTGCCCGTTCGTCTGTGCCATACGAAGACCTTCAGGTTATCGTATCGCTTGCAAGAGGTCACTGGAGTCAGCCGCTCTACGTCCCCGCGATAGGTCTCCTGGAGTCTGTAAGTCTCTCTGATTCTGACTGATGCATCCGTTACGAGGCAAGGCTTGAAGTCCTCAGGTAAGCTCTGGACGCAATCGAGAGCGACTCTCCCGACGCCATCGACCCTGACGGTAACAACCCTCCCAGACAGCAAAGCCAATGTTTCTGCTGTGTCTCTCATGGTGCTGTCACGCCACCTGAAGTTGTACCCCAACTCCAGGCCACCAAGGTCGGGAACGCTCAAGATGGCCTTGTCGGAACAGTTCCCCAGGCTGAGGGCGAACTCCTGGACCCTGAGGGAAAGCCCAACATCAACCCTGCTGATGGTGTGTACCAACTCCAGAATCTGCGAGGCACACAGGGTGAGAGACCTCCCCACCGTCATGGATTCATCCCAGATGCGGACAACTCTGGGTGCGCCCTGGTAGTAGAACCTCGACACCCCACCAAAGGCTCTACCTCTCCGTGTCCTCTTGATGATCTGCTGTTTGGTGGTCAGGAGCACGACTGCCGAATCCAGGCTATCGACTCCAACACCCATGTCATTCAGGCGGATTCCCCTTGACGTTGACCCACTGACCAGGACACCGTAGACATCTTCAGGCATCGCACTACTACGGATGAACTGCTCTATCTCGTCCAATCGATCAAAGCAAATGATGACACCCCTGTCCCCGTACTGCGTCCGTCGCTTCAGATAGACGTGGAGCCATGCCTTGATGGCTGAGGTCTTGCCTACTCCAGGATCGAGAGATGACAGGTAATATTTTTCATCTAGGTCTCCACTGAGCATCCTGGTAAGGGTGTCCTGGAGGTTGTATAGCCCTTGGTACATCTCCGACGATGGCTGATGATCCTTCTCCTTGAAGAATGCCTTCACTTCATTGTATGCAAGGAAGGTCAAAGTGTTGGGCGGTACTGTGCGCTCCATGCTACTGCACCCCCTTGGCTGCTCTCTTGGTCTCAATCACTTCCTGGTCCATCCCGACACTGGACGCCTCAAGGGCTTCTAGCTTCTCCAGGTAGGCCCGAACTGCCCTCCTCACGATGACGCTGTTGGAGAAGTCGTTGCCGTGGTTCCGGTGGACTCGGAGACAGCCGCCGAGGGCTGCATAGGTGATCCTGTCGAGGTTGAGGTGGTAATGCTGTCCAGAGTTCTTTTGGGTCTGCTGTTGTCTCATTTGTGCGGCTCCTTTGGCTTGAGATTCGTTGGTGTTGTTGAAGGGCTATGTTGCAAACGACACTGATAGGCAGGGATGAAGGTGAAACATTGGAGGGAGAGCTGGTTCTTACTTCAAAGGTAGGGGTTATCTCCAGCTACCTGGAACAACAGGGATTTGTGGAGGGGCATGCGGATCAAGCGAGGCGTTTTCCATCCAATGGGCAGGGTTATTTCGTACTAGCTGAAATCGTTGATGAAATGGTGAGGGGAGGGAATCCTCTGGGGGAGACAATGCGCGGCTGTTGTATCTATGCGGGGGGTTATCTCAAAATACGTATGATTTCGGTGAGCTGCAGTTGTGCGCGGTAGCGTTTCTCCACCTCGATGAAGTACTTCCTGAGGGCTTGGCCCTGTGTGCTTTGGGACATCATGCAGATGTTCTTGGCGGCATCCAGGGAGAGAAGGTATTCCACTGTGGGTCTGCCACCTTTGGGGTTTTTGGGAGATTCCCCAATAACGTAATCCACGCCGTCAACCAGCATGGCCCTTCTGATCTGGTCCTTGATCCAGTGGGCGAACATCTCTTTGGAGTCCAGCCTTCCGTGGAGTTCCCTCGCGTCTACCGAGGGTGTGGTTTCGTCGTTGAGTTCGATGCTCTGGATGTTCATTGGGTCTCCTTAGTTAGGAAGTACGATGCGCCAATCTTCAGCCAGCACATCGGTCTGAGATGCCAGCCACGGTACGAGCTTGTCATCAGCTGTCTTCATGTAGATGTACGGAAGAGACATCTTGCTACCTGCGTCCGGAACCTGGAGGCCTAGCCACATGCCCTTGCCGTTCTTGTACCAAAGCGAAGAGTTATCTCCAGGTACTCGGAATCATGGCAGTGTTGACCTGTCCAGGATGACCTTCACGGCAGAGGCTGTCCACGCACCACTCTTTCCGCTTGCGGTCAGGACGCTGGAACAGTTCAATACGTCTGCAATCCCCCTGAGGCTCTGACCCTGCGCTTTGTGCTCCAGGATTAGCGGCAGAACCTCAGCAGTGAACCGACTGGCTTTCTCTTGCCTCTTCTCCAGGCTCTGAGCGATACCTTTAGCTCTCCCCTCTGGGGTTGCATTTTCTGGCTTGCCGAGCTTGACTCCTCTGGTCTTCGCAGCCTTGAGTGCCGCCTTGGTCCTTTCGGAAATCATCTCCCGTTCCTTCTCTGCCAGTGCCGCCATGATCCGTACCATAAACTTGTTGGCATCGGGCATGTCACAGGCGATGAACTCGATATCACTCTTCATCAGCGTACCGAGGAAGTCAGGGTCGCGGCTCAACCTATCCAGCTTGGCGATGACCAGAGCAGCTCCTGTCCTCTTGCATGCCTTGAGAGCTTCCTGCAGCTGTGGCCTGTCAGAGGTCTTCCCCGACTCCACCTCCACATACTCCTGCAGCAACTCCCAGGTTCCACCGTTGAGGTAGCTGGTGATACTTGCCCTCTGCGCTTCTATCCCTAGTCCAGCCTTCCCCTGCTTGTCGGTTGACACCCTGAGGTATGAAATGAGCTTCCCTGTAGCCATGCTGTGGACCTCCGTACGTTTTGCTTGAATGGACGTTCGACCAAAACATACACGATAGACAGAGGATGTCAAGAGATACTGCATGGTGATGGGTGATAGGCTGCAGGTGATGGAAGAAGTAGGGAGAGGACAGAAGTTGAGAGCCACCCAGAAAACACCAAGCTCCGTATTTGCCCTGCAGAGGGACTTTAGCTGCAGCCCCTGGCCCTACTATGACCTTGCACGCTGGGATTCGCTACGGGATGAGCCACAGTTGCCTGTGGTCACGATGGTGGGAAGAGAAGAGGCCATTAGGTGACCTCTCCTCCTGAGTCAATCTCTATGTGGTCTTCTTCGCGGCAGAGAGCACAATGTCTGCTAGCTTCCCAGTGAGGCTGTCAATCTGGTTCCTGAGGTCGAGGATGGCTTCCTGGTCTGCAGCTTGGATGTCCTCCCACTCAAGGTACAGTTCCCCCTGTTCCAGCTTCTTGTCCTTCAGCCAAACGAAAGACCCCTCTGCCACCTCTACCTTGTCGCTACCATCGAGCTTCACTACCATAGGTGCATCCTCCTGGATTCATCAGTATGCATTGCAGTGTAGAAGGTAGTATCATGGGCGGCAGAAGCCAGTCAAGGTTATATTGCTTTAAAATCAATTACTTACACTACGGTTCTGAAAGGACTTACGGATACAGAAGACGCTGCAGATGCGGAATTAAAGACGCCATCCCAGAAGCTGCAGGAGTCCGCGCACATGGAGCGAAGGCGGGGCTATGGGGGTAATTGGACGCGAAGACGGTAGAGAATACCCTTACAAACTTTTGTATTATTTTTTCATGTAGATTTGTGGTATCAGATGGAAAGGCAGAACCTATCAACGAGCAAAGGCCAGGAACAACCATGAACTCCAAAGACATTACTGATGTGGTTACTGCGGTTGCTGCCTTCGTAGCGATGGCTCTGGGTATGTATAACTTCGTCATCGAGAGAGCTAAGAGGAAGGTTCAGGTTCAGGTTCAACCTAAAGCAATAATGCGTAGAGTAAAGAACCCTGTCACTGGAATTGAGGGCGTGTTGGCATCATCTACCGAATTCAACACAGACCACCTTGACGAGTACTTTGCTATTGAAGCAGTAAACCTCAGCACCTTTCCTGTCGTTATAGACACTATCGGATTCCAGGTCGCTGGTCAAAGCACCCGAATGACAATAATACAACCGCTAGTTATTGATGGGGGGAAGTGGCCGAGGCGACTTGAGCCGAGAGAATCTGTGACGGCTTACGGGCAACTCCGGTATATACTGAGTGAACCTGGAGCAGCTAAGATCAAGTACGCCTTTGCTGAAACTTCTTGTGGAGTGTTGTGCAAAGGGACATCAGGTGCATTGAAGGGGCTGACTGACTTTGCGAGGCAAGCCCAACTACGCGCATGAGGTTCCGCTGAAGATGCAAATATGTGCAGCGGTGGGAACGGATGAACTTGTCGTCTGCGTCCCGGCGTGCTAAGGTTCCATCTCAAGATTTCCCCAAAATTGCCACACAGAATGTCTGGAGAAGAGGCACATCAAGGTCGCCACAAGTGGCTTAAACTATCTATTCAAAAAAGTTAAACGGGCGTAGTTCCTCAGGAATCTAGAGTTGTTCCTCCGTGGTACTGGGGACAATGGGTTCATGAGCAGAGCGAATAATAGAATCCCATCTCGCCCACCAACTTTTGTTTAAAAAAACCGTTGCGATTCTGCTGAGTCTTTTCGAGAGACTTACAGAGGCAACGGTTTTTTTGTTTGTCACTGTTCCTACTTCGGAAGATGTCGTAGAACTATTTAGGCACCGCTTCAGTGGCGGGCTGATAAAGGACTGCGACGTAATGACGGCGGCAATAGTGGCTTACCCGCCTTAAGCCAGCTCCTTGCCTAACAGCTTCTGGTCCTGCGCCAGGAGCCAGGGGTGCTGGAAGCGGGGCTATATCTGGTAATCGTCCACGAATACCCGCATCTTGCGGGGGCGGGCGAAGACTAGGTCGCCTACCTTCAGCCCGAGCTTGTCCGCCTCGTCGCGCGGCAGGTCTACCTCGATGGTCCGGTCTCCGTCCGGCAAAGAAAGGTCGACCCGGACCAGCGGCCCCACCGAGAGGAGGTAGCACACCTCGGCCTTGAGCGCGCCTTCGCTCGAATCCCTTTCGATGGCGATGTCGTGCGAACGGACGTAGCCCACGGCAGGGGCGTCGTTAGCCGACGCGTTTTCCGGAGAAGAAAGCTTGATCCCCCCCATCTGTGCAGTACCCTCGTGCACCCTCCCCTTAAAGAGATTGACGTTGCCAAGGAAGTCGTAAACGAACGGGGTGGCCGGGTGGTCGTAGACCTCCGACGGTGTCCCCTGCTGCTCGATCTTCCCCTGGTTCATGACCACGATCCGGTCGGCGACCTCAAGCGCCTCCTCCTGGTCATGGGTCACGAAGACGCTGGTGACGTGGATCTCATCGTGCAGGCGCCTAAGCCACCGGCGCAGCTCCACCCTGACCTTGGCATCGAGCGCGCCGAACGGCTCGTCGAGGAGCAGCACCTGCGGCTCCACGGCAAGTGCCCGGGCCAGCGCCACGCGCTGCCGCTGCCCCCCCGAGAGCTGGCCCGGGTAGCGGTCGGCGAGCTGCTCCAGCTGGATCAGCTTCAGCAGGGAGTAGACCTTGTCCCTTATCTCCTGCGTCCCCGGGCGCTCCTTTTTGGGCTTCACAGTGAGGCCGAAAGCGATGTTGTCGAACACCGTCATGTGCCTGAAAAGGGCGTAGTGCTGAAAAACGAAGCCGACCTGCCGGTCCTTCACCTGGCGGTTGGTGGCCTCCACCCCGTCGAACAGGATCCTGCCGCTGTCCGGTGTTTCCAGCCCTGCGATGATCCGCAGAAGGGAGGTCTTCCCCGACCCGGAGGGGCCTAAAAGCGCCACCAGTTCCCCGGAGGGGACCTTAAGGCTCACGTTGCTCAGTGCGCTAAAGCTGCCGAATGTCTTGCTGACCGCCTCGATATCGATGCTCATGGGACTACCTTTCTTTTTCCGAGACCGTTACGGTCTGTTGCATTTTCCACTCGGCCGCAGTCTTTACGGCTAGGGTCACCAGCGCCAGCAGCGCAAGGAGCGAGGCGACGGCAAAGGCCGCCGCGTAACTGTATTCGTTGTAGAGGATCTCCACCTGGAGGGGGATGGTATTGGTCGAGCCGCGCACATGCCCCGACACGACCGAGACGGCGCCGAATTCCCCCATCGCCCTCGCGTTGCAGAGGATGACGCCGTAGAGGATGCCCCACTTGATGTTGGGGAAGGTGACCCGGAAAAAGGTCTGCAGCCCGCTAGCCCCAAGCGTCAGCGCCGCCTCTTCCTCCTCGCGCCCCTGCGCCTCCATGAGAGGGATCAGTTCACGCGCGACGAACGGGAAGGTGACGAAGACGGTGGCGAGGACAATCCCCGGGACCGCGAAGATAATCTTGATGTTGTGGTCCTGCAGCCAGGGGCCGAGCCACCCTTGCAGCCCGAAGATGAGCACATAGATGAGACCCGAGACCACCGGGGAAACCGAGAACGGCAGGTCTATCAGCGTGATCAGGAAGCTCTTGCCGCGGAAGTTGAACTTGGCGATGGCCCAGGAAGCGACGATCCCGAAGAAGAGGTTCAGAGGGACGCAGACCGCGGCCGTAGTCAGGGTGAGGCGGATGGCCGACAGCGTATCCGGTTCCTTGAGCGCTTCGAAGTAGGCCTCCCACCCCTTTTCCAGCGCCTGCACGAAGACCGCCGCCAAAGGGAGCAGCAGGAAGAGAGCCAGGAATATAAGCGCCACCGTCACCAGCAGGTAGCGCACCCACGCGGGTTCCGAGGTGCTCCCCCCTCCTCTTTGTTTTTCCTTTTTCGATACCCTGCCTACCTGCATCTTCCGTCCCTCCCGAGGCTACGCCCCTAATCCGCGAAACGCCTGCTCCACTTCTGCAAAAGATTGATGCAAAGAAGCATCAGAAACGACACCACGAGCATTACGGTCGCGATGGCGGTAGCGCCCGCGTAATCGTACTGCTCCAGCTTGGTGATGATGAGCAGCGGCGTTATCTCGGAGACCATCGGCATGTTCCCCGCGATGAAGATGATGGAGCCGTACTCCCCCACTGCCCGGGCGAACGCCAGTGCGAACCCGGTCAGTATGGCCGGAAGCATGGTCGGCAGCAGCACCCTGCGGAAGGTCTGCCAGCGGCCGGCTCCCAGACAGGAGGCGGCTTCCTCGATTTCGTGGTCCAGCTCTTCCAGGACCGGCTGCACCGTGCGGACCACGAAAGGAAGGCCGATGAAGATCATGGCGATGATGATGCCCAGAGGAGTGAAGGCGATCTTGATCCCGCGCGGCTCCAGGTAGCGCCCGAGCCAGCCGTTCGAGGAATAGATGCTTGCCAGGGTGATGCCTGCTACCGCCGTGGGGAGGGCGAAGGGAAGATCGACCAGCGCGTCGATGAGCTTCTTGCCGGGGAAGCGGTAGCGCACCAGCACCCAGGCGACCAGAACGCCGAAGAAGCCGTTGACGACAGCAGCGGCGAGCGAAGCCCCGAAGGTGACGCGGTAGGAAGCAAGCACCCGAGGCGCGCTCACGGCAGTGACGAAGTCGTCCCAGGAAAGGGTCGAGGTCTTGAAGAAGAGTGCGGAAAGGGGGATGAGGACGATGAGGCTCAGGTAGAAGACGGTATACCCGAGTGCCGGGGTGAAACCGGGTAGTACGTTATTTTTCCCGCTTGACCAGGACATGTCCCCTCCTCCGTTCTTTGCAGCTAAAGCCGATGGTCGAAATGGTTACCCCATCGAATTAGTGGACAAAACCTACCACCACCGCAGTCCTTTTGTCAAGAATAAAAAATCACCTTATTGGTAGAGTAAATCGTTTGGAATTTTACCGCGGCGAGATGTGAAATACATACAGGGGACTGGCTCCGCAAGGTGCCTGTCCCCCTGCCATTGGTATAGCCCAGGCAAATCCCCCCTGCCCCCCCTTCGCAAAGGTTCATCCGGGATTTCCGTGGAGAAGAGTCCCCCCCTCCCACATGGGGAGGGGGAACCAAGAGCGGCTTTCCCCGGTATTTTCCGATGAACCTTCGCAAAGGGGGGAACGTTAGTTCTTCTGCAGCGCTTGGTGGGCACATATATCCCTAGTTCCCCGTGCCTCCCGATAAGCCTTCTCGTGGGAGGAAGATCGGTGGCCGGCAGTCTCTTAGACCTGCTGCAAACGAGCAAAGCTTATAAATTTTGTCGCGTTCAAATAGAAACATTCTACCAGCAACACAGGCTACAAAATTTTCCAATTTTCTTGACAAATACAGGGTGGTACTGGTAAAGACAGCCAACATCGATTACATCAACTTTAACCATAGCGAGCACACATGACCAAGAAGAACACCTTCCCCAGCAAAGCAGACGTCATCGCATCGACCCCGGACCCGGCAGTTCGGGAGATGCTGCGCCATATGGAGGCGGCCGGGATCGAGACGCCATTCGACCGGTTCGATGCCCAGAAGCCGCATTGCGGATTCGGCCTGAACGGGACCTGTTGCAAGAACTGCCATATGGGCCCCTGCCGCATCACCCCCAAGAGCCCCAAGGGTGTCTGCGGCGCCGACGCGCACCTCATCGTCGCCCGCAACATGCTCCGCTGGACCGCAGCCGGCGTCGCCGCACATGGCGCACGCGGCCGTGAAGTTATGCTGGCGCTGAAGGGCGCTGCCGACGGCTCCCTCGACCTGCCGATCCTCGGTCCCGAGAAGGTGATCGCCACGGCGAAGTCGTTCGGCATCCACGACGAGGCAAAGAGCATCGAGGAGATGGCGGGTGAAATAGCCATGATCCTTTTGGAGGACCTCTGCCGCACCATCCCCGGCCCGCATAAGACCCTGGAAGCGATGGCCCCGGCCGAGCGCATCCAGGTCTGGAAGGACCTGGACATTCTCCCGATCGGCGCCTACCACGAGGTCTTCGAGGCGCTGCACCGCACCGGCACCGGCACCGACGGCGACTGGCGCAACGTGGCGGACCAGATACTGCGCTGCGGCCTCGCCTTTGCCTGGAGCAGCGTGGTCGGCTCGGCCATCGCCATGGACTGCCTCTACGGCCTCCCCAAAAGAAGCCGCGTGAGCACCAACCTGGGCGCCATCACCCTGGACAGCGTCAACATCGCGGTTCACGGCCACTCGCCCGTGCTGGTGGCTGCCATCGTCAAGGCTGCGCGCGGCGAAACGTTGCTCTCCGAGGCACGTGCCGCCGGCGCCGGCACTATCAAGCTCTACGGCATCTGCTGCTCCGGACACTCGGCTCTGGCAAAGTTCGGCGACATAACGCCCTTGGCCAACGCGGCAGGCGCGGAACTGACCCTGGCCACTGGCGCCCTGGATCTCTGGGTAGCCGACGTGCAGGACGTCTTCCCGGGAATCATGGACGTCGCCGCCTGCTTCCACACCCGGGTGGTCACCACCAGCGACTCCGCCAGGCTTCCGGGCGCAGAGCACATCGCCTTCGACCACCACCACTCGAACCTCGACCAGGCGGACATTCTTGCCGAGCGCATCGTCCGCCGCGGCATACAGGCCTACGGCGAGCGCCAGGCCGGCAAAGTGTTCGTCCCCAAGGCCCGCATGGATGCCGAGGTCGGCTTCTCTGTCGAGAACATCCTGGCGACCTTCGGCGGCGCCGAGCCGTTGCTGGAGCACCTGAAAAGCGGCCGCATCCGCGGCGTGGTGAACCTGGTGGGGTGCAACAACCCGAAGGTGGTGTACGAAGAGGCCATCGTCAGGGTGGCCGAGGAACTGATCGCCCACGACGTGCTGGCGCTCACCAACGGCTGCGCCGCTTTCGCCCTTTTGAAGATGGGGTTCTGCCTCCCCGAAGGGCTGGAAGGAAGCGGACCGGGGCTCAACGCGGCACTCGCGCCTCTCAACCTCCCGCCGGTGTGGCACATGGGTGAATGCCTCGACAACGCAAGGGCCTCCGCCTTTTTCCGGACCATCTCCGCGGCTTCCGGTGAATCGCTCCCCCGGCTGCCGCTCGCAGTTTCCAGTCCCGAGTGGTCCAACGAGAAAGGTGTCGGGGCGGCCTTAAGCTTCCGCTTGTTGGGGCTCAACTCCTATCACTGCATCACGCCGCCGGTCGCAGGCTCCGACCGGGTCTCCGATTTCTTCTATCAGGACACCAGGGAGACACTCGGCTCAGTAATGGTGGTTGACCAGGACCCGGTCCAGTTGGCCCAGCGCATAGTGGCAGACTTCGACCAGCGGCGGGAGGCCCTGGGTTGGCAGAGCGCAGCCCCTGCGGCCAACGGGCGCCTCTCCGCGCTGCAGGAAGAAAAGGCACACCAATTCGCCCACGATCATGGGCACACGCACAGTCACTAGGAGGGAGAGTAGACATGAACAGACGCGAATTTATCAAGACGACAGGCCTCGCGCTGGCCGCGGCGGCAGTACCGGGTTTTGCCTTTGCGGGAGGCGCCAAGGTGAACATCAAGGTAGGCTACCTCCCCATCACCGACCACCTGTTGATGATCGCCAGCGAGCGGGAACAGTTCAAGAGCGTCGGCATCCAGCCGGTCAAGTTCTCCTCGTGGCCCGAGATCTCCGAGGCCCTCAAGGTGGGCGCCATCGATGCGGCCTTCCTGCTGACCCCCATCGGGCTGACCCTGCGCCAGAAAGGGGTGCCGGTCAAGGTAGTGCTCCTGGGGCATCGTAACGGCAGCGCCATCACCGTGAAAAACAGCAGCGAGATCAACCGCATCGAGGACCTGAAGGGAAAAACCATCGCCGTTCCCAGCCCGTTTTCCACCCATAACCTTCTGCTGCGCAAAGTGCTGACCGAGAGGCACCTCGACCCGAACAAGGATCTGAAGATCATCGACATGGCGCCCCCCGAGATGGTGAACGCCCTGGCGACCGGACGCATCGAAGGTTATATCGTCGCCGAACCGTTCGGCGCCCAGGCAGAGGCCCAGAAGGTCGGCAAGGTGCTCATGCTCTCCAAGGACATCTGGCACGACCACATCTGCTGCGTACTCAACGTGCGCGAGAGCGTGATAGCGAAGTACCCCGAAGCGGTCCAGGAGATGGTAGCCGGCTTCCTGCGCACCGCCTCCTTCATCGAGACCAGCCCGGTGCTGGCGGCGAAGGGTTCGACGAAGGTACTCGGGCAGAGGCCGGAGATCGTCGAGAGGGTGCTCACCTCCCCCCGCGACCGTCTGAGCTTCCAGAACCTCGTTCCCAACAAGAAGGATTTCGCGGCGACCCAGGACTACATGATCAAGTTCGGCGTCGCCAAGCAGAAGACCGACCTCGCCGGCTACCTTGACGACCGCTTCGCACGGAAGGCGGTGTAACAGTGCGATCCTGGCTGGAAAATTACGTGGTACCGCTGCTTACCGTGGTGGCGTTCGTCCTTATCTGGCAGATCGCGGCAAGGCGCTACCCGCCGGAACAATTCCCCGCTCCTTCCGACGTTGTCCTCGCGATAAAGGAACTCTCCGATAACGGCGTCCTCTGGACCAACATCGGGATCAGCCTCGCGCGTTTCGCCGCCGCCTATCTCATGGCTGTCGTGGCCGGCATCCCGCTCGGGCTCTTCCTGGGGCGCTTCACCCGCTGTCACCGGGCCATAGACCCGCTGATTCAGGTGCTGCGTCCCATCTCCCCCATCGCCTGGTTTCCCCTGGCGGTTCTCTGGTTCGGGATCGGCAACGCCCCGGCGGTGTTCATCATCTTCCTGGCCGCCTTCTACCCGGTGCTCCTGACCACCATCAGCGCGGTGAGGGGGGTACCTGCGGTTTACCTGAAGGTCTCCACCAACTTCGGCGCCGGCGCTTTCCTGACCTTCGTGCGGGTCATCGTCCCCGCGGCGTTTCCCGGGATCATGGTGGGGCTGCACATTGCGGTCGGCACCGGCTGGATCCACCTGGTGGCCGGCGAGATGCTGGGGGCCCAGTCGGGCCTGGGGTTCATGATCGTGGACGCCCGCAATTTCCTGAGGACCGACCAGGTGATGGCCGGCATGCTCCTCGTCGGCCTCTTGGGGCTTGCGATCTACAAGGCTATGAAAACTTTTGAGAAGGCCATAGGACGGCGCTGGGGGGTGGCTGCATGAGTGAAACGCCCGTTAGCAAAATACAGCTTCGCGACGTGGAGAAGCGGTTCAGGTCGGCCCGCGGCGATCAGCAGATAGCCCTGAGCCGGCTCGATCTAGACATCAAGGCAGGTGAGTTCGTTTGCCTGGTGGGACCCAGCGGCTGCGGCAAGACCACGCTCATCAACCTGATGGCGGGGTTCGAGAAGCCGACTTCGGGATCGGTGCTGATCGACGGGGAGCCGGTAACCGCGCCCAACCCGGACCACATCATGATCTTCCAGGATTACGGCCTCTACCCCTGGCGCACAGTGCTCGGCAACGTGCTTTTCGGATTGCAGGCCCGGAGAGTGCCCGCCGCTCAGGCGCGGGAAAAGGCGCTGGCGGCCCTGGAGATGGTCGGCCTGTCCCAGTCCATCGACAAGCACCCGCACGAGCTTTCCGGCGGGATGAAGCAGCGCGCCTCCATCGCCCGGGCACTAGCTGTAGAGCCGAGCGTCCTCTTCATGGACGAGCCGTTCGCGGCGCTCGACGCCTTCACCCGGCTGCACCTGCAGGACGAGCTGCTCAGGATCTGGACCGAGAAAAAACCGACCGTCGTCTTCGTCACCCACGACCTCGACGAGGCGATTGCGCTAGGCCAGCGCGTGGTGCTGATGGCACCGCAGCCGGGGCGGATCCAGAAGGTCCTCGAAGTAAACCTGCCGCACCCGAGGGAGAGGACCGATCAGGAATTCGCCACTTTCAGGAAGCGGCTCTTCACCGAGTTCCACCTGGTGCACCAGCAGGCCGCCGCGGTCGAGTATCAGATTTAAATCTGGCACTCCGCTTATCTCCCCTCGCCCTCTGGGCCTTCGCCCACCGTAGGCTACGGTCCACAGGTGGGAGGGGCGGGGGTGAGGGTGGCATCTCCCTCACCCTGTCCCTCCCCCAGAGGGGGAGGGGACCCTAGGTTCCCTCAATTTTCATGTTGCCGCCCGCCCCTTCTTCTCCATGAAAACCACCGCCACGCTCCCCGGCACTTCCTTCCGCTCGTAAACCCGATAGCCGAGCCGCTCGTAGAGGCGGATGTTTGCGACGCTCTTCTCACCTGTAAAAAGCTGGTAGCAAACGGCGTCCGCGAACTTCTCCTCGATTGCCGCCAGAAGTAGCGTTCCGAGTCCCCTCCCCTGCAGGTCGGGGCGCACCATGAGCCTCCCGACAAGGCACCGCCCATTGCTTATCCGGCCGTTGACTGAGCCTACGATCCGCCCCTCTTGCACCGCCTTCAGTATCGTGTTGCGGCCAAAGCTCTGCACCAGTTCTTCCAGGGTCTGGGTCAAGGGAGGAATGGAGAGGTCTCCGTAAAGCTCCCCCTCGCTCAGGTAGGCGGCCTTCTGCAGCGCGAGGATCTCGGCCGCGTCTTCGGGTGTTGCCGGTTCGATATTCATTGGTGTCTCGCGTGGAATGGATTATGAGAATTTGCCAAGGAGGTACTTTGATAACTGCAGGAAGTCAACGGTTTTAATCATAAGCATCCGGGCTAGATTCCGAGTCCATCCTTAACCACCCCCGTCTCCAACTCGGTGATTATGTCCCCCCATTTCTGCGCCCAGTTGGACAGCGCGTCACTACTAAGCGGTTTCGGGCGGCGCTTCTCCCCGCTTTTCTCCAAGTCCCGGGCCAATTTCCGGTAGGCATAGGAAACGTGGGAAAAGGGGGCCGACTGCAGCAGCGTCTGGCTGTAGAAGTCGCTCACGGAGACCGTGATGGAGCGGGGAACGGTGGCCGAAATGACGGCTCCCGTCTGGCTGGCGAAGTCGGAGACTATCGCCTCGTACAGCGGCCCAGAGAGGTTGTTGGCGACCACCCCGCCGAAGCGGCACTCGGCCGAGGCCACGGTGTTGAGCCAGGCGAAGATGTCGTTCACCGCCTGCAGCGCGCACTTGTCCGCCGAGGTCACGGCCAGAAGGCGGGAGACGCCGTCGATTCCCGGCGGGAGCGTGAAGCTCCCTGCCGGCTCCCAGGCGGTGTCGTGCACCACGTACTCCGGGTCGTAGTCGGCGATGAGCGGATGGGTGAGGATCTCACCCCCGGTCGCGGCTCCGGACTCCAGCGCCGCCCCCGCTTCCAGGCAGAGCGCCCCCGCGTGCCCCAGCGCCTGGAGCGGCGCATCCTCTCCCTGCCATCCCGGCAGCGGGGTCAGCTCGTTGCCGCCGCACAGGATGCCGGTCGAACTCCAGCGGCTGTCGTATCCGATGAGGAGCACCCGCTTGCCCTTCTCCGCCAGGGCGGCGCTCAGATTGGCCGCGGTGGTCGACTTCCCCACTCCGCTCTTGCCTGCGATAACCAGATGTTCCACAGCCATGGCGCACCTCCTTTCAGTGCTTCATTCCCCAGCGTAGTACCGTCCGTCGCTCGATCCCCGCGAAGAGCAGGTTCTCGACGGCCAGCCCGATCAGGATAATGGTCAATAGCCCCGCGAAGACCGAGGCGGTCTCCAGCTGGTTCTTGTTTTCGTAGATAAACCACCCGATCCCGCCGGAGCCGGAGCTTACCCCGTAGACCAGCTCGGCGGCGATGAGCGAGCGCCAGCCGAAGGCCCAGCCGATCTTCAACCCGGTGAGGAGCTGCGGAAACGCGGCCGGGAAGAGGATGCGCCAGGCGAAGCGCCAGCCGGTGAGCCCGTAATTGCGCCCGACCATCCGGATGGTGGGGGTGATGCCGGTGAACCCCGTGTGGGCGTTCAGCGCCATGGGCCAGAGCACCGCGTGCACCAGCACGAAGACAATGCTCGCCTGCCCCAGCCCGAACCAGATCAGCGAGACCGGGAGAAGCGCGATGGGGGGGAGCGGGTTGAAGGTCGCGGTCAGTATCTCCATCAGGTCGTTGCCGAACCTGGTGCTGTAGGCCGCCACCGCGAGAAGCGCGGCGAGTGTGGCGCCGATGGCGTATCCGGTCACCAGCGTCCGTAGCGAATGCCCCACCCGCCCCAGGAGCTCCCCGTGCAGGATGCCGTTCCAAAGCGCGGCGAGCGTATCGTCCAGGGTCGGAAAGAGCAGCGGCTTGTCGAGCGTGACGGCGTAAACCTGCCAGAGCGCGAGGAGCAGGGAAAGAAGGAGCAGCTTGCGGAGCGCCGCCACGTTCCAGAGCCTCTCGGCTGGGGAGAGCGGTCGCGCCGCTTCGACCTCGACCACGACTGGGCCGGGGGCACGCTGCGCCAGGACCTGAGCTGCGGGCGCGAGAGCTATTGTGTCTGACTGTTCCATGTTCTCCCCCTAGATCGAATAGTCGCAGGCAGTCTCGAAAAGGGAGCGGTGGATCCGCTCCTGCAGCTCGGCCCCGCTTTGCACCGGCCCAAGCTCCCCCTTCCCGTCCAGGGCGAGCACCTCCTTGACCCGTCCCGGGTGGGGCGAGAGGAGGATGACGCGATGGCCCAGCCGTACCGCCTCGTCGATGGAGTGGGTGACGAAGAGCATGGCGAAGGGGCTTTCCTGCCACAACTCCAGGAGCTCGTCCTGCATCTGCTGCCGGGTAAGCGCGTCGAGTGCCGCGAACGGCTCGTCCATCAGGATCAGCTCGGGGCGGGTCGCCAGGCAGCGGGCGATGGCGACCCGCTGTTTCATCCCTCCGGAGAGGGTATGCGGGTAGGCGTCGGCGAAGCGGGAAAGCTTCACCTTGGCGATGAAGTGGAGTGCCTGCTCCTCCGCCTCGCGGCGGGGGACTCCCCTTCCCTCCTGCAGGGCGAAGGCTACGTTTTGCTTCACCGTTTTCCAGGGGAGGAGCTGGTCGAACTCCTGGAACACCATCCCCCGGTCCGGCCCGGGGCCGTGCACCTGCTTGCCGCGGAACTGCACCTCCCCCTCGACCGGCTTCAGGTAGCCGCCGACCGCCTTCAAAAGCGTCGACTTGCCGCAGCCGGAAGGGCCCAGGAGCACCAGGCGCTCGCCGGCCCAGGCATCGAAATCGACCCTCCAGGTGGCGGTCACCCGTTGCTCGCGCGTGGTGTACTGCAGGGTCACCCCGCGCACCTCCAGAAGGGGCGCCTCCGCCGATGTCCCTTTAGAGCTCGCCATGGCTAGCTCCCTTTCTTGCCGTGGATCTCGGGGAAGAAGAGGTCCTTCCACCCCTTGGGCTTTTCTTTCAGCGACCCGGTCCGGTTCATGAAATCGGCGAAGGCCGAGACCTTGAGAGGGGTCGTCGTGTAATGCACCGGCTGGCGGGAGAGTATCTCGTAGACCTCGCTGATGGGCTCCTTGGAGCCGGAGGCCTTCAAGTAGAGCTCCGCCGCCGCACGCTTGTTCTTTCCGATGTAGGCGACCGCTTCGTCCAGTGCGGCGAGCACCGCTCGGTAGGTCTTCGGGTTCTCGTCGTGGAACTTCTTGGTGGCCCAAACCAGATCGAAGGTATGCGGCCCGCCGAGTACGTCGTAGGAGTTGACCACGGTGCGCACCCTCTTGTCCTTCAGCTCCTGGAACATGAAGGGGGGGCTCGCCAGGTGCCCGGTGACCTCGGATCTGCCGGAGAGGATGGCGGCCATGGCGTCGGGGTGCTTCATGGAGACGG
Organism: Citrifermentans bemidjiense Bem; assembly: GCF_000020725.1. NCBI lineage: Bacteria > Pseudomonadati > Thermodesulfobacteriota > Desulfuromonadia > Geobacterales > Geobacteraceae > Citrifermentans > Citrifermentans bemidjiense. The sequence continues at coordinate 1,992,721 of NC_011146.1, read as the reverse complement.
TGAGGCGGTCCAACCTGTCGTACTCGTTCGCTCCGAATGCCTTGGCCGCGGCCATCTGCAGCAGCACGGCCTGGATCGAGACCTTCACCGCGGGAAGCGCGATCTTGTCCTTGTCGGAGAGATCCTTCACCCCCTTCACCGACGGGTTGACGGAGTTCAGGTAGATCGGGATGGTGTCGAGGGCGGCTACCCCCCTCACCTCGCCCCGGCTCTTGCCCCAGATGGTGAGCATGGGGGCGACGCCCCCCGAGGCGTAATCTATGGAGCCGGAGAGAAGGGCGTCGTTCATCGCCGCTCCCGAGCCGAGCGTTGCGTAGCTCGCCTTCAGCTGGCCTAGCCCGGCCGCCTTCGCATGTTTTTCCACCAGCTTCTGCTGCTCCATGACGATGAGCGGCAGATAGCTCAGGCCGTACTGCTTGGCGAAACGCACCTCCTTGACTTCGGCCCGCGCGACGGATGCGGTGAAAAGGGCAAGAAGCAAGAGGAGGGCGATTGTGATGCGTGATCTCTTCATGGTGATCCTCCTTTGAATCCTTAGAAGTTGTGCAGCCGCGACAGGTCGCTGTCGGGATGGTTGCCGCAGCGGCGATAATCGTCGAAGCCGATGGGGAGCCGGTATTTCCCCCTCAACCCGTGCAGCCCGGCCGCGAGCCGCGCGTAATATTCGAGAGAGGCGTTTTTCTGGTCCCCGATCGCGGTTCCGGGGCGCGGCGACCAGACGATGTAGACCGTGCTCACCCCCTGGCTGGCCAGGTCCTCTGCCTCTTCCAGGGTCCGGGCCAGCGCCTCGTCCTCATTTTTGTAGCCTCCGGGGCTGGTCAGTTCGACGCCGGCGACAAGCCCGGTGTTCACGCGGCCGGGGCCGAAGATGTCCACCGCGCGGACCAGCCGCCGTTTCCACTCCTTGTAGCCGATCCACTCCGCCTTTCCCGGGCAGTGCCGGTTGAAGAGCTCCTCCCCCAGCACCTCGATGTCGGCGGTATAGCTCGTGAGCGGGGTCTCGCGGTACAGGCGCTCAAGCTGGCCGTCGTCGAATGCGGTCCCGATCAGCTGGCTCGGGATCTTGGGGACGCTGAAGAGCTCCCCCACCCGCTGCAGGATCTCGATGTAGTAGTCCACCTCCTCGTCGAAGGCACGCTTGCCGGCGACGTTGGAGCCTGCGGTGAGAAAGAGCGCGGCGTAGCGTCCCGGCTCCAGCAGCGCCTCCCACACCACCTCCTTCACCTCCAGCGGATCCAGGCGCGCCGGGATGCCGAGTTCCTCCTTCCCCTTCTTCATCTGGGTCACGATGTCGCAGAAGCTGCAGCCGTTGCCGTTGTTCCAGAAGGTGCAGTAGCGGTAGGGAAAGATGTTGAGCCGCTGCGGGCGCGCGCTGACCACGTTCTGCATCAGCGTCCCCGAAGAGGAGGTCTTGTCGTAGAAGTCGGGGCGGGGCCAGTAATCCACCTCCTCGACCGGTTCGCCGTCCTCGAAGAGAAAGGGTCTTCCCTCGTGGAGGTCGACCAGGTACGGGTCCAGCTCCAGCGGCGTCGGCGTGGTGATGATGGAGGAGCCGTCGCGCAGAAGGAGCGATTCGGGCCGCGCCGCTATTTTGCCGTCGCGGGCGCCGAAGATGTGGGTGCCGGTGGTGGCGTGAAGCTCCAGGTCGAGCGCGCCCAGGGCCGCCTCGCTGTAGTGCACGCCGCGCCGCTGCACGTCCGCCTTCAGGATGACCAGCGGCGGGATGTCCGGGTATTTCTCGGTAACCTCGGCGCGGCTTAGCGGCCGGTTTTCTTTTATTGCCAGATTAAGATTAGCCATGGGGGTCCTCGTCTCCGATCTATCTGCACTATCAAAATCAAGCCGTTTCCAGCTCTCCCCCTCCCTGGACGGGAGGGGGCAGGGGGGTGGGTGAACTTGCCCGCGGCGCAAAGGTGGCACCTTTAATCTCGTTCCCAAGGTCCACCTTGGGAACGCAATGCCGGTACGAAGCTCCAGCTTCCCCCGGATGCCAAGCTGGAGCTTGGCGTCGCCTTGGGTTCCCAAGTTGGAGCTTGGGAACCAGGGGAAAAGCAGTTCAGGCGGCCGTGGCTGCGGGTTTGACCAGCCGGTCCAGGTGGTCGAAGAAGGGGAACTTCGCCCTCTCTTCCGCGCTGCGGGCAGCGTAGCTGCCGTCGATCACCTCTTGCGGCTCGATGATCCAGACGGCCGCGACGTCCACGTCACCGAGGAGCGAGCGGATCTCCAGGTAGTGCTTCCTGAAGAGCGGCCCCGAGATGTGGGTCTTCACCGGTTTCCCCTTCACCTGGAAACTCCGCCCACCCGCTCCGCTCACGATGACCGAAACGCTCTTGCCGAACCAGATGCTCCGCACCAGGTTCCGGTTGCTGCGCGAGGACTCCAAAAGTTCGGTGTAGACCAACCGCCCCGCGACGTCGACGTAAAGCGACTGCTTGACGGCCAGATGCGGAACGCCGTCCTCGTCCACGGTGGCCAGCACCTTGGTCGCGGCGGGATCGTTCAGTAGCTCGATCAGGTCTCCGGGTATCGCTGTTGCCATGATGTCCCTCCTTCTGGAACCTCTATCAGTTGGTTGCCGCGCCGCGAGCCGCATCGCGCAAGGCTTGCGCCTTGTCGGTCCGCTCCCACGGAAGATCGAGATCGGGCCTCCCGAAATGGCCGTAGGCTGCGGTCTGGCGGTAGATGGGGCGCTTGAGCCCCAGCTCTTCTATGATCGCCGCCGGCCTCAGGTCGAAATGGCTGGAGATGAGCCCCGCGAGTTCCTCGTTGCGGAGGACGCCGGTCCCAAAGCTGTCGACGAAGATGGAAACCGGGCGGGCGACGCCGATGGCGTAGGCGATCTGCACCTCCACCTTCTTGGCGAGCCCGGCGGCGACCAGGTTCTTGGCGACGTAGCGGGCGGCATAGGCGCCGGAGCGGTCGACCTTGGTGGAGTCCTTCCCGGAGAAGGCTCCCCCTCCGTGGCGGGAGAAACCGCCGTAGCTGTCCACGATGATCTTCCTGCCGGTGAGCCCGGCGTCTCCGTGCGGTCCGCCGATGACGAAACGGCCGGTAGGGTTCACGAAGATGCGGGTCTTGTCGTCCAGGAGTCCTTCGGGCACGACCTTTTCGATCACCTTGGCGACAAGGTCCTCGCGGATCTGCTCGATCTCTACCTCGGGGTCGTGCTGGGCGGAGATGACCACCGTGTCGACCCGTACCGGGGTGTCCCCCCGATACTCGACCGTCACCTGTGTCTTTCCGTCCGGACGGAGATAAGGGATTTCGCCGGACTTGCGGGCCTCGGTGAGCCGGCGCGCGAGCTTGTGCGCCAGGGCGATGCTGGTGGGAAGGTACTCCGGCGTCTCGTCGGTGGCGAAGCCGAAGACCATCCCCTGGTCCCCGGCACCTACCGAGTCGAGGTAGCCGTCGTGATCGCTACCCTTGCGCTGCTCCAGCGCCACGTCGACCCCTTGGGCGATGTCGGCGGACTGCTGGTCGAGAGAGACCAGCACCGCGGCGTGCTCCGCGTCTATCCCGAATTTCGTGTCGGTGTAGCCGACCTGGGCGATGGTGTCGCGGGCGATGCGGGCGAAGTTGACGCGCGCCTGGCTGGAGACCTCGCCGAAGAGGAGCACGAGTCCGGTAGTCACGCTGGTCTCGCAAGCCACGCGGGAGTCGGGATCCTGCGCCAGCAGGGCATCGAGAACGGCATCGGAAATCTGGTCCGCCAGCTTGTCGGGATGCCCCTCGGTGACGGATTCGGAGGTGAATAAAAAGCGCTGCTCGGACATGGTCGCTTCTCCTTTTGTCTCGGCTGCCGGAAAAAAAAGAGGCCAGGCATAACCGTAGGTAAACGGTTACAGCCTGGCCTCCAGTTTGTCTGGTCAGCTCGACGGGTAACGATTTTCGATGAATTTAAAGTCCCCCCTCCCCTTGCGGGAGGGGGTTAGGGGGTGGGGGTAGACGCCACCTTTGTGCTGCTGGCAAGTTCACCCACCCCTCTGCCCCCTCCCGCCTTCGCGGACCGAAGCGCTACGGCGCGCAGGCCCGTCAAGGGAGGGGGAGAGCTGGAGACTGGTTGATTTAGTGCTGGGCTAAATCCTGATCTCGGCTAAATCCTGATCTTTTCGTTCTTGTCCAGTTGGATGACCTTGCCATCCTGTATGACGAGGGTCACCGTCCCGAAACGGATGTCTCCGAGAGCCAGACGGATCTTTTGCTCGAGATCGCTGTTCCACTTTCCAGCTTGTTCGGGTGTCGTCGCCATGCCCCCTCCAGGAACCTGCATCAACCGGGTTGTCTCCGGGCTACTTTCCGCCGGAGTAAATCTGATCGAAAACGCCGCCGTCGGCAAAGTGCGTCTTCTGGGCCTTGCGCCAGCCTCCGAAGGTGTCGTCAATGGTCACCAGCTTCACTTTTGGGAAGACCTTGGCGTACTTGGCGGCGACCTTCTTGTCGCGCGGACGGTAGTAATGTCTCGCGGCGATTTCCTGACCTTCCGGGGAGTAGAGGTATTTCAGATACTCCTCGGCGAGTTTGCGGGTCCCTTTCCTGTCGACCACCTTGTCGACCACGGTCACTGGCGGCTCGGCGAGGATGCTGAGCGAAGGAACGACGATCTCGAATTTGTCTTTGCCCAGCTCGTTGACCGCGAGGAATGCCTCGTTTTCCCAGGCGAGGAGCACATCCCCCTGGCCGCGCTGCACGAAGGTCGTGGTGGAACCGCGTGCGCCGGAATCGAGCACCGGTACATGCTTGAAGAGCTCGGCGACAAACGCCTTTGCCTTGGTTTCATTGCCACCTTTCAGCGCGTAGCCCCAGGCGGCGAGGTAGTTCCAGCGCGCACCGCCGGAGGTCTTCGGGTTGGGGGTGATCACGGAGACACCCGGCTTAACCAGGTCGTTCCAGTCCTTGATCTTTTTGGGGTTTCCCTTGCGCACCAGGAAGACGATGGTCGAAGTGTAGGGAGAGCTGTTGTTGGGGAGTCTTTTCTGCCAGTTGGCCGGGATCAGCTTCGCCTTGTCGCTGATCTCGTCGATGTCGTAGGCCAAAGCCAGGGTGACGACGTCCGCTTCCAGCCCGTCGATGACTGCCCTCGCCTGCTTCCCGGAGCCGCCGTGGGACTGCTTGAAGGTCGCTTTTTGCCCGGACTTCTTGGCAAAGGCCTTGTTGAAGTCCTGGTACAGCTCCCGGGTCGGGTCGTAGGAGACGTTGAGGAATTCCTGGGCGGCGAAGGCTGTCAGCGGCAAGGCCGCCACCAACAGTGTGAGTAATGCGGTGCGAATCTGCTGTTTCATGATGCTCCCCCTTTTAATGTTTAATCCACCGACTTGATAGACTATTGAGATAAAAAAAAGCACCTTTGTCATTCGGGATATCCACTGTCCTGCTGAGCAAAGATGCGACAGCACTTCGTCTGCTGTCTACAGTGTCGGTAGGCTACTAAACTACAGCGCGCATGTCAACAGTTTTTTGCATTACGTAAAAAATTCTACAGTAAGACAGTAGTAGTTTGACCACAAGGCGGAGGTTCCCCTTTTCCAAAGGAAGGCCGTAGTACCACTTCATCATCGCTCCTTTTGATTACCGAAAAGCCGCAGCGGCACCACGCTCCGCCCCTAAAGCACGCGGGGCTGTCTGGTCGTAGGAAGGGAAGGTTTTGTGGCATGCGGCGCAGGAAACTTCCTTCTCTTCCATTTTCACCCAAGGCGTCACGTTCTTCGTGTCACACCAATCGCAGTACCAAAGGTAACGATCTCCAACCGGCATTAACTCCATAATTTTTTCTCCTCTGTCTCTCTCTTTTTTGTGGCGAGATTAGTCTCCGGATGTTGCAGGCGTGTGGCGATCAGGTGAATTCGTGCAAACAATCGTGCGGTCTATGTCAGTGCCGAATTTCCCGAACCACCTCAGACCACGCCGCGATCAGAGCGCAAACATTTACGCCGCTGTAACACAACCACAAGATTTACCCTCTATGCTGCAGTCACTCATAAGGGAGGGAATGTCCGATGCTCAAACCGATGAAAGCCAAGCCTATAAGAGTTGAAGCAGACGCGCTCCCGGTGCTAAGCAGCAGCCACCTGTAAAGGCGTTCTCCCGACCTTTCCAGCAGGTGCCACGGGTTCAGGAAGATTTAGCCAAACTGTAACGGGCCTGTAACATTCGTGGCGCATGTTAGGGCGCATGCAATGAACGAGCAACGCGGAGACGGCGGCAACCTCCTCCGCCTGATCCGTAGCCGACGAGTTCCCCTTTAGTGGAGCGCGTCGGCCGCTCCCGGAGGCTAAGTTTGGAAACCGAATTACCAAGTTCTTGTTACACAGACGCAACGGAGACAACCGTGCAATCGGCAAGGAAAAAACACGAACCGGCACAGGCCAAGAAGCTGAACGGAGATGCCGTCTTCCGTTACCTGACCACCTGTTTCGCCTTCAGCATCATCCTCATCCTGGCGCTCATGCTTTACGAAATGACCGGCGAGAGCATGCCGGCCATCAAGGCCTTCGGCTGGAAGTTCGTGAAATCGACGGAGTGGGACGCGGTCCAGGGAATCTTCGGCGCCCTCCCCTACCTCTACGGGTCGGTGGTCTCCTCGGTCTTGGCGCTCGCCCTCGCCACCCCCTTGAGCATCGGCGCGGCCCTCTTCATCACCGAAGTAGCACCGGCGCGCGTCGGTGCCCTGGTTGCCCCCCTGGTGGAACTGTTGGCGGCGATACCCTCGGTCATCTACGGCCTCTGGGGTGTGCTGGTGATGGCGCCTTGGCTCCAGTCCACGGTCCAGCCCTTCCTCATCGAGCACTTCGGCTTCATCCCTCTCTTCCAGGGCGCCCCCTACGGCGTCAGCATGCTGGCCGCCATCTTCATCCTGATGATCATGGTGGTGCCGATCATCACCTCCATCACCCGCGAGGTGCTGCTGGCGGTGCCGCAGAGCCAGAAGGAAGCGGCGATAGCGCTCGGCGCTACCCGCTGGGAGACCATCAAGATCGCCATCCTCCCCTACGGCAAATCAGGCATCCTGGGCGCTTCGATCCTCGGCCTCGGCCGAGCCATCGGCGAGACCATGGCGGTCACCATGGTGATCGGCAACGCGCCCAACATCTCGCTGTCGCTTCTCTCCCCGGCCTACACCATGCCGAGCGTCATCGCCAACGAATTCGCCGAGACCACCTCCAAGCTGCATGCCTCGGCGCTGATGGAGATCGGCCTGATCCTCATGCTGGTCACCTTGATCGTGAACGCCCTGGCCAGGCTCTTGATCTGGAGCGTCTCTAGAAGCGCCAAGGGAGGTGCGGCATGATGCACGGCATGACCTTCCGCAAAACGAAGAACCACCTGATGAGTTTCGTGATGCTCGCCTGCACGCTGGCAGTGCTCATCCCGCTCGGGCTCATCTTCTTCCACATCGTGAAGATGGGGGTCAGCTCGCTCTCGCTCGATTTCTTCACCCACATCCCGGCACCGACCGGCGAGGCGGGGGGCGGCATGGCCAACGGCATGTTCGGCTCGGCTATCATGATCGCGGGCGCCTCCCTGATCGGCCTTCCCATCGGCATCCTGGGGGCGATATACCTCTCAGAGTTCGGAGGCTCCAAGGTCTCCACGGGGATCAGGTTCGCGGCCGACGTCCTCTCCGGCACCCCATCCATCATCACCGGGATGGTCGCCTACACGCTCCTGGTAGTGCCGATGAAAGGCTTCTCCGGCCTCGCAGGCTCGGTGGCTCTGGCGATGATCATGATCCCCATCGTGCTGCGCACTACCGAGGAGCAACTGAAGATGGTTCCGGGGTCCTTGCGGGAAGCTTCGCTCGCGCTGGGGGTCCCCTTCTGGCGCACGAGCCTCAAGGTGACCTTAAGAAGCGCCATGTCAGGCGTGCTGACCGGGATACTGCTGGCGGTGGCACGGATAGCCGGCGAGACCGCGCCGCTTCTCTTCACCGCGCTGGGGAACCAGTTCTGGAGCAAGAACGTCATGCAGCCGATGGCCGCGCTCCCCCTGCAGATCTTCAGCTTCGCCATCGCGCCCTACGAGGACTGGCATAAACTCGCCTGGGCCGGCGCCCTGGTTCTCGTCACCGTCATGTTCGCATTGAGCCTCACCGCCCGCTATTTCGGCAGGAGCAGGCACGCTAGATAAACAGGATCACTGATAAGAGTGTTTTTAGAAAAAGAGGGAACGATGAACAACAAGGTACAACTGGAACAGGTCAACATACATTTCGGCAAGAATCACGCGGTGAAAGACATCAGCATGACCTTCCCCGAGAACAGCGTCACCGCCATCATCGGACCGTCCGGCTGCGGCAAGTCGACGCTCCTTCGCTCCATGAACAGGATGCACGACCTGGTCCCCTCGGCGCGGGTCACCGGCAAGATCCTCGTGGATGACGGCGACATCTACGACAGGGGCGTCGACCCGGTCGCAATCAGGCGTCGCGTGGGGATGGTGTTCCAGAAGCCGAACCCGTTCCCGGCCATGTCCATCTACGACAACGTCATCGCCGGCTACAAGCTGAACGGCCGACTGCCGCGCGAAGAGGCCGACGAGATCGTGGAAAGCTGCCTGAAAAGGGTGGCACTGTGGGACGAGGTGAAGGACCGGCTGAAGAGTAACGCCATGATGCTCTCCGGCGGCCAGCAGCAGCGCCTATGCATCGCCCGCACCGTCGCGGTGAAGCCCGAGGTGATCCTGATGGACGAGCCAGCCTCCGCCCTCGACCCTATCTCGACGCTGAAGATCGAGGAGCTGATCGAGGAACTGAAAGAGCGCTACACCATCATCATCGTCACCCACAACATGCAGCAGGCAGCGCGCGTATCGGACTACACCGCGTTTTTGTACATGGGGGACCTGGTCGAGTGCGGCGAGACCAAGAAGATATTCACCACCCCCGAAGTGAAGCGTACCGAGGACTACATCACCGGCCGTTTCGGGTAGCGGTAGGCAGGACCTGCCCCCCCTCTCCATCTGGGAGAGCGCTGGGGTGAGGGAGACATTTATCGCCGCCGGGCAAGGTTGCAGACAACTCCCTGCCCCCTCTCCCTCTGGGAGAGGGTCGGGGTGAGGGAGACTGTTTTCAAGACCGCGGCAAGATTGCAGACAATTTTTTGAATAACGGAGAGATAGAAATATGGAGAGAGAGCACTTCAGCAAGCAGTACGACACTGAGCTGAACGAGATACGGGAAAGGCTTCTTGAGATGGGGGGCAAGGTAGAGGTGATGATCGACAACGCGATGAAGTCCCTGGTGGAGAGGGACACGGAGCTTGCCGACCGGACCATCGCCTTCGACCACGAGATCAACACGCTGGAGATGGTGATCGACGAGAAGTGCCTGGAGGTCCTGGCACGCAGGCAGCCGGCGGCGCGCGACCTGCGCTTCATCACCCTGGCGCTGAAGATCGTCACCGACCTGGAGCGGATCGGAGACCAGTGCGCCAACATCTGCAAGCGGGCGCGGGAACTGAACCAGGAGCCGTCGCTCAAGCCTTACATCGACCTGCCGCGCATGGCGCAGGCCGCGTCCATCATGGTCACCAAGGCGCTGGACGCCTTCGTCCGCGGCGATGATAACTTGGCGATCAAGGTGTGCGAGGACGACCAGTGCGTCGACGAACTGAACGAGCAGATCCAGCGGGAGCTTCTTACGTTCATGATGGGGGATCCCACGACCATCAGCCGCGCGATGAAGATCATCCATGTTTCCAAGTGCCTGGAGCGCATCGCCGATCACGCCACCAACATCGCCGAGATGGTCATCTTCATGGTCAAGGGTAAGGACATCCGTCACACCATTGCCTGAGTTTTCATTTTCAGCTCTTCCCGCCTAAAAAAGACAGGGGCCGCTCGTTCGGCCCCTGTCTTTTTCGTACCGCGACTGTCACACAGTCACATCCACCGTCACAGTTACTCAACGTCACGGGTTTTCCCGGCGCTCTTTGTCACAAAAACAGGTCAAGCCCGTAACGAAGATGACACAGTGCACTGTTATCGTGGCCACGGATTCCAACAACAAAGGAGACATGACATGTTGAGACATCTCGCGAAGACCCTGGCACTGGTTGTTGCATTATCGGTAGGCGCCGGCGCGGCATACGCCGACACAACCCTCAAGGGAGCAGGCGCTACCTTCCCCCACCCCCTCTACAGCAAATGGTTCCGGGACTACCAGGCTGAGGACCCCTCCGTAACTTTCAGCTATGAAGCCAAGGGAAGCGGACATGGGATAAAGAGGATAATAAGCGGCGAGGTCGACTTCGGCGCCACTGACAAATTCCTCACCGACCAGGAACTGAAGGGGGCGCCCGGGAAACTGCTGCATGTCCCTACTGTCATAGGCGCCGTAGCGGTGGCGTACAACATCCCCGGCATAGGCGCCGGGCTCAAACTGACACCGCAGGCCCTGGCGGGAATCTACCAAGGGAAAATCACCAAGTGGAACGCCCCTCTCCTTGCCAAGCTGAACCCGAAGCTGAGGCTTCCAGCCCAGGAGATCGTCGTCGTCCACCGCTCCGACAGCAGCGGCACCACCAGCATCTTCACCGACTACCTGAGCGCAGTGGACAAATCCTGGGCTACGTCCGTAGGCAAAGGAACCAGCGTTGCCTGGCCGGTCGGGGAAGGAGCCGAGGGAAGCAGCGCGCTGGTCAAGAAGATCGGAGAGACGCCCAACAGCATCGGGTACGTCGAGATAGCCTACGCCCTGGAAAACGACCTCAACACCGCGGCCCTCAAGAACAAAAGCGGCAAGTTCGTCAAAGCGAACGTGTTGTCCACCCGCGCAGCGGCAGTGCAGGCGATGAAAAAACAGACGGGGAAAGCACTGTCGGCTGAGCCCGATTTCCGTTTGTCACTGGTGGACCAACCGGGCAAGGAGTCCTACCCGGTCGTGGGTCTTACCTGGCTATTGGTGTACCAGGAGCAGCGGGACGCGGTACAGGGGAAAAAGCTGGTGGAGTTCCTGAGATGGCAGTTGAGAAAGGCGGAGAAGATGACCTCGACGCTACACTACACGCCGCTCCCCGACACCTGGACGAGGCAGGTTGAGCAGACAATCGACAGCATCCGTGTACCGCAGTAGATCATAAGACTTACTGAAAGTGCAGAAGGCGACGTCACAGCAGACGTCGCCTTTTTTTATTGAGTTCAAAGGGCAAGATCCTGCTGCCCGATGACCGAAGGCAACCGCTTCGGCGCCTTGATCCGCAGCTGCTTGTTGACGTTCATGCGGCCGAAGACCACCTGGATGTCGGAGACGGCCACCTCGAATTCCTCCGCCAGAAAGCGCACCATGTGGTCGGTGGCCCGCCCGGCACGGGGAACTGCGGTCACACTGATGCAGAGTTGGTGCCCCTTCGGCTTGCCGATGGCGTCGCGCTTGGCATTGGGGGTGCCCAGCACGTTGAGCACGAGCGTGTCTCCCTCCCAGTAAAAAAACGGTTTCTTCGACATTACTTCTGCCTGCCTCCCTGATCTACGTTTCCAGCTTGCGCCGGACTAATGGCGGTTACCCCAACGGCTCATCCTACCCGGCTTAACGGACTGCTCGCCCCTGCGGTCCAAGCGTTTGCAGGTCGGCCCCGCGCAGAGCGACCAGTATCGCCTCGCCGTCCGGCGCCAGTCTGAACTCTCCATATTTCGCTGCCGAATAGTAGTTCCCCTGTTTCTCCTGAAAGAAGAAGGCATTGGTGGCTAACTTGGGCTTCCCGTTGCGGATGCGGTAACGGAAAGCGACTTCACCGGCAGCCGGCTGGGCATCGCCGGCGAAGCGGCGGAAGGTCGCGACATTGCGCGCGTCCAATGCGAGGATCATCCGGCCGTCCCTCGCTCCTGGGGGGATCTTTTCGTCCGCTATCTTGTAGCGCAGAGCCATATAGTCCCCCTGCATGAGAGAGCGGGGGTCGATGGGCGCCAACTCAAGCAGCACCGTCCGGCCGCTATGGATAAGCTCTTCCCTTTGCCAAATGTTGTAATTGACCAGCACGAGCACACATGCGGCAGTAACAAAGAGGACGATATTACGCATCTTGCCGCCCTCCCTTTGCCGGAATCAATCTCAGCAGCCCCCACCTTGCCACTAAGAGAAGCGTCCCTGTCGCTGCAAGAATCATCGATTTGATAAGCAGTGTCTCGCGCATCTGATAGTAGTAATGGGACAGAAACGATGCCACTGCCATTAAACCCAGACCGAACAACACCCTGTTACCGCCGGCAAATCCGAGAATCAGTATAAGAGCCGCGGCAGCTAGTCCGTGGGTCGGGAAAGAGGCCGCCATGATCAGCGCCATGCAAGAGACGATGGCGATGCCTTCCTTACCAGAGACCTCGATGTCCAGTTCCTTAAGGATCTGCACGGTCACCGCAAGGAAGATGACGGCAACCAGTGCCGTGCCCACGTCGTTCCCATGCCTTTGCAACCAATCGGCTTCGCCGTGATGCAGGCCCGACAACATCGCTTCTCCCGCGGCTGAATAGGCCGCGAGCTGGAGCACCCCGAGGGCGAGACCATAGCCCACCGGCTGCCACAGTTCCGCACGCGCAGCCAGCCGCATCTCCCCGCGCCAGACGACCGCGCATGCAGCCGCGACAATCGAAAGCACAACTCCATGCAGTCCGGCCTGCACAGATGCATAGAAGAGTGCTGCCACTGCCGCGACGGTGGTGAAAATGCGGTGCATGAAGTTGGGCATCAGCACCGTAAGGAGCGCCTCGACGCAAAAAAATATGAAGCAGCCAAGCGATATGCTGGGGCTTAGTTCCTTGAAGATGGCAACGGCGAATAGCGCCTGTCCCGCAAGTCCCACCGCCAGACCGAATTGTCCCGCAAAGTCTCCTTTCGATGGCAACCGGAAGATCGCATAGGCACCGCCGCAGCAAAGTATCGCCGCAAAGCTCGCAGCCCCGGCGCTCCGCATCACCATGGCGAAGCTGGTGCCGACGAACCCCAAGATGAACCAGGCGCCGATCCACCCGGCGAACCCCAGCATGGCCCTGATATACCAGGTGGAGGATGGTGCGGAGAGAAGATCCCCTGTTACCAGCCGGGCCTGCCGCAGCCTTTCCCACAGCTCAAAGCGTGCCGCGATCTTCATGATTCCACCTCGCCTGCTACCGCCCGTAGCCACCACCCGCCGACCGCGGAAAGCCCCAACACGGTGACCCCTACGAAGAGCAACGCCCCTGCATCCTGGTCGCCTAGGTTATGGCCCAGAAAAACCGCCGACACGCAGACAATGCTCAATACTCCCAGTGCAAGTACGTAGAGGTCGCGGATCCGGTGTCGGTAAATTTGGTAGGTGCAGGCCAACCAGGCGAAGTAGCCGATAACTTCCGCGAATCCGGCGGAGGAGCGGCCGACGATTCCCCATGCCGCCAGCGTGGTGAAGTATCCAGTCACGAAAGTAGCTATCAGGCGGGGGGGCCAGCGCTCAGCCAGCCATTGAGTACCCCGGCTGGCGACCAACTCCCATACCGCAAGCGCAACCGTATTTACTGCGGTCAATGTCCACAGCAGGGTTTGCGTCCCGTACACGAAACCGAAAAATCCCGCAAAGGCGCTGTAGTAAAGGCTGAGCGCAAGATTAACCAGTGCGAGCCATACAAGCCACAGCGCCGGGAACCGGGATATGGCGACCCACGGCAGCACGAAGAGCGCCCATGTGGCGAAGAGTTCCCAAGGGTCGGCGCCGGTCTGGTACGTTTGGCCGACGAGTGCCAAAAGCGCACCCACCAATAGCGTCGCGGCAAGAAGGGCGGCTTTCCCGGCGGTCCGCTCCAACCCGAGACGCCAGGAGGCAAGCACCGAAGCGCCAAGCAGCCCCTCCGCTATGCCGAACCGGGTGAAACTGCCGAGTTCCTTCCAGTTGTAGGCGAAGAAGAAAATCACCGCTAAGGCGAGGAACGTCGCCCCGCTCCAAAGCGCCAGCCCGTCCAGGAACCGGCGCCACTCCATCCGCCCAGGGAGCATCCCCGCGATACGCGACGCTTGAGGCAGGGCTTCGGGGGCGAGGCGCCCATCCGCTATCCATTTGAAGAGTTCCCCCCGACCGTGGCCGAAATGAAACATGGCCTTACTCAAGGGGACAGGCACCTGCGGAGCCAGTCCCCCTGTCACGGTGTCTGGAAAAGGTGCGTCCTCCGTCGCCGGCTCATATTTATCGCCGTTGTCGGCCTGCAGCCGCCGCTCTTGCACAGCTCGGTACTTTTCGTAGAAAATTCCGCAACTGGCGCAGCTCTCGGCTGCTGGTTGCTCGACGCCGCACTTGGGGCAAACGATGGATGCGGAGGTGTCTTGCATAGCGACCGGTTCTGCCGGGCCGACGAAAAATACGTTCGAGCAACGTGGACACTTGGTGTTCGCCCCTTTGGTAGGGACCTTCGCCGGGTCGACATCGGCAGCGAATTGACAGGAAGGGCATTCAATTCTCATGGCAGCTAACTCGTCCTGTTCTCTCTACGGGCAACCAGTTCGATCTCTATCCTCGCCCCCAGCGGAAGCGACGCAACTCCAATCGTCGTTCGTGCCGGATACGGCCGAGTGAATTGCTTTTCATAGACGGAATTCATGGCAGCAAAATCACTCATATCCACCAGGAAAACGTTGACCTTCACCACGCTGCCCTCATCGAGGCCGGCCGACTTAAGCACAGCGAAAAGGTTCGCAAAGCACTGCTCGGCCTGAACCGTGATGCCGCCTGAAACAAGCTGTCCGGTCGCTGGATCAATTGGCGTCTGTCTCGACAAATAGATGGCGTCGCCGGCATCTATGCCATGGGAATATGGACCAACGGCAACTGCATTTTCGGCGGTTATTGCATTACGCGACATGATGCTTTCCTCTTTGTAAGGGGGACAGGGGTAAGGGAGACATTGTAAGGGGGACAGGCACCTTGCGGAGCCAGTCCCCTTTGTAATCGAAGGTCGCTATGAGCTGAGAGCAAAGAGTAGGTGCCAGGCACCTGGATGGGTGCGCGTCAATTAGGCCGCACTATATAGACATGTCCTATTGTTGTCAAAGGTGAAGCGGCCGTTACTCTCCCCCTCCCTCGACGGGAGGGGGTCGGGGGGTGGGTGAAGCTGCCAACTAAGTCGCATGTGGCCCCTTCCCCCCCACCCCGACCCTCCCCCGCAAGGGGGGAGGGGGGACCTGCTTCCCAAGCCCCCTTAAAAAAAAATCCGGGTGCCGGCTTTACGCCGTACACTCGGATCTGGTCATCTCTTTATTGTCTGCAGTTTTACTTGATGGTCTTGATCGTCTTCTGAACCATCTTCACCACGCTGTTCGGAAGCGGCGCGTACAGCATGGGGGACGCCATCTTCTGCCCTTTGGTCATGCTCCAGTTAAGGAACTCGACCAGCTTCTTGCCCTTGACAGCATCCTTCTGCTTCTCATAAACGAGGAGCCAGGTGAAGCCGACCACCGGGTAGGCGTCCTTGCCGGGCTGGTTCACCAGCGAGATGCGGTAGTCGGCGGGCATATTCTTCAGCGCTGCTGCCGCCGCGGCGCTGGTGGACTTGATGGACGGTGCCACGAAGACGCCGGCGCCGTTTTTCAGGGACGCGAAGGGAAGCTTGTTTTCGAAGGCGTAGGCGAGTTCGACGTAGCCGATGGTGTACGGGGTGGTCTTGATCTGTCCCGCAACGCCTTCGTTACCCTTGCCGCCCAGACCTACCGGCCACTTGACGGAAGCGCCCTTGCCGACCTTCTTCGCCCACTCCGCGTTGACCCCGGTCAGGTAGTCCGTAAAGATGCTGGTGGTGCCGCTGCCGTCGGAGCGGTGGACGACGATGATCGGCTTGGCCGGGAGGTTGATCCCCTTGTTGTCGTCGGCGATCCTCTTGTCGTTCCACATGGTGATCTTACCGAGGTAGATGTTGGCTACGTCTTCGGAGTTGAGCTTGATGCCGGAGGGTACCCCCGGAACGTTGTAGGTGACTACGACGGCACCCATGACGGTCGGGATGTGAAGGAGCTTGCCCGGGGCCGCGCTCAGTTCCTGATCGGAGAGGAATTTATCGCTGGCGCCGAAATCGACGGTCTGAGCGGTGATCTGCTTGATGCCGCCGCCGCTGCCGATGGATTGGTAGTTGAACTTAACGCTCTTGTCCACTTTGGCGTACTCGCTGAACCACTTGGAGTAAAGGGGATACGGGAAGGTGGCGCCTGCGCCGTTAATGAGGGTTTCCGCGGATGCCTGACCTGCGGCGGCGCCCACAGTCGCCACGAGGGCCAGCGCCAGGAATGCTTTTTTTATCTGCTGAATCATTTCTTCCTCCTTTTCGGTTTTGAAGCGACTATAGGCCCGTAATGTTGCAGTCTGGTTACAACGGCCAGAAGAATCTGTGAATATCACCCTCCTGCGTAGGTCCACGCGACTGCGATGCAGGTTGGCCCCATCGGCATAGACGTAGAGCTGCACTGCGTCTTGGTCAACGGCGAAGAGATCAACTTCACCGGCACGGAATTCAAGCTCCTGCAAACCCTGGCGCAGAGACTTGGCAGGGTCTAGAGCAGGGACGTCCTGCTGCGGGACGTATGGGGGTACAACTTGGTGGACGACAGCCGGACCGTCGACACCCACATAACCCGTCTGCGCACCAAACTGGGGGAAGCGGGGGACCTGATAAAAACGGTCCGGGGGTTCGGCTACAAGCTGGAGGTATGAAGAGGAAGTACAGAACGCGACACCTGTAAAAAATCCTTTATAATAAACTTTTCTAACGATCCGTCCCATGAGTAGAGACGTCCCGTATCTCGTCCGCCTAACAGACATCTGGCAGTTGCCGTGCCAGGAACTGCTCTAATGGAGGCCGAAGATCATGCCCGTTAACCCGGACCTGCCAGCGGCACAAGGCCAAGATCTATCCGTACGCGTCCGCAGAATACTCATAGTCGACGACAGCCCCGCCCAGACCAAGTTCCTGACACAGGTACTGGCGGCGCAAGGGTACGGCGTGCTAGTCTCGCAAAGCGCGGAAGAGGCCCTGGAGCAAATAGCCGAGCTCTCCCCAGACCTGGTGATAAGCGACATCCTCATGCCCGAGATGGACGGTTTCGAGCTCTGCCGGCGCATACGCGGGCTGGACCAGATGAACTCGCTGCCGGTCATCCTGCTGACCTACCTGAACGACCCTACCCATGTGCTGCACAGCCTGGAGGCTGGCGCCAACTACTTCATCACCAAGCCCTACAAGACCGAATTGCTACTGTCCCGCGTCTGCGCGCTCTTGCACGGCGGAGAGGGGTGCTGCCAGGTCCGCGACAACGGCGAGGTGGTCTGCAACTATTACGGCAGCAACTATGAGATCAAGGCCTCGAAGGGCCACGTCATCGACCTGCTGCTCGCGACCTACGAGCTCGCTTCGGAGAAGAACCAGGAAAACGAGGCGGCGCAGGAGGACCTGAGGAAGCTGAACGAGGAGTTGGAAACACGCGTCGCCGAGCGGACCGCCGCGCTCAACGACACCATCTGCGAACTGCGCCAGGAGATCTCCGAGCGGGAAAGCGCGGAAGAGTGCGTAAAGCGCCTGAACCGGCTCCACTCGGTTCTTTCGGAAACGAGCAAGGCGGTGGCGCATACCAAAGATCGGGGCTCCCTATTCCATGATTTCTGCAGCATCGCCGTCGACCAAGGCTGTTTCAAGCTCGCGTGGGTCGGCATCCTGGATCAACCTTCCGGAGTAATTGCAGTAGCCGCCGCCTGTGGAACCACGGACTACCTGGAGGACCTGACCGTATCCCTCGATGTGGGGGCATCGGGTAACGGCCCTACCGGCCAGGCGATACGGGAAGGGACCCAATACATCTGCAACGACTTCCTGGGCGACGCCGTCACGCGTCCCTGGCATAAGCGCGGCGCGGCCTACGGCTTCCGCGCCTCGGCAAGCATCGCGCTCAAGCAGGAAGGGCATGTCATCGGCGCGCTCACCTTGTATGCAGACAAGAAGGACTACTTCGATCAGCCCCAGATCGAGCTTTTGCGCCAAATGGGCGCGGATATTTCCTTTGCCTTGGGGAACA
Organism: Citrifermentans bemidjiense Bem; assembly: GCF_000020725.1. Lineage (NCBI taxonomy): Bacteria > Pseudomonadati > Thermodesulfobacteriota > Desulfuromonadia > Geobacterales > Geobacteraceae > Citrifermentans > Citrifermentans bemidjiense. The sequence goes on along the minus strand of NC_011146.1, from coordinate 1,974,714 downwards.
TGGCGCGCGAGGAACGGCGCCTGGATGTGGAGCGGGCCTTGCTGGAGGAAACGACCCAGCGGATGAACGAACAGGAGCTGCACGAGCAGCGCGTCGAATACCTGGCGCATTACGACATGGTGACGAAGCTTCCTAACCGCTTCAGCCTCATGGCCCGGCTGGGCCAGGCGCTGGAGCTCGCCAAAAGGTTCTCAAGCCGGCTGGCCGTCATCTTCATCGACCTGGACCGTTTCAAGAACATCAACGATTCGCTGGGCCACCACATCGGCGACCGGCTGCTGTTCCAGGTGGCGGGACGCCTCCAGGACACCATCCGCAGCGCCGACATCGTGGCGAGGCTTGGCGGCGACGAGTTCGTGGTGGTGCTTCCGCTGATCAATTCCAACATCTCGGCCGCACATGCGGTGCGCAAGATCCAGCAGACGCTGTCGCAGGGATACACGGTCGAGTCCCACGAGCTGAACATCACCCCGAGCATCGGCATCAGCGTTTATCCTACGGACGGGGAGACGGTCCAGGAGTTGATGAAACACGCGGACCTGGCCATGTACCACGCCAAGTCGGCGGGGCGCAACAGCTACCAGTTTTTTACCCAGGAGATGAACCTGACGGTGCAGGCGAGGCTGGTGCTGGAGAGCGATCTGAGGACGGCCCTGGAGCGGGACGAGTTGATGCTGCATTACCAGCCGCAGATCGATCTGAAGAGTGGCGATGTTGTGGGGGTAGAGGCGCTCTTGCGCTGGAGGCATCCGGTGCGCGGGGCGGTGGCGCCGGACGTTTTCATTCCGGTGGCGGAGGATACCGGGCTCATCCTCTCCATCGGCGAGTTCGCCCTCAAAAGCGCCTGCGAGCAGCTTGCGCTCTGGATCTCACAGGGACTTGGCCCGCTGAGGATGGCGGTGAACCTCTCGGCGCGGCAGTTCAAGCAGAGTAACCTCCCCAGCCTGCTCGCCGACATCCTCGCCGCGACCGGGGTCGCCGCGCACCTTTTGGAATTGGAGATCACCGAAAGCTCGGCCATGGACGACCCGAATTCCGCCATCCTGCATCTGCGCACGCTGAGGGAGATGGGGGTGAAACTCGCCATCGACGACTTCGGGACCGGCTATTCTTCGCTGAGCTACCTGAAGCTTTTCCCGGTTAACCGGCTGAAAATCGACCGCTCCTTCGTGCGCGGCATCGACACCGACTCCGAAGACGCCGAAATTGCCGCCGCCACCATCACCCTGGCTCACAACCTGGGGAAGGAGGTGGTAGCAGAAGGGGTGGAAACGGAAGCGCAGTGCAGGTTCCTTAAGGGGCAGCAGTGCGACATCCTGCAGGGATACTTCTTCAGCGAACCCCTCTCCGCCGCCGGCATCGCCTCCTACCTCGCCGCGAACCGGCGCCCCCCTACCCTGGTCAACTGACCCCTCACTTTCATATTCAATGAATGGCGAAGTCGCTCTTGGTCCCCCCTCCCCTTGCGGGAGGGGGGGACTATTAAAGCATGTAATCGGTGGAGAGGAAGTGCGACTTCCTCTCCCTCACGATGCTGGTGATGATCTCGCGGTTGGCATCGGTCTCCCGCGCCGCCACCACGATCCTGATCGAGAAGACCCTGAGCGCGTCCGCCACCGACTGCGTTCCTTCGGCTGAATTCTTTCGGCCATTGAAGGGGAAGCTGTCCGGGCTTCTCTGGCACTTGCTGTTGATGTTGATGCGGCAGACCTGGTTCACCAGCGCATCGATCAACTGCGCCAAGAGCTCGTCGTCCTGCCCGAAGATGCTCGCCTGCTGCCCGTAGTTGGAATTGACCACGTAATCGATGGTCTCCTTGATGTCCTCGTAGACCACCACCGGGACCACGGGTCCGAACTGCTCCTCGTGGTAGACCCGCATCGCCGGTGTCACCGGGTACAAAAGCGCCGGGAAGAAGTAGGAACCGGAGCGTGCCCCTCCCCCTTCGTTCACCACCTGCGCCCCGTGCGCCTTGGCATCCGTCAGAAGCCCTTCCAGGTATTCCGGCTTTTCCGGCTCGGGGAGAGCCGTGATCGCCACCCCTTCCTGCCAGGGAACCCCGCAGGGGAGAGCGGCTATGCCGGCCGCCATTCCCTTGATGAAATCCCCCGCGATGCTCTTGTGCACGAAGATGATCTTCAGCGCGGTGCAGCGCTGCCCGTTGAAGCTCAGAGCCCCCGACAGGCATTCTTCGACCGCCAGCTTCAGGTCCGCATCGGGGAGGACGATCGCCGGGTTCTTCGCGTCCAGCCCCAGCACGCAGCGAAGCCGGTGCGGGCGCGGGTGGATGGCGCGCAGCGCGTCGGCAACCTTGTGGGTGCCGATGAAGCCGAGCACGTCGACACGCCCCGACGCCATCAAGGGGGGGAGCACTTCCTCGCCGTCGCCGTACACCGTGTTCACCACTCCCGGAGGGAAACAGTCGCGGAAGGCCTCCAGAAGCGGCGCGAAAAGGAGGATGCCGAAGCGCGGCGGCTTCAGCAGGATGGTATTCCCCATGACCAGCGAAGGGATGAGAGTAGTAAAGGTCTCGTAGAGCGGGAAGTTGTAGGGCCCCATGCAGAGCACCACCCCCAGGGGGGCGCGGCGGATCTGCCCGATGATCCCCTGCTGGATCACGAAGCGCGAGGAGACCCGGTCGAGTTCCTTGAGCGCCTCGACGGTGTCGCGGATGTAGGCTATGGCGCGGTCGAATTCGCCCTGCGCCTCCTTGAGCGATTTACCGATCTCCCACATCAAGAGCTTCACCACCTCGTCGCGCTTTTCCTGAACGCAGCGGCTGAAGCGGGTGATGCAGTGGATCCTCTCCCCGACCGACATGGTGGGCCAGGTGCCCCGGCCGTTATGGTAGGCGCTGACCGCCACATCAAGGGCTTCGAGCGCAGCCTCGACCGAGAGAAGGGGCGCCTCCCCTACCCGCTCGTTCTCCAGTTTCCCGGCAGACTTCACCTGGACCGGCGACACCACCTCCTGCAGCGGGCCGTCCCAGCGTCTCAACTCGCCGTTTATCAGGTAGTAATCCTGGCGGATAGGGGCATCGATGCGGTAGGGAGCGGGGATCTCTTCATGCGACGGGGAAAAGCAGGCGATCTTGTTCTTCACGTTTCTCTTCCTTACTGGCAGCGAGCCGGCGAAAGGCGCAGTTTTGCACATTAGGACGCGCAACACAGGCTTCACATGGGTGGGATAGCTTTGAAGCTATACGCCAAGACGAGCCGAGCGTCAACCTGTTAATAGGCTAATACAGCGGCGAGATATTGCTCCCAGCATCCCCCCTCCCGACCTCCCCCCTCCAGGGGGAGGAGCAGAAGCCTCAACGTCCCCCCGGAGGGGGAGGAGCAAAGAGGCATTAGCGTTCCCGTCCCAGGAGGCGGAGAGGCTTCAACGTACCCGCCCCCGGAGGGGGAGGGACAGGGAGGGGGCTATTTTGCCGCAGGGGTTTTCCCGACTCTGAGTTTGGACGCTGTGGCAAAAGCGAATCTCTGTCATATCCGCTCCGTCAGCGACACTGGGATCAGTAATCCCTGAATCAGCAAAAGCCTTTGTCACTGACGCCGTTTGCGCATCCAGTGGCACCTTGTATACTGCTACCATTCTCGCTTGCTATGCCTGTATTTCAGGCGAACTAAGACCATAAAAGGAGACAGAAGATGGGATCAAAGGGGCGCGAAATTGTCGGAATGGATGTGGAGGAACTGCTGGGCCTTTTGCAGCGCGCTTACAGCGACGAATGGTTCGCCTACTACCAGTACTGGCTCGGGGCCAAGGTGGTGAAGGGCCCGATGAAGGACGCGGTGGGCGCGGAACTACTGATCCATGCCACCGAAGAACTGGCGCACGCGGACCTCGTGGCGATGCGCATCATCCAGCTGGGAGGAACGCCGGTGACCCGCCCGGAAGACTGGTACAAGTTCAGCAACTGCGGCTACGACGCCCCGGACGACCCGTTCGTGAAGACCCTGCTGGAGCAGAACATAAAGGGAGAGCAGTGCGCGATAGGGGTGTACAAGCGGCTCTTGGACATCACCCGGGAGAAGGATCCGGTGACCTACAACATGGTGCTCACCATTCTGCAGCAGGAAGTCGAGCATGAAGAGGACCTGCAGGCGCTGCTGGAGGATTACGAACTACTGGTGAACGCGCTGAAGGGGTAACGAAGAAGGACTTTCCAATGCCGAATCAGTCCCCCTCCCGCCTAGTCCCCCCTCCCCTTGCGGGTGTATAGACTGGGGACATGGTTTACAAATGTTCGGGGACATAGTTAACACTTTTGCCAAGAATGACCTTTCCTCGGAGGAGGGAGACCATGCCTTGGCGACCGGTGGATACTATGACCCTGAGATTCGAGTTCGTTCATTTGGCGTTGCAGGAAGGCAGCAACATAGCCTTCCTTTGCAAACGCTTTAACATCAGCCGTCCGACCGGCTACAAATGGATTAGCAGGTTCCTTGAAACCGGCGTCGAAGGCCTAATTGACTTATCTCGCAAGCCACTGACCTGTCCACATAAGACGGTCACTGCGACCGAAGATGCTATTCTCAAGCTTCGCGAAGAACATCAGGCTTGGGGAGCACGTAAGCTACGTAAGCGTCTTGAAAAACTTGGGCATCAGGGGGTGCCTGTACCTTCGACCATAACAGCAATCTTGCGCCGCAACGGCTGCATTGATCCAGCTGAGTCAGATAAACATACTGCTTTCCAACGGTTCGAGCACCCATACCCAAACGACCTATGGCAGATGGATTTCAAGGGCAGTATTCCGATGAAGCATCATGGTCGCTGTCATCCGTTGACTGTTCTGGATGACCATTCCCGGTTTAGTGTGGTGCTTGTAGCCTGTGCCAATGAGCGAACAGAAACGGTTAAAGCTGCTTTGATTGAGGCATTCAGGCAATATGGATTGCCATATCGAATGACCATGGACAATGGCAGCCCATGGGGTAACGATCAATACAACGACCTTACGCCATTAACGGTCTGGCTTATCAGAAACGAGATACGGGTCAGCCACTCTCGCCCCTATCATCCTCAAACACAGGGTAAGGACGAGCGGTTTCACAGAACTCTGGTTGCAGAAGCAATCGCTGGAAGAGTCTTCGAAGACCTAGCTGACTGCCAGCTTAGATTCGACACCTTCAGGCATTGCTACAACTTGGAGCGCCCACACGAATCACTAGGTATGGAAACTCCGATGACGCGTTATAAGCCTAGCCGGCGGACTTACTCAGAAATACTGCCCGAGATTCAGTACGCCCCAGACGACGAGATCCGAAAGGTCCAGGCCGAGGGTAAGGTGTCATTCAAAGGCCGATGTGTGCGCCTCGCGAAGGCGCTCAGGGGGCAGCCGGTGGCATTTCGGCCAACCATACGCGATGGCGAATATGGCGTTTATTTCTGCAGCCAGAAAATCGCAGAAGTCGATCTCAAAGAACAAAAAGTGTAAACCATGTCCCCGAACAACTGTAAACCTTGACCCCGGTCCATACAGCGGGAGGGGGTCAGGGGGTGGGGGTAGGTGTCCCCTCCTGCCTTCGCGGACCGTAGCGCTACGGCGCGCATGCCGTCAAGGAAGGGGGAGAGCTGGAAATGGATGACCGTCAAAATGGCAGGATCTGCTGGTCCATTGTCCTTGAACCTCAGCCGACCTTGTGCAATTATCCCCCCATGAAAAAAACCACTACCATATCGAACATAGAGAGCACCGGGCGGCGCAGGATAGCGGTAGCGGCATACCATGGTGCCGAACTGCTCGACGTCACCGGCCCCATAGAAGTCTTCAACATGCTGAACCGCTGCCTTGGGGACGAAGAGGCGCTGAAGTGCGGCTACGAGGTGCTGCTGATGGCAGAGCGACCGGGCCCCTTCGCTTCCTCGCCGGGCATAAGGCTGGTGGCGGACCTCGCCTGGCAGGAGCTATCCGGTGACACGGACACCATCTTCGTACCGGGGAGCCCGGACGACGCCCTGGCGGAGGCCCTGAAAAACGAGCATCTGGTGCAGTGGCTGCGCTCGACGCCAGCACTGGCCAGGCGCGTGGTATCGGTCTGTACCGGCGCCTTTCTCCTCGCCGAGGCTGGGCTCCTCGACGGGCGGCGCGCCACCACCCACTGGATGGACTTGGAGCGGCTGGCCAGGGAATACCCGCAGGTCATAGTGGAGCAGGACGCCATCTACACGCGTGACGGGGAGATCGCCACTTCGGCCGGGGTCACCGCGGGGATGGACCTGGCGCTCGCGCTGGTCGAGGAGGATTTCGGCAGGAAGATGGCGCTTACAGTGGCCCGGCGCCTGGTCATGTTCCTGAAGAGGCCGGGGGGGCAGACACAGTTCAGCACACAGCTGCGCGCCCAGATGGTGGAGGGGGGACAGCTTGCCGCCCTGCTTGCCTGGCTCAAGGATAATCACTGCCGCAAAGTTACAGTGGAAGAACTGGCCGGGCGGGCGGCGATGAGCCCGCGCAATTTCGCCAGGGTTTTCCTGCGGGAGACGGGGAAGACACCGGCCAGGTATCTCGACCAACTGCGCCTGGAGCGCTCGATAAACCTGATGGAGGATGACGCGCTCTCCCTGGACAGGGTCGCCGCCGAGAGCGGTTTCACCTGCGCCGAACAGATGAGGCGCGTCTTTATCCGGGAGATGGGGGTCACCCCGCTTGCCTACCGGACGAGGTTTTGAGAGGAGGAGGTCGCATGAAATATCTGCTCTGTAAGGGAGAGTTGCTGGCGTTCAAAGCAGGCGCCGCCATCGAGGCGGTAACGGTCAACTCGGGAGAGGCATGGGTGACCAATTCGGAGGATACGCGCGATTATTGCCTGCAGCAGGGAGACAGGCTCACGGTGCGCAAGGGGCAGAGGGTCGTGGTTGAAGCCCTGCAGCAGACGGAACTGACCGTCATCCTGAGGAAATCCCGCGGCGACATCCGTATCACCCTCGCCTGCCCGGGTCAGGCATCGGCTTAAAGGGTCACCGGCCCGAAGTAACACCCCCTCCTTTCGAGGCCATATCCGGATCGCCGGGAGAGCTTCCCTGAAGCGGCCAGCTGATGATGACCACCCCCAGGATGCAGACCGCTATCCCCAAAAGCCGCAGCCAGTGCATATCCCCCCCCAGAAACCAGTAGGCCAGGAGCAGCACCAGGGCGGACTGGCACCCGATGATCGCCAAGGCGTAGCCGGCATTGGCGCTGGAGGAGGTGGCGAGAAACATGGCCCAGTTGCCGACCACGCTGCAAAGCCCCGCCCCAACCAGCAAGGGGACCGCCGCTTTCCACTGCGGCCACATCCCCCAATCCCCGTAAGACCAGATCCCGAAGCTGAAAGTGAGCACCAGCGAAAGCACGAACATGGAAAACTGGACGGAAACGCCGCGTTTCACCGCGGCCGTCATGAACAGCACCATGAAGGCGAAACAGACCAGCGCCGTCAGGGCCTGGGACACGTAATTCCACATAGCTACCCCCTCAACAGGTTGACGTCGTCTTCCCTCCCAGCACCATCCGTATGGTCTGCCCCAGCATCTTCGAGGTGTAAGGCTTCATCAGGCAGGCGCGGATGCCGTATTCCCGGTCCTTCTCGTCGAAGCTCTCCGTGTACCCGGTGCAAAGGATGATGGGGAGGTCCGGTCTCAGGGCATGGATCTCTTTGGCTAAGGCCTTTCCGGCCAACCCAGGCATGGTCAGGTCGGTAATCACCAGGTCGAAAATGGCGGGGTCGGCTCGGAACATCTCCAGTGCCCTGCGGCTGCTGTTGGTGGTGACCACGCTGTAGCCGAGCGCGTCCAGGATACCCTTGCCAAGGACGGTGAGCGATTCCTCGTCGTCGACGAACAGGATCCGCTCCGAGCCGTGCAGAAGCTGCTCTGGAATCTGTGCCTCATGGAGCACGTCGCCAATCACGGTAGGGAGAAAAACCTCGAAGCAGGTTCCCTTTCCCGGTTCGCTATGAACCGTGATGGCGCCCCCGTGGTTTTTCACGATTCCCTGCACCACGGCGAGGCCTAGCCCCGTCCCCTCCCCCACCGGCTTGGTGGTGAAATAGGGGTCGAAGATCCTCTCCAGCACCGAGGGCTCTATACCGCGCCCAGTGTCCCTTACGGCAACCCTGATGTAGTCCCGCGAAAGAAAGAGAGGAAGAGAGCGCAGCCCCGGCGATCCTGCCGCAACCGCGGTCAGCGTGATGGTCAGCATCCCGCCTTCAGGCTGCATGGCGTGTGCCGCGTTGGTGCAAAGGTTCATCAGCACCTGGTGCAGTTGTATCGGGTCGGCCAGGACCTTGTCTTCATCCTCGGAAGCAAAACATTCCGTGCCGATCTCCACGGTGGCAGGGAGCGAGGAACGAAGCAGCTTGCAGGCCTCTTCGACGATATCGGAGAGGTGCACCGGCTTCCTTTCCTGATCGCTTCTCCTGCTGAAACTGAGGATTTGGCGCACCAGGTCCGCGGCTCGCTGCGCCGCTACGAACACCTGCTCCATCTCCCGCCGCCCCGTCCCTTCTTCGGGGATCTTGTGCAGGACCATGTCGGTGAATCCGAGGATGGAGGTAAGGATGTTGTTGAAATCGTGCGCGATACCCGCCGCGAGGGTCCCGATAGCCTCCATCTTCTGCGCATGGCGCAGCTCCTTTTCGGTCCTCCTCAGTTCCTCGGTCCGCTCCTCTACCCGTTTTTCCAGCAGTTCGTTCGCTTCCCGAACCGCCTTGGCCGCAACCTCCGCCACCTCCTTGGCCAGGACCAATTCCGTCGTCCGCTCCCGGACCAGCTCTTCCAGGTGGTCGCGGTACCGTATCAGCTCCGCCTCGGCTATCTTCTGCTCCGTGATGTCCGTTCCGCTGCCGATCCAGCGGACCACCCGCCCATGCTCGTCCTTTTGCGCCAGCGCACGCGACAGCATCCAGCGGTACTCGCCGTCGTGCCTTTTGTTTCGGTGCAGGCAGTAGTAAGGCTCCCCGGTCGCCAGCGAATTCTGCCACTTTTCGGCCGTCATGGCCACGTCGTCCGGATGGATGATGCTGCGCCAGGGCTCGGGATCGGGCTCCCCCGGCGTTAGGCCGTTGAACTCGTACCAGCGCAGGTTGGCGAAATCCTGCCCTCCGTCCGGCGTGGCCGTCCAGACGATCTGGGGGATCATGTCGACGATGTAGCGGTACAGATTGTCGCCCTCGTTGCTGTTCTGGCTCATCGATCCCTCATGCGCTGCGCGCTTTGCCTAAATACAGCTGACATTCAGCGTTTTTGTTGTGCTAAATATACATAGCTTCTGTCACAGTTCAAGGTCTGGTCTGTATACCTGGCACCTCCACAGTCAACTCCTGCCTCATATCGCTGTCTCAGCACTCTGTCCGCTCTGACAATAACTAGTCAGGATTATCATGGTGCGGTAAGTGACGACTCCACGATAAAGAAAAGGGCACGCTCTATGAACGTGCCCTTTTCCAGTGCCTGCCGTCGAAATGCTTATTTGAGGAGTGTGTGTTCCAACAGGATCTTAAGACCTATGAGACACAGTACGAGACCTCCGCAGATCTCCACGCGCTTGCCCCATTTTTCCCCCAGGCGCCGCCCCAGCAGCATCCCCGCCACGGTGAGAACACCGGCAACCAGGCCGATTACCGTTGCGGGGAGCCAGACGCTGACCCCCAGCATGGCGATACTCAAGCCGACCGCAAAGGCGTCGATGCTGGTCGCCACCGACAGCATCACCATGGTCATCCCCTTCGTCGGATCGGAGGGGGTTTTTTCTTCGTCGTCCTCTTCGAACGCTTCGTGCACCATCCTGCCGCCGACATAGGCCAGAAGGCCGAAAGCGATCCAGTGGTCATAGGCGGAGATCCATTTCTGCACGGTCATGCCGAGGAGCCAGCCTCCGATGGGCATCAGCGCCTGGAACAGGCCGAAATGAAAGCCCAGGCGGAACAGGTGGCGCCCGGTGATCGGGCTGATGACGGCACCTGCGGCCAAGGCTACGGCGAAAGCATCCATGGCCAAGGCCACGGAGATACCCAAAATGGTCAACCAATCCATTCAAGTTCCTTTTCAATCATTGCGGTAGGAAAGCCAGGCAGTATAGCCAAAGAATCGCTTCTACCCAAGTCTTTTCTACCTAAAACCCGCTAGCTGATACAGTAGGGGCGGGTCTTCATCCAGTCAGCCAGCAGCGGCCCAAGCCACTCATCCAGGCCCGGAGCCTGATAGAAGCGGGGAAGGAGCAGGTCGTCATCCCCGGCGATCACCCCTTCCCTTCTGGCCGTCTCGGCTAGAGGCGTGTCGGGGTAGATGCGGATCCCGGTGGAGAGCTTCAGCATGTCTAGCTGCAGGGAATCGGCGAAGTCGAGGCTTTCCTGCACCGTCTCCCTGGTTTCACCGGGCGCGCCGAACATGAGGAACCCCATCCTGGCGATGCCGTGGCGCCGGAGGAGTTCGGAAGCATCGCGGACCCGGTCAAGGTCGTACTTCTTGTTGAGGTTTTTCAGGATGAGGGACGACCCGCTCTCGAACCCGAGGCTCACCTCGACGCAGCCGGCGCGGGCCATCTTGGAGACCATCTCCTCGTCCACGAATCCGGGATAGAGGATGCAGCGCCAGCGGATGCCGAGTTGGGCAGAGACGATGGCGTCGCACAGGCGCTTCGCGTAGTCGGGGGGAAAGTTGAAGGTGTTGTCGACAAAGTAGAAGTTATTGAACCCGGCGGCGACATGGCGGGAGAGCGCTTCCAAGACGGTCTCGACCGGATGCATCCTGATCGCCGTCCCCTCCAGGGCGGGGGTGGAGCAGTAGCTGCAACGCATCGGGCAGCCGCGCCTGGTCTGCAGCGGGATCCAGAGCTCGTCCGCCCGCCCCGCCGGAACCGACCAAAGGGAAGGGTCCGGAAAAGGAAGCCCTTCCAAGCCCCCCCTCGCGGCCGAGCCCATCTGCACCGGCTTTCCCGGGAGGCAAAGGCCGGCAATGCCGGAAAGTTCCCCTCCCCGCTGCAGGGCGTCGACAAGCTCCGTGAAGGCCAGCTCCCCTTCGCCGCAGATACCCATGTCGGCGCCGAGGTAATCCAGCATCGCCGCGGGGAAGATGCTGAAAGCGGCGCCGCCCACGACCGTCGGCGCATAGGACAAGCTCCTGCAAAGGGCGACCGTTTCCCTTACCGGCTCCAGGAGGAACTTGGTGTCCGCCATGCTCTGGTTGTCCACATTACGGACCGAGATGCCGATCACCTCCGGACGGAAAGTATCGATGGCGGCCCGGATGAGCGAGTCGTTGTCGCCTCCCCCCATCAGGTCGAGCAGTCGCACCTCGTGACCCGCGTTACCGGTGGCGACGGCCACGCAGTTGAGCCCCAACGGGAGCGGCACCATGTTCATGGTTTCAGTATTCGCGGAAATCAACAGGACTCGCATATGCTGCTCCTCCAAAATCTTCGCTCTACTTTACAATCAGGCCTTCTTCACGAACTCAGATTTGAGCTGCATCGCGCCGATGCCGTCGATCTTGCAGTCGATGTCGTGGTCCCCCGAGACGATGCGGATGTTCCTCACCTTGGTGCCGACCTTCACTACCGAGGACGAGCCTTTAATCTTAAGATCCTTGATGACGGTGACGGAATCGCCGTCGTTGAGGACATTGCCGAAGGCATCGCGCACGACGCTGTCGGATGCTTCACTCTCAGCGGCGGCTTGCGGCCACTCATTGCCGCACTCGGGACAGACATACAGGCTCCCGTCCTCGTAGGTGTATTCGGACTTGCAGGAAGGGCATTGCGGCAGGCTAGACATTGGTATTCCTCTTTCTTTCATAGGTTTTACATGCGCGCAGCAATATATAACCCAGACGCCCTTTTTGCAAACCCCAAAACGGAGAAGCAAAGGCTTTCACCACAGAGGACACAGAGGAACCACAGAGCTAAAACCAAAAGCACAAGCTTTACCACAGAGGTTCACGGAGGAAAAACAGAAACAGGAAAAGCCTAAAGCTTTTTGGTTTAACCCAAAGGCTTTAGGCTTTTGCTTTTCCTCTGTGGTTCCTCAGTGGACCTCTGTGGTGAGTGCCTTTTTCCGCCTACAATGTAGCGGCGATTTTGACAGCGACGGTGCGGGCCCAGGCGCCTATCTCCTCCGACGTCGCCTCGTCCACTCCGAACAGCTGCCGGTCGAACTCGTACAGGCGGTCCGCAATGATCAGCTCGGGAGTCAGCCCTTCGATCACCCCTTGCATCATGCGGGAGGAGCAGTTGACGCCGCACCCTTCAAGCGCTATCAGGCGGCCGGAGTTACGCACCAGGCCGCGCTGGCCGGTGTCTTTCGTGAAGGCTCCGCCCAGGCAGATCCTGACTGTCTTGTCCTTCGCCAACTCGTGGCAGATGATGTTCGCGGCCCGACGCGCCACCTCCCCTCTCAGGCAGGCCCCTTCGCAGCACATTACCGCCACCGGTTTCGCCTCATTTTTCTTGGCGAAGTCCTCGCACAAGCTGCAACCTCCCGGTGCCTTGGCTATTCGCGCCACCTCGTAACCGTCGGTAGCCCCGCCGCCCATCATCTTGTCGCAACACTTTTTCCTGTCCATGGTTTCGCTCCGTCTGTAGATTTGACTGCTTCACCCCCTACAGACGGGCTTCCACGAAAAAGGATACAAAAAAGGGGACAGGCTACTTTTTCAAATCAAAAAGTAGCCTGTCCCCTTTAAAGTAGCCTGTCCCCTTTTTTTTACTGCGCCTTTCGGTCGCACATCAGTTGGTTGCGCTCGTCGCGGTAGAAGTCGCACCCGGCTCCCATCGCCTCGCGCAAGGCCTTCCGCGCCCGGTGGAGCCGGATCTTCACGGTGTCGAGACTCGCCTTCAAAACATCTGCAATCTCGGCATTGGAAAGTCCCTCGAACTCGCTCAAGACCAGGACCTCGCGGAGCTTTTCCGGCAGGCCGTCCACCATCCCGCGGATACAGCACCCCATCTCGCTCCGGATGTACTCCCAGTCGGTCTCCGGGTCGTCCTCGCGCACGAAATCGTCCAGGGACTGGTCCTCGTCGAGCAGTTGCTCAGCCCGCCTTTGCTTGGTCATGGACAAAGAGGCGTGGTCGTGCGCGGCGTTGGTGGCGATCCGGTAGATCCAGGTGGAGAGGGAGGATTCCGCCCTGAAGCTTTCGAGGGATTGGCTCACCTTCAGGAAAACCGCCTGGCTCACTTCGAGCGCTTCTTCCTCGGACATGAAACTGCAGAGATAACGGGTTATCTTGGGCTGGAACTCCTGATAGATCTCTTCAAAGGTCATGCAAACTCCTTAAAAGCTTTACCACAGAGGTCACAGAGGATCACGGAGGTCGCAGAGAAAGGCAAAAGACTTTGGGTTGAACCCAGAGGCCTTTGTTTTGGTTTCCTCAGATTTTCCTCTGTGTACCTCTGTGTCCTCTGTGGTAAGTGCCTTAGGCTTTTGTCTAGCCGGCCCGCCTGCGAATGATGTGAACGGAGGTCGCTTTGAAGGAGGCGAAAACCGGTCTTCCTTCATAAAGGGCTAGTTCGGTGAAGGATTCACGGGTCACGTAAGAGGTCAATTGGAAATCGCAGTCGAGCCGGAGTTTGAGGAAGGGCCCCATGGAGGAGATCTCGGTGATGGTCCCTGGAAACAGGTTCCTGACGCTGGTTTTTTCCTTAGGAAAACTGGTGCTGACGCTGACATTCTCGGGCCTGATGCAGCAATAAACATGATCGCCCGGTTCTGCATCCCCCACCGTATCGACCTCCTGCCCGCACACCGCAACCGCCACCTGCTGCTCGTGGTTACTGATGACTTCTCCTTCCAGGATGGTCTCCATGCCGACGAAGTTGGCGACGAACTCGTTGACCGGGTGGTTCATCACCGCGGCCGGCGTCCCTTCCTGCACCAGCCTTCCGCTGTTCATGACCACGATCCGATCGGACATCCTGAGCGCCTCGGACTGGTCGTGGGTGACCAGCACCGCCGAGATCCCTTTCTCCCGGATGATCCGGTCCATGTCCTCGGTGAGCGCCTGTCGAGTGGGGGGATCGAGGTTAGCGAACGGCTCGTCGAAGAAGATCAGCTCGGGCTCGACCGCGAAGGCGCGCGCGAGGCTGACGCGGCGGGCCTCGCCGCCGGAGAGCTTGCGGGCCGAGCGCTGGGCCATGTCGGCGAGGTTGAAGCGCTCCAGGTAGGTCATCACCCGGCTGCGGATCTCGTCCCGCCCCATCCCCCTGAACTTCAGACCGCTCGCCACGTTGTCGTAGATGGTGCTGTCGAACAGAAGCGGTTCCTGGAGCACCATCGCCATCTTGCGGCGCAATTGGAGAAAGTCGGCCTCGGTGCGGATCTCCTCGCCTTTATATCTGAGGGTTCCGCTTCGGCGCTGCATCAGCCCCATCAGGGAAAGAAGCAGGGTCGATTTACCCGCGCCGTTTGGTCCGATGAGAGAGACGAACTCGTTTTCGTACAAACAAAAAGAGGGTATGTCGAGTATCTGGACACCACCTCGATCTACCCTCAAATCTTTTTGTTCAAGCACTATTTGCTGCTGTGTCATCTAGGTCTTTCCCGCTGCTGAATGTAGGTCAGTACGATGTTGATCGCGAAGCAGAATAACAGAAGGATAACGGAAAGGGCAATCGCTATGTCGAAATTCCCCCTCCCCGTTTCCATCACAGTTGCCGTAGTGAGTACGCGCGTATAGCCTCTCACGTTGCCCCCCACCATAATGGAGGCGCCGACCTCGGAGATGACGCCGCCGAACCCGGCCATGACCCCCGCCATCAGCGGAAGCCTCGCCTCCTTCACCAGCATCCAGACCATCTGGACCCGCGTCGCCCCGAGCGCAAGGATCTGCAGCCTCAGGTTGGCCGGGAGGTTCTGCATGGCGCCGATGGTTATCCCCATGACGATGGGAGTGGCGATCACCGACTGGGCGATGACGATCGCAGTCGGAGTGTACAGGAGCTCCAGGAACCCGAGCGGGCCGTTTCTCCAGAGGAGGATGGAGACAAACAGGCCGACCACGACCGGGGGGAGCCCCATGCCGGTATTGACCACGCTGACCAGGATCTTCTTACCCGGGAAAGTATTGAGAGCGACCAGGGTGCCGACGGAGATCCCGAGCACCAGGCTGATCAGCGTGGCCAGCCCCGAAACCTTGAGCGAGAGCAGGGCGATACCCAGCACCTCGCCGTCGAGCGAGACGAGGAGCTGGAACGCCTTGATTATCCCTTCAAGAATGATGTCCATTATTACTCAGGCTTGCCGGCATCGGCGAAGAAGAGCGGGGAACCGAACTGCTTTTTGCCGAAGGTGCTGATGACGTCCTGGGCTTTCTTGGAGACGATAAAGTCGGAGAAAGCCTTCGCCCCTGCGCTGTTCACCTTGGGCCACTTCGCGGGGTTCACTTCGATGACGTGGTAGATGTTGAGGAGCTTCGGCTCGCCCTGCACCATGATCTCGAGGCCCAGGTGCGCCTTCTTGTTGAGCGCCAGGTAGGTGCCGCGGTCGGCCAGGAGGTAACCCTTCTTCTCGGCGGCGACGTTCAGGGTTTCGCCCATGCCGAGGCCGGTCTGCTGGAACCATTTCTGCCCTTCGGGGTTGATCCCCGCCGCCTTGAAAAGGCCTTTCTCTTTGGCGTGGGTTCCGGAGTTGTCGCCCCTGGAGAGGAAGAGCGCATTGGAAGCTGCGATAGCCTTGAGGGCGTCTGCGGCGGTCTTGGCGCCGCGGATCTTCGCCGGGTCGCCGGCAGGTCCCAGGAGGATGAAGTCGTTGTGCATGACGAGCTTCCCGTTCACGCCGAACCCGCCCGCCATGAACGCCTTTTCAGCCTCAGGCGAGTGGACCAGCAGCACGTCGGCCTCCCCCTTCTCGCCCATCTTCATGGCCTGGCCGCTGCCGACGGAAATGGTCTTGACGAAGTAGCCGGTCTGCTTTTCGAACATGGGAAGCAGCACGTCCAGAAGCCCTGAATCCTGGGTGCTGGTGGTGGTGGCGAGAATCACCGTCTTTTCAGCGGCCCATCCGGAGGGGACCGAGGCTACGGCGGTGAGCACGAAGAGTGCGGCGAACAGGGACATCATCTTGGCGAAACGCTTCATAAACTTTCTCCTTTTTGTCGACATTTCTGTTCTGCATTTGGCTGCGCTGTAGCGCAGGTGATATAACGACGAGCCAGTAAAAAGGGAACAGACGAGGTCCGTTCCCTTCCGCCCCTATTTTTAGCTTACGCCGAGGATGACGCTGGAGGCCTTGAAGAGGGTGCAGGCATGCCCCCCGACCTTGAGCCCGAGGTTGTCGGAACTGCCGTGGGTGATGACGGCGCTGATGGTGTTGCCGCCGCCCACTTCCACGTCGACCTCGGTGGACACGGGCCCTTCGATGATTTTGGCGACCGTGCCGCACATGACGTTGCGAGCGCTGATCTTGGCGCCGTGCAGGTCGCTCCCCACCATCACCGAGCTGGCCTTGATGATGGCGTAGGCGCTTGCGCCCTCTTTAAGGGCAAGGTTCTCGACGGCTGCGTTGGTGACGACCGCAATGAGCGGCGTGCCGCCGCCGGTAAGGGAAAGGGCAACCTCCGAGTTGACGGCCCCCTTGATGATCTTTGTTACCGTTCCTGCCAGGACGTTACGGGCACTAACTTTCATGGATATCCTCCTCAAAAGCCGGTAGAGGCTTGCGGTGTCCCCGAGCCTCCCCTCTAGATTCTCCAGGAATTTCCTGTGCTCTTCCTGGAGTACGCCGTACTGTCTAACCACCTCTTTGCCATATCTGGTGAGGGTGGTCCCGCCCCCACCCTTTCCCCCGGCCACCCGCTCTACCAGCGGCTGGTCGGCGAGATTGTTGATCATGTTGACCAGGTCCCAGGCGTTCTTGTAGCTGATGCCCACCGCCTTGGCCGCCTTGGTGATGGAGCCGACCTCGTCGATGCTTTTCAAGAGGGCAATACGGTCCCCGCCGAGGAATTTCTGCTCGTCCTTTTGAAACCAGAGGGAACCGTCGAGTTCCATGCCGCCCTGCTTCTTCCGGCTCAAATCGCACCTCGTCGTGCCTTCACAGTCAGAATAACCTGTCACTGGGGCCGGACGAATGGCGCCGGCTACCGTATACAACGTCGTTATAGCATAACCTATATGGCGAAAGAAAGCACGTATACGCGCCTTTCATGGAACTTCATGACAGTTGAATAAGGAATAAGAACGTGCATTGAGTATAACCGATAGGGAAATATGTGAAGTGAACAAGTCTTGAGACAGAGGATCGGCGAGATCTGTCAGAGGTCTTCCTTTTCTGCCTGTGTGGCTGAGAGGTATTCGGCCCGGTTCCAGGTGGTCATGCAGGAGGGCTTTTCCGGGTCCGGTTCGCAGAGGTAGATCTCGTCGCCGGGGTGGCCCGTGATGCGCATGCCGGCCGAGCGCAGCAGAGCCTCCACGCCGGCATGGTTGGCAATCCACCAGTTGGTCGGGTCGCCGGCGAAACGGTCTTCTATGAACGCCATTTTCGGCCACCCTTTTTCCAGCAAGGCATCCCTCTCGTTGAGCAGGAAATCAGACTGCCCCGCCACCTCGCGCCCCGGCATGGTTACGGTCTGGAACAGCATCATCCCCGCGGTCTTCTGAGCCACGATGTCGAGCGCCAGCATGGGGTAGCGCAGATGGTAGAAGACTCCCATGAAGAGCACGAGGTCGAATTTGCCGGTGAGGCGCGCCAGGTCGTAGACCTGCATCTGGCGGAAATCCACCAGCCCCTCCAGCCCGTACTGCCCGGCCGCCCATCGCGCCTGCTCCAGGTAGTGCGGGTCGCAGTCGATACCCAGGACCCGTGCCCCCCGCCGCGCCAGCTCGAAACTGTAGAAACCGGCGTTGCAGCCGATGTCGAGCGCGCTCCAGCCGGTGAGATCGTCCGGGATGCTGGAGGCGATTTCGAGCCATTTGAAGCTGGGGAAATCCCCAAGGAAGTGGTCCGGCGCGGTCTCGCTCCCGTCGGGGAGATGCAGGTTGTGGAACCAGGGAGAAAGCTCCCTTATGTCGTCGTCGACAGATCTCATCTTGGTTTCTGGCATACCTTGATACCATCCATTTCACTGATTGATGCAGCTGCCGACATGGTCACTCCACCTTTTCGCCTTCGCTGTTCCGCCTCCCCATCGCACATTGAAGAGGTCACCTGGCGGTCAGATACTCCTCCAACTCTTCCGCCCTGCAGGCGGCGGAATGGGAGCGGAGCACCCTTTGACGCGCGCGTTCGCCGATGGCCCGCCGCTCGTTTTCCGGGAAGCGCTGCAGGATGCGGAGCATCTGCTGGGAATCGGAGGCGAGCAGTATCTCCTCGCCCGGCACGAAGAAATGGTCCAGGCCGGGCCACTGGTCGCTCACCACCGGCACCGCGCAGGACGCCGCCTCGAAAAGCCTGACGCTTGGGGAGTATCCGGCGAGAAGCATCTGCTTCCGGGTCAGGTTCAGGGTGAACCGCTGCGAGCTGTAAAACTCGCTGTGGCACTCCGGCGGGAGGTGCTCGATGCGGTGCGTGTTTTCGGACCAGGCCACGTCGGCGGGGTACTGCGCTCCGGCGACCACGAAGCGCCCTTTCTTCCAGGAGCGCGCCGACCGGCTCAGAAGCTCCTCAAGGCCTAGCTGCCGATCGGGGCTGTAGGTCCCCAGGTATCCCAGGTCCCAGCGCGGCGTGATCTGCATCGGGTAATGCACCTGCGGGTCGACCGAGCAGTAAAGGGCACGGGCCGCCGGGGAGCCGAATTGGCGCTCTATCTGGTCGAGGGTCGGCCCTCCGGTGAAGGAGAGGTAGAGGTCGTAGTGCGGGACCAGCTCCCGGTTCAGGTATCTGCACTCCCCCTTGGCCAGGGAGGCGAGCGTGACCGGTGTGTCGATGTCGTAGAATGCCGTGATCCCCTTGGCGTTTTTCGTCACCCACTTTCCGACCTCGATCCCCTGGTACACGTACGAGCCGACGATGACGCAATCGGCGTCGCAGATCTCCGGGCCGTACTCTCCCAGGAGCGTTTCCAGCGAGTCGTAGAGTATGGTGTTGCAAAAGGAGGGCTCGGGGAGGTCGCGATTGGCGGCGTACCACTTGGCGTCGCGCTCGAAAAACTGCACCTCGTGGCCGCGCCGGTCCATCTCGCGCAGAAGGCCGCGGTAGGTGGTGGCGTGGCCGTTACCCCAGGACGAGGTGATCGAAAGGCCGAAGATTACGATCTTCATGGCATCCCCCCGGTATACGGCTTCCCGGCTGAAAAGATCTCCTGGAACTGTCGGGCGCGGTGGGCGTAGGTATGCTGCGCCCGCACCCGGGTCAGGGCCCGCGAACCGACCGCCGCGGCCAGCGCCGGAGTGAGACGGTCCAGGATCTCCGCCACCTCGTCGCCGCTGGCGGCGACGTAGATCTCGCGCTCCGGCTCGAAGAACTGCTCCACCCCTTCCCACTGGTCGGTGATCATGCAGGCGCCGGCACCGGCTGCCTCGAAGACACGGGTCGCCGGCGAGAAGCCGTTTCTCGCCATGCCGTCGCGGCTCACGTTCAGTATCGCCATGGGACTGCAGTTGAAGGCGTTATGGTCGGCGGTCCCCACATGCCCCAGGTACTTCACGTTGCCGGACCTCTCCTTGTCGTCCCAGCCGCTTCCGGCCAGAAGGAAGCGGCGCTCCGGCAGACGCTTCGCCACGGCGAGGAAGAATTCGTCGACCCGCCGCTCCCGGTCGGGGAGCCGGTTCCCCAAAAAGGAGAGGTCTGCCTCCAGGCGCGGCTCGGAGTGCACCGGGAAGTGGGTATCCGGGTCGAGCGCGTTGTAGATGGGAATGCAGCTGCGCGCGCCGAAGCTTTTGTAGCGGCGGACGATTGGGTCGCCGCCGCCATAGGTGAGGACGAGATCGTACTGGGGGATCAGCGCACGGAAGGGATCGTCCGAGTCTTCGGCGATACGCTCCAGGGTGGCAGGCGCGTCCACGTCCCAGAAGACGACCTGGGTCCCCTCCCCCTTGAGCCGCAGCACCTCGCGCTCCAAAAGTTCGTCGAAGACGCCGACGCCGCTCGCCTTGATGACCAGGTCCGAACCCTTCGCCGCCTCCAGCGAGCGCATCACCCCCGACTCGGTGGCCGGGTAGACCACCACCGTGGCCCAGTCTGGGTCTTCCATATCCCGGTGCGACTGCCGTTCGTAGGCGTCCGGTTCGTAAAAGACGATGCGGTGCCCAAGCCCTGCCAGGGCCCTGACCATGCCGCGGTAATAGGTGGCGGCGCCGTTCCAGTAGGCGGAAACAAGACTCGATGCGAAGAAGGCGATGGATAGTGGTGCGCCCATTGTCATTCCTTTTCTAGTTCATGATTCATCTGCGGGAAGCCCCAGCTCCCTGCAGATCTGCAAAAGCTCGTCTATGCGGTGGCCGCAGGTGTGCCGCGCCAGGATGGTGCCGCGGCCGTGGCAGGCCAACCTGCCGGCGCGGGCGGTATCGTCCAGCAAGGCGCACATCTGCCGCTGCATCTCCTCGCCGCTGCCGGCGTAGACGAAATCGCGGTCGGGGGAAAAGAGCGCGTCGCAGTCGTCCCATGGGGCCGAAATGAGCGGGATGCCGCAGGCCAGCGCCTCGAAGGGGCGGATAGTCGGGATCCCCGGAAGCGCCGTGACGTAGGGTCGACGCGGGATGTGGACGGTGAGCCGGAAGCTGCTGAAGACCCTCGGCACTTCGAAGTTGGGGAGCCAGCCGCCGTAGCCGATCCCCGCTTCCTGCAAAAGTTTCAGCGCGGGCTTCGGGTAGCGGACCCCGTATACCGCCGCTTTCAGCCCCAGCCGCCGCACCGGTTCCACGAAGAACTCGCGGATTTCTTCGCTCCTCTCGTCGTCCTCCCAGTTGCCGATCCAGACCACGTCCCCCGCCTTCTGCGCTCCCTCGACTGGTCGAAAGACCCGGACGTCGGCGGCCTCGTGCCAGATCCAGACCCGTTCCGCCCACCCCTTTTGCAGGTAGATCTCCCTGATCCTGCCGCCGTAGGCCAAAACGCCGTCGAAGCCGGAGAGGTCGTAGGCGTCCATGGCGCCGGCGTCGGTGACCGAGCGGTGATGGGTATCGTGAAAGAGCAGGCGGTAATTACCGTTTTTTTTGCGGTGCTCTCCGATCCTGTGCACCAGCTCGTGCTCGTTCCATTCGTGCACGATGACGAGATCTGCCCCGGCAAGCGCCTTATGGAGGTCAAGCTTATCGAGCTCGTAAGGAATCCCCGAAAGGCCGGGATACACCTCCTCGAAGCGCCGCAGGGCGTTCACCCCTTTTTCGCGCAAAAGGTTGCTGTAGCTCCAACCGTTCCTGGGTTCGTAGACGCGGACCTCGTGCCCCCTCTGGCCCAATTCGGTCGCAACCCCGCGCAGGAAGTGGGCGTTGCCGTGGTTCCAGTCCGAGACCAGGGAGTGATAAAACATGACGACACGCATCGGGCAATCCTCTGGTTGTCCCCCTCCCCCAGCAAGGGTCGGGGCGGGGGAAGGTCAGCTTACCCGGCACAACTGGCGGTACAGCGACAGGTAACCCGCCACCATCTTGGCCGCGGTGAATTTGCGGCTTTGCGCCAGCGCCTTGTTCCCCAGGCTCTCCTGCCTCGCGCGGTCGGCGCAGAGCCGGCAGAGTTCCTCCTGGAGCAGGTCTGGGGAATCCGGGTCCACGAAGATCGCGGCGCCGTCCCACAGTTCGCGTAGGCTCGGGATGTCGCCAAGCACCAGGGCGCAGCCGGAGAGCGCCGCCTCCAGCACGGTGAGGCCGAAAGGCTCGTAGCGCGCCGGCAGCGCGTAGACCGAGGCCGCCGCGTACCAGGGGGCCAGTTCGTCGGGCGAGAGGAAACCGAGCCGGTTCACCCCGCCCATGGTCACGCTCCCCCCGCCGGGGTGGTTGATCTCGCCCGCTACGTACACCGGCCAGGGGAGGTCGCAGGCATTTTTTACCAGGGCGCCGATGTTCTTCGCCTCGTCCCAGACCCTCCCTACTGAAAGGATGAAATCCTCCTTGTGCCCGGGGCGGAACCTGGTGCGGCTGCGGGCGTTATGAACCACCCTCCCCTCGGGAAGGGGGAGGTACAGCGTCTGGATGTTCCGAAGCATGGCGGCCGAAGGGGCCGCGACGAGGTCGGCGGCGGCGAGTCCCTGCGCCACCCGCTGCCGGTATTGCTGGTATCTGGAGGGGAGATCCTCCCGTCGCACCGCCTGCCACCAGGAGAGGAGGCAGGAGTGGGCGACCACGAGGCAGGGGCTCTGCCATGGGAGCGCGGCGTGGGCGTAGCCGTTCAGGTGCACCAGGTCCGGGCGCAGGCGGTCCTCCAGCTCCAGGAGCCAGGCCCCGCTTAGCTCCACGTCGGCCCAGGGGTCGTCCATCCACTCCAGCCGATAGCCGCTTTCATACAGGGTAACGTTCCCTTCGTCCGCCACCTCGCGCCGCTGCTCCTGGGAAAGGGGCTGCCCCATGGTGGCGAGAGCCACCTCCACGCCGAACACCGAAAGGCCGCGCGCAAGCTCCAGCACGTAGGTCCAGACGCCGCCGATGGTATCCGCGGTCATCAGGATCAGTCGGGGCGGAGCCGAGACGCCCCCCTCGTCGCACCCTTTTTTGTAATCCGTCTCGGTCATAGCAACTGCCGTCCTCCTGCTCTCTCTCCTCCCCCTCCGGGGGCGGGGACTCAAGCGGCTACCTGCCGTAGGCCGCGTCCAGTACCGCCGCCACCTGGACCAGGTTTTCCGCCTGGGGGTTGTAGCTCCCTCCCCCGGTCCTCAACTGACGCACCCAGTCCACGGCGCACCTCCCCCCCCAGTCGTCCGGCGGGGTGGCGATGGTCTCTGCGCTGGTGCCTCGGAAACGTTCGGCGACGAAATCGTAGAAGGAGCCCTGGACGTTCCGGAAGGCGACCCCTCCCTGGGTCCCGTAGAAACTCGACTCGATCACCGCGTCCCGCCCGGCGGAGACGTTCCAGGAGCAGGCCACCCGCACCGCGTGCCCGTTTTCCAGCACCAGCGAGACGACGGCGTAGTCCTCGACCTTGCCGGATCCCCCCTTGAGCCTTTCGCCGCCCGAGAAGATGGAGCTGGAGACGCTACGGACCTGGGGGTAGTCGAAAAACCAGAGGGCGAGATCGACCAGGTGGCTCCCGAGATCCATGAGGCACCCCCCGCCCGATAGTTCGGCGTCGTAGAACCATGCCTTGTCCGGGCCGTAGGCGTTATGGAAGACGAGGTCGGCGGCGTAGACCTCGCCGAGTTCGCCGGAGCCGACCAGTTCGTGCATCTTCCGGACGGCATCGGTGAAACGGTAGGAGAAGTCGACGCCCAAGAGGCGATTGGCCGCCCGGGCCGTGTCCACCACCATCTGCGCCTCATAGGCGCTCCTGCCCAGAGGCTTCTGGCAAAATACCGAGAGACCCGCCTCCAGCGCCCTTACCGCCTGGGAGCAGTGCCCCGCGCTGGGTGTGGCGATCACCACCGCGTCGAGCCCAAGCTCAAGAAGCGCGTCCAGCGAGTCGACTACCAAGGCGCCGGGGGCGAGCTTTGCCGCGTCGCTGGCATTTTCCCGGCAGACGTCGGCGATGCATGCTACCTCGGCTTCTTTGCTTTCCAGTATCGCCTTCAGGCGATGGCGACCGATCCAGCCGGTCCCCAGGAAGCCTATTCTCGGGAGTGGTTGCTTTTTCTTCATCGCTTCCCCTTTTTTAATGATCGATGCGGACGATCCCTTTCAGGAAGCCGTCCGGCCGCTGGTCCAGCGCCCGGTACGCTTCCCCCAGATGCTCCAGCGCATAGGTGTGGGTGATCAGCTCGTCGAGGGCAAAAAGGCCGGCATCGACGGCCTCGATGCCGGCCAGCATCCCCTCCAGGTACACCTTGGGGTCGCGCTCGTGGGCGTTGATCACGTCCACCCCCTTCCAGTTCCAGAGCTGGACGTTCACCTGGCGCATGCCGTCCTGGTGGAACCCGGCGATGACGATCTTTCCACGCTCGCGCACCAGTTCGCCGGCGACGTCGAGCGGCCACTGGTACCCGGTCGCCTCGATGACCCGGTCGCCGACGGCTATCCCTTCCACCCCCTCCCCCAGCCGATGCACCCTCCCCCACCCCTCGTGCCCGGGGGAGCCGGGCTGCGCGGGATAGTTGAACCAGAACCTTCCCTGCCAAAGCGGGAGGTTGGAGGCGCAGACGCCGCAACCCTCCACCCGCACCACTACTTCCCCCCTGCCGGCCGCAGGGCGCGCCACCTGTTCTACCCGCGACCGCCCAGGACCGGTGATTACCGCAGCATCCATCACATCGCTCATCAGATCGCCTCCGCCCCCGTCGCCGGGTAGCTTTGCTTGTCGAAGCTCCCGGCGCCGCGCGCCGGCGAGTGCATCGTTTCCAGGAGCCAGTCGTACAGCCTGCGCACCCCCTCGGCCACCGAATGCCGCGGCGTCCATCCGGTAGCCTTGCAGAACTTCCTGGTGTCGGAGACGTAGTACCTCTGGTCCCCGGTGCGCCAGTCGTCGCGCAGTATGGTGGGAAGGGTGCCGTGCAGATCGCGCAACAGATCCAAAAGCTCCAAGAGGCTTATGGTGCGAGCGGGGCCGCCGCCGATGTTGAAGGCCTGGCCGGCTATGCGCGGCATGATGTCCCGCGCCCGGCACATGGCGTCCACCAGGTCCTCGACGAAGAGGAGATCCCGGATTTGGCAGCCGTCCCCGTAGAGGGTGATGGGCTCCCCTTTCATGGTCTGTATGGCGAAGTGCGCCACCCACCCCTGTTCCTCGGTGCCGTACTGGTGCGGGCCGTAGATGCAGCTCATCCGGAAGACCGCGGCGTCGATGCCGAAGCTGCGGGCGTAGTCCAGGACATATTGGTCGGCGCATCCCTTGGAGCAGCCGTAGGGGCTCAGGAAA
The DNA here is from genome assembly GCF_000020725.1 of Citrifermentans bemidjiense Bem. Classification (NCBI taxonomy): domain Bacteria; kingdom Pseudomonadati; phylum Thermodesulfobacteriota; class Desulfuromonadia; order Geobacterales; family Geobacteraceae; genus Citrifermentans; species Citrifermentans bemidjiense. The sequence goes on along the minus strand of NC_011146.1, from coordinate 1,949,863 downwards.
TCGAGCGTGGTCCCTTCTCCCAGCCCGTGGGAGCGGAGCTGCGGGTCGAGCGGCTCGTAGCGCACCCCGTTTTTCCGGACGCCGCACCCCTCGATGGCCCCGTACACCTTGTTGGTGGAGGTGTAGAGAAGCGAAGGAGGGGTCTTCGCCTTGCGGATCGCCTCCAGGAGCGAGAAGGTCCCCTGGACGTTGATGGCGAAGTCGTTGGCGGGGTTGTCGATACTGCTGGAGACCGCTACCTGGGCCGCGAAGTGGAAGACCTGTTTCGCCTCACTTACCGCCTGCTCCAGAAGGAGAGAGTTGCGGGTGTCCCCTATCACCACCTGCAGCCTTTCGCCGCAGTTGTCCATGAGCCAGAGGAGATTCTTCTCGACCCCTGCGCGGGAGAGGTTGTCGTAGAGGATCACCCTCTCCCCCTGCGCCACCAGGTGCTGCACCAGGTTGGTCCCGATGAACCCGGCCCCCCCGGTGACGAGCACCGCCTTTTCGGTCCCGCCGCTGTCTGCCCTCGCGGCGCTCCCAGCGGCTACCACGCGCTTCAGGGAGGAAAGCGTCCCCTCCTGGAGCAGGCGGTAGAGGAGCTTGGGCGTTGCGTCCGCCTTCCTCAAGCCGAAAAAGTACTCGCGCTCGTCCAGATGGTAGCGGTCCACCGCGGAAAGCGAGGGATCGAGATCGTCCACGCCGTACCAGTAGACGCGCTGCGCCGGGGCGGCGAGAAAATCGAGGAAGACCTTGGCCTGCTTGAACTCGTCGTGCTGCCAGGTGGAGAAGCCCGCCTCGGTGACCCAGATCTCGCAGGCGCACTCCTTCTCGTCGAGGATCTCCCGCACCATGGCGATGTTGCGCTGCCACCCCTTCCAGGTGTAATCGAAGATGTCCGGGAAACCGTGGATTCCCACCACGTCGATGTAATCCATCACCCCCAGCTCGAACATCCGGCAGAGCCAGTGGCCGTCGATGGGGCTCATCCCCCCGAGGACGGTCTTCTTGCCGCGCTTTCTGACCCAGTAGGCCGCCCCGCCGATCATCTCCCCGAAGGAGGTCCAGTGCGGGTCCAGGGTCCAGTCCCACTCGCTCAGGTTGTTAGGCTCGTTCCAGAGCTCCAGGTACTCGAAATGCTCCCCGAAGGCGGTGACGAAAAGGTCGATGAAGTCGGCGTAATCCTTGGGACGACGCGGGGGGGATGAGGTCTTCGCCTCGATCCCGATGGAGGGGGGGGTGTAAAGCACGCAAGGGAGCAGCTCCACCTCCCGCGCCAGCCGCGGGATGAGCCAGTCGTACCACCTCTTCCCCTCGCTCGTGTACCAGTCCGCCCAGGAGATCCCGGTCCTGAGGCTCTTGGCGCCGATCGCCTTCATGTCGGAAAGGACCCGTTCCACCCGTTCCCGCTCGCCCGGCCGGAACCACTCCACTATGCCGAAGTGCTCCGGTACCGCTTCACTGGTCGCCCTTTTCATAGCGTCAACCCCCGCTGGGTGAGTTCGGCATGCGCCTCGGAGACACGGTCTATGGCGACCTCCCCTTCCAGCCAGCCGGCCAGTTCGGCAAGCCCATCGTCGAAGGAGATCCTCGGGGCGTATCCCAGGACGGAGCGGGCGGAGCTTATGTCCGCGAAGCAGTGCCTGATGTCGCCGGCCCGGTAGTTGCCGGTGATCTCCGGCTCGATCCCGTCGCAGTTGAGCACCCGGCGGAAGCGCTGCAGCACCTCGAGGACGCTGACGTTGGCGCCGCTGCCGATGTTGAAGAACTGCGCCTGCTGCTGGTCCACCTGGAGCGCGAGCCGGCAGGCCGTCACCACGTCGTGCACGCTGACGAAGTCCCTCTGCTGCAGCCCGTCCTCGTAGATGCGCGGCGGGTTGCCGTTCATGAGCCTGGAGGCGAAGATGGCGAGCACCCCGGTGTAGGGGTTGGAGAGCGCCTGCCTGGTGCCGTAGACGTTGAAAAAGCGCAGGGCGATCACCGGGATGCGGTAACATTCCCCGACGATGAGCGCCATCCGCTCCTGGTCGTACTTGGATAGGGCGTAGACCGAGGCGAGCGACGGCGACTTGTCCTCAGGGGTTGCCACCGGGCGCAGCGGCTCGCTCCTGCGGTTGAACGGCTCCCAGCGCCCCCGCTGCAACTGCTCCAAGGGACGCCGGACGTCGTCGTAGCAAAGCCCGTCGGCGTCCAGGTAGCGCCCCTCGCCGTAGATGCTCATGCTTGAGGCGACGATCAGCTTGCGATGCCCCTTGGCGTGGGCCATCGCCTCCAGGAGCACCGCAGTCCCGCAGTTGTTGACGGAGGTGTACTGCTCGATCTCGTACATGCTCTGGCCGACGCCCACCATGGAGGCCAGGTGAAAGACCGCCTCGGTCCCGGCAAGCGCCCTCTGCACGGCGGCCGCGTCCCGCACGTCCCCCTTGATCAGCTCGACCTCCGGATCCAGATAGCCGGGTCGCCTCCCGTCCGGTCCATGCACCTGCAGCACCAGGCTGTCCAAAACGCGGACGCGGTAACCGTGACGAAGAAGCTCATCTGCCAGGTGAGATCCAATGAATCCGGCTCCACCCGTGATTAGAACGCTCCCTGCCATAAGGCCCTCCTTGGCTTGACGGGATATGCTGCAGGCCATTTATCTAATTAGCACCAAGTTAATCGTTTTAAATTAATAGAAGCCAATACTAGCAGTGTGACTTTTCATGTCAAACGTTTTTTGCTGCTGTTAATGCAAAATCACCCAATAACTTGGCAGACATTGGCAGCGCCACCCTATCTTCTCGCGGTCTTCCGCTTCGAAGCCGCTTCAATGTTCATGAAAGTCTTGGATGAGCGACAAGAAACCGGCAGGTGCGGTTTTAAAATTTGCGAACTATGTTATTTTTAGAGCCTGTTAATTTTAATAAGACCGGAGGTAGCGATGACTGCGCTACAAAGACGGCTGGCCATGGGAGCGGAGATTGTCCCGGAAGGTGTCCACTTCCGAGTTTGGGCCCCGGCGCACAGGAAGGTGGAGGTGGTGCTGGAGGGAGGGGCCGGCCAGGGGAGTTCGGTGGAGCTGGAATCGGAAGAGGAAGGTTTTTTTGCCGGATTAAGCCGCGAGGCGCGGGCGGGGTCGTTGTACCGCTATCGGCTGGACGAGGCAATGAACCTCCACCCCGATCCCGCCTCGCGCTTCCAGCCCGACGGTCCGCACGGCCCCTCGCAGGTGGTCGACCCTTCCAAATACAGGTGGAGCGATGGCGAATGGCCCGGGGTCGTGCGCGAGGGGCACGTGATCTACGAGATGCACCTGGGGACCTATACCCAGGAAGGGAGTTGGCGGGCGGCGGCGGAGCAGCTCCAGGAACTGAAGGAGTTGGGGATCACCCTGGTAGAGGTGATGCCGGTGGCGGATTTCCCCGGCAGGTTCGGCTGGGGGTACGACGGGGTGAACCACTTCGCCCCCACGAGGCTTTACGGCGAGCCGGACGACATGCGCAGCTTCGTGGACAAGGCCCACCGCCTGGGGCTCGGAGTGTTGCTGGACGTGGTCTACAACCACTTCGGCCCGGAAGGGAACTACCTGGCCCAGTTCTCCCAGTACTACTACGCGGAAGAGGACGGCGAATGGGGCAAGGCGATGAACTTCGACGGCAGGCGCAGCCGCCCGGTAAGGGAGTTCTTCGCCAGCAACGCCGCCTACTGGATCGACGAGTTCCACCTGGACGGCCTGCGCTTCGACGCCACCCACGCCATTCACGACGACTCCCCCATCCACGTCCTGGGGGAGATCACCGAAAAGGCGCGGATAGCCGCCGGCAGGCGCGCCATCTTACTAGTGGCCGAGAGCGAGAACCAGGACGCGCGCTGCCTGCGCGATAAGGAAGCTGGCGGCTTCGGCATGGACGCGGTCTGGAACGACGACTTCCACCACAGCGCCTACGTGGCGCTCACCGGCTACCACGACGCCTACTACTCGGAATACTTCGGCTCGCCGCAGGAGCTGGCCTCGGCGGCCAAGTGGGGCTACCTGTACCAGGGGCAGTTCTACTTCTGGCAGGGGAAAAGGCGCGGCTCCCCAACCATCGGCGTGAGCCCTGCCTGCTTCGTCAACTACATCCAAAACCACGACCAGATCGGCAACTCCGCCTGGGGGATGAGGATCGACCGGCTCACGAACCCTGCGGCGCTCCGGACCATGACGGCGTTCCTGATGCTCGCCCCGCAGACCCCGATGATCTTCCAGGGGCAGGAGTTTTCCGCAAGCTCTCCATTTATGTACTTCGCGGACCTGAGCCCGGAGATCTCGCAGGCGGTGCACGCCGGCCGAATCGAGTACCTGAAGCAGTTCACCAACATAGACGCCCCGGAGATCATCGACACGATAGACAAGCCGTACGAGGTGAAGACCTTCGAGCAGTCGCGGCTCCACTTAAAGGAGCGCGAGCGGCACGCGAAGACCTACGCGCTCTACCGCGACCTGATCCGGCTGCGGCGCGAGGACCGGGTCTTCAGCCGCGGCTATGCCTGCCATATCGAGGGGGCGGTGCTGGGGGCGAGCGCCTTTTTGCTCCGCTATTTCCTGAAGGGGGACCAGCGCCTGCTCCTGATCAACCTGGGGCGCGAGCTGCACCTGGTGCCGATCCCGGAGCCTATGCTGGCGCCGCCGGAGGGATGCGACTGGGAGATCCTGTGGACCAGCGAGAAGCTGGAATTCGGCGGCTCGGGAACGCCGAAGCTCGACACGGAGAAATTTTGGCGCATACAGGGGAATGCGGCGGTGGTGCTGATTCCGGTCCGCCAGGGAGAAGAGCCATGACCACAGTGACACGCGACTTCCATTTCGACCGGCATGACGAGAAGACCAAGACGCGGCAGCTCCTGGAGCAGGAGTGGCTTCTCACCAACGGCCTGGGAGGCTACGCCTCCGGCACCGTCTGCGGCGCCCTCACCCGCCGCTATCACGGGCTTCTCATCGCAGCCTATCCCTCGCCGCTTGGGCGCATGGTGATGCTGAACCGGCTCACCGAGTCGATCCGCTTCCCCGACGGGAGCACGGTCCGCTTCGGAGGCGACCAGAGGGAGGGGGGACTCGATTACGAGGGGATCGAGTACCTGACCGGGTTCCGCCTGGAAGACGGGCTCCCGGTCTGGCGCTACGAGTTCATGGGGAGCGTGATCGAGAAGCAGCTGGTAATGGTGCACAAGCAGAACACGGTGCACCTGATCTACCGGCTCCTCTCCGGCGAGCAGAAGGTGAGGCTCAAACTGCAGCCCTATCTGCAGTTCCGCCCGCACGACGCCTCGGTGGACCAGGTGACCGACGACCCGTACATGTTCACCGCGGTGCAAAACCGCTACCAGATCTCCACTGGAAGCCATGCGCCGCAGTTAAGGCTCGTGATCAACGGGGGACGCGGCAACTTTACCCTGGAGGAGAAGCAGAGCACCGACATCTTCTACGACGTGGAAAACGCCCGCGGCTACGACGCCCTGGGAACGCTCTGGACCGCAGGCTACTTCGCGGTCGACCTGGGGATGGATCAGGAGGCGGCGCTGACCGCCTCCACGGAAACCTGGGAAACCCTGGCCGCCCTCCCTCCCGAGGCGGCGCTCGCCATGGAAAGGGAGCGGCGCCGGCTTATCCTGGCCGCGGCGGACCCCAGGGCCCGCCAGGGGCTCGCGGCAGAGCTCGTCCTTGCCACGGACCAGTTCATCATCACCCCGGCCGGCAGGCACAAGGACAGCGTGCGCGCTCACGCCATGGGGGACGAAGTCTGCACCGTGATCGCCGGCTACCACTGGTTCACCGACTGGGGACGCGACACCATGATCTCGCTGGAGGGGCTCACCCTTGCCACCGGGCGCCACATGGAGGCGGGATGGATCCTTAGGACCTTCGCCCACTACGTGAGAAACGGGCTGATACCGAACCTCTTCCCGGAGGGGCACAACGACGGGCTCTACCACACCGCCGACGCGAGCCTCTGGTTCTTCCACGCCGTCAACAGGTATCTGCAGCACACCGGGGACGACGCGACGCTGCAGTTGATCATGCCCCAGCTGCGGCATATCATCGACAAGCACCTCTCCGGCACCAGCTTCGGCATCAGGGTGGACCCAAGCGACGGGCTACTCACGCAGGGGGCCGAGGGGTACCAGCTCACCTGGATGGACGCCAAGGTAGGGGACTGGGTGGTGACCCCGCGCCGGGGGAAGGCGGTGGAGCTGAACGCCCTCTGGTACAACGCGCTCAGGTTGATGCAGCAGTGGACCGAGCAAAACGACCCCGCCTACTCGCGCCAGTTGGGCTCCTTTGCCGACCAGACCTGCCGCTCCTTCAACAGCCGCTTCTGGTATGCCGAGGGGGGCTACCTGTACGACGTGGTGGACGGCGAATTGGGGGACGACAGCGCCTGCCGCCCCAACCAGCTCTTCGCCATCTCGCTCGAACACTCGGTGCTGGAGCGTGACAAGTGGTCCCCGGTGCTGGAGACGGTGAGAACAAGGCTGCTCACCCCGGTCGGGCTCCGCACGCTCGCCCCCGGGCACCCCGACTACAAACCTACCTACCACGGCGACCTGAGGGCCCGCGACGCCGCCTACCACCAGGGAACCGTCTGGCCTTGGCTGATCGGGACCTTCGTCGACTCCTGGCTGAAGCTCTACCCCGACCAGGTCCAGACCGCGCACAGCTTCCTGGACGGGCTGGCGCGCCAGATGAACCACCAGTGCATAGGCTCCATCAGCGAGATCTTCGACGCGGAAAAGCCCTACCACCCCAAGGGGTGCATCGCCCAGGCCTGGAGTGTCGCCGAGATGCTCAGGTGCTGGTTGAAGACCTCGCCCTGAGAGCGGCAGCATGGGGTTCTTTCAAATCGCAGCACTCCTCACCACGCTGACGGCCGCCTTCGCCTATATCAATCACCGTTACCTCAAGCTCCCGGTGACGGTGGGGCTCATGCTGCAGAGCCTGCTCTTTTCCCTGCTGCTCGCCTTTTCCCTGCGTCTCGGGCTCGACGTGATGACCCCCGCGCTGCAGGTGATGACCCGGATCGACTTCGACGTCCTCTTCCTGCAGGGGCTCCTGAGTTTTCTCATCTTTGCCGGTGCCCTCTTCGTCAAGGTCGAGGAAGTTTTGAACGTGAAGTTGAGCATCGCCCTGTTCGCCCATCGCCGGGGTGCTGGTCTCCGCCGGGGTTATCGGCGGCTCTTTCTACTTGCTCGCCAGGCTGCTCGCTCTCAACCTGGAGCTCTCGCACTGCCTGCTCCTGGGGGCCATCATGTCCCCCACCGACCCGGTCGCCGTCCTTCCCACCCTGCGCAGCCTGGGGATCCCGGACCGGCTGAACGCCTGGATCGCCGGGGAGGCACTCTTCAACGACGGCATCGGCATCGTGCTCTTCGTGGCCCTCCTGGGGATGGCGCGCAGCGGCGGGAAACCGCAGTTGACCCAGCTGGGCGCCGCGTTCGCGCAGCAGGCGGTGGGAGGAATTATCTTCGGCGCGCTCCTTGGGTGGGCCGGGTACCTCCTCATCAAGAGCGTGGACAACTACCGGCTGGAGATATTGATCACGCTGGCGCTCGTTACCGGCGGCTATTCGCTGGCCCAGAACTTCGGCGTCTCAGGGCCGCTCGCCATGGTGATGACCGGGCTTCTCATCGGCGGGCGGGGGAGAAAGCTCGCCATGTCCGAGCACACCCGGGACCATTTGGACCAGTTCTGGGACCTGGTGGAGAAGTACCTGAACGCCATCCTGTTCACCTTGATCGGCCTGGAGGTCCTGGTGTTGAGCAGCAGGCTTTCGCTGGTCCAGCTCTTGACCGGGGTGCTGTCCATCCCGCTGGTGCTCCTGGGAAGGTTCCTGTCGGTGCTGGCGGTGGGTGCGTTTGTGAGGCTGCGCGAGCCGTTCTCGCTGCGGGACGCCTGGATCATGACCTGGAGCGGCCTCAGGGGGGGGATCGCCGTCGCGCTCGCCATGTCCCTGCCGCGCGGGATGGGGCTCGGCACCCTGGTGATCACCAGCTATATCGTGGTCCTTTTTTCCATCCTGGTGCAGGGGCCGACGCTCAAGTACCTGGTAAAGCGGGCCTGAGGGGGAAGCATGTTCTTTAAGGACGGCATCGTATTCGCGCTCTGCGCCTGGCTCCTATTTCTCGGGCTCTACCTTCTCATGGCGGGGAAAACCGACGGGAGCGAATTGGCGGCAGGCGCCTTCGCGGCGACCGTCACCCTCTTTCTCGTCAGCATGCTGCGGGAGCGCTTTAAAAAGCCCCTGCGCATCAAGCCGCGCTGGCTTTGGCTTCTTTGGCGCGTGCCGGTGGCCATGCTGACCGAAACCTGGCAGCTGCTGGTAGCCCTTTGCCGGGCACTGGCCGGCAAACCTGTGGAGGGGGAGCTCATCGAGTACCCTTTCCCCGGGCCCGATGACCGCCACGAGTCGGCGCGCCGCGCCGTGATGACCTTCGGCGTCTGCATCACCCCGAACAGTTACCTGGTCTATGTCGACCGGGAGCAAAAGCGGGTGCTGATCCGGCAACTGGTGGGGAAAGAGCTGTCTAAAATCGACCGGCTCTTCGTGGAGCTCCCATGAACCTCTGGCTGATTGCGGCATTGGTCCTTCTCTTGTTGATGGCCCCCTGCGGCTGGTTCTGCTGCAAGGGGGAGATCATGGAGCGTTTCGTCGCCCTGCAGATGGCGCAGATCCTGGCCGTATTGACGCTGCTCCTTCTGGCCGAGGGGTACGGCCGCGACATCTACTTCGACCTCGCCCTGGTGCTGGCGACCCTCTCCTTTGCCTCCGGGCTCGTCTACATCCGCTTCCTGGAGCGCTGGCTGTGACCCCGGACGTCTCAGCAAGCCCCGCGGCCCTAGCGCTCCTTTTGCCGGCGCTTTTCATCTGCGCCTTCTGCTGCCTGGCCCTGGCGGTAATGAAGGGGTTCTACGTGAAGCTGCACTACCTGGCTCCCCCCGCCGTCCTGGCAGGGGTCCTGGTGGCGGCAGCCATTGCATTTGAGGAAGGAATGGGAGCCAACGCGGTCAAGGCGGGGCTGGTGCTCCTGGTGCTCTTGATCGGAAACCCGGTCATCACCTTCGCGGCGGCGCGCGCCTACCACCTGCGGCAGGTCTCCCGGCAAGAGGCCGAGGATGGAAAGCGTGAGGAGGAGGCGCAAAAGGACGGGGCAGATGGTCCCTAAAAAGGAGTAGCGCATGGACCCGCTATTAACGGTGGCATTCGTGATGGTGGCGTTAGCCGGATGGGCTGTGGTGGCGGTGCGGGACCCGCTGGAGCAGTCGATCGTGGTCGGTTTCTTCGGGCTTTTGCTGAGCCTATTGTTCACCCTGCTCCAGGCGCCTGACGTAGCGCTTTCCGAGATGGTGGTCGGCGCCGTCGCCGTTCCGCTGATGGTACTGATAACGGTAGCGAAGACCCGCTCCGGGAGGAAGCAATGAGCGAACGGTTCCGCATCATGCTCTACCTCGTTTCGGCGCTGGCCTTCGCGGCGGCGCTAGGCGCCGCATTCGCCGGGCTCCCGGAATTCGGCGCCTATTCCGGCGCCTACGGCCCCCTGGTGCTGGAAAGCATGCAGGGGATGCGGCACACCCAGCAGGGCGTTGCGGCGGTGACCTTCGACTACCGCGGCTTCGATACGCTGGGGGAGGAGTTCATGCTCTTCGCCGCGGTGGCAGGCGCCCTCCTTCTTTTGCGCCGGCAGGAATCGGAGCGCTTCCGGGAACCCAAGGACCAGGCAAGCGACCGCGCCGGCATTGAACCGGCACCGGCTATCCTGGGGCTCGGCCTGTTGATGTTTCCTTTTACGCTGCTCCTGGGGATCTACGTGGTGCTGCACGGGCACCTCACTCCGGGGGGCGGGTTCCAGGGAGGCGTTTTGCTGGCGACGGCCTTCTACTACGTCTATCTGAGCGGGGAGTACGGCGACCTTCTTGAGGTCGCCGCCGGCGACACCGTGGCACGGTTCGAGGCCGCGGGTGCGGCGGGGTTCCTCCTCCTGGGGACGGTCCCGCTCTTCGCGGCGCGTCCGTATCTGCAGAACGTGCTGCCGCTGGGAAACTTGGGGGAACTCTTCTCCGCAGGGACGCTCCCGCTTTTGAACTGCGCAGTGGGGATCGAGGTGACCGCCGCCTTTCTCCTGGTGATCTCGGCCTTTCTGAGGCAGGTACTCTTGATACGAAAGGGGAAACATTCATGAACATGCTCCCGTTCCTTGTCGCACTCTGGCTCCTCCTGGTCGGGCTTTACGGGGTTTCGACCACGATAAACAGCATCCACCTGGTCAGTTCCCTCTTCGTGGCCCAGTCTTCGGGCTATCTGCTCCTCCTCTCCCTGGGGTACCTCAAGGGGGGGACCGCCCCCATACTGGACCAGGTGCCGCTCGGTTCGCGGCCGGTCGATCCGGTGGTGCAGGCGCTGACCATGACCGACGTCGTCGTGGGAGCGGCCGTCTCCGCCCTGATCCTCGCCTGTGCGCTGCAGGCCTTCAAAAAGAGCGGGACGCTCGACCCCAGGCGTACCCCGCCCATGAGGGGATGACCGTGGAACTCGCCCCCTTTCCCGTTCTGGCTCCGCTTTTTTTGGCGGCGGTTTTGGCGGCGCTGGAGCATGCGACCAACCGGCACCGGATCCTCGACCTCCTCTCTTTGGCCACCGTCGCGGCCGTGCTGGTCCTGGACCTGCTCCTTTTGAAACGCTCCCTCTCCGGCACCGTAGTCTACTGGTTCGGCGCCTGGACTCCGATGCAAGGCTTTCCCGTAGGGATCGCCTTCGTCGTGGATCCGGTCGCCGCCCTCCTCGCCCTTTTCGCGGCTTTTCTCACCGCCATGGGATTTCTCTATTCCTGGCACCGTTTCAAGGCGATCGGCACCTACTATCACACGCTCATGCTCCTTTTCCTCGCCTCCATGCAGGGCTTCTGCCTCACCGGCGACCTCTTCAACATGTTCGTCTTCTTCGAGATGATGGGGGTCACCGCCTATGCGCTCACCGGGTACAAGATCGAGGACAGCGGCCCCTTGGAAGGAGCGCTCAACTTCGCCGTGATGAACAGCATCGGCGGCTTGATGGTCCTCTTCGGGATCGGCCTCCTTTACGGCATCACCGGCGGGCTCAACCTCGCCTGGGCCGGCGCGTTCCTTGAGGGAAAAGCGGGAGGGGCAACTGTCGCTGCGGCCTTCCTACTCTTAAGCCTGGGGTTCCTGGTGAAGGGGGCCATCGTCCCCTTTCATTTCTGGCTTCCCGACGCCCATGCCGTCGCCCCTACCCCCGCCTCCGTCCTTTTCTCCGGCATCATGGTGCAGCTGGGGCTCTACGCGGTGGCGCGCATCTACTGGGTCGTCTTCAGCGACGCGCTCGACCCCGCCCCCTTGCGGCTCCTGTTGCTGTCTGCTGGTGCCGCTACGGCCGTTTTGGGAGCCGTCATGGCACTCCTGCAACGGCACCTGAAACGGATGCTCGCCTTCTCCACGGTAAGCCACAGCGGGATGATGCTGACCGGGATCGCCCTCATGGACCCGTCCGCCCTCGCCGGGACCCTCCTCTACCTGGTCGGGCACGGGGCGGTCAAGGGGGCCCTCTTCGTCTGCACCGGGATCATCCTCTATCACTACAATTCGGTGGACGAGGAGACCCTGCGCGGCAAGTGCCTCCCCCTGAAGGCGACCGGCGCCCTCTTCTGCCTTTGCGGCGTAGCTCTCGCCGGGCTCCCCCCCTTCGGGACCTGGGCCGGAAAGGGAGTGCTGGAGCAGAGCGCCGAGAGCCTCGGCTACGGGTGGCTCCCCCCCCTGTTCCTGATCTGCTCAGCCATCACGGGCGGGGTGGTGCTGCGCGCCGGGGGAAGCCTTTTCTACGGCGTAGGCTCTGCCAACTTCCTCTCCAGTTCGGCCCCGTCCTCGGGTAAAAAGGAGGAACCGGAGGCTTTCGAGGAGAAAGGGGCGACACCGAGGATGATGCTCCTTCCCCTGGTCCTATTGATTGTGGTCGCAGTCGGGGCCGGGGCCTTGCCGCAGGTGCAGAGTTCCCTTGCAGAAGGAGCAGCGAGGCTCGCGGATGGGAAAGGGTACCGGGCTACGGTGCTAAAGGGCGGGGCTTACGCTGCGGCAGCGCTGCCGCAACCCGACCGACCGGATTTGGCAATGGGAGTGGCTGCGGCCCTCGCGGCGCTAGCCGTGGCGGGAATTTTTCTGGCCCCGCCGGACGCGGTGCGGCCGCTGAGGGGCCTGCGGCGCGCGCTCGAAGGACCGGTAGCGCTCTTAAGATCCCTGCACAGCGGCTACATCGGGGACTACACCGCCTGGTTTCTGGCAGGGGCCGCAGTCATGACGCTTTTCGCCATATTGTCGCAATGAGCTATCAGAGGCTTTTTGCGTTGATTAAAAAAAACCAACTCAATATAATCGACTTGTAACAAGGTTGTTAAAAGTGGCTTAAAAGGAGGAGTTATGGCAACGCGTGGTACTGGTCACTCACCGGCAAATGTGACGAAAAATCTCAAAGGCATAGACTTCCCGGCAGATAAAAAGGATCTGGTAAAACACGCCCAGCATATGAAAGCCGAGAAAGTCGTCATCGACGAAATCCAGAAAATGGAAGACCGGGAATACGGCAACATGGCCGACGTCATGAAAGCGTTCGGCGGGAAAGGGTCCGAGGAGGGCTCATCCAAATCGAGCAGCAAGCAGCAACAACCAGGCAGCCAGGCGGGGCAGAGCAAGTCCCACAGCAAGTCGCACCACTAACGATGCTGAGCCCCCCTCCCCAAAGGGAGGGGGCTTTTCCCGGAAATGAAAAACCCGCCGCAGCGGGTTTTTTTGTGGGTATGAAAGTAATGCGTCACTTGGCGATCAGGTCGTTTCTCACCTCTTTTACCCCTTTGACGCCGCGGGCGATCTCGCCTGCCCGCTTGGCGTTGTCGGCGGAGTCCACAAAGCCGCTCAACTGCACCACCCCCTGAAAGGTGGTGACGTTGATCTGGAAGGTCTTCAGCGCCATCTCGTCGAAGATGGCCGCTTTCACGCGCGTCGTGATCATCGAGTCGTCGACGAACTCGCCCGCGCTGTCATGCTTGGGTGTGGTCCTGCAACCGGTGGTGACAGAGGCTGCCATGCAGGCACAGAGGATGAGAAATACGATGCGCCGAAACTTTGCCATAACCATCTCCTTTTGTTAGAGGATATAGCTGCCGGAAAGCGCATTAAGAATATCCAACGCAAATTGTGTGTCAAGACAGGCTGGAGAGTACGAAAATTTGAAAGGGTTCATTTTGACACTATACTTGGCGGGTGTTTGCAGCCATCAACCAGTGCAGCGGGGAGGGATCATGAAGCTCATACTGCTCGCATTAAGTCTGCTTCTGACAATCGGGAGCGGGAAAGCTCTCGGGGTCGACGCATCCATCTGCAATCCGGGCGGGACCGTGATCTATTACCCCAACGGCGAGTTGAAGTCCTGTCCGCTCAAAGACATCACCCTGTTAAGCGGCGTGAGATGCAACATGTACGCTGAGGCTGAGTTCTACGAACTGGGGACCTTGAAGAGCTGCATCACCAGGGACTTCTTCTACTACGAGGGGCTGGCCTGCAACGAGTACAGCACTATCAGCTTCTATACCTCCGGCAAACTGGAAGGGTGCGTCCTCGCCACCCGGGTCGAGGTGGACGGCAAGATCTGCGTCGACCTGCAGCCGATCGTGCTCTTCGAGAACGGCAGACTCAAGACCTGCACCGCTCCGCGCTAGCGCCCCTGCCCCAGGCGCCCCATCACCTGCTGCATGTCGTTCCAGGCGTCCCGTTTGAGCCCCTGGTTCTCCAGCATCGCCTCGGGATGGTGGGTCGGCATGAGCGCTATCCCGGACAGATCGTGGAACCTGCCCCGCAGCCGCTGCAGGGGGGCCTCGCTTTGGAGCAGCAGGGCGGTCGCCTCCTCCCCCATGCTCACCACCACCTCGGGAGCGAGCGCGGCGATCCGGCCGGCGACGGCGGCGCGGGAAGCCTCACCGCTGTCAAAGCTTAAAAGGCCAACCTGCTCCTTGCCCAATCCCATGGCGACGACGATCTTCTCCAGAAGCTCCCCCGCCTCCCCGGCGAATCCCGATCCGTGCATGACGAAGAGCAGCCGGGCCCGCGGATCCCCTTCCACTCGCAATGAATCTTCCGGCGCGGCCGGCCGGTAGCTCGCCTCCGCACGAACCGGGGCCGCCGGCTCCGGCGCGGCAGAGGGGGCGGGCGCCTGCGGGAATGCCTCTGCGGGCGCGGTCGGTGCCTGGACCGCGGCACGCTTCTCCCGCTCTCCGGCAACCGGCTCCCCAAAGGTGAGCTCGTCCACGCCGCTCTCCAAAAGCTCCGCCAGGTACCCTTTCAGCGAGCCTAGCACGGTTTCCCGCTCGTCCATCTCGACCATCCCAAACCCCTTTACTTTTTCAAGCTCATTAACTATGCTCGACCACATGTTGATACTAGCTGCAGCAACCCTCTTCCTGGTCATAGCGGTGCCGGAGCAGGCCTACGCCTGGGGCGCCGGCATCCATCTCCAGCTCGGCATGAACGTCCTCGCCAACCTGGACGCGCTCAAGCCCGCCGTAGCGGCCGTTATCGGCGCCCATCCCTACGACTTTCTCTACGGCACTATCGCGGCCGACATCACGCTCGGCAAGAAGTTCACCCACTACCTGCAGCACTGCCACCGCTGGCGCATCGGCCACCGCGTGCTGGACAAGGCGGGGGACGACGCGCAAAAGGCCTGCGCCTACGGCTACCTGAGCCATCTCGCCGCGGACTGCATCGCCCACAACTACTACGTCCCCTACAAGGTGATGAGGAGCTTCTCCTCCCTCACCTTGAAGCACGCCTACTGGGAGATGCGCTTCGAAAACTTCGTGGAAAAGGAGATCTGGGAGACGGCGAAGAAGGTGTCCCTGGAACATTTCAGCTCCAACGACGCGCTTTTGCGCAAGGTCCTTTCCGACACCATCTTCTCCTTCGGCACCAACAAGAGGATCTTCAACTCGATCCTGCTGGTGAGCCGCCTGGAGAAATGGCAAGGGCTCTTGCAGACCCTTTCGGAAACCTCCCGCTACGTCCTGGAGGAGGATGACCGGGAGGAGTACATGCAGCTCGCCCAGGAAGCGGTCTTCGACTTCCTCAACAACGACGAAGAGTCCCGCTACTACTTTGCCGACCCGACCGGCGAGCGCGCCCTCGCCGCAGCCGAAGCGGTCAGGAAGAACCTGCGCCTTTTGTACCGGACCGGAAAGATCACCAAGCCCCAGGCCTTAGACGAACTGGAGGAGCTGAAGCCGAAGCTGAAGCAGGCGATCTGCCGCCCCGAGCTCCTCTTGGAGATCCTATCGGGCTGACGGGCTCCCCGGCTTTTCCGCCTTGCCGGCTCCCTCTCCGCGCAGCAGTTCCACGCGCTCCAGTATCTCCCCCGCCAGCTCCTCTTTCCCCATCATGGGAAGCGCCTCCACCCGGCCGTCCCGGTACAAGAGCTTCGCGATGTTGGTGTCGACGTTGAAGCCGGCCCCCTCCTGGGAGACGTCGTTCGCGACCACGAGGTCCAGGTTCTTCGCGTTCAGCTTCGCGGTGGCGTTTTTCACCAGTTCCTGGGTTTCTGCCGCGAATCCGACCAGGAGCCTTTCCCCTTTCATCCCCCCTATCTCGGCCAGGATGTCCGGGTTTTTCTCCAGTTCAATGGAAAGGGCAGCCGCGCTCTTCTTCATCTTCTCGCCGCTGCGGGACTTCGGGCGGTAGTCCGCCACCGCCGCCGCCTTGATCACGATGTCGGTCCGCTCCAGAAGCCCCATGACGGCGTCCCGCATCTCGGCAGCGCTCTGCACCCGGATCACCTTCACACCGTGCGGCGCTGCGAGCGCCGTGGGCCCGGTCACCAGGGTGACCTCCGCTCCCTTTAGCTGCGCCTGCCTCGCTATGGCGTACCCCATCTTCCCCGAGGAGTGGTTGCTGATGAAGCGCACCGGATCGATCTCTTCCAGGGTCGGCCCCGCCGTCACCAGGATCCGCTCCCCCGCAAGCCTTTTGGGGGTGAGCGCCGCCACCGCCTCGGCTAGGATCACTTCGGGGGCCTGAAGTTTCCCCTCCCCCTCATAGCCGCAGGCGAGCATGCCGCAGACCGGCGCCACGAAGAGGTAGCCGTGCTTTTTCAGGCGCTCTTCGTTCTCGCGGTAAATGGGGTTCTGGTACATGTTGACGTTCATGGCCGGGGCGATCAGGACCGGCGCCTTGGTGGCCATGACGGTAGTGGTCAGCAGGTCGTCGGCGATGCCGCAGGCGAGTTTCCCGATGCAGTTGGCCGTGGCGGGGGCGACGATGAAGAGGTCGGCCCTTTCCGCGAGCGATATGTGCCCTATCTCCTGCTCCGAGATCAGGTTGAAGAGCTCGCTGTGCACGGGGTTACCCGAAAGGGTCTGGAAGGTGAGCGGCGTGACGAACTGTTTCGCGGCCTGCGTCATAACCACGTGTACCGTCGCACCCGCCTTGACCAAAAGGCGCAAAAGTTCGACGGCCTTGTACACCGCAATCCCGCCGGTTACCCCGAGAACGATCTCCTTCCCTTTCAGCATCGCCTCCTCCTATTCGTTGATGTAGGGATTGCTGCGCCTCTCGCGGCCGATGGTGCTGGAGGGGCCGTGTCCGGGCCAGACGGTGGTGTCGTCGGGAAGCGGCATCAACTTCGCCTTGATCGAGGCCATCAGCTGCTCGTGCGACCCGCCGGGGAGGTCGGTGCGCCCGACAGAGTCGGCGAAAAGGGTGTCGCCGGTGATCACCAGCTTCTCGTGGGCGAGAAGGAGGCAGCACCCCCCCTGGGTGTGCCCGGGCGTGTGCAGCACCTCGATGGTGCGCTTGCCGAATTCGAGCTTCATGCCGTCCTCAAGAAACCGTGTCGGGGCAGGAGAGGCCTCGGCCTTAAGCCCGTACTTCTGCGCGCTTTTGGCGGCCAGTTCCAGAAGCGTTTGGTCCCCCTGGTGGATCAAAAGCTCCGCGCCGGTCTTCTCTTGGACGCTACGGTTGCAGCCGACGTGGTCGAAGTGGCCGTGGGTGTTGATGATGTACTTGACCTTGATCCCGAAGCGCGCGATGGCGTCGGCGATCAGCTCGAAGTCTGCACCCGGGTCCACCACCACCCCTTCGTTACTCTGCTTGTCTCCCAGTATGAAGCAGTTGACCCCGAGGGCGCCAACCACTATGGTCTCGAATAACATGGCATTTCCTCCTTGCGCGGCCGGGGCTTTTTGGCTGCGCCCCGAACCCGCTTCAAACTCAGCGGATGCTTATTCCTTGCCGTTTTTCAGCGCGGCGAAAGGGTTGTTGCTGAAGCTCTTGCGCTCCTGGCCAGCGCGGGGGGCCTCCTGGCGCTCCCGGCGCGGCGCTCCCTGCTCCGGCGCGCTAGAGGGGGACGGTACCGGCACCGGCGCCTCCACCGTCTGCGGCATCAGCTCGGACGGCTCCAGGCCTGCCGCCGGGGAGAGTTCCAGCTCCTCCTCCGGCAGGCAGTTCTCCTTGAAGAAGTAGCGGTCGTAGAGGCGGTGGTACGAGGTCCAGCGCGAGGGGTTGTCGGGTTCCTTGCGGATGTGGGTCCGGATGCCGTTGATCTTGGAGTCGAGATCGTCCAGGTAGTTCAGGATGGTCGCCTCCAGCGTCTTCGGGCGCTTCGGGGAGCCGTACTCGTACTGGCCGTGATGCGACAGGATCATGTGCTTCAAGAGCATGGCGAGCTCGGCCGGAAACCCCGGCAGCGCCGTGATCCGCTCGTGCAGCATCTCGGCCCCGATGGTGATGTGGCCGATCAGCTTCCCCTCGTCCGAGTAGTCGAAGCAGCGCAGGTAGGTCATCTCCCGCACCTTACCCACGTCGTGCAAAAGCGCCCCGGCGACGAGGAGGTCCCGGTTCAGCCCCGGGTAGAGCGGGACCATGGCGTCTACCAGCTTCGCCACGGCAAGCGAGTGCTCCAAAAGCCCCCCGAGATAGACGTGGTGCATCCCCTTGGCCGCGGGGGCGACGCTGTACTGGGCCAAAAGCTCAGGGTCGTGGAAGAAGGAGGACAAAAGCCTGGCTAGGTCAGGGTCCTTCACGCCGGCGACGAGGGCGTGCAGCTCCTCGACCATCGCCTCGATGTCCCGGTCGGTTTCGGGAAGAAAATCCGCCAGATCCACCGAGTCATCGGGAACCTTCTTCAGCTCCGAGACGATCAGCTGCATCTTCCCCAGGTAGACGCTCGCCTTGGCGCGCACCTCCAGGAAGTCGTTGCGATCGAAAAGCGCCCCCACCTGGTCCGCGTTGTCCCAGACCTTGGCGTCGACCTCGCCGCTTTTGTCCATAAGCTTCAGGGTGAGGTACGGCTTGCCGTTCTTGGCCATGGCCACGATCTTCTCCTTGACCAGGAAGACCGCTTCCACGAGGTCGCGGTCCTTTATCTCGGCAACGCATTTCTTTTTCACATGAAGCTCCTTGTAGGCTTGAAACCGGTTGGTGCTACTGCTAAGGCTTTTGGCTCTCGGCGCGAAGCCTCGCCGCGATGGCGTCGGCCACGCGGATCCCGTCGAGGGCGGCGCTCATGATACCGCCGGCGTAACCCGCTCCCTCGCCTGTGGGGTAGAGTCCCGGATGGGAGACCGACTGCAGGTCGGGAGCCCGCAGGATGCGCAAGGGGGCCGAGGTCCTGGTCTCGACCGCGGTCAAGGTAGCCTCGGCGCTCATGAAGCCGCGCATCTTCCGGTCGAAGTGGCGAATCCCCTCCTTGAGCGTCGCGGCGACGGCAGGAGGGAGAAGCGGCGTCAGCTCGCATTCGACGACGCCCGGACGATAGCTGGAAGCGACCCTCCCCTTCCCCTCGCCCAGAAAGGCCATAAGGCTCTGCGCCGGCGCCAGGTACCCCCCTCCCCCGGCCGCGAAGGCGCGCCGCTCCAGGTCGCGCTGGAACTCGATCCCGGAAAGCGGGGAGGCGCCGGGGAAATCTGCCGGGCCCACGGTGACAACGAGCGCGCTGTTGGCGCCGGGGCCGTTGCGGCGGTAGCCGCTCATCCCGTTCACCACGACCCCGCCCGCCTCGGAGGCGGCTGCGACCACCACCCCTCCCGGGCACATGCAGAAGGAGTAGGCGGAGCGCCCGGTCTTCTCGTTGTTGTAGGCCTGCGCATACTCGGCCGGCGGGAGCTGGGGATGCGGGTTCCTGCCGTACTGGATCTCGTCGATCAGGGCCTGCGGGTGCTCTACCCTAAGCCCCACCGCGAACGGCTTTGCCTCCAGCGCCACCCCGGCCCGGTGCAGCATGGCGTAGGTGTCGCGCGCGCTGTGGCCCGGCGCCAGCAGCAGCGTGTCGCAGGGGTGCTCCGAGGTCTCGTTCACCATCACCGCGCTCACCCGGTTGCCGGAAAGCCCGATCCCGCTCACCCTGCTCTCGAAGCGGATCTCGAAACCGGCCTGGATCAGCCTCTCCCTGATCCCCTTCACCACGGCGCGCAGCCGGTCCGTACCTATGTGCGGCTTCGCAGCGTAGAGGATCTCCGGCGGCGCTCCGAAATGGACGAGCTGCCTCAGCACCCAGCCGCAGTTCTCGTCCTTCACCCGCGTGGTGAGCTTGCCGTCCGAAAAGGTCCCCGCCCCCCCCTCGCCGAACTGCACGTTGCTCTCGGGGAGGAGCTCCCCCGCGCGCCAGAAGCGGGAAACGTCGGCGGCTCTTTTCTCCACCTCCCGTCCGCGCTCGAGGACCAGGGCGGAAAGCCCGTATTCGGCGAGCCTAAGCGCCGCGAAGAGGCCGGCCGGCCCCATGCCGACGATGACGATGCGCTCCTTCGAGGCGAGCTTCGGGAACTCTTCCCTTGCGGCCGGCTCCACTCGGGAGACGTCCCCCCCCTCCTTGACCCGCGACTCGTCCTTAACGGTCACCTGCACCGTGTAGACCAGCTTGATCTTCCCCTTCTTGCGGGCGTCGACCCCTTTTCTAACCAGCGACAAGGAGGTGACGGCGCTCTCGGGCACGCCCAGCTTCGCCGCGGCCAGAGGGCGCAATAGGCGCTCCTCCTCTCCGGGGGAGAGGGTGAGGTTTCGTAGCAGAAATGGCATGGGGTTTCCGTCAGGCGGCGCTGGAGCCGCGCCTCTTTCTTTCCAGGAGCTGCTCGACGATGATGACGATGTCCAGCGGTGGGGTGGATTTAGGGATGTGCACCTTGGCGCCCATCTCCGGAATCGGGTGTTCGTGCGGGGCGCCCTGGAACATGGAGGTCAAGAGGATGAGGACGGGATCCGGATCTTCCGACAGCCTGGCGATCTCGAGGGAGGCGCTTACCCCCCCCATCCTGGGCATGACGAGGTCCAAAACGACGGCGTCGAACCGGTCTTGGGCGTAAGCCTCCACCCCCGCCTGGCCGTCGCCGGCGGTGGCCACCGTGAAGCCGGCGCTCTCGAAGGCGTCCGACATCACCTTTTGAAAGAACTTGTCGTCGTCCACCAGGAGGATCTTTTTCCGGTTTTCTGCTGTCATTTCAACCTCAAAGCGCGATGGAATGCGCCATCATACAAAAATGTATTGCAAAAGGGAAGGGAGAATCCTCCCCCGCTACCTCGGGGGGGCAAGCGGCAGACGGACCAGAAAGGTGGTCCCTAAGCTGTCGCTTTTCTCCACTTCGATCTTCCCCTTGTAGGTCTTCACGATGCGCAGGACCACCGAGAGCCCAAGCCCGGTGCCGCGGCTGTTGGTGGTGAAGAAGGGGTCGAAGATGTTGGGGAGGTTTTCAGGCGGGATGCCGGGGCCGGTATCGGAGACCCTCACAGTGATCCACTGCTCGTCCCCTTCCAGCTCCACCGCGAGGGTCCCCTCCTCAGGCATCACGTAGATGGAGTTCAAAAAGAGGTTGGTGAAGATCTGCTCTATCTCCATCGGGTCCGCCTTGATGGCAGGCGGGATGCTCTTGAAATCGGTGACCGCCCGGATCCTTTTCTGCCGCAGCTGCGGGGTGAAGGCGTCGAGCGTGTGCTCCAGGACCCGGTCCACCCTCACCTCGCTGATCTCGAACTTCGGCCGCTTGGAGGCGTCGAGTAGCTTGGCCAGGATGTTGTCGATCCGGTCGACTTCTTTGAGGATCTTTTCCACGTAATCCAGGCGCTCGTGCTCGTCCAGCCCGGTTTTGATCAGCTGCACGAAAAGCGCTATGGAGTTCAAGGGGTTCCTGATCTCGTGCGCCATCCCGGCGGAGAGGTAGCCAAGGGAAGCGAGCTTCTCGGACTGCACCACTTCTGCCTGGGCCCGGCGCAGCGCCTCGCTCTTTTCCTGCACCCGGCGCTCCAGCTCGCGGTTCCAGTCCGCGATCTCGGCCAGAAGCCTTTCCCGCTCGCTCAAAAGGGCGCGGTTTTGCAGCTCGATCCCCCGCAGCTTCAGGACGCTCTCGATCCTCTCGACCAGGTCCTGGTTGTTGAACGGCTTCAGTATGTAGTCGGAGGCCCCCGCCTTCATCAGCTCGACGGCGATCTCCTCGCTCCCCTTGCCGGTGAACATGATCACGTAGGTATCGGGGTAGCTGCGCCTGATCTCCTTGAGCGCGGTGAGGCCGTCCATGTTCGGCATCATGTAATCGAGAAGCACGAGCTCGGGGCGTTCCTTCTCGATGACCTCCAGCCCCTCCAGCGCCGAAAGTGCGGTGAAGACCTGGTAGCCGCGGTTTTTGAGGATGATGGCGGTAAGGTCGAGGATGACCTTCTCGTCGTCGACTATCAGCACGCGGCCGCGCGGCTCTTTATCCTGTTGGGACATGACGGGTTTTCCTGTTCTGTAGTGATTTTGGTGCATCAAAAAAAAGGGGCAGCAAAACGCTGCCCCGCAGAAGTCTTATGGCGCCGGAGTCAGGCGAGCCGGACGGTTACCACCGGGCAAAGCGCCTTTCTCACCACGCGTTCAGCGGTGCTGCCGAACAAAAGGTGGTCTATCCCGCTTCTCCCCTGGGTGCCCATGACGATGCAGGAGGAATGGTCGTTTTCGGCCCGCTTCAGGATCTCCTCCCAGGGGACGCCGGTGACGATGGCGCACTGGTAGTTGGTGAAGCCTGAAAGACGGCTGGCGCAGAACTTGCCCATCATCTTCTCGGCACCTTCTTCGATCTCCTTTTCCAGGTTCTCGAAGGAGATGTGCGGCACGTAGAAGCCGCGCAGGTCTACAGGCTCGTTGATGACGTGCAGTATGGTGAGCTGGCTGTCGAACTGCTTGGCCATGGTGAGCGCGTACTCGAAGGCATGGTCCGAGCTCTCGGAAAAATCGGTGGCAAACAGAATCTTGTCGAAGCTTCTCATCTCGCCCCCCTGCGAACCGGTGTTCAGAGTCAGTGGCTGGTTTCCTTGAAGATCTTCTTCAGGATCGACTTCAGCTCGTCTATCTTCACCGGCTTGTTGATATATTCGAAAGCCCCGAGGTTCATGGCTTCGATATAAGACTCGACACCGCCGTAAGCGGTGATCATGATCACGTTGCTGGAGGGGTAGCTCCGGTTGAGTTCCTTGAGGAAGGTGATGCCGTTCATCTCGGGCATGTTGATGTCGGTAACGATCAGGTTAACCTCCTGCTCGCGCAGGTAGTTAAGCGCTTCGAAACCGTTGGCAACGCTGTCAACCAGGAACCCTTCCTTGGCCAGCAAGCGGGAGAGACCGATGCGCGCGTTCTCCTCGTCATCCACCACCAATATTCGCTTGGGCTGCTTTGGCAAGATAGGCTCCGATTCGTTTATTAGAAAAGCAGCTTTGATTCTAGCACCGCCCCCCGGGGTGTCAACGGGGGTTTTCCCCCAAGAGCGAATCTTTTACGTAATTTACCGGCATGGGATGAGAGGGTGCCGATGCGGGAAACGAAACAGTTTTATCGCGCAAAATGGTCTTCATTGGAATTTTGTCCGCTTTAATGATCGACGCAGAGCTGGGAGTGAGTTGCAGTGGGGGGCTCGTGGATTTATTGTCCCGCTTTCAGATCGACGTGCGCCGGCTGTCCGGCCTGCCCGAGCGCCTTCAAAGGCCTGCCGTTGAATTCCCCTTCGACGGCGCCGCCGTCGCCCAGTTCCAAGGAGAAAGAGCGCTGTCCCTTCCACTCGATGATGTCGCCGGCCTTCAGGTCGTAGCGCTGGGAGATGCTGTCGTCGATGGTGATGCTGAGCCAGCTGTCGCGGTTGAAACGCAGCTTCAGGACCACGCCTTGCTGCTTGCCGGCTGGAGCGGCACTCTGCGGACTCTCGGGCGCCGGCTCGGCCAGAGGCGCCCGGCGCGCCGAACTGATCTGCTTTTGCACCGGCGCCGTCATGGGGGCCATAACCGGTGCGGGGACCGGCGCCGGGGGAGCCGGCCGCGGCGGAGGGGGAGGTTGTTCGCCGTCGGAGTAAAAGAGCGCGGCGAGCACCACCAGGACCAGCAGCAGCGCCGGTATCAGCCAGCGCCCGTGGTTGGCGAGCTTCGCCTTTTCCACGTTCTCCATCCCCGGGTGCGGCTGAGAGGGCTCTGCCTGCGGCTTCGCTGCCGGGACCAGCTCGCGCTCGTACCTCGCGACCATCTCGTCGCCGGAAAGGGAGAGAAAACCTGCGTAAAGCCTTAGGAATCCCTTGATGTAGGCGACATTGGGGAGTTTCTCGAACTGCCCTTCCTCGATCGCCACCAGATAGTTCTTGCCGATCTTGGTTACCTGGGAGGCCTCTTCCAGCTTGAGTCCGCGCGATTCGCGCACGCTCTTCAGGTACTGGCCGACGGGCATCTCCGCGCCCATGTTCTGCTCTGGCTCAGACACGTTACCTCACCTTGAGCAGTTCCAGGTACTCCCTGGAGAGCTGCCCGATTTCCGAATCCGGGGCCAAACGGACCACATCCTGAAAGGCGCTCTTGGCTGCGTCGGCGTCTTTGAGCTTCATCTGTGCCAGCCCCAGGTGGTAATAGGCGGAGGCATAGGAGCGGTTCAGCTGCAGGGCCTTTTGGTACTCTTCGACAGCTAGTTCGTTTTTTTGAAGGGCGAAATAGACCCGGCCCAGGTTGAGCCGGATGCGGGGGTCGCTGCCGTTTTTTCCGACCTCGTTGCGCAGCACGGTCAGGGCCTGCTGATACTCCCCCTTGCCCAGATAGGCAAGACCTAGGTTGATGGCGACGCCGTCCTGCCCCTGGTAGAAGATGTCGTCCTGCACCAGCTTGAACTGCTCGATGGCGTCGTCCCAGCGCTTCATCTCCAGGTAGTTGACCCCCAGGTTGTTGCGGGCGTCGGAGAAGCGCTCCTTGTGGTCGATCGCCTTCAGGTACTTCGCCTCGGCAAGATCGTAGCGCCCCTTGCGGTAGTAGGTAAGCCCCAGAAGGTTCAAAAGGTCCGGATCCCTCGGGGTGAGCTTCTCGGCCTCGCTCAGCTCCAAGAGGGCGCCGGTGTAGTTGTTCTCGGCGTAAAAGGACTGCCCCATCTGGTAGTGATAGATGGACCGGTTCTTGTCCCCCTGGTTCAGGGCGCATCCCGCTGCAAAGAGCAGGACGAAGGACAGCATGATCGGTATCGGACGGAGCATAAGCCTCACATGGTGGCTGCCGGTAGGTACCGGGGAAAATTAGCAGATTAGCAGATCGTTGTCAATGAGGAGGGGTTCAGCAAGCGAGGCCGATCAGAGCTCCCCCACCCCTTGGAAATGCGTCATCTTCTTGAAGCTGCGGTAGCGCGACTCGATCTCGGGGTAGGAGAGCGTCTTCAGGCGGTCTAGGCTGAAGGCCTCGACGTTGAAGGAGGCCATCACGGAACCGAAGACGATGGCCTGCCGCACCCCCTGCTCCGAGACGTCGCCGGTGTTGGCCAGATACCCCATGAAGCCGCCGGCGAAGGTATCGCCCGCGCCGGTGGGATCGAAGACCTCCTCCAGCGGGAAGGCGGGGGCCGCGAACACCGAGTGCCCGTTGAACATGAGCACGCCGTACTCCCCGCGCTTCACGATCAGGTTCTTCACCCCCATCGCTATGATCGCACGCGCCGCCCGCACCAGGTTCGCCTCCCCGGAAAGCTGGCGCGCCTCCCCTTCGTTGATGATGAGGAAGTCGACGCGGCTGATCACCTTCTTGAGCGCCTCAGGCTTGGAGGAGATCCAGAAGTTCATGGTGTCCAAAGCCACCACTTTGGGGTTGGGCACCTGGTTCAGCACCTCCATCTGCAGTTCGGGGTCGATGTTGGCGAGGATCAGGTATTCGGCGCCGGCGTAGGATGCCGGTATCACCGGTTTGAAGCTCTCGAAGACGTTCAGGTGCGTCTCCAGAGTCTGCGCCTCGTTCAGGTCGTAGCCGTAGCGCCCTTTCCAGTGGAAGGTCTTGCCCGGGACCCTGGAGAGGCCGGTGAGATCGATGTTCCTGGAGGAGAGGAACTTGGTGTGCTCCTCGGGGAAGTCCTCCCCGACCACGGCCACGAGGTTCACGTCGGTGAAAAAGCTGGCCGAGGTGGAGAAGTAGGTGGCGGAACCGCCGAGTACGCGTTCCCTTTCGCCGAACGGGGTCTCGACGGAATCAAGGGCGACGGAACCAACGACAAGTATGCTCATGAAACCTCCTGGAAGTGTTGCGGGATGAGGTACGGCAAATCTATTCTTAATTCTGCATCTATCGGCAAAGGCTGCCGGTTCCTTAGAGGTATTTCCCCATGATCAGCTCCAGGTTCTCGCGGGTCTCTACCGGGATCACGGAGGTGTCGCTGATGATGGCGTATTTGAGGGCCTCGCCGCAGCCGCAGCCGCGCCCTGCCGCGACCTTCGCCACGGCCTGGCGGATGATCTTCTTGGCGGTGGCTACGTTATTTTTGATGATGGCGATGATAGCCTCCACCGAGACGTCCGCGTGGGCGTCGTGCCAGCAGTCGTAGTCGGTGGAGAGTGCGATGACGCCGTAGCAGATCTCCGCCTCGCGCGCGAGCTTCGCCTCGGTGAGGTTGGTCATGCCGATGATGGAGGCCCCGAAGGAGCGGTACAGGTGGCTCTCGGCGCGGGTGGAGAAGGCGGGCCCTTCCATGCAGACGTAGCAACCTCCCCGGTGCACCACCGCGTCGACCTCGACGGCTGCCGCGTGCAAAAGATCGGAAAGCTCTGCGCAGACCGGGTCGGCGAACTGGACGTGCCCCACCACGCCGTTTCCGAAGAAGGTGTCCTTTCTGAAGCCGCGGGTGCGGTCGATGAACTGGTCCGGTATCACGATGTGCCCCGGAACGATCTCCTCCCTGAGGCTACCCACGGCCGACACCGAGATGATGCGGGTGACGCCCAACTTCTTCATGCCGTAGATGTTGGCGCGGTAGTTCACCTCGCTGGGGGTGAAGCGGTGACCCTTGCCGTGCCGCGGCAGGAATACCATGCTGACCCCGTCCAGCGTCCCGGTCACATACTCGTCGCTAGGCCTGCCGAAGGGGGTGTCGACCGTCACCTGGGCGACGCCGGTCATCCCTTCCATCTCGTAGAGCCCGCTGCCGCCGATAACGCCGATTACCTCGTTTGCCATCTCTACCTCCAGGGATTTTATTTCAGTTCTCTCTAGCCTTCGCAGCCGCAGTTGCGGCGTTCGCCGTCCTCCTGATCCAGCCGTCCCTTGAGCTGGCCGCAGGCGGCAGAGATGTCGCTGCCGCGGCTGGAACGGGTGATCACGGTGACGTTTTTGTCCAACAGATACTTGTGGAAGCGGTCGATCGACTCCTGGGTGGGGCATTTGAAGTCGCACCCTTCGTGCTCGTTGAACGGGATCAGGTTCACCTTGGAGGGGATGTTGCTGATCAGCCGCACCAGCCTCTTCGCGTCTTCAAGCGAGTCGTTCAGGTCCCGGATCATCACGTACTCCATGGTGATCCAGCGCCGGGAGGGAAGCGGGAACGCCTTGCAGGCGGCGAGCAACTGGGCCAGAGGATAAGTGCGGTTCACCGGCATGATCCGGCTCCTCACCTCGTCGGTGGTGGCGTTCAGCGAGACGGCGAGGTTCACGGTGCAGCCGCGCCCGAGTTCCGCCATCTCGGGGACGAGCCCGGAGGTGGAAACGGTGACCTTCCTGGTGGAGAACTGGAAGCCGTCCGGGTCGGTCAGGATCTGCACTGCCGGGATCACCCCTTTCAGGTTCGCCAGCGGCTCCCCCATCCCCATGAAGACGATGTTATTGACCGGCTGGTCGCGCTTCACCGCGCAGACCTGGTTCACAATTTCGGCCGTGGTGAGGTTGCGGGAGAGCCCGAAGCTGCCGGTGAGGCAGAAGGCGCAACCCATGGCGCAGCCGACCTGGCTCGAGATGCAAAGCGTGTTGCGCCCCTCGTCGGGAATCAGGACGCTCTCCACCGCGCTGCCGTCGGACAGGCGGAAGAGGTACTTCCTGGTCCCGTCCTCCGACGCCTCAACCACCTCGGGCGTCAGGTTGCTGATCTGGGCGATCTCGCCCAGCATGACCCGGAACTCCTTGGAGACGTTGGTCATCTCCTCGAAACTTCCGGCGTCCATCTGGTAGAGCCACTTGAAGATCTGCTTGGCGCGGAAGCGCTCCTTGCCCAGCCCTGAGATGTACGACTCGAGACCCTGCAGGGTCAAATTCTTTATGTCTGTTTTCTGCATCGCCTTTTTCGGATATAAAAAAGCCCTTCTAGCGAAGGGCTTTCGATCTGCCTAGACCAGTTGCGAATTACACCAGCTCGAGCTGGTTGAAGAAGTAAGGAATCTCGTAGGAAGCGGACTCCGGGGAGTCGGAGCCGTGCACCGTGTTCTCCTCGATGCTGACGCCCAAAGCCTTGCGGATGGTGCCTGCCTCGGCGTTAGCCGGGTTGGTGGCGCCCATCAGGCCGCGCCAGTCGGCGATGGCGTTCTCTTTCTCGAGCACCAGCGCGATTACCGGGCCGCGGGACATGAATGCGCAGAGGTCGCCGAAGAAGGGGCGCTCTTTGTGCACATAGTAAAACCCTTCCGCCTGGCACTTGGAGAGACGGATCTTCTTCATGCCGACGATCTTGAAACCACCCTCTTCTATCATCGCCAGGACCTTCCCGGTGACGTTCCTCTCGACTGCATCAGGCTTTATGATGGCAAATGTTCTTTCCATTGCTTCCTCCGGATTCATTGTAGTAGACGACCGTTTTAACTAGCATTCCTGCCTGCCGCTTGTCAAGGCAAATAGGCGGGAGCAAATACAAAAAAAGCCCACAGAGGACTCTGTGGGCTTCTTGAAACAGGGAGACCCTGTTTCGAATTACTTGTGCTCAGCCGGTGCGGCCGGAGCAGCCGGAGCTGCCGGAGCGGTGGCGGAGGACATCGGAGCCTGTGCCGGTGCAGCCGGTGCAGCCGGTGCAGCCTGCTCAGCAGCCGGAGCCGGAGCCTCTTCTTTCTTCTTGCAGCCAGCAGCAAAGGACAGAGCCAGAGCCAGGCAAAGTGCCAAGGAGATCAGTTTTTTCATTGACGATATCACCTCTTTTCTTTTTAGATTTACCATTACTGCGCATAGCGCACTGGTTTTTTTGTCACAACAAAGGGCGAATATACTAGCATTCCCGCAAAAGTCAATACTTTTTAAAAGAAAGAAACGCAAAAAATTATTAAAGGACGTTACTCCTTCCGGAGGGAGCGAAAGCATGCGAACTACCGTCGTTTTGCCCCCGCTCACGCCCGCTCCCGGAGCCAAACTAACGGGGGCCTAACGAAGAGGAAGATAAAGGAAAAGGAACCGGGAACGTTGACGGCGGAAAGCCGCGCTGCCAGGACATCCGCTCCATCGGTACCCGAAGGCGAAACACCGGCGCCTTGCAGGCCCTCGGCAGCGCATAAGGGAGGCAACGTTAATGCTTGTAAACGGCGGGTAAATATATTATTTTAGGCAAATTAGTTTTCCGGCACCGCTAGCCGGCGCCGGTTAAGGGGGGCTCGTGAACGAAACACTCAACTCCGCAGACAAGAAACTCCTTTTGCACCTAGCCAGGGAAGCGGTCACTGCCGCCGTTGAGACCGGCAAAGTAAACGTGCGGCAGGTGACCGAGGCGCACCTGCAGGCGACCAAAGGGTGCTTCGTCACCATCAAAAGGCTGGGTGCCCTCCGGGGGTGCATCGGCAATTTCAGCTCGGAGAAACCGCTTTACCTGCTGGTGCAGGAGATGGCGGCCTCCGCGGCCACCAGGGACCCCCGCTTCTACCCCATGAAGGAGGAGGACCTGGCCGACTTCGAGCTGGAGATATCGGTCATTTCGCCGCTGCAAAAGATCGCGACGCCCGAGGAGGTCGTGGTGGGAAGACATGGCTTGTACCTGGAAAAAAACTTCTCCCGCGGCGTGCTGCTGCCGCAGGTGGCGGTGGAACAGGGCTGGGACAGGGAGACCTTCCTGGGCCAGACCGCGCTGAAGGCGGGGCTTAAGAAAGAGGACTGGAAAGAAGGGGCGGACCTGTACGTATTCACCGCAGAGATCCTCGCCGAGCGGCACTGAAGGGATCGCCTTTCCCGCAAAGAGGGGCATCGCCGTTATTTACCAATAGGGCATAAAAAAAGGGGACGCCATGAGCGCCCCCTTTCTTGTTTCTGCAGCTTCTTGCTTACATCTTCCTGCCGCCCTCGGCAGCCCACTTCTCGAGCATGTCGGTGGTGACGGACTTCGGACGCTCGATGGCGTAGCCGAGGCCGCGGTCCCAGGTGATGTTCGCCATGCAGCCCAGGGCGCGCCCTACGCCGAAGAGAACGGTGTAGAAGTCCCACTCCTTGAGGCCGTAGTACCACTGGATGACGCCGGACTGCGCGTCGACGTTCGGCCAGGGGTTCTTGGTCTTGCCGTGCTCGGTGAGGACGCCCGGTGCGGTCTCGAAGATCATGGCGACCAGCTTGAACAGCTGATCGTCCTTGAGGCCCGGGGTCTTGAGGCAGAACTCGCGCTGAGCGGTGTAGCGCGGGTCGGTTTTCCTGAGAACCGCGTGGCCGTAGCCCGGAACGACCTGGCCGGCGTTGAGGGTATCCCACAGAGCCTTGGTGACGTTCTCTTTGGTCGGCTCTGCGCCGTTGAGCTTCTTCTGGAACTCCATGATCCAGCCGAGCACTTCCTGGTTGGCAAGGCCGTGCAGCGGGCCTGCCAGGCCGTTGAGGCCTGCGGAGTATGCGTAGTAGGGGTCGGAGAGAGCGGAGTGCACCAGGTGGGTGGTGTGAGCCGAGACGTTGCCGGACTCATGGTCGGAGTGCAGGATGAAGTACATCCTTGCCACGTCCTTGTACTGCTCGCTCTGGCCGATCATGTGGGCGAAGTTTGCGCCCATGTCGAGCTTCGGATCGATGGCGATCTGCTTGTCGCCGCGGTATTTGAGGTTGTAGATGAATGCGGCCAGTACCGGGATACGGGCGACGATGTCGCTTGCGTCCTCGTAAACGGACTCCCAGGCGTCCATCTTGTTGAACTTGCCGCCGCTGTAGAATGCGGCGAACTTGGAGTCCTTCTGCATAGCCATGATGCCGACGGAGAGCATGACCATCGGGTGGCTCTCTTTCGGGAGCGCGCGGACTGCAGTGTAAACGTACTCGGGTACGACCTGACGGGTCTTGAACTCAGCCTCGACAGCAGAGACCTGAGCCGCGGTCGGAACTTCGCCGGTCAAAAGGAAGTACCAGAAAGACTCGACGGTCGGGTACTCGGAGCCGGCCGCTTTCGGCAGCGCTTCGAAGGTCTCGGGGATGGTCTTGCCGCGGAAACGGATCCCTTCCTGCGGGTCGAGGTAGGAGATGTCGGTAACGAGCGAACGGATGTCGCGGGCGCCGCCGATGCACTGACCGATGTCCACCTTGTCGATGATCACCGAGCCGAACTCTTTGGTCAGGCGGGTGATACGGGGACGGTGGGCTTGGATCTTCTCAAACAATTTCTCTTTTAATTGCGTCATGTGCCAGATCTCCTTTTCTGTTGGGGTTGAGGTACACACTGGATGAATTAAAACGATCGAATCGCCCGCTGACAGCGTGCCCGTCGAAATAGACCTCGGCCGGATGCGCTCGGAAGGTATACTGTATACAAAGATTTTTCAAATGTATACCAAAGCCCTCGGCCAATTTCAATACAAAAAATTCCGTTTTACTATTTTGCATACATTTTAATTCAAGTCAGAGCAGTACCAGCTCCTGCCGGGAAAAGGTCAATCTCTTAAGTCCCTGTTCCGAGAGATAAAACGAATTTTCGATGCCGACCGCACCTTCCCCGGGAAACACCAGTTTCGGTTCGAAGGCAAACGCCATCCCCACCTGGAGCGTCTCACTTTCAAAACCGCGGGCGATAAAAGGGTATTCGTCGATCTCGATGCCGAGCCCGTGGCCGATGAAAGGAACCTGGCTTCCCGGGGTCCCCATGAAGTTGTCCGCGTAACCCATCTCGCAGGCCAGATCGAGGCAGGCGTGGTAGATCCCCCCCCAACTGGTTCCCACCTCGGCCATCTCCATCATCAGTTCCTCTATGCGCAGCATGTCTTGGTAGCCGCGCCGCATCCGGTCCGAGACGGAGCCTATGGCGAAGACCCTGGTCTGGTCGACCAGGTAGCCGTCGAAGCAACTGGCGAAATCGACCACTACCGGCTCGCCGCGCCGGATCCTGTTGTAGCTGGCCCCGTGGCCGAAGGCGGGGGTAAGCCCCATACCGCCCAGCGCGGTGTTGCCGGCTGCGGGCGCCGCGGCATCCGGCCCTGCGAGCACCTGGGCTCCGCCGACCTCGCCGTTGAAGGCACGCATGCGCACATGCCCCTGGTGTCCTTCCAGGCGCGAGAAGCGCTCCAGTTCGGCGGCAAGTTCCACCTCGCAGATCCCCTCGCGGATCGTCTCGGCAGCCTTTTTGTACACCTTGTCCGCCTGGTTGCCGGCGTCCTGCATGATGTGAATTTCGTAGTGGGACTTCACCATGCGCACCCGGCGTATCAGGGGGGAAGCGTCGACCAGTTCGGCGTCGGGGTAAAGGGCGCGGTATTTGAGGTAGAGGTTGACCGGGAGGACGTCGAGCTCGAGACCTAGCCTTTTCGGCGCGCTATGGCCGTGGTCGGAAACAAGACCGGGGAGATCGTTGAGGGAGGACGAAGGGAGCACCTCGGCCAAGGCACTTTCCATGCGGGCCCGGAGGTAGTCCCTGCGTACCAGGTAGATGGGGCGCCCGGAGGCGGGGACGTAAAGGTTCCCTGCCTGCGCGGTCCCGGTGAAATAAAAGAGGTCCGCGTTCTGGACCATGATGACCGCGTCGATTCCTGCACCGGCCATCTCGCTTTGCAGTTTTCGGTACCGGTATTCCAGCTCGTTTTTTGGCGTAAGCCGCATCGCTCCTCCTTCTCGTTTCCATGACTCAATGACTCAAGGGGGACAGGCACCTTGCGGAGCCAGTCCCCTTAGGACCGGCGCCTTGCGAAGCCAGTCCCCTAGTTCATGAAAAGGAGAAGGAAAGATAACTCACAAAGCCCCTGCCGTCAACAAGACAGCAATGATAACGGCAGGTTAAAAAGCGATGCGGCGTCTTTTCAGATATTTTCCTCAAGCTGCAGCTCGCGTATCGCCATTTCCCGCAGCTTGAACTTCTGGATCTTGCCGCTGGCGGTCATGGGATAGGAGTCGACGAAGCGGACGTACTTCGGGATCTTGTAGTTGGCGATCCGGCCGCGGCAGAACTCCTTGACCTCCGCCTCGGACATCTCGCTTCCCTGCTTCAGAACCACGGCCGCCATCACCTGCTCCCCGTATTTGCGGTCCGGCACACCGTAGACCTGAACGTCGGAGATATTCGGGTGGGTGTAGAGGAATTCCTCGATCTCGCGGGGATAGATGTTCTCGCCGCCGCGGATGATCATGTTCTTGATCCTGCCGGTGATCTTGCAGTAGCCGTTTTCGTCCATGACCGCGAGGTCTCCGGTATGAAGCCAGCCGTCGGCGTCGATCGCCTTGGCTGTTTCCTCCGGCATCTTGTAGTACCCCTTCATGACCAGGTAACCGCGGGTGCAGAGTTCCCCCTGCTTCCCCGGCGGAAGCTCGGCGCCGCTCTCGATGTCCACGATTTTAAGCTCCACGTTGGGGAGCACCCTCCCCACCGTGGAGACCTTCAGCTCGATCGGGTCGTCGGTGCGGGTCTGGGTGATGACCGGGGAGGACTCGGTCTGCCCGTAGGCGATGGTGATCTCGCTGGCGTGCATGTCCCGGATCACCCGGCGCATCACCTCTATGGGGCAGTTGGAGCCGGCCATGATCCCGGTCCTAAGCGAGGTGAGATCGAACTCCGGGAAGCGGGGGTGCTCAAGCTCGGCGATGAACATGGTCGGGACGCCGTGCAGCGCGGTGCAGCGCTCCTTTTCCACCGCCTGGAGCACCTTCAAAGGATCGAAGATCTCCACCGGCACCATGGTGGAGCCGTGGGTGACGCAGGCCATGACGGCCAGGACGCAGCCGAAGCAGTGGAAGAAGGGAACCGGGATGCAGAGCCGGTCCTTTTCGGTAAAGCGCATGCACTCGCCGATATTGAAGCCGTTGTTGACCAAGTTGTGGTGGGTCAGCATGACCCCTTTGGGGAAGCCGGTGGTGCCGGAGGTGTACTGCATGTTGATGACGTCGTGCACCGAGAGGGTCTTTTCCACCGCGTGAAGTTCCGCGTCCGGGACCTCGCGCCCAAGCTCCACGATCTTCTCGAAATTGATGGTCCCCGCGGGGGCCCCTTCTCCAAGAAAAACCACGTGCTTCAAAAACGGCAGGTCGCGGCTTTCGAGTTTTCCCGGCTCGCTTTCGGCAAGCTCCGGCACCACGGCGGCCAAGGTCCGGATATAGTCGGTGTCCTTGAACCCCTGCACCAGGAACAGGAATTTCGAATCGGACTGCTTCATTATGTACTCGAGCTCGGCGGACTTGTAGCTCGTGTTGACGGTGACGAGCACGGCGCCGATCTTCGCGGTGGCGAACTGCAGCACGACCCATTCCGGAACGTTGTAGGCCCAGATGGCGAGGTGGTCACCCTTCTTGACCCCCATGCGCAAAAGGCCCTTCGCCACCTGGCGGCAGCGCTCGTTGAACTCACGATAGCTGTAGCGCAATCCCCGCTCCACGTAGATCAGCGCCTCGTTGTCGGGGAATTTCCCGGCAATGTCGTCCAGCAACGCACCGACCGTCAACTCTATCTGTTGCGACATGGAACACCCTCCTTGTAACCTTGCGGCTCATCGCCACACCCAGGAAATCAAGTTCCTGTAATAAAAAGGTTTTATCAATTAGCACAGCGTTTAAGGCATGTCAAGACATAGAATGGGCCATGCCGCCGGCAGCCCCGGCGCCTTCCCAGGCAAAACCGGAACCTCACTCCTAGCCGTAAAAAAAGCTTGACAGAAATTCCGCCCACCACGCAGCGCTTTACGCTAAGTGGCCGGAATTATTACTGCAACCATTCTAACGCCGTTACATTTGTACTGATCATTTTTTAGGCAAATCGCAGATGCTGGTAATTTGATGACGGTTTTGCCCGATCTCCACCTCTTTTCCACAGCGCTATCCACAAACTGTGTGGACGCGCGGCGCCGCCGCGGCATTTCGGCGAGAAATCGGCAGGTTGCACCCAAAAGACAAAAATGGAGGCTCAAAATGCCGCGTCCTTTCGCGTATACAAGGGGTCGATAAGAGTCCCTCCCCCGCTCGCAGTTCAGGATGGCCCGAGCGCTCGGCTTGTGCGCAAGGGTTACTCTGATAACCTGTGGAAGCTTTTTGCAATGAGGACTGGCTAACCCAATACAGGAGGCACGCAAAAAAACCGACAGCACCAACGAGCAGGAGCCCAAAAGGAGGTAGCAACGATGATAAAGGAAGCAATTACAGCGACCCTGATGCTTTCCCTGGGTGTTGCGGGGGTGTCCGAGGCAGGGGAAAACAACAAGCGGAGCAGCGGCAAGAAAACATCCGCGCCGGGATATACGGTCATCTCACCCATCTTCAGCCAGTTGGTCTCCTTCACCCTCCCCGCCGGGTTCACCACGGTCTGGGAAGACGGCAACAAAACCAGCTACCTGCGCGAGGCGGTGCCCACCGGCGAAACGGTGGAGAGCTGGACCCAGATGGTCACCGTCACCGGCGCCAAGGGGCTGGCCGGCAACCCCGACGTCACCCCGCGCAGCTTCGCCGGTGCCGTTGCCGGTGGGTTCGAGAAGTCGTGTCCGGATACATATAGCGGCAAGATCCTGAAGGAAGGGAAAAACGAGCGGGGTTACGACCACATCGTCGCGGTGGTGAGCTGCGGCGCTACCCCGGGGGGAAGCGGAATGTCCAGCGAATCGGCGCTGGTCGTGGTGATCAAGGGGGACAGGGACTATTACACCCTGCAATGGGCGGAGCGCGGATCTCCTTCGGGCAAGGCCATCCCGGTGAACCCGCAGAAGTGGAAGGGACGCCTGGCGAAACTGGCCCCCATCAACCTCTCTCCCATAGTTCCGGGTGCCCCCCAGCCCTCCCCTTCGCGCTCTAAGTAGAAAATCCTTCCTAAAGGCGCCGCATGCCGGGCGGCGCCGGCGATTCACCACGTCCATCTCGTTGCATCTCGTTCCCAAGGTCCACCTTGGGAACGCAAGGACCCTGCGAAGCTCCAGCTTCCCACGGAGGCAAAGCTGGAGGTTTGCGCCGCATGGGTTCCCAAGCGCTATCACTGCACCCCGTTCACCACGTTTTGCGGTTTCCCCGCCAGGAAGGAGGCGATGTTGGCGGCGGTCGCCGCCATCAGCCTGCGCCGGGCGGCAAGTGTCGCCCAGGCGATATGCGGGGTGACGATGCAGTTCT
Organism: Citrifermentans bemidjiense Bem; assembly: GCF_000020725.1. Lineage (NCBI taxonomy): Bacteria > Pseudomonadati > Thermodesulfobacteriota > Desulfuromonadia > Geobacterales > Geobacteraceae > Citrifermentans > Citrifermentans bemidjiense. Next base: position 1,914,159 of record NC_011146.1, on the reverse strand, counting down.
TGGCCAGCAAAAGCGGGCTGTCCGCGGGTATCGGCTCCCTAGCGGCGACGTCGACCGCGGCGCCGGCGATGCTCCCGCGGTTCAAAGCCTCGGCTAGGTCGCGCTCGACGACGAGCCCGCCGCGGGAGGTGTTGATAAGGAGCGCCTGCGGCTTCATCAGCGACAGGGTCCTTTGGTTCACCATCCCTTCGTTTTCATCATTGAGCGGGCAGTGCAGGCTCACCACGTCGGCCTGGCTGAAAAGCTGGTCCAGACTAAGCCAGCGCAAAGAGATCCCTTCCGGGGCCACCCGGTGCCTCGGGTTGTAAGCCAGAACCTCCATCCCCAGCGCCTGTGCGATGCGCGCCACCCGCGCCCCTATCCTCCCGAGCCCCACGATGCCGATGCTCCTGCCGCAAAGTTCCGTCAAAGGCTCTCCCACCAGGGTGAAGTCGGGAGAGGCGGACCAATCGCCGCGGGCCACGGCCTGATGGTACTGCGCCACCCGGTTGGTGAGTTCCAGGAGGAGGGCTATGGCGTGCTGGGCCACCGAGTCGCTGCCGTACTCCGGGACGTTGACCACCGGTATCCCCAGCTGCGCGCTCTTTTCCAGGTCGACCACGTTGTAGCCGGTCGCCAGCACGCAGACGAGCCTCAGTTCCGGGAGCGCAGCCAAGGTCGCCGCCGAGAGCACCGTCTTGTTGGTAAGGAGCACCTGCGCTCCGCGGGAGCGCTCCACCACCATCTCGGCAGGGGTGCGGTCGTAGAGCGTGAGGTCGCCGAAGGAGGCGACCTCGTCCCAGGGGTTGTCGCCCGGGTTCAGCGTATATCCATCCAGGACCACTATCTTCATAATGCCTCCCTTACTGCACCACGGCCCCGCCCGAGACCACGAACTTGACCGCGTCCTCGACCGACATGCCGCAGTCGTGCACCTCAGCTTCCTTGAAAAAGAGGGCGAAGCCGGAGGTCGGGTTCGGCATGGTCGGTACATAGACCACCACCAGTTTCTGCCCCTCGCGCACCACCTCCGCGGTGACGAACCCCACCGCGCGCACGCCTGGCCTCGGCCATTCCACGAAGACCGCCCGGCGGTAGGACGATTTTCCTTCCTTGAACACCTGCGTCAGCTGCTTGCTCGACCCGTAGATGGACTTGACCAGGGGGATCCTGGAGAGTAGCTGGTCCCACCACCTGATAATCCTGGTTCCCATGACGTTGGTGGCGAGCACCCCGGAGACGTAGATGACGATCGCGCCGGTGAGCATCCCCAGGCCGGGGATGTGGTACGGATTGTCGAGAAAGGCCGACAAAAGCGCGTCGAGATACGTGCCGAGGATGCCGTCGGCGAAGTTGAAGAGAAACTTGAGAATGAATATGGTGATGCCGAGCGGGACCACGACGAAGAGCCCGGTGATGAACCGCGCCTTGAAGTGCCTGATCATTTTCTCCATTACTGCCTCCGGAGCTTGGGTTTGGATTGGGTTATGCATCAAAAGGAGCCGCAATGTCAACGGGTTTCCCAGCCAGGAGCTCCTCGGAGGGGACGACTTACCGCCTGTGCCCCCCTCCATCCCCCCAATAGCAGTTGACATCTTTCTCGGCAGAAATTACATTAGCAGGCCGCCCAACTATCCACGCGATTTTACAGATAAAGGCTCTACCGATGTCAAAAAAGGTTTTCGCCGCATTTGCCGTGATTTTTCTCCTCCTCTCGCTCGTCTTGATGCTTCCCCTGATGGACCGGGAGGAGCGGGCCAAGAGAAGCGAGGCCGAGTACCTCGAGATGTTCCGCGACGTCGTCAACATCGTCAAGCAAAGCTACGTGGACAAGGTCGACGACAAGAAGCTCATGGCCGTCGCCATCAACGGGATGCTGGCGACGCTCGACCCACACAGCAACTATCTCCCAGCAACCGACTATACCGAAATGAAGGTGCACATGGCCGGTGCCTTCGGCGGCCTCGGGATCGAACTGGAGATGCGCAACGGCAAGCTGATGGTGAACGCCCCCATCGAGGACACCCCCGCCTTCCGGGCCGGGATCCAGTCCGGCGACCACATCTGGACCATCGACGGTAAACCTACCGCCGACCTCAACATCAACCAGTGCGTAAGCCGCATGCGCGGAACCCCAGGAACCTCGGTAACCCTCGGCATACTGCGCGAGGGTAAGTCGTCCCCTCTCACCTTCCGCCTGGTGCGTGCCATCATCAAGACCAAGAGCCTGAAAGGGAGGCTCCTTGAGCCTGGGTACGGCTATATCCGGATCGGCGAATTCCAGGAGCGCACCGGCGAGGACTTCGAAAAGGCACTGAAAACGCTTGCCGCCGATAACGGCCAGCCGCTTTCTGGCCTCGTGCTGGACCTCCGGTTCAACCCGGGCGGACTGGTGGACCAGGCCTGCCGCGTCGCCAACCGCTTCATCGGCGAGGGGCTTTCCTCAGGGGTCATCGTCACCACCAAAGGGCGCGAGGCAGCGATGGATAGAAGCCTTACCGCGACCGTCGGCGACAAGGAGCCCCGCTACCCGATCGTGGTGCTCATAAACGGCGGCAGCGCCAGCGCCTCCGAGATCGTCGCCGGAGCGCTGCAGGACCACAAGAGGGCCGTCATCATGGGGACCCAGAGCTTTGGCAAAGGAAGCGTCCAGTCGGTGATGACGCTCGACAACGGCGACGGCCTGAAGTTGACCACAGCCCGCTACTACACCCCCAGCGGGCGCTCCATCCAGGCCAAGGGAATCACCCCCGACATCGTGGTGGAGTTTGCCAAGCCCGCCCCCGCTAAAGACAAGCAAAAGGATGCAAAGGAATTGGAGATCCGCGAGCAGGATCTGGACGGGCACATGGACCAGGCTCCGGCGCCGCCGCGCCCGGCGTCCCCCGCGAAACCGCATTCGGCGCCCCCCGCGAAACCGCAGCAAAAGCCGAGCAGCAAGGAGTTGAAAGAGCAGGACCTCCTTAAAGCCGACAACCAACTGGCCCGGGCGCTCGACCTTCTGAAGGGGGTCAACCTGCTGAAAGCGAGCGGCCGGCGTTGACGGACGAGACGGAGACACCCGAGCGCATCCCGAACCTGCTGGTAATTCTCGGTGCGACCGCCTCAGGCAAGACGAGGCTCGGGGTGCAACTCGCCGGCAGGCTGAACGGCGAGATCATCTCCGCCGACTCGCGCCAGGTCTACTGCGGCATGGACATCGGCACGGGAAAAGATCTGCACGAGTACCAGGGGATACCCTACCACCTCATCGACGTGGCACCGGCGGGGCACGAATTCAACCTCTTCCAGTTCCAGCGGCTTTTCCTCGCAGCCTTCACCGACATCTGCAGCAGGGGGGCCTTCCCGGTGCTGGTGGGGGGAAGCGGCATGTACCTCGACTGCGTGCTGCGCGGCTACCGGCTCACCGAAGTGCCGCAGGACCCGGCTCTCAGGGAAGAACTCGCCCCCCTCTCCATGGATGAACTCGCCTCCCGGCTGGTCCGCTCCAACCCAAGGCTTCACAACAGCACCGACCTCACCGAGCGCGCCCGCCTGATACGGGCGATAGAAATCGCGGAATACCGGGGCGAGGCAGGCGACGACTGGCCCGAGTTGACACCTCTCACCATAGGGATACGGTGGGAGCGCGCGCAGTTGCGGGAGCGGATCACCAAAAGGCTCAAAGAGAGGATGGAACAAGGGATGGTCGAAGAGGTGGAGCGGCTGCACGCCATGGGGACCTCCTGGGAGCAGCTCGAATTCTACGGGCTCGAGTACCGTTACCTCGCGCGCTACCTGAAAGGGGAGCTTTCCAGAAACGACATGTTCCAGAAGTTGAACAGCGCCATCCACGACTTCGCCAAGAAACAGGAGAACTGGTTCAGGAAGATGCAAACAAACGGCATCGCGATCAACTGGGTCGAGGGAAATAGCGACCCGCTCGCGCAAGCGCTGGAACTGCTGGCAAAGAACAGATAAAGATAGAGATTGAGATTGAGATTGAGATTGAGATTAAGGTAAAGATTTAAACCCATTCGGTTCCTTGGTTTTATCCCTTTTATCCCCTTCATCCCTGTAAAAGGGGTTGAGGGTTTGCTTCTACTTTGCGTCTTTGCGGCTTGAGTGAGCGTAGCGAGCGGGCGTGACCCTGTTAAAAGGGGTTGAGGGTTTGCTTCTACTTTGCGTTTTTGCGGCTTGAGTGAGCGCAGCGAGCGGGCGCGAGACGGTCCCGGCAGTTAATAATTGACGTAAACAGTGTGGTATGTTACGACAAAAAGCGGACGGAGTTGTAGTTGTTCTCTACCGTACTGAAGCCTAGGGGGGTACCGATGTTTTCCAGACTGAAATCGGACATACAGGCAGTTTTTGACAGAGATCCGGCGGCAAGAAGCGTGCTGGAGGTGATTTTCTGTTACCCTGGGCTCCATGCTATCTGGTTCCACAGGATCTCGCACTGGTTTTGGAAGCACGAATTCTGGTTCCTGGGGCGCTTTACCTCCCACATCGGCCGGTTCATGACCGGCGTTGAGATACATCCGGGTGCAACCATTGGGCAAGGGTTCTTCATCGACCACGGCATGGGGGTGGTGATCGGGGAGACCGCCGAGATCGGCGAAAACGTCACCCTGTACCACGGCGTCACCCTGGGCGGGGTGAGTTGGGAAAAGGTCAAACGGCATCCGACCCTGATGGACAACGTGGTGATCGGTTCCGGCGCCAAGATCCTCGGCCCCTTCACCGTCGGCAAGGACAGCAAGGTGGGTTCGAACTCCGTGGTGGTTAAAGAAGTCCCCCCCAACTCCACCGTGGTAGGTATCCCCGGGCGCGTGGTGATGGCCACCGAGAAGCCGCAGGAGCGCCTGGACCTGGAGCATGGCAAGATGCCCGACCCGGAGGCGAAAGCGATATCCTGCCTCTTCGACCAGATCCGCGAGCTGGAAAGGAAATACGCGGCGCTCGCCGCCGAGCACGAACAGCTCAAGAAGAGACTCGGGTAAAGCCAAAAAACAAGATTAAGATTAAGATTAAGGTTAAACCAATCTTTTGGTTGTGATTTATCCCGTTTATCCCCTTCATCCCTGTTAAATATGTTTTAAGGTTTTCTTTGCGTCTTTGCGTCTTTGCGTGAGATCGATTTTCGTCTTTGCGTCTTTGCGGCTTTGCGTGAGAAAAAGGATTTATGAGTAAGACCATCGCCATAACCACCCTCGGTTGCAAGATCAACCAGTTCGAATCGGCCGCCATGACCCAGGCGCTGGAGCAAAACGGCTACAGCATGGTCCCCTTCTCGGATAAGGCCGACATCTACGTCATCAACAGCTGCACCGTGACGGCGAAGACCGACGCGGAATCGCGCCGGCTGATCCGGCGCGCCACCCGCCTGAACCCGGAAGCGCGCGTGGTCGTCACCGGCTGCTACGCCCAAATGAACGCGGAGGAACTGCTGAAGCTGGCCGGGGTCAACCTGATCCTCGGCAACAGCGAGAAGAAGGACATCGTCGGTTTCCTGGAAGGGATGGACGACCAGCCGCGGGCCGTGGTGAGCGACATCTCGCTGGAAAAGACCGGGGATACGGCGCCGCTGGAGACCTTCGCCGAGCACACCCGCGCCTTTCTGCAGGTGCAAAACGGCTGCGACGCGCGCTGCGCCTACTGCATCGTCCCCTACGCCAGGGGGGCCAGCAGGAGCGTGGCCGTCCAGGAGGCCCTAGACGGCATGGCCGCCTTCGCCGCCCAGGGTTTCCAGGAGATCGTCTTGACCGGGATCCACCTGGGCGCCTACGGACTCGACCTGGCCCCCGCCACAGACCTCCTCGGCCTGATGCAGAAGGCCCAGGAACAAGGTGTGGTGCGGCGCCTGAGGATCGGATCGGTAGAGCCGACCGAGGTGTCAAAGCAACTGATCGACTTCATGGCCCGCTCGCCCATGGTCTGCCCGCACCTCCACCTGCCGCTGCAAAGCGGCTCGGACAGCGTCCTCTCCCGCATGAACCGCGGCTACGACACCGCCCTTTTCCGCGAGGTGGTGCAGTCGCTCGCGTCGGCGATGCCGGAGGTCTGCATCGGTTCCGACGTGATCGCCGGGTTCCCCGGGGAAAGCGACCAGGAGTTCGACGAGACCTACCGCTTCATCGACTCGCTACCGCTCGCGTACCTGCATGTGTTCCCCTTCTCGCAGCGCCCCGGCACGCCGGCGGCGACCATGACGCCGCAGGTGCATCCCAAGGTGATCAAGGAGCGGGCCGAGGCGCTGAGGGTACTGTCGGAGCGGAAGAAATCGGATTATGCGGCGGGATTTGTGGGTCGCGAGCTTCGGGTCCTGGTGCAAAAGGGGGAGAAGGGACTCTCCAGAAACTACCTGACCGTGCTGATCGAAGAAAGCAAGGGGCTGGTGAACCGCGAGGTAACGGTACAGGTGACCGGGGCCAAAGATGGGGAACTGGTTGGCCGGGTGCTTAAGGAAAGCTAGACGCTGAAGGTGAAGGTGGCGCCCTTCCCCAGTTCGGCCTGCGCCTCGATCTTCCCTCCATGGCGGGTGATTATCCTCCTGGCGATGGCAAGCCCGATCCCCCGGCCCGGGAACTCGTCTTGGGCGTGCAGCCTCTGGAAGGGGGAGAAGAGCTTGTCCGCATACTCCATCTGGAAACCGACCCCGTTGTCCCTGACCGCGTAGGCGGGACGCCCTTCAAGCTCGGTGGGAAAGACCTCTACCAGCGCCTCGTCCCCTCGCGGCTCGGTGAACTTCCAGGCGTTGCCGATCACCTGCTCCAGCACCACCTTCAACAACCGCGTGTCCCCGCGCACCATCATCCCCTCCGCCACCTCGATCGACACCTTCCGCTCCGGCTGTGACCGCGCCAGTTGAGCCGCTACCTCCTTGGCAATAGAGGTTATATCCACGCTCTCCTTGACCAGCTTCCCCCTGGTGTGCCGCGACAGTTCCAGCAGCGCGTCTATCATGTCCGTCAGACGTCGAGCGGACTTCCTGAGCCGCTCCAGGTACTCTTTGCCCGTGTGGTTCAGCTTGGTGGCGTATTCGTCGATCAGCGCCTGGCTGAACCCCTCCAGGTGCCGCAAAGGGGCGCGCAGGTCGTGGGAAATGGAATAGCTGAACATGTCGAGCTCGCGGTTGGCGGCCTCCAGTTGAGAGGTCCGCTCCACCACCCTGCGCTCCAGTTCGCTGTTCAGCCGGAGGAGGCTTTCGTTCGTTTCGGTCAGCTCGCGGACCTTTTCCTCCAGCTTGCCTGCTACCAGCTGGCTGTAATTCTTGAGGAATTCCTCTTCAGGCCACGGCTTTTGCTCCACCACCTCGCCGGCCGGCTCCGCAGCCATCAACCTCCCCACCTCATCCCAAAGCTCCTCGGGACGCATGGGTTTTGCCAGGAAAGCGCGAGCTCCGAGGGAAGCCGCCAATTCCGCCTCGCGGCTCCCGGTATAGACGGCGGAATAGAAGATGAAGGGGATGGTTTTTGTGTCCTGAAATTTCTTAATTTCGTGAAGGAATTGGAAGCCATCCATGACCGGCATCAGGCAGTCGGAGATGATCAGGTCGGGTTTCTCCGCCGCGGCCAGCTCCAGCCCCTGCTTCCCGTTGGAGGCCTCCAGGACTTCGCAGCCGTGCCATTCGAAGTTGTAGCGGATAATCTTGCGATCGTTGCGGGAATCGTCGACAACTAGCACCTTCATCCGTACCCCCCCGATGCCTGCGATGGTAGTTAAGGAGAAACTGCACGTCTTTCGCGTCTCGCTTGTTCCCCCCAACCGCGAAGCAGACGACTCCGGGGCCGATGAACAAATGTTAAAGATATTACCAATGAGTAATAGATTTGCAATTGGATTGTGCCCCGAAGAAGGGGCGGATTGAGGCGGGACTGTCTAAGGGGGAAGAAGTGGGAACAAGGGGGGCAAGGGGGACAGGCACCTATCGGAGCCAGTCCCCCTAGGAGTTTACGGCTTTAGCTGGGCCAGAAGACCGGCCACGCGCTCGACGTCGGAAAGATCCCTGAACTCGCGGTAGCCGTCGACGCCGTCCGGGTCCAGCCCGCGGTAAAAGCGTGGGCGCTTGGCCTTAAGCCCCGAAAGGAGCTTCCCGGAGGCGTAGTCGGTCGTCTCGACCTCCCGGGCCTTGAATTTCAACTGCAGGACGATGCTGTAGCCCAGGTGGAACAGCCGCTTCAACTCCTCGCTTACCAGTATCCGGGCGGCCCGCTGCTCGTCCGCCGGCGCCAGCCTCTCCAGCGCAATGTTGAGATAGCCGCTCACCCGGCGCAGTATGGCCAGCATCGCTTCCGGCTCGTGGAACGCGTTTCCTTCCGCGACCAGCGCGCTGTTGACCAGGTAGTTCAGCTCCTGGTAGAGCGTCGGCGTGGCGGCGAGGGCGAGCGCGCGGGAAAAGAAGGTCCCCTCGTCGGCGCTCACGGGCACCAGTTCCCCCCCCTCCCCTGCCGGGCTCAACTCCTTCCCCCCTTCCAGTTGGAAATGCTCCGGATTCACCCGGGCGTAGATCGAAAGAGCCTCGTCCAGCGGGGGGAAGCCGAGGTCCTGAAGCCTGCCGGTGCGGAACCTCTGGCACTGCTCCTCCAACTCCAGGTCCACCTCCCCCTTGGCCCCTTCCATGAGTGCCGTGTAGAGGGAATTGTCCAGCTTGATCAGCATGGACAGGAAGGAACCGACCAGCTGGCTGTGCTTGGGGTTCTTGAAGTTGATCATGAAGACGCCGTCGAAGGTGTGATCGTATTCGGCGAGGCGTTCCTGGTCGTTGGACTGGTCGCCGACCCCCCCGCCGACCTCGATCTCACGGCTCAGGAAAAGCTGCAGCAGGTCGAAATCGAGGTGCTGCAAGAGCTCGTGAACCCGCGGCTCGCCACCTTCCATGAACTTCTCCAGCCAGTGACACACCTGCTCCTCGGAGAAGGTCCACCCTTCCCACGCCTCCATGTCCAGGATGAAAATGCACTGGTCGGCGGACGCTAATTGCAGCAGTTCCACCGCGTCGGCCTCGCCCACCTCCTTGACCAGCCAGAAAAACTCCTGGGGCTCCAGGGTGGCGGCCACCCTCTTCGCGTTCGGGTCCGCGATGATCAGCTCCATCTTCTCCCGTGCCGGCGCCGTCTTCAGATACTTCCCCTTCTCGTCGAGTGGTAGCGCCTGGAAATCGCCCTGCGAGAGCCTCGCTGCTGCTACCTGCCTGTTTTCAACACTTGCCAATATGCAACTCCTTTTATGTTTATAAGCGTGTCACGCAAAGCCGCAAAGCACGCAAAGTAAAAACAATAAATTGCTTTCAGCTTTTCTTGGCGTCTTTGCGGCTTTGCGTGAGGGGGTTACTAGATGATCCCTTTTTTCATCGCCTTCTTGTAGCCGCAGCTTCTGTGCAGCCACTTCAACTCCTTGACCAGCTCTGGGGTCAGCTCCACGCACTCCGGAAAAATCTTGAAACGCTTCTGATAGATCTTGCAGCGCCTGGTGTCGATATCGAGGTAGCGGCATGGGGTCGAGGTAAACAGAATCCTGCCGTCCTCATCCTCAATCTTTTCAAAACAGCAAAGGCCGCATTGCTCGCAAAGCCCCTCCCATTGTTCCCGGTTCAACTTCACTCCCGACATACTACGGTCTCCTCCTACTGCTCCGACGCTCCCAGCGGAATGGTGACGGGCCCTTTGCTGCCGGAAAACCTGACGCTGTCCTCGAATATCTGCTCCACCTTGTAACCGTCGACCACCGCACCCTGCCGAACCGGGCGGCCGTTCACCATGGCGAAGCTGGACTGGCTGTCGTTCTGCCACGCAATGCCGGTCACCCGGATCTCCTGGTGCGTCTTCTCGGAAGAAACGGCGCGCGGCGGTTGGGCAGCAACCGGCGCAGCAAGCGCGGGAGCCGCATAGACGGCAGCGGGACGAGCGGGAACCTGCGGCACCGGGACTTTGGCAGACCGTTGCTGTTTTGCGGCCGGTTTGGCAGCCAGTGTGGCAGCATGTTTGGGGACAGACGCAACTTGCTGTTTTCGAACCGGCGTCTTGACCTCATGCCTTGTTTGCTGAGGCTTTACCGCCACCGGCGCCGCTACCGGTTTTACGGGCGCAGCAGGAGCGGTCGCAGGAGCAGTCGTCACAAGAGCGGTCGTCGCAGGGGTGGCTGACACGGCAGCCTTCGCAACGGGGGCGACCGGTTGAGCCGGGGGTTGCGGAGCTGTTGCCACAACCTGCGCGGCAGGGGGAGCGGACTTCCCGAATCCCCCCATGATGGCATAGGTGACCAAGGTGGCAACTGCCGCGCCGCCCAATGACCAGGCGGGGATCAGCCAGGCCGGCCTGCGCTCTCGCTTTCTCCCCAGCCCGCCGGCACCGGGGTTCCGCTTCTGGTTTTGCGCATCCTCAACCTTCTCCAGCGCCTTCAATATAGAACTCATAAAGAACCCTCGGTTTCTTTGATCTTAGTTGAGCCAGCGCGGCACGCGCCCCAAGACGCGCCTTAAAATTCTCGCTATTATCCCGTAGGGAGCGCGTCCGGCCACCTCGGAGACGGCCTGCACCGCCATGCTCCCCGAGATGATACGGCTCTCCTGGGTGAATCCGATGAGAAGGGCCCGGTCGCAGACGACGTTCACGAGCCTCGGGACCCCGCCGGAGAAACGGAAGATCCGCTTCATCGCGGGTACGGAAAAGTCCGCCGCGCGGTGGCATCCGGCGAGTTCCATGCGGTGATCAATGTAGCGCCGGGTGTTCTCGAAATCCATCGGAAGCAGGTGGTAGCGCACCGTGATGCGCTGGTTCAACTGCCTCAGTTCCTCGCGCGCCAGCACGGTGAGAAGCTCGGGCTGCCCGGAAAGGACGATCTGGATCAGCTTGTCCGTCTCCGTTTCCAGGTTGGAGATGAGGCGGATCTGCTCCAGCACCTCCGGGGAGAGATTCTGAGCCTCATCCATTACCAGCACCACGCTGTGCCCCGCCCTCTTTTGTTCCAGGAGGAATTCGTTCAGCACCTGCAAAAGGTCCACCCGGCTCTCGCTGTCGCAGGAAAGCCCGAACTCGCGGTTTACGCTCTTCAGTAGTTCCAGGGAAGAGAGGCAGGGATTGAAGATGAGCGCGGTGCGGTGCCCCCTGCCGTCCAGCCGGTTCAGGAAGGTCCGCAGGACAGTGGTCTTGCCGGTTCCCACTTCGCCGGTCAGCTCCACGAACCCCACCCGGTTTTCCACGGCGTATAAGAGATGCGCGAGCGCCTCCCTGTGGTGGTCACTGAGGAAAAGGAACCTGGGATTGGGGGTGATGGTAAACGGGCTTTCCCGAAAGCCGTAGAATTCGCAGTACATGGCGGCACGCGTCCTTTGGACAAGGGTTCGTTTTTCAGGTCAGTGAATATAGCGCGAATCTGTCGACAAATAAAGGGGAAAGGGGAAAAAGAGCGCCTCACGCAAAGACGCAAAGACCGCAAAGGAAACACAAAAACGAATCATTTAACAGGGATGAAGGGGATAAAAGGGATAAAACCTTAAACGTTCAGGCATTTAAAGCCTTTCGGGTTTATGCAGTTACCCCATGCATCCCCTTCGTCCCTGTAAATAGGGTTTTTCTTGGCGTCTTTGCGGCTTTGCGTGAGACGGTTTGGAAGGGGCTATTCGCTCTCCATTACCCGATATACGCCATGGTGAGCCTCGGTATCGGCCCTATGAGCGGAGAGGTCGCAGGCGACGGCGTCGATCTTCTTGTTCAGAGTCTCGATTTTGAAATCTACCATATCGAAACGTTCGTCGGTCTTGCGGCTCAGATCGCGGATTTCGTTGCGAAGTACAGCATGCCCTTCCAGCACGAGGTCGAACTTGCTGTTCATCTGTTCCAGGATCACTTCAAGGTTATCTTTTTTCATACCTCGCCTCCGGAAGCACCCGGAGGACTATGCCACACCCCCCTGCGGAAATCAAGGCAGCAGCAAACCAAGGACTGTCACGCAAAGACGCAAAGGCGCAAAGGAGAGACCTTTTGGCTTTCTCCGCGTCTTTGCGGCTTTGCGTGAGAAGCTTTTGCAGCTTTGGTTTTTCTTAGCGTCTTTGCGGCTGTCCTCACATGAAGTAATGCCTCAGCCCTATCCGCATGATGAAATTCTTCTCCGCCTCCCTGGCATAGCCTGCGGAAATCGTAAGGTCGGTCTGGTTGGAGAGTTCGGTGAGAGCGGAGGCTTCAAAGCTTTCCCATCGAAACCTCTCCGGATACCCCTTGCGAAGATTTTCATACGACAGAGACAGAATCAGGGGGTCAAAGTGATATTGCCCCCGCAGGAAGAGGTCCCTTGCGTCGCCTCCGATGTAGTGACCGATAATCCTGCCGTGATAGGTATACCCTTGGGAATAGATGTGATGGGTGTACCAGAACCCTTTGTAGGTGGCGTCCACGTTGTCCGCATATTCGGCGCTGACTTCGAGCCTCTCCAGACTCAGAACCCGGGGAAGATAGATACCGTAGACGCCGAACCACTTCTCCGGAAAGTTGTTGCGTTGATCCTCGCCTGTCATCTCGACAGAAAGCGTTATCGGCTGCACTCGCCACGGTATTACCACCTTGGCATCCAGGCCGGCTCTTTGATCGCCGGCCTCACCCTCTTCATTTTCTCCCCGCCCCAACAAGCTGTTGCCGAAGGTGCGTATACCGGCATTGCGCCCTTCCCCCCCTAAAAGCGCCGTCTTCGCCAACCCCAGTTCCAACCAGGGAAAAGGCTTCAGGTCCAGTCGGAGGCCGTACAGTATCGGCCGGTCTACATCCGTTCGCTCCTCCTCCAGCCTGGAGATAAAGAAGCTGCCGCGGACGCCGATACCGAAGGGAAAATAGGGAACACTGTTGGAGATCTTGAAGATGGTCAGCGGGTCAGCGTTGTTCGACAACAACGGCGAACCGTTAATGCCGGTACCCCACCACTGGCTTTCTTTCCCCAGCACGAATTCCTCGCGGCCGAGATTGGCAAGGAGGTAGGCCTTTTTCAGCCGAAGCCCGGCATCAGCCTCGTACAGATCCGCCTCGGGCCTGACCACTGCGCCTACGTATTTGCTGTCGAAACGACCGGTCGCGTTCAGGAAAAGGTTGTGTCCCCCTCTGACCTCGACGCCGTCCCTGTTTTTCTGCCAGAAGAAGCCTTTATCGTCACTGTACATATACTGCAGATCCACGGTATCCATGACGAACTCTGGAGAGGTATCACCCTCCAGTTCCCTGCGGAATTCCCTTTTCAGCCGGGCGAGGGCTGCCTGCACGCGAAAAGAGTCGTCAGCCGCTACGTTGTGGATTGCCTCCGATGTCAGCCGGGCCGCCTCCCTGCGCGAGATCGGAAGGGTGGACAACTGCGCGGTGGTTATCCCACCGTTTGCTTCAAGAAACCTCAGGTCCCCATACAGCCGACTGTCCAAAGGAAGATAACTGTCTGCCAAGGCCACTTTAGATAGCAGAAGCAAGAAAAACAGTGACATCAAAACAGTAGCTCTCAACGGCCCTCTCCTTTTAATAGGCACAAATTAGACAATATTATTTATATGTAGCAAACAAATACAGTGATGGCAAACAGAATGGTTCAATTTAAAAGAGTTTTAATAAAACAAAGAGGGATCAGATCGAAGGGGAATACTGGATCTGCGAGATAACCGGACAGCATGAAGCAAAGCAAAAGTACGAATTATGCTTGTTCGTGAGAAAGGCGACAACTGGCAAAAAAAAGCCGGCGCCACATCGGTGGAGCCGGCCCAGCAACAACAGATCTCAATCTCAATCTTAATCTTAATATCGGTAGGTCAGTTCAGCCCTTAAGAGCTGGTTCTTGCGGCTCTCCCCCTGCCTCAGCTCAAGGTTATCGATCCACTCGTGCCCGTACATCAGGAGGGCATTCCATTCCCCCTGGACCGGGAAACTCCAGAAGGCGCGCAGTGCGTTCCTGCGCTCAACAGCCTGCATGACTCCGGCGGCGTCGAATTTGCCCATTGCGTCGACCGTCATCCGCCCATAGTCCCCGCGGGTGCTGTGCATTCCCTCAAGAGCCAGGTTGTTACGCACGGAAAACCAGTGGCTGTAGCGCAGGAACCACTCCTCGGCCGCCCCCCCCTGGGAATGCCCGATCGGGAGCCCGTGAGACAGGTACCCCTCCGGGAAAGTCCCGTTGGTGTAGAGGATCTCGTTGCCACGGAAGTATTCGAAGCGGAGGTCGTCCCGGCCGCTCTCGGTCAGTGTCGGGATAAAGAAGCCGGCCACGTAGCTCTCGACGATGGGCCAGAACGCGGCGGCATCCTCGCCGGAAAACTCTCCGTACAGTTCGCTGTTTCTGAGCCAGGGGAGCCTGAAGCGAAGATCGACACCGGCCAATGTGTTGGAATTGTCATGGTTCCAGCCGCCGATCAGCCCGCGAGCGTTGTCACCGAGACTGTTGCTAACGCCCGGCCCGCCGAGTTGCCGTCCGAGGTTGATGCCGAATTCTATATTCTGCGTCGGTTTCATCGAGAGCTTCCCGGCAAAAAACCAGGGCTCTCTTTCCTGACCGTCAGTCACCGTTTTTTCCAGCTGAGAAAAGATAAGTGTATATTTCAGGTCCCAAAGATATTTGGTGGAAACAAGCTCCGGGCTCGACAGTTTCACCAGGTCCATGTTGCGCGCGTTGTTGGTAAGCGTGATGGCGCCGCGGTAGCCGGGTCCCAGCCAGTTCTCGTCACGCCCCGCCTCCAGCTCCAGACCCTTGCCGCCGAACTTTATGTAACCCCGGTTCAGGCGCAGCGTCGCCTCGTCGGTCTTTTCCGACCAAAGCAGCATCGGCTCAACAAGCAAGGCCGCCTTTGCCCCCCAGTAAGCCTCGCCGCTACCGCGCAGGTCGAGGTTGGAGCCGGAGTGGTAGACCACGCCGTCGTTGTTTTCAAAAAGCGGTGTCCCCTCGAAGCCGCGCTGCTGAACGGGATTGGGGTAAGGGGTCGCCGGCCTGAGGCCGCTGCCGATGCCGAAGACGCCTTCGTTGCCCCCATCTTGCACCGCGCGGAAGTAGCTGCGCGGCTTACCATCCAAATACACGTAGCGAAGGCGCGCGGCAGCAACCGGCTCGAAATCCAGGGTTTTTGCCTTTCCCTCGTCGGCATAAAGGGCCGCCTCGCGTGGCAAAAGCTCCCTCAGCCGCTGGACCATCTCATCCGCAAGCGGGGGGGGGTCGCCGGAGGCAAGGCGCGTTTCCGCCTCACGCAGGAGCCGCACCGCCTCGGCCTTCGAGAAAGGACGGATCCCCTTCACATCGCCAGAGACGAGGCCATAGCCCGAGAGCTTTTCCAGGTATAGATAGATGGGGCTGTCGAGAGGGATGTTGGCGGAAGAAAGGGCAAAAGCTGAAGAAGCGAAGCTAGTGATACCAACGACGAGTGCTACCAGGAAAAATCTCATAAATTACATTCTCTCACGCAAAGCCGCAAAGGCGCAAAGGGTACCCGCAAAAAAAGAAGTCACTATCACAGATCGTTAACAACCCTGGTGATCCCGTCTTTTATCAGGTTCTCCCCAAAATTGATCAGCAGTCCCAGTTTCAAGTTGGATAATCTAAGGTACGTCAGCAACTGCTTTTTGTGCACAGGAGCTATTTTCTCAACAGACTTGAGTTCGACAATGACTTTGTCATTCACAACTAGATCAGCCCGGTATGCCTCATCAAGCCTTACCGACTCGTAAATTACAGGCATAGATCGCTGGCGCGACACCATGACATCTCGCTGTTCAAGCTCATAAGCCAGCACAGTCAAGTAAACAGACTCAAGCAAGCCTGGTCCCAAGTGCTTGTGGACCTTGAAAGACGCATCGACGATGATCGTTGCAATCTCGTTCTCCGTCATAGGCGTCTCCGTTGGGAACAGGAAGCCTTTCTTTGCGTCTTTGCGGCTTTGCGTGAGTCGTTTTAGGTTTGCGGCTTTAGCCTTTAGTATTTAACCTTTGCGTCTTCAAGCCGCGGAGCCCTCTTTTGAGGCTAACTGCAGGTTCCTCACCAGGGTAAGCTTTTGCGGAGGGAAGAGGTCCGGCCTGACCCGCTGGAAGGCAAACGGCGGCGCCACGTCGAACTCGTAGCGCGGCACGAACTCGGGCACCATACGCCGCAAAGACTTCAAAAGCTCCTTGATATCCTGGTTTCTGGCATGCCCAAACAGCTCGTCCAGATCCTGGCTCACCCTTCTCAGGTCGGTTTCCACCGGCGCCATCACCCGTATCTTCTTGTGGCTCGTGGGCTTTATCCCCTCGCCGTTGATCAAAAGCTCCTCGAACAGCTTCTCGCCCGGCTTCAACCCCGTGAACTGGATGTCCATTTCCTTGTACGGGATCAGCCCGGAAAGCCTGATCAGCTCCTCGGCCAGAGAAAGTATCCGGACCGGCTCTCCCATGTCCAGCACGAAGATCTCCCCGCCGCGCCCGATGCAGCCTGCCTGCATCACCAGCTGCGACGCCTCAGGAATGGTCATGAAGTAGCGCACCACATCGCTGTGGGTGACGGTGACCGGCCCTCCCTTTCTGATCTGCTCTTTGAAAAGCGGTATCACGCTGCCGTTACTGCCCAGGACGTTCCCGAAGCGGACCGTGGTGAACTTGGTCTGGCTCTTCGCCGCCAGGGCCTGCACGTAGATCTCGGCGCTACGCTTGGTGGCTCCCATGACGTTGGTCGGGTTCACCGCCTTGTCGGTGGAGACCATGACGAAGTTGCTCACCTTGGTCTTGTGCGCCGCATCCGCCACGATTCTTGACCCGAGGACGTTGTTCAGCACCGCCTCGGCCGGGTTGTACTCCATCATGGCGACATGCTTGTAGGCCGCGGCATGAAAGACCACCTCGGGAATGAACTCGTCGAATACCGCCTCCACGCGCTCCTGGTTTTTCACGTCCCCCACCATGGGGATGATCCGCAGGTCCGGGAAAGCAGCGGCAAGCTCCTTCTCGATGTAGAAAAGAGGGGTCTCCGCGTGATCGAAGAGGACCAGCTTCGCCGGCTTGAAACGCGCAACCTGGCGGCAGATCTCGCTACCGATGCTTCCAGCCGCACCGGTCACCAGGACCCGCTTGTCGGTCAGGTAGTTGCGGATGGCCGTCTGGTCGAGCATCACCGGGTCGCGCCCCAGGAGATCCTCTATCTCCACGTCCTTGATCTGGCTCATCGACACCTTGCCGTCGACAATAGCGGTGATGCCAGGAAGTGTTTTGAACCGCGCCTTGCTCCGCTTACAGTTGGCTATCACCCGGCGCATCAGTTCACCGTCCCCGGAGGGGATGGCGAAGATTACCTCTTCGATGGCGTGTTTTCTGACCATGGCGCAGAGGCGGTTGGTGCCCCCAAGGACCCGAACGCCGGAAAGACGCATGCCGCGCTTCTCAATGTCGTCGTCAACGAATCCTATTACGTTATAGGGGGAATCGGCCTCCTTGCGGATCTCTTTGAGCAGAAGGTTGCCGGCCTCCCCGGCGCCGATGATCAGTGTTTTCTTTCCTTTGTGCAAAGAAGGAAAGAATCTCGTCTCACGGTAAACCCTCCAGACCAGGCGGCTACCAGCCACCAGCGAGAAGAGGAGAAACCAGTCAAGAAAGTAGATGGAGCGCGGGAGAGCGAAAGGGCCTTTGATGAGAAGAAGCGCTAGAGCAGAGACGACGGAGGACAGGGTCACAACCTTGAAGATTTCATAAGCGTCCCGCAAAGAGGCGTAACGCCAGATGCAGCGGTACATGCCGGAGGCGATGAAGATGACCGATTTGACAGCTAAAACGATGACAAGCCCTTGCAGCAGGGGACTGGACTGATCGGCAGGAATTTGTAAATCGAATCGAAGCAGGAAAGCGAGAGTGAATGCGGCGACAATCAGGGCAACATCGAGGAAAAATACCAGAAACCTTCTTGTACGGAACATGCCCCCCCCACCCCTCATGAAATCAAGTTTGGACAAGCTAAATGTTAAATCCTGATACATTAGCCCGAGCAGATGGAGATTATAACACCTACTCTCAAAAAAGCAAACTCTAATCTCATTAAGGTAACAATAGGCCACCAAAGCAATACCTTATCTCACGCCCGTTCGCTGCGCTCACTCAAGCCGCAAAGGCGCGAAGAACGTCAAAAGCCGAAAGGCTCTCTACAGGGATGAAGGGGATGAAAGGGATAAAATCCCTGTTAAACGCCTTTCTTCGCGTCTTTGCGCCTTTGCGTGAGAAGGTTCTCTAGCTTTTCGGTTTTGCCGTTATCCCCTGTATCCCCTTCATCCCTGTGAATAGGTTTTGCTTTGCGCCTCTGCGGCTTTGCGTGAGGTGGTTGCCTGTTAAACGCCTTTCTTTGCGGTCTTCGCGGCTTTGCGTGAGAAAATTTTAAAAAAAATTACCATGGCCGCTGTACACGTCGTTAACCGGTGCTAAGATTCCACCCGCTACGGAAATCGCGTAAAGGAGGTTTCGAATGACACTACCGGAACTACTGGAACTCAACTTCAACGGCCACAGCATCAACGACTTCATCGCGGAAGTAAACACCATAGCCGACAAAACGGAGAAGCACCCGGCCCTTAAGGACTTTCCCGAATACTTCACCCCACCGGAGAAGCTCAGGGAAAAAGCGGTGCTACTGGTGCAACTTCGCGATGCCTCCGCCAGCGGCGACAGGGATAAGAAGGCGGAGAAAATGGCCGCCTGGGAAGACACCAAACTTGCCGTGATCATGAACGGTAAGCACATCACCATGCTGTCGTTGCACCGCAACGACCCCAGCATCCTGCTTAACACGGGCTACAAGTTGAAACAGAAGCACATTGCTAAACCCACCTCCTCCTCTTCCACGGACCTGCTGGCGGAGACGCCGGGCCTCGAGTTGAGGTACATGCAATCGGGTTCGGGGCCAATAGTGGGTGCCTTCACCGTCATCATAACCAAGGCTAAGAACAGGGCGTCCACAGAGCTGCAGATGTCTGACAACCCTTCTGACGAATCTTCCTGGAATAGCCAAGGGATCTATGCCAAATCGCGCATAGAGTACAAAGGGCAACCATCGGAAAAACGTGTCTACTTCAGGGCCAGGTACCACCAGGACGGCGGCGTCAGTCCATGGTCCCCGGTTGTAAACATCCTCGTTCTGTAAAAAGTCCGCCTCTTTAACAAGATGAAACGACGACGCGGCTGCATCTTACAATCCAGCCGCGTTTTCTTTTGCCCCGGCTTTAGCCTTCCGCCTTGCCCCCCCGCTCCACCCTGCATCATCTTCCAGGCAAATCGATACAGTTAGTCCCAAAGCTGGTGACATATATTTCAAACCGGGAACAGATTAGAAAAATCCGATCCAACTTTCACTCAACTTGAACCTGTTTCCAGAAAAACCGGTCATGCATTAGAAAAAATCGAACCGTTTTTTTCTAATGCATGACCGGTTAGAGAAAAAGCTGCACCTCTTTTTAAAAAAGTTGGACCGGATTAGAGAAAAACGGAACCAGATTAGAAATTATTGTAACGGGATTAGTTTAGAACGGGACTGGATTAGAGGAAACTGGATCAGTTTTGCTGAAAACAGTACCTGGAATTCCCAAAACCGGAACGCTTTTTTCTAATAGAGGACAGGTTTTTTCTAATCTGTGTCAACATTAGAGAAAACCGGTGCTACTTTTCGGAAAGCTGTACCCGTTTCGGGTAAACCAGTGCAGCTTTTTCTAAAAGTAGGTTCACTTTTCTTTGAACCCGTTCCTGTTTTGTCGAAAAGCGTCTATCGTCCCTCGCTTCGAATCCCAGAAGCTCTCTGCAGGGATGGGCCCAAGACACCGGCTTTGCCCCCTCCGCCCCGTCCTTGCAGTTATTCCCTCGATATCTTCATCGCAGTTAATCGCTAAAGATTTTTTCCGTGTCTTGCGGCTTTGCGTGAGCGGGTTATTTTGAGCCAATACACGGTGAGGATCACTTCCCGACGCCTCCATCTCGTTTCAGGGCAACCCTGTCATCGTAAGTATTTATCAATTGAATACTTTTGAAATTTGTGGTAGTGAAGTCGGAGTTTGCAAATGACCACAGGAGCCATTACTCCTTTATGGAAACAGCGTACTTAGTGCTAGCAGCAATTACAATGGAATTCATAGACAGTTCGATGGGAATGATGTATGGAACTGTGCTTAGCCCATTACTCATAATAATGAACTACGATGTTAAAAATGTAGTCCCTTCCCTGCTCATCTCTCAGGCCTTAGGCGGCTTCATTGCCTCATGGCGGCACCATCATCACAAAAATGCTAACCTCAATTCCGGCACCACCGACCACCAAATCGCCACCACGATCATCTGGTTCGGCGTATTTGCCAGCGCGGTCGGCGTTATGCTTTCGGTCCGCATCCCCGTAAAGATCCTAAACACCTATATCGGCATTCTGGTAACGCTGATAGGCTCAATGATCCTCCTTGGCCGCTCAATCGTTTTGACCAACGGCAAGATCTATCTCCTCGGCTTTGTTAGTGCTTTCAACAAAGCTCTGTCCGGAGGCGGATTCGGTCCTCTTGTGGCAGGGGGGCAACTTGTCCTTAGCAACCGGTGCGAAAAGGGAGCCATCGCTTCGACCGATTTCGCTGAAGCACCTATCTGTCTGATCAGTTTCCTCATATGGATTGGCATCAACGGCTTCCCTCCCCTTGCCCTGTGTATGCCTCTCGCAGCCGGGGCCGTCGTAGGTGGTTTTCTCGGCCCTCACTGGCTCAGCACAATTCAGGACAGAGAAAAACTAAAAAAGACCCTGGGCGTACTGGTACTGTTCGAAGGCATTTGGGTTTTGTACAAGGTGTGGAGCTAATAAGGTACTATCAATTGACACGCCTTGACTACCAGTAAGACGAATGATAGAGTTTAAACTCAACCTCAAACTAAAGGCCTACTATGCATCGTACTCATAAAACCGCACTCAGACTATCTGCTCTGGCAGTTTACCTTGTTGTCTCAACAGTCGACTCGGCACACGCTTATATCGATCCCAATACCGGCGGTTATGTATTCCAGTTCCTTTTCCCTATCATTTCAGCAATTGCGGGAGTTCTTGTTTTTTTCAAAAAGCAGACCGGCTTGGTCATAAGAAAAGTCCTGGACCTTTTCAAAAGAACATAACTGCCGACAGGAGAGAAACATGCACTACCTTCAGGCGCTCGAATCCAAGAGCGTCTACGTAATCCGTGAGGCCTACCAGAAGTTCAACGGACGTATTGCGATGCTGTGGTCGGTGGGTAAAGACTCCACCACTTTGCTGTGGCTGGTGCGCAAGGCTTTCTTCGGAAAAATCCCTTTTCCGGTAATGCATATCGACACCGGCTACAAGTTTCCCGAGATGTACGAATTCCGCGACAGGTTGGCCAAGGAGTGGGGCTTCGAGCTGATCGTCGCCAGCAACAAAGAGCAATTGGCCAAGGGAATGGGCCCTTCGAGCGGACTCAAACTCGACTGCTGCACCGAACTCAAGACCAACGCGCTGAAACAGGCGGTCGACCAATACGGTTTCCAGTCCATCCTTTTGGGTATACGGCGCGACGAGCACGGCATCAGGGCGAAGGAGCGCTATTTTTCCCCCCGCGACGCCGAGTTCCAATGGGACTATGAAAACCAGCCGGCCGAGGTGTGGGACCAGTACAACTCTTTCTTGCGCGAGGACGAGCACTATCGCATCCACCCCATCCTCCACTTCACGGAACTGGACATCTGGCGCTACATTCAGCGTGAGCAGATCCCCATTGTCGACCTTTACCGCAGCAACGGCGGCAAGCGCTATCGCAGCATCGGCTGCGTGCCGTGCTGCAATCCGGTTCCTTCGGAGGCTGCGACCATCGAGGAGATGATAGCCGAGCTTGAAACTTCGACAGACTCCGAACGCGCCGGCAGGGCGCAGGACAAGGAGAACCTCTACACCATGCAGAAACTGCGTTCGTTGGGATACATGTAATGACAGATGCGATCAAATCGGCATTCCCCATAGCCATCACCGGCCATGTCGACCACGGCAAGAGCACCCTCATTGGAAGGCTCCTCTACGACACCGGCACATTGCAGTCGGGCCGCTACCAAGAGATGCTGCAGAGCTCCTTGGAGACCGGGCGCGGTGACGAGTTCGCTTTCGTCCTCGACGCCTTCGAGGAGGAACGACGGCGCGGCATCACCATTGACACCTCGCAGATCTACTTCAACTCAAAGCTTCGCCCCTACCTGATTATCGACACTCCGGGCCACCGCGAATTCATCCGCAACATGGTCACCGGTGCGAGCTACGCCAAGGCGGCGGTGCTCATCGTCGACGCGGTGGAGGGCGTGATGGAGCAGACGCGGCGACATGCGTGGCTCCTGAGCATCGTTGGGATTCAGGAAATCTGCGTTGCGGTCAACAAGATGGACGCAGTAGCCTACTCGAGCGACGCGTTCGCCGCCCTTTCCGTCGCGGTGGAATCTCTTTTCACCGAGTTCGGCCTCTCCCCCGCAGCGATAGTGCCGATTTCCGCCCGCGTGGGCGACAACGTGGCAAAGCTGAGCGGCTCGATGCCATGGTACACGGGAAAATCGCTGCTTGAAGTGCTGGACTCTCTGGAGTGCCGCCCCATCGAAGAGCGTCCTTTCCGCTTCCCGGTCCAGGATGTCTACCGCTTCGATTCGGAGCCTATCGTGGTAGGCAGAATAGAATCGGGAGCGGTACGGATTGGGGAGAAGGTCACCATTTACCCAGGCGGGCGCGAGTCCGCCATCGGCACCATCCGCACCTTCCCCTCCAGTGAAGCGGCCTCTGCGAGTTACGGAGAGGCTATCGGCTTCACTCTCGAAGCCGCAGATGCAGAAATCGTACGCGGATCGGTCATTGCAGCAGGAGCTCCTCCAACCTGCGGTAGAGAGTTCCAGGCCACGGTGTTTTGGTTCATGGACGAATACGCGGCAGGAGACCCGGTCACCATCCGCTGCACCACACAGTCGGTGCCGGGCAGGATACTCCTACATCAGGTCTTCGACCCGGCCCAACCGGACGCGGAACTTCCTTCCGACCTCATCTGCGTCGGCGAGGCAGCACGCTGTACCATACTCACCGAAGTAGACCTGGCAGGTGACCACCCTGGTCTCATCCCTGAAACAGGCCGCTTTGTCATTGAACGAGAAGGCATTCCGGCAGGAGCAGGTATTTTTCGATGAGTAAGACGATTTTTCTCGGCATCGACGGCATGGACCCCAAGATTGCCGAGCAACTGATGAGTGCAGGCCAGCTCCCCAACTTCGAGCGGCTCGCAGCCCGCGGCCACTACAGCCAGCTTGCAACTATTAACCCGCCGCAGTCTCCGGTCGTCTGGTCCACCATCGCCACCGGCCTTGCCCCCAGCGGCCACGGCATCTACGACTTCATCCATCGCGATCCTGCCACGTACAAGCCTTACCTCTCGCTGCACCGTATTGAGCACGGCAGATACGTCAATCCCGTGCAGGGGGAAACCTTCTGGGAAAAATGTGCCGCAAAAGGAATCGGGTCCACCCTTCTCAAATGGCCCATGGGGTTTCCCCCCCGCCCCTTCCCTGGGCAGATGCTCGCGGGGCTCGGAGCACCGGACCTCCGGGGAATGCTCGGCACCTACACCTGCTATACCTCCGCTCCGGAAAAGATGGAGCGCGATGCAAAAGGACGTATTGTTCCTGTACCAGGTAGTGCCCAATCCGTCCAGACCGACATCACCGGTCCTTTCACGGTGGGACTCACCGGGAGAAAGGCCACCACGATACCGCTTAACATCCAGCTCGACGCGAACTCGGTCACCTGCCGGATCGGACGCCAGAGCTTCACCCTTGCGCCTGGTCAGTGGAGCCCCTGGCTCACCATAGTCTTCGACATCGGGTTTTTTAGGACCGTAAAGGGAATCTGCCGGTTCTACCTCTCAGGGCTACACCCGGAGTTCTCCCTCTACATGACGCCAGTAAACGTCGCCTTCGACAGCTCCGAATTCCCTATTTCACACCCGGCCGATTACGCGGTCGAACTGGCAGACGCCATCGGGCCCTTCTCCACGTTAGGGTTAGCTGAGGACACCAATGCGGTTAACGACGGCGCGCTCGACGAGGACGGTTTCATCTCCTTATGCGATGGTATCATGGCAGAACGCGAGTCGATGTTCTTGTATGAGTTGTCCCGCTTCCGCGAAGGACTCCTCGCCTGCGTCTTCGATACCACCGACCGTATCCAGCATATCTTCTGGCGCATGCATGACACAGGACACCCTATGCACGACCCAGCCCTTGCCGAGAGCTACAATGATGTCATCCCGCGCTACTACCGTTGGATGGATCGCATACTGGGGGTGGTCCTTGATCGCGCGCCCGACGCGGCGCTTATCTGCTGCTCCGACCACGGTTTCTGCAGCTTTCGCCGTTCGGTCCAGGTCAACGACTGGCTGCTGCGGGAGGGATTCCTGGCCCTAAAACCTGGTGCCAAGCTATGCGAGGGGCTCTTCGAGGAAATTGACTGGTCCAGGAGCCAGGCCTATGCAGCCGGGCTGAACAGCATTTATCTCAACCTGCGCGGACGCGAGAAAGAAGGGATCCTCAACGAGAGTGAGCTACCGGCATTGAAAAGCAAACTGGCTGCAAGGCTCGCCTCCTTGTACGATCGCGGGAGGCCTGTTGTCTGCCGGGTACACGATGCCGAGCTACTGAAAGGGGACAACCCTCATGCGGCCGCCGGCGGGCCGGATCTTGTAGTAGGTTTTGCGGAAGGGTACCGCGCCTCCTGGCAAACCGCCATTGGTGGCATAACCGGGGGCGAGATCATCGAGGACAACCTGAAGAAATGGAGTGGCGACCACTGCTGCGACGCAAGCCTAGTCCCAGGTGTTCTTTTCACAAACGCCCCCACCACCGGCTACATGTCGTCCGTTAATGAAATCGGGAACATGCTGGCGGAACTGACCCAAAGGTAGCCAATGCCACTCGACAGCCACCCCGATCACCCCACCACACTTCGCGACAGGTTATTATACGTTTTCAAGCTCTGGAGTTGTTTTCTGAGCTTGGTCTACCTGCCGCTCGACCTCATCTTCCGCCTGGATTCCTTCCTTCTCTCCAGGCCCGTTTCCTATGTCGTAGTAAGTAGCGCAACACTGCTGTTGCTCATGGTGCTCCTGTCCGTGGTGATTGCCGGTGCTTACTTCCCTTGGGCCGTCCTCGCAGGAGTGGTCCGAAGAGGGAGGGATCCTCACCGCGACAATGCCAAGCTCACTCACTTCCTGCTTGTTTTCCTGGGCTGCATGCTGTTCGCGAAGCTCTTTAAGCTCTGGCTGGCGAAGATAGGTCACCCAGTCTCGCTACGTGCCATTTATATTGGACTCGCACTTTTCCTGGCGATCTGTTGGGCAAACCGGCAGGTCTTTCACCAGAGGATCCGCTATCTCGTACTGTCGCTGTCGGGTCCCCGGTTCCTCCCCTCCCTTTGCGCCATCACATTTGCCATCACCCTTGGACATGCGATTAACGGTGGGCCACAACCCTCGGGGAAGCTCCAACGATCCCACTCCGCCGCCAGAACCGGGACTCCCAACATCATCCTGATTACCTTCGATGCTCTGTCGGCAGAGGATATGTCGCTCTATGGCTACCACTTGAAGACCACTCCCAGCATGGACGCCTTCGCCAGGGAATGCTACGTCTTTGAGAGTGTCATCGCCACCTCCAACTGGACCAGACCGACCGCTGCATCGCTTATGACGGGGGAGTATCCGGACCGCCATAGGTTGATCAACATCGGAAGCCACGACAACGTTATTGCTGCCCCGGACGAATCGCTCCCAGCCTATCTGAGAGATAGCGGGATGCGGACCGCCGCGGTGATCGCCAACGGTGGATATGCCCACCCCTACGCTATCGGCCTCGCCGATCAATTCGACCACAAACCCTTCCTCGCGCCGGATCAGCAGAGGCTCCCATACTTCAACCCTTTGCTCATGTTCCATCCGGAGTACTCATACCTTGGAGAACACTACTTCAAAAATGGTGCGGCTCTGTGGCTTGGAGAAATCCTAAGCGAACTTGTCGGCCAGTTGGACAACTTCTGCCGACATACCGTGACCATCTTTCCGCCGGAGATGGTCTTTCGGCATGGGGAACGGTACCTTAATTCCCATCGGGAAAAGCCGATGTTCCTCTGGCTTCACTCATTCGCCCCGCATGCAGCCTACTTACCGCCCCCTCCCCAGAAAGGGACCTTCCTCCCCGGCAACGGGTTGGCAGACAACGTGACCCAAGGCGCGTTCCTTGGGGCCTACCCAGATTCGAAACAAGGAACTGTAGACCAACTGCGCCTGCGTTACGACGAGCACATACTCTACGCTGACTATGCCCTTGGCAAGCACTTAAGATTCCTGAGGGACTCCGGCCGAATGGAAGACTCCATCATAATAATCTCGGCAGACCATGGCGAATCCTTCGCTGGGGGTTACCAGGGGCATGGCGGGCCCCTCCTCTCCCAGCCGCTGGTACACATCCCGTTGCTGATCCACCTGCCGGGTCAAACGAGCGGCAAGAGAATAACGGGCACCGCATCACAAGTCGATATAGCTCCCACGGTAGTGGAGCTACTAGGGGGCAAGATTCCTCGCTGGATGGAAGGTAAAAGCCTGAAGGGGGCGCTGACGGGCGGGAGCATCCCAACGCAGCCGGTATTCTGCATGAATTTAGATGGCAATCGGACCCACGGGAAGCTCACCAAAGGGAATATTGCAGTGCTGTTTGAAGGTTACAAGTATGTCCAAGACATAGGGGGCGGTCCTGGAAGGCTATACGATCTTCGGTCGGGCCAGTCCGAGATTGTCGATCTTGCAGACAGGGAAAGGGCACGCGCGGGCGCGATGCGCCGGCTCGTGCTGGATAGGTTCGGAAGCAGCGGTAGCCTTTCCGAGTAGACGAGGGCAAACAAGAAACCTGAGTGCCCGATTGGCAATCGAGGCTTCCCTGGCTTTTCCCATGTGGTGTTCAACCTCAGGCAGTAACTATGGAGTTAGTCAGTGCTGCACCCCATCTGTTTTAAGTACCTTAACCAAAGTAAGAAAGATGATGCGAAGGTCGAAAAGGAAACTGCTGTTTTGAACGTAGTAGGAATCGAACTCGACCTTGACCGGTATGAGAAGCTCATCCCTGCCGTTCACTTGGGCCCAGCCAGTCAGGCCAGGGGTAATGAGATGAACACCCTTACGGGTCCTCAGTTCGATGAGGTCATCCTGGTTGAAGAGCGCCGGCCGGGGGCCGACGAAGCTCATGTTCCCCGTCAGTATACTCAGAAGTTGCGGCAGTTCATCCAAACTAGACTTCCTAAGGAACTTCCCGATCGGTGTAAGGAACTGGTCCGGATTGGTGAGCAGGTGGGTGGCAACAGCAGGAGTGTCGACGCGCATGCTGCGGAACTTTGGCATCCTAAAGATGACGTTGCACCTTCCCACCCTATCGGACCAGTACAGAACCGGCCCCGGCGAAGTCAGCTTCACCAGCAGGGCGATCAGAAGCATTGGAACACCGAGACAGGCAAGCAGCAAAAAAGACAACACAAAATCGAAGGTTCTTTTCATGCATTCCACCTTTCCTTCCGTTGTCTCTTGAACCATTGAGCCGTCTCCCGCAAACCCTCATCCATGGAAAACGACGGCTGCCACCCGAGCAGTTCTTTGATGCTGCTGATATCCACCGTAAGCGACCCAGTGAGCCGAGTCACGGCGCCGGTTTTCCCGGTGACGCTGGCTGCGCACAACATAAGCCCAGGAGGAAACGGTACGAGCCGCACCGGCGCATCCAGAGCCTTTGCTGTCCTTCTGATCAACTCCGGCGTAGAGACATCGTCGTCATCACTGACCAGGAACGTCTTTCCTGCTGCAGTTGGATGCGAAGCGCAGGTCGCAAGGGCGTCAGCGAGATTGCCGACATAGATCAGGCTGCGCCTGTTAGCGATACTTGCCAGCGGAAGTGGGATCCCTAGGCTCACCACGTTCAGCATGTTGAGGAAGTTGGCCTTGACCCCGGGACCGTAGACGAGGGTCGGTCTCACCACGACGACCTCCAAACCGGTTTCAGCCTCTATCTTCCGGATGGCCTGTTCGGCCTCCCATTTGCTGATGCCGTACGGGTCGGTGGGGGCAGGGAGGGAATCGGCACAATAAGGATCCGCCGTTTCTTCGCCATTCACTTTGACGGAGCTGACAAATACAAGCCTCTTCACCCCCGACTGCGCGGCTTCCCTAGCCAGGCGGACGGTTCCCTCGACATTCACCCGGCGAAACTCTACCAGCGGATCCGCCGCTGGATCGTCCATGATATGCACCCGCGCCGCCAGATGGATTATCGTGTCAATGCCCGCCAGGGCATGGCTCCATGACGTGTGGCCGCTGAGTGGTTCAACAGTCACCGGGAGTACGCCTTGCTGCAAACACTTCGGGTCTTCAGACGGCAGCAACGTACCGCGAACCTCCGTTCCTTCGGCGATGAGCCTCCTGCACAGCATACAGCCAACAAATCCAGTGGCTCCGGTAACCAAAACTCTCATTATTGCACCACGTCCCTGTTGTCGACCGCCCTCAGTTCCTCCATCCACGCCTCCAGCCGGTCGAGGAGGATGGTGCGGTCGAAGTTTTCATTATAGTACCTGAGACCACGCTCTCCCATGCCCCGGCGCTGCTCCAACGGGGTATGCCGCATCTTCAGGATGGCATTGGCCAAGGCCGAAGGGTCTTCCGTTGGACAGCAGAATCCGGCGGCAGCCTCCTCAATGACCCGTGCCCCCTCCCCGTCCAGCGCAGCAACAATTGGTCTGCCGCAGGCGAGGTACGACTGGATCTTGGCCGGGATAGTAAGGGAGAAGATGGGTTCCTTCTTCAAGGTCACCAGCATCGCGTCCGCCAGAGAGAAGAAACCCGCCATAGCTTCCAGGGGGTAACGCCCAAGCAGATGAAAGGTCTCTTGAAGTTCCATCTTAGCAACTTCTTCATCCACCCATTTGCGCATCCTGCCATCGCCGATGATTACGAAATGAATGTCCTTATGGTTCCGAAGGCGCTGCGCAGCGCCCAGAATGGTCTCGAAATCTTGGGCGGCGCCGATGTTACCCGCAAACATGACGACGAAGCCCTCCGGGATTTTGCCCCTTTCAGGAGCGTCGCCAGCAAGATTTACGACAGCATAGGCGTCCTCCCCATACTGCGGGAAATAGCGAACCTGTCCCCTGTCCACGACGTACTGCAACA
The DNA here is from genome assembly GCF_000020725.1 of Citrifermentans bemidjiense Bem. Classification (NCBI taxonomy): domain Bacteria; kingdom Pseudomonadati; phylum Thermodesulfobacteriota; class Desulfuromonadia; order Geobacterales; family Geobacteraceae; genus Citrifermentans; species Citrifermentans bemidjiense. Next base: position 1,884,992 of record NC_011146.1, on the reverse strand, counting down.
CCGGTCCTACGAAAGCCCGGGAGGTGACCAGAATACGGTCACACCCCTCGTATATGAAGCTCACCAGTTTTCCCACTGCTCCAAGGATGAAGGGTGGCACGACCGCACCTGCCGCGGCAAGACTCTCCGGCCAGAGATCCTGCACCCAGAACAGCACCGGAATCCCCCTAAGTCGCTTCATAAACAGCGCCGGGAGAGCGACCGTCACCGGAGACGGCTCAAAAATAAACGCAACGTCGTAGCGGTCACGGCACCGCAGCGGTCCCAAGATCGAAGCCGCCAGCACGAAGGAGAGATAGTTGAGCGCCAGGCGGGCTCCTGAGGCTCGGCCACGAGGCAATATCGGCACACGAACCACTCGCGCTCCGTCATACTCATCGGACCACGGCCCCCAGAAGCGATATCCCTTAAAGAAGCTGCCATCCGGGTAGTTGGGCAGTGCCGTCAGCACCGTTACTTTGTGCCCACGTTCGACAAGCCCTTTTACAACATCGTTGATTTTGAAGTTTTCAGGCCAAAAATACTGTGTCACTACCAATACATGCATGCGCATCTCACCCGTTCGTTACTTCAGCTCCTTGCGCCACACCACCCGGTTCACGTAGTCGGTGTAGCTGATGATGATGCGCAACACCTTGTCGGACACGTTGGGCATGGAGTAGTCGAACACCGGGCGCAGGCTTCTGACCTCACCCCGCTCCTGGCTCTGCAGGATCTCCAGCCCCTGCAGCACCCGGTCCGGTTCCAGCCCGGTCATCATCACCGATGCCTCCTCCATCCCCTCGGGGCGCTCGTGCGCCTCGCGAATATTCAGAGCCGGGAAATTGAGGATGGATGACTCCTCAGTGATGGTGCCGCTGTCAGAGAGGACGGCGAAGGCGTGCTTTTGCAGGTGGACGTAGTCCGAGAAGCCGAGCGGCTTCAGGAGCTCCACCTTCTCGTGGAAGGAAAGCCCCTTCTCCTCGAAACGTTTGCGGGTCCTGGGATGGGTAGAGACTATAACCCTTTTCCCGTAGCGCTCGGCAATGCCGTTCAGGATGGCAGCCAATTTGACGAGGTTCACCTCAGAATCAACGTTCTCTTCGCGGTGGGCGCTGACCACGAAGTAGTCGCCGCGAGCAAGTCCCAGCCGGGTGAGAACGTCGGAGGCATCAATCTTTTGCATGTAGGAATTCAGCACCTCGAACATCGGGCTCCCGGTTTTGATGATCCGGTCCGGCGGCAGTCCCTCGCGCAAAAGGTACTCGCGCGCTATAGAGCTGTAAGTCATATTGATGTCGGAGATGTGGTCAACTATCTTGCGGTTGGTCTCCTCCGGCACCCTCTGATCAAAGCAGCGGTTGCCCGCCTCCATGTGAAAGATCGGGATCTTGCGCCGCTTGGCCGGCAGCGCGGCGAGGCAGCTGTTCGTGTCCCCGAGGACCAGGAGCGCTTCAGGCTTCTCCTTCTCTAGTACCTGGTCCACCTTTATGATCAGCTGACCGATAGTCTCCGCGGCGTTGGCACCGGCCGCATCCAGGAAATGGTCAGGCTTTCTGACACCCAAGTCGTGAAAGAAGATCTCGTTCAGCTCATAGTCATAGTTTTGCCCGGTGTGCACCAATATGTGATCGGCATGCTGGTCCAGCTTCGCCATAACGCGGGAAAGGCGTATGATCTCAGGCCTCGTGCCGACGACCGTCATTACTCTGATCTTTTTCATGCACCACACTCCACAGTTTCGAAATAAGTATCGGGCCGCTCCGGGTCGAACAGCTCGTTGCACCACATCACGGTCACCATTTCGTTGGCGCCGATGTTGCTGATGTTGTGAGTGTAACCGGTGGGGATGTCGACCACCTCCAGCTTGGCCCCGCTCACCGGGTACTCGATGATCTCTTCGGTGCCGACCTTGCGGAAGCGGATCACCCCTTCGCCGCTCACAACCAGGAACTTCTCGTTCTTGGTGTGGTGCCAGTGGTTCCCCTTGGTAATCCCCGGCCTGGAGATATTGACCGAGACCTGTCCCCTGTCCGCGGTTTTGATGAATTCGGTGAAGGAGCCCCGGTCATCGACATTCATCTTCAACGGATAGCTGAAGCGATCGGTAGGCAAGAAGCTCAGGTAGGTGCTGTAGAGCTTCTTTGACAGCTGGTCGGCGAGGTTGGGGATGCTCCTTTCCTCACGGCTCCGCTTGAACGAACCGATCATATCGGCGATTTCGCCGAGTTGCGCCGTATGGACCGGCTCCACCTTGCAAAACCCCTCCGCTGCCGGAAGACGGCCGTTCAGGTCTGCGGCAAAGGCGCGCACCACATCGTCCACGTAGACGAGATTCATGACTACCGACGGGTCGTTGACCTGAATGGGGAGGTCGTTCGCGATGTTGTGGCAGAAGGTGGCGACCGCGCTGTTGTAGTTGGGGCGGCACCACTTCCCGAAGACGTTAGGGAGCCGGTACAGGTACACGCGGGCCCCGGTGTCGCGGCCGTAGGCTGCGACCACCTCCTCCGCGCGGCGCTTGCTGACGCCGTAGGGGTTGTCCTGCGCCGCTTGGATGGAGGATGAGATGAGAAGCGGTGTTTTCCTGCCGTGTCTCTTCAGGATGGCTACCACACCCTCGGTGCTGCCGGTGTTTCCGATGGCGAACTCCTCCACCTGCTGCGGGCGGTTTACTCCGGCGAGATGGAAGATGAAGTCGGCTTCGACAACCAGCTCGGTGAGGCTCTCCTGCTCGCACTCCACATCAACCCCGTGAACCTCGACTCCCTCCAGGTGTGCCAGGGAAGCCGCGAGGTTCTTGCCGATGAAGCCATTCGATCCGGTGATGAGGACCTTCCTCATGCCCTCCCCTCCAGTTCGCCGCGAATGTAGTCGAGCTTCAAGAGCTTTTCCTTGATCTCTGCCACGGACAACCTCTGGGTGTTGTGGGAGTTGTAGTCGTCGATGGTTGACACCTTCTCCTCGCCTTCGGTGAAGTACTTGCCGTAGTTCAGGTCCCTGTCATCAGGAAGAATCCTGAAGTAGTCACCCATGTCTTCGGCCTTGGCAAGTTCCTCGCGCGTGAGCAGGGTCTCGTACAACTTCTCTCCGTGCCTCGTGCCGATGATGCGGATTTCGTTGTTCGCGTCGAACAACTCCTTCACCGCCACTGCCAGGTCCAGTATGGTGGAGGCGGGTGCCTTTTGCACGAATATGTCCCCTTGCCTGGCATTGCTGAAACCGTAGAGGACAAGGTCGACAGCATCGTCAAGGGACATCAGGAACCGGGTCATATTGGGATCGGTAACGGTGAGTGGCTTGCCCTCTTTTATCTGCTTCACGAAAAGCGGGATGACGGAGCCACGGGAAGCCATCACGTTGCCGTAGCGCGTGCCGGAAAATATCGTCCTGCTCACGTCGGTCATGCGCGCCTTGGCGACCATGAGTTTCTCCATCATCGCTTTGGAGATACCCATGGCGTTGATGGGGTAGACCGCCTTATCGGTGCTGAGGGTGATGACCTTCTTCACCCCGCTTTGCAGCGCGGCATTGAGGACGTTTTCGGTCCCCAGCACGTTGGTCCGTACCGCCTCCATCGGGTAAAACTCGCAGGAAGGAACCTGCTTAAGAGCCGCGGCATGAAACACGAAGTCGACTCCATGCAAAGCAGCGTTAATACCATCAAAGGCACGCACGTCGCCGATATAGAACTTCACCTTGCCGTTGTTCAGCCCGATGCGCATGTCCTCCTGCTTTTTCTCGTCGCGGCTGAAAACGCGGATCTCTTTGATGTCGGTGTGCAGAAAGCGTCGTAGCACTGCGTTCCCAAAGGATCCGGTGCCGCCGGTGATGAGCAGGGTCTTGCCAGAAAACATGTACTCCCCCTTTGCAGAAAATTTGCCTACCGCCCGTTACCACAGGCTACCTGCGCGATAAACGAAAAAGTCTCCCGGGCGCAACGCTCCCAGGAAAATGATCGAGCCGCTTGACGGGCCTGCAGCGCGAGGCGTGTCCGCAGTGCCCCGTCCTGATAAAGACGCATGATCGCCTGTGCGATCTCCTCGGGCCTCTCCGGGTTGAAATAGACCCCCCCTTCCCCGAGGACCTCCGGCATCGGTCCGCTGCCGGAGCAGGCGATGGGAAGCCCCGTAGCCATCGCCTCTAGAAGGATATTAGGGAGGTTTTCACAGCTGGAGGCGAAGACGAAGGCATCAGCTTTCTGATACTTCTCCTCCAACCGCTCGAACGAGAGCGGCCCCGTGTATTTGAGGAACTCCCCTGCGGGATCGAGACGTCTAATGGCGTCGGCGAGTCGCTTGCCGGCCGGACGGTAGCAGGGACCGACGAACTCGACCCACAGAGGCACCCCTTTGAGGCGGAGCGCGGCTACCGCTTCGGCCACATGCCACTGGTGCTTGTAGACGTCCACAATGGAAACGTAGAGCAGGCGTAAGGGGCGCGACGGCGAAAAACTTTCCCCCCTGCATTTCAGCCCCCCGAAGAAACGCTCCTCTATGCCGTGAGGTATGATGGCAACCTTCCCCGGTGCCCTGTCAAGTTGGGCCCGTACCGTATCGTGCGCGTAGCGGGTCAGGAAGATGGTGCCTTGGGCCTGCTCGAAGGAGCGCTTTTGGCTGGCACGCAAAAGCAGCATCTTCACTCTCATGAAACTGGCGCCGAAGCGGCGCGCTTCCGCTGGCTCGAATGGGAGGAGGTTCTGGGACATCACGACGCAGGGGAGCCCGGGCGCCGTCGGGAGCGTTCCTCCGGGGGAAAAAAGTACGTCGCATGAATGCTGTGCCAGGCAGCGGGGAAGCATCCACCGCTGCCACGCCATCCGTACCGGCAGTGTCCGGTCCAGAAGCTGCACGTGCAGCTTCTCCAACCTGCTACGGTCCGGTAGGCACCCCAGCGTGTAGGCCCCGCCCCAGACCAGCACCCGCACCCCGAGCGCCTCTAGGTCTGCGGCGGCCAAAAGCTGCCCCAGATGCGTTATCCCGCCCCCGGCCCTAATATTCGAGGCATCCACGCCGACGACAATCACGCGCTCACCTCCTGTCGGGGTTTGGCGGTGCGGGCAACCTTGAACTTCTGGAACAGAAAGAGGACAAGGTAAAGCGCAATCGCTGGGTATAGGGTAGCCTTCAGGAGGTTCATGAAATCGGAACGAAGGGAGTTTAACGCACCGAAGAGGATACCGATGCCGAGCACGGAGAAAATTGTCTTCCCTTTCGCTATCCCGTTCAGGACCTTGGCGACGACCACGCCGTAGCATAGGTGCATGAACGCCACCGCGGGCATCCCTCCCGAGTAGATCGCCTCCGCCAGGAAGCCGAAGTCCTGGCCGTACCAGCCGAACCTCTCGTGAAGTACAACCACCAGCGGTTCGCCGAAAAAATAGCGGCCGAACAGGAAGCGGGGGAACAAAGTGTTACCAACTGCCTTCACATAGTAGGAAAAACCCTGTATGCCGCTTGAGGCTATGTAGTCCGCCATCTCTGTATTCACGTGCAAGGTCGACATCGGGGAGATCACCATGGAGACCACGTTCGGGAAGTAGTCGACCAAGAGCGAGAAGCTCACGGCGAACATCTGCCATCCGACGTAGAAATCGCGGTTCATGCCAAGCAGGCTAGAGAGTAGGAACAGCAGCACGATGCACCAGATCATGCGCCGCACGAGAAGCATTCTGGCCTCGCCACTGGCCCATGAGAAAAAGGTGACCACACCGAGGATCAGCACAGGCGGGAGAGCAAGCCTTCTAGACCCGTCGAAGCCTACCAGAACGATGTGCAGGAGGACCAGTAATAGCGTGAGATTGATTCTCCAATTCATGCGCCGAAGTGGCCTTTTAAAATCGTAGAGAATGAGCATGCTTAAAAGGACCATGTTGAGGGGAAGTAGCGTCGTATACCAAAGCGGCGCCACGTCCTCCATGAACTGCACTCTCGTCCCAATTCCGATCTGCCTTATCGCGCAAACGTATGAATATAGCATCATCACGCAGGATGCGATCCTGATGGCGAGTGCGATGAGAGGCATCGGGGGGATGCCTTGCAGCGGATTGCCCAGCCGCGGCCGTAGCTTTTGAATCTCCTTTTTCGTCTTCCTTTCGGCGAGCAAAAGGGCGCCTCCGTGGAAGGAAAGCGCGGCTAATATCGAGTACACCAGCACTTGGGGAATGAACTCCTGAACGATGTCCCCCGAGAAGTTGAAGCCGAAGTAGTAATGGACCGGAAGGTAGGTCCAGTAGCTTGCCGAGAAGATGGAGGCCATGATCAGCAAGTAATATCGGTCCAAGCCCTTGTGCAGCAAGGGGGGAAGCAGCCAGACGAGGGCGTTGGTGCAAAGCAGCAGGTAGAGATGCGAGCCGTCGTTCATATCGCAGTTTGAGCCGATTGGTACATGTGGGGGATTTCCTGCTTAACCTGGTAGCGCGCGGAGCAACTGGCACAGATCAATTCTTTCCCACCCTCCTTCTTGATTGTGCCGCCACAGGTGGGACAAGCGAGAAGCCGCATCAGCTCGATAGAGCCATTCCTTTTCTTCTGTGACAGGAAGTTCCGGGCAAACTTCAGAGCGAGCTGCCCGGCATGATGCCGCACCCCCAACCGTTGGGGAGCGCGCTGCCCACCCTGAGGCGGTTCCCAGTCCAAGGAGACCTCTTCGTTGAGAACCTCGAAGTCGATCGTGTCCTTCCAGTAGAACCTGACGTGGAAGTCAAACGGGCTGTGGGGCATGGTTTGGCGGGTGACGACGGCTTTCACCCTGTGCTCATAGAGTTCGACCAACTCAGGGTCTGAGCGCCAGTCGGGCTTCTTGCGGATGATAAGCTTTCCGCTCCTAACCGTTATCTCGAGGCGATGGTCACGGTACGGGTTGATCCTTTCCATGAAGGCGTCGGGGACCTCAATGTATCCTGCCTTAGCCACGCGCTGAAGTTCCGACAGGAAGCGAGCCGGGTCGGTTGAGTGCTCGAGGACATGGGAAGCGATGACAAAGTCGAACGCCTTGTCCTTGAAAGGGAGGTGCTCAACAAACCCCAAAACGGTCGGACGGTCCACGACCAGCGGCACCCAGTGCCGCTCCTGCGTCTCCTGGTAGGCATCCAGCAAGATATTACTCCTGAAGTAGGGGTTGCCGCCGGAGCCGACCTCAAGGACCAGCGCGTCATCCGGGACAGGGCAATGCAGCCGCCGAAGCGGCCAAGCGAACCTGTCTTGGTTGATTTTTCTGAAAAGACGCATAAGAGCGGATTCGTGATCTAAAGACGCCATATTTCCCCTTCATTGCTACGTCAGATTTTTGCCAGGAGGGTTCGCATGCGCGATACCACGTCGTGGCCATCCGCGACCACGCGTGCCCTCCCCGCCGCAGCCACGGCCTCCCGCTCAGCATCGTGTCGCAGGTAGTGCCTGATCTTCTCAATAAGTTCGCCGGTAGAACGAAAGAACTCTGCCTCCTTCCCCTCCCGAAACAGCGCACCCAAGTCGTCGGAATGCTCGGCGAGCATGAACGTCCCGGCTGCCGGAATCTCAAAACATCGCCTAGTATACGTGTCACGATTCAGCTTCGAGAGGAGGCAGAGTGCGATCTTCGCCCCGCAGAGGGCCTTGTTATATTCATCGCCTAGCAGCGGCACTATCGGTGCAAGGCGCGCCAAAACCGGCGAGCGCTTGACCACGTGCTGCCACTCTGGGCCGAAGAGCCGGAAACGCACCCCCTCCTCGTGAACGATCCCTTCCAACAAAAGGTCGCGGCCGTCCGCCTCGTAATGCCCGGCAAAAACCACATCGCTGGAGAACTGCTCGGCCTCGTGAGAGGTCAGCTTAACTGGCCTGTTCCGCTCCGGGATATACCAGGACCGGAGCAACTCAACCCGGCGCGCACCTGCCCGTCTGAAGTCCTCCAGATTGTGCAACCGGTAGGCAAGCATCAGGTCGTAGGCTGGCACCGCGGCCAGAAAATGCCGCCATAGCAGCCGGGAGTGTCCCTGGGCGAAGGGATCGTCGTTGTTGTACCCCACGAGCACCGTCCCCGGGAGCCCTTCTTTGATCGTCTTGAGCGCATCCTTGGAGATGTGCGTGCCGCGGTAGACGAAGATCAACTCGGGGCGCACTTCAAGAACCGCAGCGATGAAGTCAAGGTTCAGTCGGGAGATCAGGGGCCCTGCTATGAGCCGGTTCTGGATCCTCCCAGCGACGCCGGTGAACTGTCCTATAAGACCTGTACCTGCCCCTTTGAAGTACTGATGCCAAGAAAAGCGGTACGGCTCGTGCCCGAGTGCGGCAAAGGCACGGTAGACCGCCTCCTCGTGCAGGTCCGAGTGCCAGTCGCCGGCTACTAGGATTCTCACCGCACCTCCCCTTGGTACACCGTCCCAATGGTTGGGGTGCGACCGAGTTTTTCCTTGATCCAACAGATGATGATCGCGCTCCTACGGCTTCCGAGCAGCAGCAGCGCTAGAAACCATAGGTGAAACATAGGATGGCGGGCGAATCCGAGCCGCCCAAGGGACACGGCGTAGTTCAGGAACACTGGTAGCGGACGCTGCGCCTGGATGGCGAGGATCGGATAGCAGTAGTTGGCAATGTCGCGTAAAATGAAATTGTAGATGGGAATCCGCCGCTGCTGCTCGACGAACCGCGCGATCTCCAGCATTCCTTTCATGAAATGGACCGACGACTCGGGTGTCTGCTCCTTGGGCTGAAACTTATTTCGCTCGGCGGCGCTGTTGCCGAAATCGGGGGTACCGCCATTACGGTAGAGGACAGTCACGTCCGGTAGGTAAACAGCGTTCATGTCCGCAAGGATGTTGGCAACTAGGTAGAGCTGGTACAGGAGCGTGCCGTCGAAGCGGTCAGTCGACCAGCTGCGCGCGGCATCCCTGTGGATCACCAAGCCGGGAATGACCACGGCACGGCGGTAGATGGTGGAGATGGTCCGACTGCCGGCGGGAAAGAACAGCTCGCGATCGAAGTAACGGAAGGTCTGCACCACGTTTTCCGGCTCGCCGTCGAACGCGGCATAAGTACGCAGCACAACTCCCACCTCCTCGTACCGGGACACTGCGGAAGCTACCTTGGAGAGCGCCCCGGGGCACATCAGGTCGTCATTCCCCATGAAAAAACAGTATTGACCGTTGGCCTGCTCGATCAGGTTGCGCAAATTGCCGTCGTAGCCAAGGTTTCGGACGTTCTCCTGGTAACGGACCGGAATGATCGAGCTCTCGGCGTAGCGCCTGGCGATGGACCGGATGGCCTCACGCTCTGGAGAACCGTCCTCGCAGATGAGAACCTCAAAGTCATCGAAAGACTGACACAGGATTGAATCGAGCAGGGCTTCGAGAACATGGGCGCGATTGTATGCCGGAATACAAACGGTTATCAGTGGTCTATTAGTCAAAGCTAATTCTCCTGGCTATTTTTTTGTGACAAGGCAAGCATCATCAATGCGAAGAGGCGCGAGCCGTTAGCACGCCCTTTCAGATGCCCGGCGATGAGCCTCGCAACCTCGTCCTGTACGATGCAGTCCGGTAACCAGCGGCGCATTTCCTCGACCTCGCCCCCCCGGGAACTGCGCAGCCAGCTGTCCAAAGGTATGGAGAATCCCTGTTTTCTGTTGATGTCGAGCTGGGGGGGGAGCATGCGACGGCCTAGCACCTTCTGGAGCCGGCGACTTTCCTGCCCCTGTACCTTCCAATGGGAAGGCAACCTGCCGAAGGCGAACTCGACCAGCCGGTAGTCAAGGAGCGGGGCGCGAAGCTCTAGGCTCACCGCCATGCTCGCTCGATCCACCTTCACCAGGAAGTCGTCCGGCAAAATGCCTCCGAAATGGGTTCTGGTCATGCAGTCAAGAGGGTCGCGGCCGGTCCGGAACAGCGACATCAGCCAACGCTCCGGCTCATCCAACTGTTCACCAAGGGCCTGAACCTGCTCCGAGGCCAAGATGCGACGGCGCAGCGAGAGGTCGAAATAAGGGCTTCCCCATATCATGGACTCGTACGCCCCACCCTGCAGGGCAAAGAGGCGGTTGCGCCCCTTGACCCCGGCGGGCAGTGCTCCCGCCGCACGGCCCGCCGCCAACAGCAGCGGCTTCGGTATCCAGCCCAGACAGCGCTGGTCCGCAGCTGCCATGGTGTAGTCGGCGTAGCCGCCGAAAAGTTCGTCGCCGCCGTCGCCACCAAGCGCCACCTTTACGTGCTGCACGGTTAACCGGGAGACCATGAAAGCAGGCAGAAGCGAAGAGTCGGCAAGTGGCTCGTCTATTAAGGGAGAGAAAGCGTCTAGGGTCCCCAACGATGGCTGGGGGACCTCCAGCACGTGGTGCTCGGTCCCGAAGTGGCGCGCCACGATGGCGGCGTATCCTGCCTCGTCGTAGCGGGTGCCGGGGAACGAAACGGTGAAGGTCTTGATCGGCGTGGTCGAGGCCTGAGCGGCGGCTGCCACCACCAGACTCGAGTCTAACCCCCCCGATAGCAACACCCCCACGGGCACGTCGCTGCGCAGACGCATGGCAACCGAATCCCGCAGCAGGCTCTCCGCCTCGTCCGCGAGATCTTCGCACCCGCGGCCCGGGTCAGGGAGGTTCTGGGGCAGGCTCCAATAGCGCCAGGTCTCAAGCTCCCCGCTTTCGGGGAGGAAGTAGCCGGCATGGGCGGGGGGAAGCTTTTTAGCCCCGGCAGCGATGCAGAGCGTGTCGGGTACGTAGCCCAAGGCGAGGTAGAAATTCAGCGCGCGCAGGTCGACACTCTTTCCCGGGCCAAGCGCCTTCAATTCGGAAGCGAAGCGTAACGAACGCCCATCGTGGACGTAATAAAACGGCTTCTTCCCCGCCCGGTCTCGCGCCATGAACAGACGGGGCTGGTTGGCGACATCTCCCTCATCCCAAATGGCCAGAGCGAACATGCCATTAAAGCGCCCCAGACAGTCCGCGCCCCACTGGCGGTAGGAGGCGAGGACGACCTCGGTATCGCCGCTGCCAGAAAAAAGGAATCCCAGTGCGGCCAGTTCGTCCCTGATCTCAAGGTAGTTGTAGATCTCACCGTTAAAGACTATGTGGTAGCGGCCGCACGAACTGGCCATGGGCTGGTGTCCAGCTTGAGACAAGTCCAGGATAGAGAGCCGACGGTGGCCGAGGACGACGGTCCGGTCCGGTGAGACCCAGCATCCTGAGTCATCGGGACCGCGGTGGGCGAGGCTGGCAATCTTCTCGTACAGTTGCTCCACCGGGGCGGACTGCGGCGATAGTGCTCCAAAGATGCCACACATGTCAGGATTTCCTCAAGATGATGACGCTGCCGTTGGCATAGAGATCCAGCGTATTCAGGCCATAGCGTTCCTTCAGGTAGGGAAGGCGCTCCGGGTGCTTGTCAAAATACCGCTCAGCCGCAGTGGATATGTTCAGATGCGAATTGCAAATCTCGTAACCGGCCTCGACGAAGATGCGCAGGTACTCTTCAGGGCGCAGAAAGGAAAAATACCCCCTTTCCAGCAGGAAGGGGCCCTCGCAGCCGTGCTCATGGTGCTTCCATTCGCTCATGGTCCGGTCAATGTATCTGTCGTACTCAGTGTCATCCAGCATCAAGTGGTTATAGTAGTCGTCTTCCGCCAGCGGGAACGTGTGATCGCCGTTGGGACCGTACCAGAGAGGACCATAGGTGGCGACGAAAAGCCCGCCCGGTTTAAGGGCGTCAAAGGCGCGGCGAGCCATCTGTGACAGGTCAGAGATGTGCTCAAGGACGGCATAGCTGAAGATGACGTCTACGCCTTCCTGCCCGATGAAGCTCCAGTCCTCCCCCACCAGGTCGCGCTGCAGGAACGTGATGCTGGTGCACCCGTTCGAGAACTTTGCGATTGCCTCGTCCCAGCATCTCTGATAGTTGACTATGTCCACCCCAATGACCCTGCCCGGGCGATGAGGGAACCAAGCGACAGCATCGTCCCCAAAGCCGCAGCCAAGGACAAGGACGGTCTTATCCCCGAGTCCGCCGAGCGTCCTTGAGCAAAAGGAACGCTGCCGCTGCAGCGATACGCTCCACTCCTTGGCAAAAACCTGGAAGCTGCCACAAGCCTCAGGGTACCTACTCTTAAGCAGTGGGGACATCAGTCTTTCTCGTGCCACGCAGAAGAGGTCCTTAAGTCGCCTCGACGGCTCGAAGCAGAAGACATGTCCTGCCGGGCTGCGGTCGGTGGCGTCAATAACCGCCTCGTGCTCTCCTGCTTGTTCTCTCTTCCGAATGTATCTTGTTCTTGCCATCTATTTACCCGACGTCTTGATAATGTATTTGCAGTGCATAGCAGACTCCATCAGCCTGGACAGTCCGTTCCGGAACCGAGATACTTTTGTTCCCCCCCGGGCAGCAGCAACTGAACCCTGCGCAATATCCGGCTGCAACGCTTAGTAAAGGCGGCGTACAGCGGGTAAGGGTTTGTGCGCCGGCCCGAAAGCATGAAGTCCCACAGCACATCGGCACAGTGTTCCGACACGTCGAACATCCCGGCGCGTGAGCGGGCGACATAGATGCGTAAGAATTTGACAAACTCAGTCAGCTTCCACTGCCAGACCAGCCACCCAAGGCCTGCTTCATCCCTCTGCGCGCAGCATTGCAGCGCTCGGCGCATCATGTCGTGAAACTCCAGGTTCATATTGATGCTCCCCACCCTGTTGCTCCAGTTGTCCGGATGACGTCTGTTGACGACCGTGCAGACGGGAAGGTATGCGATACTGTGCGAAAGCCCCGCCTGGATGAACCAGTCGGTGTCGGATACCGAGTAGCGCGTATCGAAGTGGCCGACCGCCTCCCACAGCGTCCTTCTGAATACCCACGTTGAGGGTTGGAAGGGGTAGCTCGTCTGCTTAATGATGTGCTGCAGAGTTTTCCTGCCGTTGATCACGAAAACCTGATCAGAGATCAGCGCGCAAGAGACAATTGGAAATTGGCGGCAGGTGTCAGTAAGGTTGAAAAAACCAGAATGCACCATGTCCACCTCGCGGTTTTCCTCAAGAAAGCCGACTGCCGTCTTCAGGTGATACGGCAGGAAATAATCGTCGTCTGAACAATAGGCTATATAATCCCCCTGAGCCGCGTCGATCACTTTGTTCCAGTTGGGTACCCCTCCGGAATTGGTAGCGTTCTCGATCAGTTTGAGCCGGGGGTGCTGGGCTGAGACCTCCCTTAGCACCTGCACCGTATCGTCAGGGGAGCAGTCGTCGCTCACGATCACCTCGAACGGTTCGAGCTCCTGGTTGAGTGCTGCGAGCACCGTCTGTTTCACCATCTGCGCCCGCCCGTATGTCGGTATCACCACTGAGATTTTGAGATTTAAGTCTATAGCCACATTTGCTCCGTGTTTGGACGTCAGCGTCCTTACTTTCTGCTGAAGGGATTCCTTCCTAGCGAGCGGGTTATGCGCAGCAATGAGGATGCTCCGACGCCGGTCGTGATCAAGGTGCCAGCTAGGTAACCGGCGGAAGAGCCGTCTTTGACCAGGAAGGTGACTAGCAACGCCAGCAGGAACAGTACCGAGATGTTGGCAACGTTGGCCCTGCTGGGAACGAACTTGATAAGCCGGTAGGCAAAGAAGCCATTCAGCAGGCACAGCAACAGGTACGAGATGAAGAACGATATGCCTGTCGCGCTGACGCCAAAGTACGGGATGCCCGCAGCCACCAGGGCCAGGTACAGGCCGTTCCAGAACAGTTCGGCAACGAGGAAGGCGCGGCAGCTCCCTTGGGCGAGCATGACGAACCCCATCGGCCACGCCACGATCTTGAAAAGGTCGCCGAGTACCTGCCAGCGCAGGATCTCCGACGTGGCGCCGAAGGCGCTCGAATAAAGAGCAGCCACTACAAAGGGGGCGAAGGTCAACATACCTAGTATGACCGGGGCGGTGAGAAGGATCGCCACCTCCCCCTGCTCGTTCACCATCCTGCGCGACTGCGCGTGGTCGTCCGCAACGGCGGTCAATCTCGGGTAGAAGTCCGTCCCCATTGCGTTCAGCGCGAAGCTCACGTACAGCATGGATATGTTCCAAGCAGCGTGGAACTGTCCAGTCGCCTCAATGCCAAGTTTTCGAGCGAGAATCGCTCGGACGACGAACTGGCACCCGACGGTCAGGACGGCGGACCCCATGAAGACTACGCCGAGGCGTAATAGCTTTTCCGAATGGGCCAGGAATTCTTCGCGGCGCACCGCCCTGTTCGGGAGTTCGATCTTGCGGCTTAGAAACCAGGAAACCAGCAGCGTGGCTAGCGAGCTGCCTACGACAGCGACGACGATGCCTGATTCTTTCAAGAGCCACAGCGCTGCCAAGGTAACGAGCATGCCGATGATGGCGCCCATACCGTTGACACGGGCAAGGTCTCCTATGCGGCGCAACCCGTTGAGGAGCGCGGTCTGAGCGCCGGAAACGGTAGTAGCCCATACACCGATTCCCAGAATGGCGATGGTGGTCGCGCCGGAGGGACCTCCGTAACCCGCTAGCTTAGATATCGGTGTCCTAAGCAGGAGCATGAGTAACGCTCCGATGATTGCGGCCGCCATGGCAAGACGCCTCAGGACTAGGTAGCAGAGCGCAACGCCGCCCTCCCCCCCCTTTGCCTCGGCATCAGATATCTGGCGCACGCCGCTTGAGTTAAGCCCGAGACCGGCAACGGTGGAAGCGGTGGCCTGAACGGATTGCAACAGGGCGAAGGCGCCAACCCCACTAGGGCCCAGAAGCAGGGCCACCACCTTGTTCTTCAGGATTCCTGTGGCGATCTGGACCACAGCCGAACTCCCCATGACCGCGGACGCCTTCAGTATGTGCCCGATGGAGCCCCTTTTTTCAGCTGTAGTCCCAGTCTCAGCAGCCATCGAGGGTCCTAAGTACTTTGGCGGGATTGCCCCCGGCCACAGAGTTTGGGGGAATGTCGCGCGTCACTACCGACTGCGAGGCGATGACCGAGTTGTCGCCGATGGTGACACCTTTCTGCACGATTACCCTGCTTCCGAACCAGACGTTCTTGCCGACCGTGACCGGCCTCGACGTGCCGGGACTGGTCCTGCGTTCGGCAGGGTGAATGCCGTGGAAGTCGGTATCCATCACAAGCAGATTGTCCCCTACCAGGCAGTCATCGCCGATGGTTATCCCGACCGTGGAGATGAGCGAGATGTTGTTGGAGAAAAGGACGTTACGTCCGATCTGGATAACGGCTTCGGCGGCGCGCGCCTGAATCAACACCTCGCCATTGCCTGCCTTAGGCGCGGGGCGTGAGCCGAAGGCCGTGTCGTCGCCAATGGATACCTTGCCGTATCCGTCACAGCGCAGTGGGACCTGCAGCAGAACGTTCTTGCCGACGTTTAGTCCGCCCCTAAGCGCCGTGGTCTGGAACCTCAGGCAGAGCCGATACCAAGCGTGGCGCATGCGAGTGAGTAAAACAAGCAGCAGACGGTAGAGGGCTCTCACAGGCACCGTCCCGCTGTATCAATGACGCTTTGGACTTCCGACTGCAGGAGATGTGGCCCCATGGGCAGGCTTAGCACTTCGCGATGGATGGCCTCAGTGATCGGAAACGTCCCCTGGGAGAGGCCCAGGTAGGCGCAGGCCGGTTGTAGATGTGGCGGGATGGGGTAATGGATCATGGTGCCGATGCCAGCCGCGGCAAGCTTCTTCTGCAGGTTGTCCCGGTCGGCGCTCCTCACTACGAAAAGATGCCAGATATGTTCTCCGAAGGAGGGAACCTCCGGCAGCACGAGGTCGAGCCCTTTTAGCCCATTCAGATAGTAGTCGGCAAGGGCCCTGCGCCTGTCATTCCACTCATCTAGCTTGCGCAGCTTGATTCGCAGCACTGCGGCGTGCATTTCGTCCAGCCGGGTGTTGTAGCCAATGGTCTCGTTCTGGTACTTGACTCGCGATCCGTAGTTTCGCAAGACCCGCACCCGGTCGGCGATCTCGCCGTCGTTGGTGACGACTGCGCCGCCGTCGCCGAAGGCACCGAGGTTCTTGCCTGGATAGAAACTGAAACCGGCTGCGTCGCCGAGGGTTCCGGCGCGCCGTCCGCGGTAGCTAGTGCCGTGAGCCTGAGCCGCGTCCTCGATCACCTTCAGACTGTGTTCGCGGGCTATGGCGTTGATGGGGTCCATGTCCGCTGGAAAACCATAGAGATGCACCGGAAGAATCGCTTTGGTGCGGCTCGTCACCGCCTTCTCCACCAGCGCCGGGTTCAAGGTGTAGGTATTTAGCGACGGTTCGACCAGCACAGGGGTCGCACCCGTGTAGATGACAGCAAGTATGGTGGCAATATAGGTGTTAGCGGGAACAATTACCTCGTCCCCCTCCCCAATCCCCATCGCTCTCATGATCAGGTGCAACGCATCCAAACCGTTACCGACGCCGACGCAGTGTTCAGCGCCACAGTAGGCGGCGAACTCCTGCTCAAACAGGGTGACCTCGTTGCCCAAAATGTACCAGCCGGAATCCATGACCCTATGGTAGGCCTGATCGATCTCGGCGCTTAACTCATCGTAGGTGGAGCGGAGGTTCAGAAATGGGATGCTCAAACTCATACTGCTCCCCTCATGGCCAAGAAATCGTCGTAGTTTCTGACGTAGTCATCGGGATCGTATGCGTCGGAGGCAAGTACCATAAGGACCGCGTCAGGGGAGAAGTTGTACTGCACCCCCCAGACCATCGGAGGGATGTGGGCTCCGATATTTGGGGAATTGAGCAGGATCTCCTCTCTGTGAACCGAATCGTCTACAAGTAGTGAGCATGCCCCCTTGACGCAGACTAGGAACTGGTGCAACTGTTTATGGGAGTGCTCTCCCCGGACCTCCTTATTGGGGACGTCAAAAACGAGAAAATACCGCTTAGGTATGAACGGTAGCATCTTTGCCAACTCGCCGGAGGAGAGGCTGCCACGCATGTCGGTGATGATCGGCATTCGGTGCAACGTCGTGCCGGTGAGGCTCTTGAATTCCTCCGGCATCTGGGATGGGCTCTTCTGAGGAACACTTGCGGCGGCGGGCTTACTGGTGACGTAACCGTGGATGCGAGCGGGGTTGCCGACGACTATGGCGTTGGGAGGGACATTCTTCGTGACCACGGCGCCAGCGCCCACCATGGCGTTCTTCCCGATGCAGACTCCGGCGAGGATGGTGGCATTCGCGCCTATGGAGGCCCCTTGGCGCACTATGGTCTTTGCGAATTGCTCAGGGTACTTTTTGCTGCGGGGGAAAAGGTCGTTGGTAAAGGTAGCGTTGGGACCGACAAAGACATCGTCCTCAAGCACCACCCCATCCCAGAGTTGCACACCGCACTTGACGGTCACCCTCTCGCCGAGAACTACGTCATTTTCGATGAACACGTTGTCGCAGATGTTGCATTCCGACCCCACCGTGGCACCCGGTAGTATGTGGGCAAAAGCCCATACACGAGTGTTGTTTCCTATCTTCGAAGACTCAACCAACGCCTTATCATGTACAAAATATTTCATTTTTTCCCTCCATGACTGATCACGGCACGGGTAACTCGACCGAAGGACAGAAGAAGTTCCAACCTTACCCGTTACCCATTTGCTTCTGGGAACTGCTTAGGCACTCTACGGAAAACGATCCCCCCCGCCGTAGCATCGTAGTAGAGGACGTAGTCAAGCATGGACACCTGGCACGGATCCGAGCCAGACTTGTCGGGTGTGCGAAAGTTACTATCACCTTTCTGTCGGACCAGACCGTTATGCACTGGATCGTACTCGAGTCTTACCACCAGTTCTTCCCCGGTCCCTTCTGCGGCACTACGCCCGTTGCACAAGACCCGGCCATCAACCACAATCCGCACGGGGTGCCCTGAAGCCGCCCTGGAAAGATAGTATTTAAGGTGGGAATCGAAGTGTGCGATGTACCGGGCATAGGCATCGCGCCTGGACCGTCTAGTAATCACGAGGCTGTCGTATCTACCTTCGCCGCTTTTCAGTATTTCGCCAACCCTTGCTGCAACAGTGCGGGCCTCGCGGAGCGACTGCTCAATGCTCATCCGCGCCGAGAGAAAAGAAATGAGGTTCGCGGTAAAGAAAAACAGTATAACCCCGCACATCCCCCCCCTCAGGAGAACATTGCGAGTAGCTTCCATCCCGTGACGGAGCAACAGTCCCACCGCCAGCAGGGACAACCCTAGAGCCGGCAGGAACAGGGCGTAGAGCGGAGGAGTCGTAAACCTGCTGCCGAAAATCCAGTAATAGGACCAAAGACCGAATGTGCACCCGAAGAAGATCGCGCCGTCCACCATCTGCTGTGCTGTATTTCGGGCGACGGAAGCCTTCAGCCTTGACAGTACTCGCCACAAGATCGCGGTGCAGGCGACGGGGATTGCAAGGATCGTCGCCAGTTGCAGTGGGCCGTAGCTTCTGAAGTTCACGCCGAAATAATAAAAGGCCCATTTGAAGGAGTATATCAAGCTCATCGCCTTCCTGATGAGTTGCTCTTCCAAGCCCAGCACTGCGCTGCCGTTTGCCACAATCTCCGCTCCCTTCATCAGCTTTGGCTGGTTCTGGATGAACCAGACCTGGCTTAGCAGATATGCCATCAGGCAAAGTGACACGAGGGCAAGGCAGGCAAGCGCCCTGTTTCGATTGTACTTTCTGTTCGCCGCAACCAGATGAAAACTCGCTGCGGCGTAGTACAGTGGCATCAAAAGCGTCGCCTCATACAGATACAGCGACACAACATAGGTTACGGCGACGAGGAACGCTGGGAACAGTCCTGACCTTCTGAATGTACATTCATAGACATACCTTATAGCTAGCAGATTGAACAGGTACGATGCGAGCCCGATGAATGAGTATCTAAAGATTATGAGGTAGTAGGAAAACGGAAAGGAGAGCATCAATATCAAACACAGTAGTTGAAAATCACTCCTATCTTTTTGATCTCCTGTCTCTTCAGTATAGATCCTGCCAAAGGTACGGATATAGCCATCTAGGACGACAAAGTACAGCACCGAAATGAGCAGTATAGCAAAATCAAAGTGCTCGACGAAAAACCTGTAATACAGGTAATTCAGGTCGAACCCCAAAACCCGGTAGAACTTATAGGTGTCGAAGTTGTAACTGAAGACTGAGAATGCATCCCAGCTAAACTTGCGGTATAGCTCGAGGAACCCCGTATCGTCGAGGTAGACCGGCATGGGATCGAGTATCACCGCATGCAACGCAACGAACAGCACCGGAAGCAGATATTTATTTCTCAACTCGACGATTAGGCACCCCAGCTTCGGATTTCATTCACGTACGAGGCTCTAACCGTTTAGCCGGCGTTCTGCCCCTGGCGCTCCTCGCAGTAGTAAAGGTCGTTGCCGATCACCACACAAATGGCTTCCGGGTTCTTCATCAGCTTCAGCAGACTGAAGGGATAGGGAAAGAAGTGTAGGTGCAGGTCGAAGGTGTACTTATATTCCCTTTGCATCGGGACCACCACAATCAGACGCATTGCAGCGACCCTCCTCAGTTCGGCTACCGCCCTCTCTATGTCGACCACGTGCTCTAACGTGTGGGAACAGACCACTGTGTCCGCAGCCCCCGTGGCAAAAGGAAGGAACTCCGCGCTCCCCTCCAACCACTGCACGCGTTGGTCTGATCGCGCTTCTTGCGGGAGATTGGTATCCAGACCTGCAACTTTTTTCAGACCAAGCTCAGCGATTCTCCGTGCAACGTACCCACTGCCGCACCCAACGTCCAGAACCGTTTCCCCTACGATATCGGAGAGTATGCGTTGCAGGCATTCCCGGTTTAGATCTGTGTCACGCTCCAGATGGCTATTGCGCAGTTCCTTGTAAAGTGCGCGGAGCCCCGCCTCTCCCAGTCCGGGAGCCTGCTCTTTGAAATCCAGGAAGCGTGCAGCCTTGTCCCTGAACAGCAGCCAGAACAACACTCCCATGAACATCCTGCTGTCCCTCAGAAACGGCGGAACGACATTGTCCAGGAACCAATTTATCCTTACCGTCACATCCCTATTCAGCTTCATGGCACTCAGCGATGTTCATCATTGAGTCGACTAGGTAGATAGGCCTCTCCCTGCTCTGTATCAGGATGACCCCTATGTACTCACCGATGATACCGGTGATAAAGAACTGTATGGCGAACAGGAACGAGACAAGGACGACGATGGTGGTGTACCCTGACGGCGCGTTACCGATGAACCTCATCACTATAGAGTAAATGCCGACCAGGATGCTGAACCCACCGACTATTAACCCGGTGATTATCCCAAGCCTGAGCGGGAGGTTGCTGAAGCTGAAGAACGCGTTGAGGGAAAGGCCGCAGAGATCGGAGAACGTGTACTTGCTTTTGCCGCACGCCCGCTCGCTCGCGGTGTAGCTTATGACCGACTTGCGGAATCCGAGTGTCTGAACGTACCCCCTAAGGAAACGGATCCTTTCACGAAACTCAACTTTTAGGATATTTGCCACCCTTCTCGATACCATGAAGAAATCGGAGGCGCCTGTTTCGAACTCCATGGGAGAAAGTTGATTTAACAGGCGATAGAAAAACAACGATTTCATCTTATCGAAGCGCGAGAGATTGTTGCTGGCGACCCTCTTCATGCAGACGATCTCGAAGCCGTTTCTGTACTGCTCAAGCATCTCGCCTATCTTAGCAGGCGGGTGCTGGAGGTCGGCGTCCATGCAGATGACCGGGTTGCCCCTGCTGTGGTCTATGCCGGCGATCATCGCAGCTTCATGGCCGTAATTGCGGGAAAGGTTGATGATCTTTACTCTAGGATCCAAGCTCGCCAGTTCCTTAAGAACCGCAGCACTACCGTCATTGCTCCCATCGTTTACGAAAATAACCTCTGCAGCAGCACCCAATTGGCCGAGAACCCGGCTCAGTTCATCATAAAAACCAGGCAGCACTTCTTCTTCGTTGAATACCGACACCACCACAGTCGCGAACAGAATGTCAGCATTTTGGGAATGTGAGTTCATAAGGCAACACCTATCGTAGCAAGACGATCCATAGCCTGCACAGCGACATATCAGGTCATTGACGTCAAATCTGTTACCTCAAAGAGAGGAGGCGCCCTTTGATATCGGCCAAGATCTTTCTATCCGCCTCACTCATCTTTTCCAGGTGCTCTTGCAAGAATATCAGCACCAGAGAGG
The DNA here is from genome assembly GCF_000020725.1 of Citrifermentans bemidjiense Bem. Lineage (NCBI taxonomy): Bacteria > Pseudomonadati > Thermodesulfobacteriota > Desulfuromonadia > Geobacterales > Geobacteraceae > Citrifermentans > Citrifermentans bemidjiense. Next base: position 1,863,894 of record NC_011146.1, on the reverse strand, counting down.
CGGCCACCGCCACCATGGTAGCGGTGATGACAATGGCGGAGCGTCTTGGCTTACTTTTTACAGAGGGGGCTACAGCCGTGTCGAGCACCTGGAACGCTGAAGAATCCTTCGCCTCGCTGAGCTTGGCCATCTCATATTGCTTGGTGAGTTGCTCAAAGACAGATTCCTGTATCTTGAGCTCACGCATCTTCCGGGCATACTCGAGCCCCAGCCTAGGAACATTGCCTATCGCCGGAATACCCTCGCCACCTAGACCGGGACCTGACATCCTATCCATCTCGGCCTGCAGGCGCTTGATCCCCGCCAGGAGTGAGCGCACCTCTGGGCTCTCGTCTGTCTGCCTGGAGCGCAGTGCTGCCAACTGAACTTCCTTAGTCGCCAGTTCAGCCTTTAGCCGTGCTATCCCTTCGATGCTTGCCTTGGCCTGCGAGTCAACCTGTACTATGCTGTTTTGCTGGGAGAATGCTTTGATTTCATCTTCAGCCTTCTTCAGTTCTCCCTTTACCAATTCCAGCCGTTTTTCGAGAAATGCTCTTTCAGAGCCTGCCTTGGATAGGTTAAGCCTCACCGAAGTCCTGCCAAGCTCCTCAACATACATGTTTGCGACGCGAGCCGCCATCTTCGGATCCTTATCATCGGCCGTGATGTTAATGATACCGTCCTTGCCGGTCTGCATACGCACGGTCGCTTCTAGGCCTCTCCTAGCCAATTCGGCATCCTTGGTTTTATAATATGCAGTAAGGTCAAGACGCCGCACAACCTCGTCCGCCACAGATCTACTTCTCAGAAGGCCAAGGTAGAGTTCGGTACCAGAACCAAGGCCACCCGGTGCGAGACCAGCTATGCCACCGACCTGTCCCAACATTGCAGAAAGCCCGCCGGCCGTTTCTTTCTGTGGCGGCAACACCTTGGCAGTTGCGGAATAGATATTGGGGAGAGTGAAGCTGTAAGCAACAGATGCGACGACCGCGAATGTGCACATCTTGATGATAAACATCTTTCGTTTCGCGATAATCTGTAAAAGTTCGAGCAGATTAATCTGTTCCTCTACATCAATGTCAGCCTGATTCTGGTTCTCTGTCATGGGCTTCCTTCGAGTTGCTCCTGCGCCGGAAAGCGCGAAATCCAGTTAGTAAGGTGGTAAATCTGCGATGCCCGCTCCCGGACGCGACACAACTAAAGGAATTACCAGCCTAAAGGCCTGCAGCCACCAACACACCGGCCATTACAGCTATGTTACCTATGATGGTGGCAATGTCCTTCATATTCCTAAGGTAGGCGGTCTTCTCGTACTGCCTTGGTACGATGATGGTGTCCCCGGAATCAAGCGGCTTGCCCCAGAAGGAGTTGTAGAACAAGAATTTCGTGGAGTTGGCCTGGCTTGTGACCGAACCGTCCACCTTCACGACATAAATACCGTCGGTATCCGCATCTGCGGTCGCGCCACCAACCTGTTTCAGATACCACTCGACGCTACGCCCCTTCTGCGCCACGATGGTGTTCTGGTTATAGACGTCACCGATTACGTTGATGCCGCCGGGGTCGCTAGGAATGCTCAGTTTGTCCCCGCCTTGCAACTCGACGTCGTAATTGCTCCCCTCAAGCTCCTTCAGTGAGGCTATCTCAATCAGCACACGCCCTTCGGCCTTCTTCTGCTTCAGAATCTCGACGCTCTGCATCAGCCCTTCCAGGGTGGTCTTCGAGCTGGCCACTTCCTCGGCGGAGGATGCTGTCTGCGACATGTTGGTCTGGAGCTTGATGATGTTTTCCTGTGCCTTGGCCAGCGACTCGTCCATGCGCTGCTGCTGCAGTTTCCTGGCGCTCTCCCGGGTAAAGCGAGTCCCCTTGAGGTAGGCCCGATCGGTGAAGCCGCCGGCTCTTGCAATGACGGAACTGAGCCGCTCCCCTTTCGAGATGGGATAGGTGCCCGGGAAAACGAATTCCCCTTTGAGCGTTACGTAGCGCTCCTTCGCCTCGGCCCAGTTGGGTATGCGCCGTACGGTCAGCTCGTCGAAAGGAGACAGCTTGATGTTCGCTTCGCCGCCTGCCATGGCTTTTTCCAGATCCACTGTGATGGTGAACGAGGTGACGGCGTCGCCGGTACGCTTGATCCTGGTGATTTCGGCGTTCTTCAGGTAGGCTGAGAGCTTCACGTTGCCGGCCTGAGTCAGCAGGTCGCGCACCGTCATGTTCTCCATGTAGCGGACGGGTCCGGGGCGCTTCACCTCTCCGCTCACCTTGACCACGGGGACCTCCTCCATTTCGCGCTTGGAGAAGATCTTCACCCGGTCGAACTCCTTCAGTTCCAGGTCCTGCCCCGCCTCCCCCGCCATGGCACGGGAGACGTCGAACGGGACCACCTCGGGGTGCAGGTCGGGGGCAAAAAGCCTGATGATCTGGCCAGTGGCCGCGTGGTACTCGGGGAGCAGGCTATCTTTCTGCACCAGGGAGCTGATCTTCATACCCGGCTTCAGCGCGTAATCGCCAGGCCGGACCACGTGCCCTTCCAGGCGCACGTAGCCACGCAGCACCCGGTCGATGGAGAGTACTTTGACCAAGTCGAGGTCCTGGACCGGGACTGCAGCGGTGATATCTTCGGAAGTCTTGCCGATTACATCGAGGTTGACGTCGGTGACGACCTTCTTGTCGTGCGCCTGGACCCGGTACAACTGGACCCGCTGCAGGTAGCCTATGGAGTTGATCCCCCCGGCGAGCGCCAGCAGATCCTTCAGCGTCGTTTGTCCCTTCAACTCGTAGATGCCCGGGCGGCGCACGTTGCCCGCGACCCCCGCTACCTTCCCTATCACAGGGACAAGCACGGTGTCGCCCGGCTGCAGCCGGATGTCTTTCCCTTTGTCCCCTTTGAGGAAGAAATCGTAGAGGTCCACCGTTTCGAGGAGCTTGCCGTTCCTGTTGATCTGGATGTTCCTGAGACTGCCGTTCTTGGTGGGGCCGCCGGCCTCGGAAAGGGCACCGATGAGGGTGGAAAGGGAGCTTATGTTGTAGTCGCCGGGAGAGGCAACTTCGCCCACCACGTAAACCTTGACCAGCCTGAGCTGCCCCATGTTGACGTTCAATTCGAAGTCTTTGTAGATGCGAGCGATGTGGTTTTTGAGCAGCGCAGGAAGCTGTCCGTAGCTCTGTCCGCCGACTTTGACAGCGCCCACTTTGGGGATGACGATATCTCCGCTGCGGCTAACGTCGAGCTTGTAGGTGCCGTTGAGGCTTCCCCATACGGTCAGGATCAGACGGTCGCCCGCACCGATGATGTAGTCGGGGCCGACCGGAACGTCTGTCTGTGAAGCGAAGGGATCTTCCTTGGACTTGAAGAAGTTGTAGCCGAACTGGATCAGCTGTTTATTGCCATAGGGCTCAGGCTTCGCCTTGTCAGCCGTCACCGGGTTTTCGCTCATGGCGCGTTCAAGGGTGGACAACTCCTTCGCCTTGCGCTGCCCCGGGCGGGTCTTTCTGGCGACCTTGCTCCGTTTCACACGCTCCTTGCCGGTCTTAATATCGGAACGCTTCTTCTCTTCGTTTAGTTCCTTGCCGTCCTTGTCCTTCTTAGGCTCCTTGTCTTCCTTGAGCGCCTCACCGTCATTGACGTTGTACGGCTTTTCATAGCGTTTCTCGTAAGAGCTATCGTATGACCTGTCAGAGGAGCTGTCAGAGGAGTTGTCATAGGAGCTGTCATAGGAGTTGTCAAAAGAGTTATCGTAGGAATTGTCGTAGGTGTCGTCGCTGGAGATCTCATCCGCACTTTGTTCCTGGCGATCATCGTATCGTGAGGTATCGACATCCTCACCGCGGGCGCGCTGGCGCCGCGAATCCCTCTCCCCCTTGTCCATCTGGGGTTTGGAGATGGTGTCAGCCTCATCTTCGGGGTCCGGCAGCTTGAAATAGTCCGAGGCGCCGAAGATGGAGCCGTTCTCTTTCATGCCGGCGTTGGCAGAAGTTCCAGATGATGAATATTGAGCCTCGGGTTGTGAGGCGGGGAAGGCTATGGCGTTGGAAAGGAAGGCGAGCAAAACAGCGAACAGCAGGATTTTCTTCATGCTTATGCGTACCCCTACTTCATGAGATGACTCAGACGTTCATTGACAGGCTTTTCGCAGCACGGATATATCACGTTAAACTTCTAATGTAAATGAAATGTGCACGTATCCTAACGCTTTTCCGAACAGAGTGCAGTGCGGTCTGCTCAAGCCGTGCAGTCTTGAAAAATAGCTGTAACTGCAGAGCTATTTAAAAGCCCGAGTTAATTATCAGGGCTTTAGTCTATAGCACTTATGCCGTATGAAGTAAACTGAAAAAAGGACGCCGTAGAGAGCCGCTGCTGGCGGGTTTTCACACAATTGACACAGCCGCGTCGTCCGCGCCTGTTAAACGATTCAAAGCAGATTTCGTGCCACTTCTGGGGCGTGCAGCGGATAAAGCGCCGGCAGCCGCAGGGCCTGGGCGAGACGGAGCTCAATTCCTTTTCATAGGCAAAGACTTAGTGATTACAGCGCGGGGGGAGAAC